>JBQDAV010000001.1:0-49389 GCA_052090405.1 Luteimonas sp.
GTCCTGAGCCTGTTGCTGATGCTGACGGCGTTCAAGCTCAGCCTCAACGTGGCACCCGGGGCGATGCAGCTGATCAACATGTCGGTCCCGATGATGGCGATGCTGCTGCTGGTGTTGCTGCCAATGGTGATGATCGGGACCACGCTGTTGACGCTGATCTCGGCGACGGTCAAGTCGATGAAGGAAGCGCAGGGCTACATGAGCGTACTGATGCTGCTGCCGATGGTGCCGACGCTGCTGCTCTGGGTGAACCCGGTCAGGGACGAGCTGTGGCAGTTCGCGGTGCCGTTCCTGGCCCAGAACCAGATGATCATGAAGCTGGTCCGTGGCGACATGATCGGCGGGGCCGAATGGGCGGTCTACGTGGGCGCCGGCCTGGGTACCGCCCTGCTGCTTTGGATCGTGGCTTCGCGGCTGTACCTGAGCGAGAAGCTCGCAGTCTCGGCCTGACTGTCGCGCCCGCAGCGCAAAAGGAAACGCCCGGCGCTGGCCGGGCATTTCCTGATCCCTCTGTCCGGCGCGGTCAGTCGCCGGGGCTGAACCCGATCAAGCGCCGGGTGGTGGTGGCTTCGGCCGCAGGCTCAAAGCGCCAGCGACGCACCGCCGACACGGCCTCGCGGTCGAACACCCGCGGCGGATCGGCGCGCACCACCCGCGCATTGCTGACCGAACCGTCCGGATTGACGGTGAACTCCACCAGCACCTCGCCCGCCTGTCCGGACCGCAGGGCGTCGGGCGGGTAGCGCGGCGCCGGGGTGCTGATTGGTCGCAGTTCGGGAGGCGCGGCCGCCGCCGCGGCACTGGCGGCACGGCGTTCCTCTGCCGCACGCTCTTCGGCCGCGCGTTGTTCCGCTGCCAGCCGCCGGGCTTCACGCTCCTCGGCCTCGCGCTCTTCGGCCGCCAGTCGCTCGGCCTCTTCCTGCTCGGCTTCCTCTTCGGCCAGCCTGGCGGCCTCGGCCTGCTGCTCCTGCTGCTGGCGCGCCCGCTCGGCCTCAAGCTGGACCTGGCGCTCGGCCTCCTGCTCGGCGGTGAGCTGCTGCTGCTCGACCCGGCGCGCGGTGGATTGTTCGGCCTCCTCGATGGTCGCCACCAGCCGCACCAGTGCCGGGTGCTCCGGGCTGGCCCGCTCGATCAGCGCCTGCAGCCGGCGGGCCTCGTCGTAATCCTCGCGGTCGCGGCTCTGCTCGGTGGCGATCACCGTCATCGGCAGCAGGTCGGTCAGCGCGCTGGAAGCGGCGGCGTCGCCGGGCACGCGCTCTCGCAGCGCCAGGTAGTATTCGAACGCATTCCCACCAGGCGGTGCGTACAGCCGGCTTTCGGCATAGGCCTGGCTGGCGGCGGCGCGCAGTTCGTCCACGCTCATCGCCGCAAGCTGGTCCCCGGCCTGCTGCGCCTGCTCCAGCACCTCCTCGGACGCGGGCCCGGCGGGCGCCTGGGCGGTGTCCGGCGCGGCCTCGTCGCTGCCGCATGCAGCCAGCAAGGCGGCCAGCGCGACAGCCGCCGCGACCCTGGACCATCGTGGGCACGAGGGCCCGGTTTCAATCCCCGACATCAGTACTTCCCCCTGATACATGCGTTCATACGCCTGCGTAGGACGCGACAGCGCGACCTGTTTGTCAACACCCCGCACCGGCATCCGGCTCCTGCCACCGCTATTTGCCAATGCAGAACGTCGCAAAAATGTGACCCAGTAGATCATCCGGCACCACCCGGCCGGTAATTGCGCCGAGCAGGTCATGGGCCTGGCGCAGCGCCTCGGCGGCAAGCTCCAGTACCTCCTGCTCCAGGTGGCCCCGGGCCCGGTCAACCGCCCCGGCCGCTTCGCGCAAGGCCTGGACGTGGCGCGCACGCGCGGTGAACTCGCCCCCGCCCGCGTCCACGCCGCCGGCGATGGCATGCAGGCGCTGGTGCACGCGCTCCAGGCCATGGCCGGTCCGCGCCGAGATCCACAGGACATCCTGCGTGTCTGCCCCGGGCTGCGCCAACAGGTCGGACTTGTTGTGCAGCCACAGCACCTGCGCCGCCCCGGCGACGGCCCCAGCCACCGCGGCGCGCCCGGCTTCGGGCTGGCGGCCATCGAGCACCACGATGGCCAGGTCCGCGCGCAGGAGCTCGGCGCGCGCCCGGCGCATGCCTTCGCGCTCAATCGCATCGCCACCCTCGCGCAGCCCGGCGGTGTCGACCAGGGTCAGCTCCACCCCATCCACCCGCACGGTTTCGGCCAACAGGTCGCGGGTGGTGCCGGCGATGTCGGTGACGATGGCCCGCTCGCTGCCAGCCAGGGTGTTGAGCAGCGAACTCTTCCCGGCGTTGGGCGGCCCCACGATCACCGCATGCAGGCCGTCGCGCAGCCGTCGGCCACGCTCGGTGGCATCCAGCAGTGCATCCAGCATCCCGGCCAGTACATCCAGCCGGGCCCGGACCTGATCGCCGCCCAGGACATCGAGCGGCTCATCGGAAAAGTCGATCATCGCCTCCACCTGCACCCGCAGCGCCAGCAGCTCGGCGGCAATGGGTTCAACCCGTCCGGAGAACTCGCCTTCCAGCGCGCGTCGTGCCGCGCGCGCCGCCCGCAGGTCGCCGGCGGCGATCAGGTCGGCAACCGCCTCGGCCTGCGCCAGGTCCAGGCGGCCGTTGAGGAAGGCCCGCTCGCTGAACTCGCCCGCACGGGCGTGGCGGGCGCCGCAGGCTACGCAGACCTCGACCAGCCGTCGCAGCACCGCCGGGCTGCCGTGCGCCTGCAACTCCACCACGTCCTCGCCGGTATAGCTGGCCGGCGCGGCAAACAGCAGCGCGATGCCGTCATCGAGCACTGCGCCATCGGGCTCGTGGAAGCGTGCGCGGTGGGCGTGGCGTGGGCGCAGGGCGCGGCCACAGACCTGCTCGCCGATCAGCTGCGCGCGCGGACCGGACAGGCGCACCACGCCGATCCCGCCCTCACCCACGGCGGTGGCGACGGCGACGATGGTGTCGACGGCGGCGTTGTCGCTGGCTGCGTGCATGGCGCCGATGCTAGCGCGCGCCGGCCAAGCAATCCGGCGCGCGGGAGGTCAGGCCTTGGCTGGCTTCGGCGGCTTGGACGGGCCGTCGGGCTTGTCCGGCTTCGGCGGATCGCCGCTGTACTTGCGCAGGAACCACCACTGCTGGGCCAGGCCAAGCGTACCGTTGGTGACCCAGTACAGCACCAGGCCAGCCGGGAAGAAGATCATGATCGCGCCGAAGATCACCGGCATCAGCTGCATGATTTTCTGCTGCATCGGATCCATGCCGGTCATGGGGCTGAGCTTCTGGGTCGCCCACATCACCGCGATGTTGATGATCGGCAGGATGAAGAACGGATCGGGCGCGGTCAGGTCCTGGATCCAGCCCATCCACGGCGCGTGGCGCAGTTCCACCGACTCCAGCAGCACCCAGTACAGGGCGAAGAAGATCGGCATCTGCAACAGGATCGGCAGGCAGCCGCCGACCGGGTTGATCTTCTCCTTCTTGTACAGCTCCATCATCGCCATCTGGAACTTCTGCTTGTCGTCCCCGTAGCGCTCCTTGAGCTGGGCCATGCGCGGCTGGAACTTGCGCATCTTCGCCATCGACTTGTACTGCGCCGCCGACAGCGGATACATCGCCAGCTTCACCACCAGCACCAGGCCGATGATCGCCCAGCCCCAGTTCTTGACCACGTCGTGGATCTTGTCGAGCAGCCAGAACAGCCACTCGCCGAGGAAGGCGAACAGCGAGAAACGCGAGTAGTCGACCGCGCGGTCGAAGCCGCGCACGCCCTGGGCCTTGATCTGCTCGACCAGCTTGGGGCCGACCCACAGCGTGGCGTCGACGCTGGACTGCTGCCCCGGCGCGACCGCAAGGCCCGGGCCAACTTCGCGGACCAGGTGGCGCGGGCCGTCCACGTGCATCGAGATGGTGGTCTGGTCGTCGGGCTGCGGGATCCAGGCAGTCAGGAAGTGATGCTGCAGGATCGCGATCCAGCTTTCGCTGGCGGTCACGTTGAGCGGGCCGTCATCGGCAAAGTCGGCAAAGGTGTGCCGGTTGTAGCCTTCATCGGCGCTGTACCAGGTGGCGCCGTTGAAGCTGAAGGATTCGGGGTTGGTCATGCCGCGGCTGATCCGGGGCGGCACCCGCGAGAGCTGGCGGTAGACGAAGCCCTGCCACGGCTCGCCGCTCGCGTTGACGACGGTGTCGCTCACGTCGATCGCATAGGAGCCGCGGCGCACGGTGATGGTGCGCTGGATGTCGACGCCGTCCGGGCCGCGCCAGATGAACGGAACCACCACTTCATCGCCGGTTTCGGTCAGGCGGTATTCGCGCTGGTCGGCGGCGGCCACGAAGCCGGCCTCGTGGGTGGGGGCGGCGTGGCCCTGGCTGACCCAGCCGCTCTGGGCGGCGTACCAGCGGGCCGGATCGGTCTCGAACAGCTTGACCGGCGGGCTGTCCTCGTCGCGGGTCTGCGGATAGCCCAGCAACGCCGCGTCGATGACGTTGCCGCGCTCCAGGGTCAGGCGCAGCACGTCGGTCACCACGGTGACGCGATCGGCGGCCTGCGAAGCCGTGGCCTGGGCCGCCGCGTCGGGCGCCGGGGCCTCGCCGGCAACGGGCGGGGCCACCGGCACGCTCGGCGCTGCCGGCACCGATGGGCCACCCTCGCCCGCCTGCGGCGCGGGAACCGAACCACCTCCACGCAGCTCGGCCGGCACCGGCGGTTCCGGCGACGCTTCGACGTTGGCTTCCTTGCGCCACTCCATCCACAGCAGCATTGCCACCATCAGCCAGGCGAAGATCAACAGGGTGCGGGTCTGGTTCATCGGGCAGGCAGGCTCATTCGCCGGAGGGGTCCGGCGTGGTGGGTCGGGGTTGGTTGGATGCGGGACAAGCGCCGGGCATTGTGCCGTCCGCAGCCGGGGCGGGCAACGCGCCGGACCGGCGCAGCAGCGCCAGCAGGCCCTCGCGCAGGGCGACGGCGGACGCGGCGGCGGCCTGCGGACGCGCCACCACCACGTAACCACCCGGGCGAAGACGCGGACGCAGCTGGCGGAACTGCTCGCGCAGCTGGCGCTTGATCCGGTTGCGGCCCACCGCGTTGCGGTCGACCTTGCGCGACACCGCCAGGCCCAGCCGCGGCGGCGCACCGTCGTCGTGCCAGTGCAGGGCCATCAGCGGCGAAGCGGTGCGGCGGCCGTGGCCGAAGACGCGGTCGAATTCGACGCGCGCGCGGATGCGCGCCTGCCTGGGAAAGGCGGCGCTCATCGGAGAGAATGTCTGGATCGGCGCAGGGGCCGCGACATGGCGGCCGTGCGCAGGCGCGGCCTCAGGCCGACAGGCGCCTGCGGCCCTTGGCGCGGCGACGGGCGATGACCTTGCGGCCGCCGACGGTCTTCATGCGGGCACGGAAGCCGTGGTCGCGCTTGCGCTTGAGGTTGCTGGGCTGGAAAGTGCGCTTGGTGGCCATCTTGGGAGCTCTTGTGCGGGGGCGCCCTGATACGGGCACGCGGCGTTCAACGAACCGGAGATGGTAGCGCCCTGCCAAGGCGCGCGTCAACCGCGGCGATGGCCCCGGATGCGCCTCCCGGGACGCGGTGGTAGTCTGCCGGCTCCGTCCCCTCCGCCTTTGCGCCTGGCCCCCGGCCCGGTGCGAGGCCCCGACCGCGCCCGCGGCGCAAGACATCCGTACATCCGCAATGGAAGCCTGGCCCCGCTGCCTTGAACGCCTCGAAGCCGAACTGCCGGCCGAGGACATCCACACCTGGCTCAAGCCGCTGCAGGCCACGCGCCGCGACGACACCATGGTGCTGTACGCGCCCAATGCGTTCGTGCGCGACGAAGTGCGCGCGCGCTACCTGGAGCGGATCCGCGAACTGCTGGGCCACTTCGGCGGCGGCGCCGAGGTCTCCCTGGAGATCGGCTCGATGCCCAGGCCGGCTGCCGCGCCGCCGCCCTCGCTGGCGATGCCCCCGCCCACCGGGCCCGCGTTCCACGGCAACCTGGACGGCCATTACACCTTCGACAACTTCGTGGAGGGGCGCAGCAACCAGCTTGGCCGCGCGGCCGCCTGGCATGCAGCCCAGAACCCGGGCGAGCGCGCCCACAACCCGCTGCTGCTCTACGGCAGCACCGGCCTGGGCAAGACCCACCTGATGATGGCCGCCGGCAACCGCATGCGCGAACTCGATCCGTCGGTGCGGGTGCTGTACCTGCGCTCGGACCAGTTCTTCAGCGCCATGATGCGGGCGCTGCAGGACAAGGCGATGGACGGCTTCAAGCGCCAGTTCCAGCAGGTCGACGCGCTGCTGATCGACGACATCCAGTTCTTCGCCGGCAAGGAGCGCACCCAGGAGGAGTTCTTCCACACCTTCAACGCGCTGTTCGAGGGCCGCCAGCAGATCATCATGACCTGCGACCGGTTCCCGCGCGAAGTCGAGGGCCTGGAGCCGCGACTGAAGTCGCGACTGGCCTCGGGGCTGTCGGTGGCGATCGACCCGCCCGACTTCGAGACCCGGGCCCAGATCGTGCTGTCCAAGGCCCACGAGCGCGGCGCGCAGATCCCCGAGGACGTGGCGTTCCTGATCGCCAAGCGGATGCGTTCGAACGTGCGCGACCTGGAGGGCGCGCTCAACACCCTGGCAGCCCGGGCCAACTTCACCGGCCGCACCATCACCTCCGAGTTCGCCCAGGAAACCCTGCGCGACCTGCTGCGCGCGCAGATGCAGAGCGTGAGCATCGCCAATATCCAGAAGACCGTGGCAGACTACTATGGTCTGCAGATCAAGGACCTGCTGTCCAAGCGGCGCACCCGGATGCTGGCCCGCCCCCGCCAGGTGGCGATGGCGCTGTCCAAGGAGCTGACCGAACACAGCCTGCCCGAGATCGGCGACGCGTTTGCGGGTCGCGACCACACCACTGTGCTGCACGCCTGCCGCCAGGTCCGCAAGCTGATGGAAACCGACGGCAAGCTACGCGAGGACTGGGACAAGTTGATTCGCAAACTGAGTGAATAAGGCCGGCTGGCGGCGCTGTGGACCGGCACCGGACAAGCTGTGGACAAGTCGGGGATGAATCCCGCCCGCAAAAGTTGTCCACAACTTGCCCGCAGTCCGCAGACCAGTTTGTACACCCGTTTGAGCTTCAGAAATATCGTTTAGAACCAAACACTTAAGATACTTATCAAGCGATTTCGGCGACTCCATCACCACCATCTTTTGATATTTATCCAGTTTCAGAGCCTTGAACCAAGGGGAACCGACCGGCATGCGCTTCAGCCTGCAACGCGAAGTCTTTCTCAAGCCGTTGAACCAGGTGGTCAACGTCGTCGAGCGGCGGCAGACGCTGCCGGTACTGGCCAACCTGCTGGCCCAGGTGAGGGATGGGCAGCTTTCCCTGACCGGAACGGACCTGGAAGTGGAAATGGTCGCCCGCACCGCGGTCGACGATGCCCAGGACGGTGAGACCACGATCCCGGCGCGCAAGCTGTTCGAGATCGTCCGTGCCCTGCCCGACGGCAGCAAGGTCACGGTCTCCCAGTCCGGCGACAAGGTCACCGTGCAGGCCGGGCGCAGCCGCTTCAGCCTGGCCAGCCTGCCGGCCAACGACTTTCCCGCCATCGACGAGGTCGAGACCACCGAGCGGATCCAGGTGCCCGAGGCGGCGCTGAAGGAGCTGATCGAGCGGACCTCCTTCGCCATGGCCCAGCAGGACGTGCGCTACTACCTCAACGGGTTGCTGTTCGACCTGGGCGATTCGCGGCTGCGCTGCGTGGCCACCGACGGCCACCGGCTGGCCCTGTGCGAAGCGCCGCTGGATGCCGAGGTCGCCAGCAAGCGGCAGATCATCGTGCCGCGCAAGGGCGTGACCGAGCTGCAGCGACTGCTCGAGGGCGGTGATCGCGAACTGGAACTGGAGCTGGACCGCAACCACCTGCGGGTCAAGCGCGACGATGTCACCTTCACCAGCAAGCTGATCGATGGCCGGTTCCCGGACTACGAGGCGGTGATCCCGATCGGCGCCGATCGCGAGGTCAAGGTGGACCGTGAAGTACTGCGTGCGGCGCTGCAGCGTGCGGCGATCCTGTCCAACGAGAAGTACCGCGGGGTGCGGGTGGAGGTTTCGCCCGGGCAGCTCAAGATCAGCGCCCACAATCCCGAGCAGGAGGAGGCGCAGGAAGAGATCGAGGCGCAGACGAAGGTCGAGGACCTGGCAATCGGGTTCAACGTCAATTACCTGATGGACGCCCTGGGCGCGCTGCGCGACGAGGACGTGGTGATCCAGCTGCGTGATTCAAACTCGTCCGCGCTGGTGCGCGAGGCCGGCAGCGAGAAATGCCGGCACGTGGTGATGCCGCTGCGGCTGTGACCGCAGGCTGGTTCCACGTGGAACGCGAACGCCCGGCCCCGGCCGGGCGTTTTGCTCCGTGGGGTCCGGAAACGGAGCGCCGCTGATGCGCGTGACCCGGATGCGGATCCGCGACCTGCGGCGCCTGCGGGAAGTGGAGTTCGTACCCGGCCCCGGCCTGAACCTGCTTGTGGGCGAGAACGGGGCCGGCAAGACCAGCGTGCTGGAGGCGCTGCACCTGATGGCCTACGGGCGCAGCTTCCGTGGCCGGGTCCGCGACGGCCTGGTGCGCACCGGCGCAGCCGCGCTGGAGATTTACCTGGAATGGCACCAGGCCAGCGATGGCCGCGACCGCCGTGTCGGGTTGCGCCATGCCGGGCCGAGCTGGGAGGGGCGCCTGGACGGCCAGCCCGTGACCCAGCTCGGGGACCTGTGTGCGGCGCTGGCGGTGGTGACCTTTGAGCCCGGTAGCCACGCGCTGGTAGGCGGTAGCGGTGAACCGCGGCGCAGGTTCATGGACTGGGGGTTGTTCCACGTGGAACAGGAGTTCCTTCCGCTCTGGCGTCGCTATGCTCGCGCCCTGCGTCAGCGCAATGCGTTGCTCAAAAGTGGCGCACCCGGCGAAGAACTGGACGTCTGGGACCAGGAGCTGGTCGCGGCCGGCGAGCCGCTGACCGGCTTCCGCCAGGCCTACCTGGAAATCCTGGAAGAGGCGTTGGCGGCGACCGCCATGCGCATCGCCCCGTCGCTGGGCGCGGCCAGCCTGCGGTTCCAGCCCGGGTGGCGACGCGAAGCAATGCCACTGGCCGATGCCCTGCTCCTGGCACGGGACCGGGATCGCGCGCTGGGCCACACCACCACCGGCCCGCACCGCGCTGATTGGCGGGTCGAATTTGCCGCGATGCCCGGCGCCGAGGCCCTGTCGCGCGGCCAGGCCAAGCTCGCGGCGCTGTCCTGCCTGCTGGCCCAGGCGCAGGACCTGGCCGGGCGGATGGGAGATTGGCCGGTGGTGGCCCTGGACGACCTTGCTTCCGAACTGGACGCCGGCCACCGCAGGCGTGTACTGCAGACGCTGGGCGAGAGCGGGGCCCAAGTGTTCGTGACCGGGACCGACGCGCCGGCGCTGGCGACGGGGGCGGAACGGAAAGTGGATGTGTTCCACGTGGAACAGGGCGTCGTCGGGCCCGCCTGAATCCCTGTCCTGTCGCCCGTGGGAAACGGACAGCGGTGGTATAATCAACCGGTTCAGCCCCCTATAAGTCAATGAGTGGGACGCCCGCGATCACGCGTGGCGGCCGGGGGCGCACTGGCAACCCGGAAAACCGAATGACCGATACCCCAGAAATGCCCGAACAGGGCGAGACGTCCTACGATTCGAGCAAAATCACCGTGCTGCGCGGCCTGGAGGCCGTACGCAAGCGCCCGGGCATGTACATCGGTGACGTGCACGACGGCACCGGCCTGCACCACATGGTGTTCGAGGTGGTAGACAACGCGGTCGACGAGGCCCTGGCCGGGCACGCCGACGACATCGTGGTGAGCATCCACCAGGACGGTTCGGTGTCCGTCTCCGACAACGGCCGCGGCATCCCGGTGGACACGCACAAGGAAGAGGGCGTTTCGGCGGCGGAGGTCATCATGACCGTGCTGCATGCCGGCGGTAAGTTCGACGACAACAGCTACAAAGTGTCCGGTGGCCTGCACGGCGTGGGCGTATCGGTGGTCAACGCCCTGTCCGAACACCTGTGGCTGGATATCTGGCGCGACGGCCTGTACTACCGCCAGGAATACTCGATGGGCGAGCCGCTGTACCCGCTCAAGGAGGTCGGGCCGGCCGACAACCGCCGTGGCACCGTGCTGCGCTTCAAGCCGTCGGCCGAGGTCTTCTCCGATACCGAATTCCAGTACGACATCTTGGCCCGGCGCCTGCGCGAGCTGTCGTTCCTGAACTCGGGCGTGCGCATCAGCCTGGTCGATGAGCGCGGCGACGAAAGCGGCAACGAGCGCCGCGACACCTTCGAGTACGAGGGCGGCATCCGCTCCTTCGTCGAGCACCTGGCCCAGCTCAAGACTCCGCTGCACCCGAACGTGATCGCGGTGTCCGGCGAGCAGAACGGGATCGTGGTGGAGGTGGCCCTGCAGTGGACCGATTCCTATCAGGAGACGATGTTCTGCTTCACCAACAACATCCCGCAGAAGGATGGCGGCACCCACCTGCAGGGGTTCCGGGCGGCGCTGACCCGCACCCTGAGCAACTACATCGAACAGAACGGCATTGCCAAGCAGGCCAAGGTGAACCTGTCCGGCGATGACATGCGCGAAGGCATGATCGCGGTGCTGTCGGTGAAGGTGCCCGACCCCAGCTTCTCTTCCCAGACCAAGGAAAAACTGGTCTCATCAGACGTGAGACCCGTCGTTGACGGCACGTTCTCCATGCGTTTGCAGGAGTTCCTCCAGGAAAACCCGAACGACGCGCGTGCCATCGCCGGCAAGATTGTCGACGCTGCCCGCGCCCGCGAGGCGGCGCGCAAGGCCCGCGACCTGACCCGCCGCAAGGGCGCGCTGGACATCGCCGGCTTGCCCGGCAAGCTGGCCGACTGCCAGGAGAAGGACCCCGCGCTGAGCGAGCTGTTCATCGTCGAGGGCGATTCCGCCGGCGGCTCGGCCAAGCAGGGCCGCAACCGCAAGAACCAGGCCGTGCTGCCGCTGCGCGGCAAGATCCTCAACGTCGAGCGCGCCCGCTTTGACCGCATGCTCTCCAGCGCCGAGGTCGGCACCCTGATCACCGCGCTGGGCACCGGTATCGGCAAGGACGAATACGATCCGGACAAGCTGCGCTACCACAAGATCATCGTCATGACCGACGCCGACGTGGACGGCGCCCACATCCGCACCCTGCTGCTGACCTTCTTCTACCGGCAGATGCCGGAACTGATCGAGCGCGGCCACGTCTACATCGGCCTGCCGCCGCTGTACAAGATCAAGCAGGGCAAAACCGAGCTGTACCTGAAGGACGACGCGGCCCTCAACGCCTACCTGGCCGCCAACGCGGTGGAGAACGCGTCGCTGGTCCCGGCCGAGGGCGAGCCGGCGGTGGAGGGCGTGGCGCTGGAGAAGCTGCTGCTGGTCTACGCCCGGGCGCAGGAGGCGATCGCCCGCAACGCGCACCGCTACGACCCGGCGCTGATCGAGGCGCTGATCGACTTCACCCCGCTGGATGCCGAACGGGTCGCCGAGAACATCGACGAGCGCCACGAGCTCGACGCCCTGGCCGCGCGGCTCAACCACGGCGGCGCGGGCCAGCCCGTCTATGTGCTCGACCTGCAGACCGACGAGGCCGGCCGGCCGGCGGCGCTGCTGATCGTGCGCCGCCACATGGGCATGGAGCAGCGCCAGGTGCTGCCGCTGGCGGTGCTGGAAAGTGGCGAACTCAAGCCGGTGCGCGAGGCCGCCGAATTGCTGCACGGCCTGATCCGCGGCGGTGCCATGATCGTGCGCGGCAACCGCACCCAGCCGGTGACCAGCTTTGCCCAGGCCCACGCCTGGCTGCTGGAGGAAGCCAAGAAGGGCCGCCAGATCCAGCGCTTCAAGGGCCTGGGCGAGATGAACCCCGAGCAGCTCTGGGATACCACGGTTAATCCCGAGACCCGGCGACTGCTGCAGGTGCGGATCGAGGACGCGTTCGCCGCCGACCAGGTGTTCAGCACCCTGATGGGCGACCTGGTGGAGCCGCGCCGCGGCTTCATCGAGGACAACGCGCTGAAGGTGTCGAACCTGGATATCTGAACAGGGGCGCGGGCGAAATCTGTACGGCGGGTGCCCCGAAGGCCGCTTGTTGACGGTTTCTTCAGCAACCGCCGATTAAAACCAAGCCAACACCTTCGGGGAGGCGATCTCATGAAACACCTTCTGCTTGCGTTCGCGGTCGCCCTGGTCGCGGCGGCCTGCGCGACCACCATCTCGCCCACCGGCCGCACCCAGTACGTGGGCGCGCTGCCGCAGGACCAGCTCAACCAGCTGGGCGCCCAGGCCTTCACCCAGATGAAGAGCCAGCAGCGCGTCGGCGGCGGCCAGCAGGACGCGTACCTGACCTGCGTGGTCAACGCGATCGTGCGCGAGCTGCCGGCCGAGCAGCAGCGGATCGGCTGGGAGTCGGCGGTGTTCGTCGATGACAGCCCCAACGCCTTCGCCCTGCCGGGCGGCAAGGTCGGCGTGAACACCGGGCTGTTCAAGGTCGCGCGCGACCAGGACCAGCTTGCCGCAGTGGTGGCGCACGAGATCGGGCATGTCATCGCCCGTCACCATGACGAGCGCATCACCCGCCAGTACGGCGCTGCAGGTGCGCTGCAGGTGGTCGGCGGACTGCTCGGCGCGCGCTATGGCCAAGGCGTGGGCGATGCCGCCATGCAAGGCGGCAGCATCGCCGCCCAGGCCGGCTTCCTGCTGCCCGGGTCGCGGACACAGGAGACCGAGGCCGACGTGGTCGGTCAGGAGCTCATGGCCGGCGCCGGGTTCGATCCGCGCAAGGCGGTCGACCTGTGGCAGAACATGATTTCCGCCAGCGGCGGGAACCAATCGCCGGAATGGCTGTCCACCCACCCGAACCCGCAGGCGCGCATTGGCGAGCTGCAGGCGCGCGCGGCTGCCCTGGTGCCGGTGTACGAACAGGCGCGCGCGGCCGGTCGCCGGCCGGCGTGCGGCTGACTGCCGGGCCCGGATGCGGTAACGTCCGCCGCCGCTCCTGTGCCAGAATCCACGTTTCAGCCTCGGCCCTGGTGCCCGCTGTCGTCCAGATCGAAAAGGTGATCCCATGAAATCCATCCATGTCCCCGCGCTGATCGCAGTTGCCGTGGCTGCCGTGCTGGCCGCAGGTGTTGCCCCCCAGGCCGTTGCGTCCACCTCGCCGCTTGTTTCCGCCCAGGCGGACGCGGATGAATGCCAGCGCCGCGACCGGCGTGGATCGTCGCAGCCTGAAGAGCGCTACCCCGACGCCAGTCGTGAATCGCCGGACGAAGGCGCCTCTGCGCGGATGGCCAAGCGCCTGAACAGTCTCAACGGCGCGATGGACGAAGAGGATTTCGCCAAGGTGATCGAGACGGCCGAGGAGATCCTGGCCCAGGGCCGTGCCAACGACTACGACAAGGCCTATGCCTCCAACCTCGCCGGCCATGCGTCTTACAACATGGACGACGCGGAAGGCGCCAAGCGCTACATCAACCAAGCGATCGAACTGGACGCGCTCGACAACAACAACCACTTCCAGTCGATGCTGATGCTTGCCCAGCTTCGCGCCCAGGACGAGGAAACCGACCAGGCCCTGTCCCTGCTCGACCGCTACCTGGAAGAGTCCGGGAGCACCGATGCCAACGACCTGGCACTGCGTGGACAGCTGCTGTACCAGGCCGAGCGCTACGACGAGGCGATTCCGGCCCTGCGCGAGGCGATCGACGCCGCCGAGGCACCGCAGAGCAGCTGGACCCAGGCCCTGATGGCGGCCTATGCCGAAACCGGCCGTGACGCCGAGGCCACCGCCATGGCCGAGCAGATCGCCGCCAGTGCGCCGGATGACAAGCGCTCGCAGATCAACCTGGCCAGCATGTACATGCAGGCCGGCCAGGACGACAAGGCGGTCGAGGTGCTGGAGCGGCTGCGTGCCGCGGGTGAGCTCACCGAAGACCGCGAGTACCGTAACCTGATGGCCATGCACCTCAACCGCGATGGCGGCGAGGCTGCGGCCATCGCCGTGATCAACGAAGGCCTGGAAAAGGGAATCCTGGAAGAAAGCCACCAGACCTACCTCGCGCTGGGCCAGGCGTACTACTTCTCCGACCAGGCCGAGCCGGCCATCGAGGCCTATCGCAAGGCGGCCCCGCTCGACGACGACGGCGAGACCTGGCTCAACCTGGCCCGCGTGCTGTACGGCGAAGGGCGCGAAGGCGAAGCCGCCGACGCCGCCCGCCAGGCCCTGGAGATGGGCGTACGCAACGCTGAGGACGCGCAACGCATCATCGGCAACTGATCGGGCGGTACGCCAACTGCTGCAAAGATCCGGTTGGTATCCTCCATCAGGATTGGTATAAACTTGGAATTTCCCGTCGCCGAAACGTGGTGCGGGGTTTTCCGAACCACCCCCGCCGGGCCCGCGACGGCCGGACACACTTGAGTTTTCCGCATGACGCTACGTTCGAACACCGACACGGGTCAGGACCCGGGCCTGGATTGGGCACGGATCGCCGGCTTCACCATGGTGATCACCTTCCACGTGGCCGCGGTGCTGCTGCTGCTGGCGCCGGTCAATCCGCCCTCGGGCGACGTCCAGCAAGAGGACGTGACCCAGGTGGTGATCATCGAGCCGCCACCCCCGCCGCCGCCGCCGCCGCCGCCGCCGCCCGAGCCGGAGGAGCCGCCGGAGATCAAGGAACTCGCCCCGCCGCAGCCTTCGCCGCTGCCGCCGCCGCCGGACGATCCGCCGGTCGTGTTCGATACCCCTTCGCCGATGGACACCCCGGCCCCGCCGCCCGCGCCGCCCGCGCCGCCCGCGCCGCCGAGCAGCATCGAGGCCAGCGTGGACGTGTCCTCGCGGGCGATGAACCCGCCGCGGTACCCGCCTTCCGCCCTGCGTTCGGGCATCACCGGCACGGTTATCCTGATTGTCTCGGTGGACGCCAACGGCAACGTCACCGACGTCGAGGTCGAACGTTCCAGCCGCAACCGCGACCTTGACCGCGCGGCGATCCAGGCGGCGCGCAAGTGGAGCTTCAACCCCGCCGTCGTCGACGGCGTCTCCTCCGCAGGACTCGTCCGGATCCCGGTTGACTTCACTCTTGACTGAGCTGGCCTCGACTGGACCGGCCTGCTAGGCCTCCTGAACACCGCGACAGATCCACCGTTCCAATCCCGCGTCACCGATTCAACACCTCCAACCTTCATCACTCAAAGGTAAGCGTCATGCTGCAGGAAACCACCAACGCCCCTACCGGAGCCGCCGACAGCGCCGCAGCGCTGCAGTCAATGGGCTTCGCGGACATGATCACCCACTTGGATGCAGTGGGTTGGACTGTGCTGCTCACCCTTCTGGCGATGTCCGCGCTGTCGATCTACTGGATCATCTTCAACTTCTTCAAGAACCAGCGGCTGCGCGGCAGCTCCGACCGCGTCATCAACACGTTCTGGGAAACCACGAACGCGCAGGACGCGATCCGCTTCATGGAAGAGCAGCGGCCGAGCGAGCCGTTCTCCAAGGTCGCGCTTGATGCCGCCCAGGCGGCCGCCCACCACCAGCGCCACGAAGGCTCGCGCCTGGTCGAGTCGCTGAACCGCTCCGAGTTCGTCGACCGCGCGCTGCGCCAGGGCGTGATCCGCGAATCGCTGCGGCTCGAATCCGGCCTGACCCTGCTGGCAACCGTGGGCTCGACCGCCCCGTTCGTCGGCCTGCTGGGTACGGTGTGGGGCATCTATCGCGCCCTGATCCGCATCGGCGCCAGCGGCCAGGCCGACATCGGCGCGGTGGCCGGCCCGGTCGGCGAGGCGCTGATCATGACCGCGATCGGTCTGGGCGTGGCGATTCCGGCGGTGCTGGGCTACAACTTCTTCACCCGCACCAACCGCATCACCAACAACAAGCTCGACACCTTCGCGCATGACCTGCACGACTTCTTCGCGATCGGTGCACGCAAGGGTGATGCTCCTGCCCAGGCGCCGGCGCAGCAGCGCTGATCCGGACAGGCTGACGGAGGCCGCATATGGCATTCAGTAGCAACGAAGGCGGCGGCAAGCCGATGGCCGCCATCAACGTCGTCCCCCTGGTCGACGTGATGCTGGTGCTGCTCATCATCTTCATGGTGACGGCACCACTGATGGCGCACCGGGTCGAGGTGGAGCTCCCGCGGGCCGATCTGGAAGACCGGCCCGACGAGGCACCGCCCGCGCCTCCGATCACCATCGCGGTCAAGGACAACGGGGAGATCTTCCTCAACGACGAGCCGGTTTCCCCCGAGCTGCTGGAAAGCGCGCTCTCGGTGGAGGCGCAAAAGACCCCGCAGCCGCCGGTGAACGTACGCGGCGACACGACCACCCCGTACCGGGTGATCAACGAGGTGGTCACCATTGCGCAGGCCCAGGGCATGCGCAAGGTCGGCTTCGTCGCCACCCGCGAGAACTAACGGAGATCCACGATGGCATTCAGTTCCGATGCCGGCGAAGGCCCCATGGCCGACATCAACATCATTCCGCTTGCGGATGTGATGCTGGTGTTGCTGATCATCTTCATGGTGACCGCGCCGCAGTTGTCGTACCCGATCGACATCGATCTGCCGCAGCGTTCGGTTGATCCACCCGAACAGCGGGTGGATCCGCCCGAGCCGATCCGGTTGCGTATCGACGGCGCCGGCCAGGTGTTCTGGAACGACAGCCCGACGCCGATGACCGCCCTGCGCAACATGATGGAGGCCGAGGTCCAGCGCGACCCGGGCAACCAGCCGACGCTGGAGATCGACGCCTCCGAGGATTCCCAGTACGGAGTCCTGGCCAAGGTGTTGGCCACGGCCAAGAACGCGCAGATGCAGAAGATCGGCTTCGTCAAGAAATAAGGCACCATCCGGTGCGCCGTTGCCTGCAGCGCGGCGCCAACCGGAAGCTTGCCTGAGTTTGAACGCCGCCCCCGGGGCGGCGTTTTTTTTGGTTCTTCTCCCAAGAGAGGGAGTGCGGCGCTGATGCGACGCCGGTGCGGCGGGTGGCGGTGCCCTTTAGCCTCCATGTCCCCCGGCGACGGCCTGCGGCCGCCACCTCCTCCTTTACTTACGACTAAAGGGCACCGCCACCCACCGCTTCGGAATACGCGGTGGTCGGGAGGTGCCGCAGCCGAGCAAGCTCGGCTCTACAGCGCTCGGTGACTGACGGCCCCCGTGATGGTTGAAGGCGGGCGGGATCCTGCAGAGCGGAGCTTGCTCCGCTGCCAGTCCGCAAGCCGAGCCCCGTCGTGGCCGGGAGGCCTTTGCGCGTAAGTAAAGGAGGAGGTCTTCGCCGCAGGCGGAGGCCGGGGGACATGGAGCGCAAAGGCCTCCCGGTCACGGCGGCCCTTCAGGTCACTGCGAAGCGAAGGAACAGGCGCTTCTCGCCCAAACCGCTCCCCTCTGTTGGGAGAAGAACCTTTTTTCTGCCGGTTCTATCGGCCGCCGGTCAGGGCAACGTAGCGCGATACCGTTTCGGCCAGGCCATCGTGCAGGGCCTCGCTGATCAGCGCGTGGCCGATCGAGACCTCCAGTACCCCCGGCACCGCGTCCAGGAAATCGCGGAGGTTGGCCTGGTCCAGGTCGTGGCCCGCGTTGACGCCAAGCCCGGCGGCCTGGGCGCGCCGCGCGGCTTCGGCGAAGACCGCCAGCGCAGCATCGGCGTCGCCGCGTGCGTGCGCTTCGGCGTATGGACCGGTGTAGAGCTCGACCCGGTCGGCGCCGATGTCGGCCGCGCGGGCCAGCGCGGCAGCCGAATCGGCGTCTGCGAACAGGCTCACCCGGCAGCCCATGGCCTGCAGCGCCGCAACCGGCTCCTCCAGGCGCGGACCGTCGGCGATGAAGTCGAAGCCATGGTCGGAGGTGAGCTGGTCGTCAGTGTCGGGAACCAGCGTGGCCTGGTGCGGCTGCGCGCGTTCGCACAGCGCCAGGAACCCGGGGTAGCCGGCGCGCGGCGGCGCGAACGGATTGCCTTCCAGGTTGAACTCCACGCCCCGCTCACGACACAGCCGGGCCAGCGCCAGCACGTCATCGGCGCGCGCGTGGCGGGCGTCGGGGCGTGGGTGCAGGGTGAAGCCGGCCGCGCCGGCGTCCAGGCACGTGGCGGCGGCGCGCAGGATGTCGGGCTCGCCGCCCCCGCGCGAGTTGCGCAGCAGGGCAACCTTGTTGAGGTTGACGCTGAGCCGGGTCATCGCGGGCGCCGCCTGGCCGGGGAGGGTGCTCAAGTGCCCGGCGGAGCGTCGTCCGCGGTGCGCCGCGCCTCGGCCTGCTCACGCAGCCGGCGGAGCTCCTGCGGGTCGATCATCATGGTGTCGTCGCGGGTCTGGTTGCCCACGCGCTGGGCCACCAGGCCCATCACCCAGATCACCAGCAGCGCCAGTCCGCCAAGAATGCAGATCACGGCGAGCGCCATCGAGGCAGTTGTCATGGCAATCGCGAACGCGGCGATGGCCAGCAGCAGGAACAGCCAGGGCATGGAGCATCCTCCTCCTTGGATCGGCAACAGTCTAACCGCTGCGCCGGAGGCTGGACGCCGCTGGCCCGACGCAAACAGCCGCCGGTCCGCGTCGCGAGCTGCTAGAGCAGCGGCGACAGCAGCCGGGCCAAGGCCTCGGGCAGGCGCTGGGTGAACAGTGGCCGATGCTTGTCGCGACGGACCTGCGGAGCACTGCCGAACTCATCATCCAGGTGGCGTTCGAGCTCATCGGCCAGCATCGGGCTGTCGAGCAGCGCCGACACCTCGAAGTTGAGGCGAAAGCTGCGGTGGTCGAAGTTGGCGCTGCCGATGAGCACCAGGTGGTCGTCGACCAGCAGCGCCTTGGTGTGCAGCATGCGCGGCCCGTATTCGTGGACCTTGATCCCCGCCGCGAGCAGGTCGTCGAAGTAGGAGCGTGCGGCCAAGGTCACCAGCACCGAGTCGGTGCGCTTGGGCACCAGCAGGCGCACGTCCAGGCCGGCCAGTGCGGCAGAGGTCAATGCCATCATCGCCGCTTCGCCGGGGACGAAGTAGGGCGTGGCCAGCCAGACCCGCTGGCGGGCGCCGTGGATCGCGCCCACGTGCAGGCGGTGGATCGCCTCCCAAGACGAATCCGGTCCCGATGCGAGCACCAGCGTGCGGACCTGGCCCGGGTCCGCCGGCCGCGGCGTCTGGTCTGCGATCACTCCGACGCATGCATCGTCGCCGGCCGCGTAGATCCAGTCTTCCACGAACACGCGCTGCAGCCGCAGCACCGCCTCGCCTTCAAGGCGCAGGTGCAGGTCGCGGAATGCGTCCTCGCGCTGGCGCTCGTCGTGGTCGTCGCTGATGTTGACGCTGCCGGTGTAGCCGATCCGGCCATCGATCACCACGATCTTGCGGTGGGAACGCAGGTTCAGCCAAGGCCGCTGCCAGACGCGGCCGAACTTCGGCGGGTGGAACCATGCCAGTTCGCCGCCGGCAGCGATGAAGTCGGTGAAGAACCGCCGCGAGCGGCTCCCGCCGACCGCATCGATCAGCAACCGCACGCTGACCCCGGCCCTGGCCCGTTCGATCAGCGCGTCGCGCAGCGCGGTGCCGGCGTTGTCGGGGTGGAAGATGTAGTACTCCAGATGGACGTGGACCTGCGCCGCGCGTATGTCCTCAAGCAGGGCGTCGTAGGTGGCGCAGCCGTCGACCAGCAGCCGCACGTCGCTGGCGCGGCTGCGCGCCAGGCCGGTGCTGGCCTCGGCCAGCCGGGTCAGCTCGGCGGTTTCGGTGGTTTCGCCGCTGTAATCGGCGTCTTCCGCCATGCGCGCCCGGCTGGTCTCGCGCCGCAGCCGCTGGCGGTGGATCTTCTGCGGACCGAACACGTGGTAGATCAGGAAGCCCACGTAGGGCAGCAGGGCCAGGCCCAGCAGCCAGCTCAGGGTGGCGACCGGCTCGCGCTTCTGCAGCACGATCCAGCCGCCCAGCAGCAGCAGGTAGGCCAGCCAGCCCAGGACCAGCGCCAGGCCCAGGCCGGGGATGGACGCCAGAGCCTCCCAGCCCCGGAGCAGCAGATCGGCCATCGGTGGGTCCGCCTCACGCGCCGGTGCGGCGCCGCGACAGCCTAACCCCGCCGGCGGCCACGCGGGAATACGCCGGAAGGGGCGGTGACTGTAACGTTCGCCGGCGCAGGTGTAACACCGGCGTTACACCCGGCCGTTTCCCCCAATGGCGCGCCGCTGCGCCGTCTCCCCCCGAATGGCTGGCCCCGGCTGCAAAGCAGGCGTTACACCCCGGGCCCCGGGTACCACCCCGGAAAACACGTAACTCATTGATAATAAATAGTTATCAAGGTTGGCACGGGGTCTGCGTAGTCATCGTTCGCAACCCACTGCGAGCGTAGTCTGATGGCCAACCGTCCCCTGTCCACCCCGATCACTATCCTGATCGCCGCTGCGCTGCTGCCCGGCATGGCCGCGGCCGCGGAATCGCGAACCGGTGTTCATCCCAGCCACGGCGAGATGGTGCTGCTGCGCGACGTCAATGCGCGCCATGCCTATCGCCCGGTGCCGCCAAGCGTGGCCCTGATCGTTGATCCCACGCCCACCCGCGTGCTCCACCAGGCGCTTGGCACCGGTGAGCTGAGCGACGCGGACTTCGCCGCGATCTCCTCCGGCCACAGCCTGGGCGCCGCCGGGCCGGCCTCCACCGTGCAGCACACCGTCGGCAATGCCCTGGCGGCTGGCCTGGGCACGGGCACCGGCGCGGCCAAGCACGGCGGAGCGATGTCCGGCGACGGCTTCGGCGGCACGATGTCCGGCCCGCTTGGCACGGTCGGCGCCACCACCCGGGGCATCGGCGGACACGTCACCGGGGCGCTGTCGCAGTTCCCGTTCGGGCAGAAGCCGGGCGGGCCGTGACCATGGGCAGGCTGCTCCTTCCGCTGGCGATCGCGCTGCTCCCGCTGCTGCCGGGCACGGCCGCCCGTGCGCAGGAGGGGGACGACTACGCCGCCATGCTCGAGTACCTGGCGCGGACGCACATCCAGGACCGGGCGTTCACCGGCGCCAGCGGCGCGGTGGCCATCAACATGGCGGCCGGCGACCTGAACCAGCAGGCCAACCTGCGCAGCATCGCGGTCGGCGAGGTCGTAGCGGCGTCGGTCGGTGCGATCCAGCGCAGCCAGGCCAGTGCCGCCACCGCCCCGGACCACGCGTCCGCGGTGGTTTCCGGAAGCGCCTTCCAGGGCGCGAGCGGACTGATATCGATCAACCAGGCCAGCGGCGCGGCCAATGCGGAACTCAACGCAGTGGCCGTGGCGCTGGCACAACGAGGCATACGCGAAACCCCCGACGCGCTGTTGGCGTCGACGGATTTCGCGTCGGCAGGACTGCAAGCCGTTTCCGAACCAGGGGCCGCAAGAACGCAAACCCGCGAGGTGGGCGTTGAGGGGTCCGCCTTGCAGGGGTTCGAGGGGGTTGTGCAGCTCAACCAGGCAGCGGGCATCGGCAATGCGATAGAGAACAGGCTTCTGATCTCCACGCAGGGCACGCCGCCGCCGGGAATTTAACCATCAGTGTTCAACCAGGAGACGATCATGAAAGGCAATCTGAAAATCTCGGCCCTTGCAGCCGCCGTCGCGACATTTGCGATGGGTACCGCGGCAGCGCAGGTTGCGCCGCCGGATGTGACCACCGCCGTTGATACCGACATCGCCATCTGGGGCGATATCGAAGCCGTGGGTGAAGTCGCGGTGGGCGGTGACCTGCTCGTCGGTGGCGACGTCTGGCTCGACTACGACTACGACTACAACGACAACTTCGATCGTAACGTCGTCGTCAACCGGAACGACGACCGCAGCTACACAGAGGACATCAACCTCGCGGCGAACATGGACCTTGACGTGGACATCGACGCGGACGCGGATATCAACTACACCGCGGACATGACCGAGAGCCACTCGCTGACCACGACCGAATCGCACAACCTGGAGACCAACCAGGTCGCCTCCAACATCGTGCGCAACGAGACCGGCAACACCGACATCCGCAGCGAGCGCGACGAGCACGGCGTGAGCGTGAACATCGACAAGTCGCTGTCGCTGAACTCCGACATCAGCTTCAGCGGCGCGCCGACCCTGTCCGGTGACATCGAGATCGACTCGGCCGCGATTGCGCTGATCGACAACCGTCAGTCGAACACCGGCAACATGGCCGCCAACGAGCTGGTGACCAACGACGCTTCAATCGCCGACGACACCGGCAGCGAAGCCAGCGGCAACCTGCAGTTCAACGTCGCCGCCGGCGACAACAACGTGCAGGACAACGCCGCGGCCCTGTCGGCCGCCGACGCCAGCTTCGCCTTCGGCCTGGCCGATGCGGAGATCTTCGTCAACCAGTACGGTGCCGGCAACGCCACGATGAACAGCGGCGTGACCAACTCCGCCACCATGGGCGGCAACGCCTTCAGCGATGCGTCGGGCAACATCGGCGTCAACGTTGCGTCGGGCAACAACAACCAGCAGAAGAACGCGCTGGCGGCGTCGGTGGCCACGAGCGCCTACGCGCAGGCGTCGGTGAGCTCGAACCAGATCTCCACCGGCAACTCGGTGAGCAACACCGGTTACGTCGAGGAGTACACCGACTCGGTCGACGTCGCGCTCAGCGGCAGCGTCAGTGGCGTGTCGACGGGCATCGGTATCGGTGGCTATGAAGGTACCTCCGAAGGCAGCTACGCCGGCGGCGGAAACTCCTACCAGAGCAGCAACTTCTACGCTGACATGTGGGAGGGCGAGGAGCATCCGACCGGGCCGGTGATGGGCCATGCCGACTTCGACAACGAGAGCCAGGGTGCGGTGCAGAACCCGAACCGCGACGGCGTGGGCGGCCTGGGCTTCGACAACGAAGAGTCCGGTACCTACGGCGGCAGCGAGTCCGGCGACCTGGCGTTCCTGGAGCTGTCGTTCAGCGACCTGCAGGCCAGCCTGGCCGGCAGCGTGGCGACGACCCAGTGGGTCAACGTCGACCACACCAACACCGCCAACCTGTCCGGCAGCGCCTTTGCCCGGGCCTCGGGCAACATCGGCGTGAACCTGGCGGCCGGCAGCGGCAACCTGCAGGCCAACAGCCTGTCGATGGCGGTTGCCCAGCCGAGCACCGGCGGTACGCCTCCGGGCAACGGTGGCGGCGAGTAATCGCCTGACCGCCTGAAGGAGTTTCCCGGCCTTCCCCTGTGGCCGGGATGCAACGGAAGCCCCGCTCCGCCTCCCCCGCGGAGCGGGGCCTTCCACTGGAAAGGAAAAGTCCGATGACACGTTCCACGCCGCATCCGTCGCGCACGTGGCACCACGCCGCCGTCCTGCTGTTCGCCGCCGCGATGATCGCGGCCCCGGCCGCACCCGCGGCCGACGTGATGTTCAGCGGGGTGTTGCCGCACGGGGCGATGTACACCCGGCCGGTGGAAAGCATGCGCGAGGCGCGCTTCCGGCACTTGGTGCGCCAGCACACCGACTACAGCTGCGGCGCCGCGGCGCTGGCCACCATCCTGCGCTACGCCTACAGCCTGGATGCGAACGAGGACACCGTGATCGAGGGCATGATGGGCGTGTCCGATTCGGAGGTGGTCTACGCGCGCGGGTTCTCGCTGCTGGACATCAAGCGCTACGTCGAGTCGCTGGGCATGCGTGGACGCGGCTACCGGGTCGATGAGGAACGCCTGCGGAGCCTGCGCGTGCCCGGGATCGTGCTGATGGACGTGGCGGGCTTCCGCCATTTCGTGGTCCTCAAGCAGGTCCACGGCGACATGGTCGAGGTCGGCGACCCGATGCTCGGCAACCGCAGCGTACCGGTCGATGAATTCATGGAGTCGTGGCCGTCGCGCGCCATATTCGTCGTGATAGGCAGTGACTTCGATCGAAACACCGTGCTTCTGGACCCGCCATCGCGGCCGAGCGCCAAGGCACTGTATGCAAGACAGGGACCGCTGACCGACGCCGAGCTGCTCGATTTCGGCTTCACCCACGCGGACCTGTTCTGAGGGAGAGGTGAGATGAACGCAAGACATGCAAGGTGCCGCGCGCTGCTGCTGGGAGGGCTGCTGTGCTGCGCCCCGGCGCTGGCGCAGCAGGCACCCGCGGCGACGCCCGGCAAAGGGCTGACCGAGATTCCCGACCCCGAGCTGGGCCTGATGCGCGGCCGCTTCGCGGTGGGTGACAACCAGGTGCTGTGGTTCGGGGTGTCGATGATCTCCAGCTGGCAGACCACCGGCGGGCAGCTGCTGCAGGGCCGGCTGGATATTGGTTTCGACTTCAGCAACGGCGATCCGGTGGTGAGCTTCACCCCCAACGTCGTGCTCACCGACGAGCACGCGCCGATGCCCATGCCCGGCGGCCAGCGCCACGTCGACAGCGCCGGCCTGGCCAACGTGAACGGGCTGGTGCAGGGCGTGCAGGTGGCCGGCGATGGCAATGCGGCCAGCAACGTGACCTCGCTGACCGTGCGCGACGGCGACGTGCCGACCATGGCCGGCGGCGGCAGCGGCGCGGCCTCGCTCAGCGCGGTCTCCGGCGCGGCCAGCGCCGACGTGGACTTTGACGACAACGGCGCGCGCGTGCTGCTGCAGGTTGCCGGACACGGCGCGGCCGAGCAGTGGATCCGCGCCGGCAGCATGGGCCAGAGCATCCGCC
This sequence comes from Luteimonas sp., assembly GCA_052090405.1. Classification (GTDB taxonomy): domain Bacteria; phylum Pseudomonadota; class Gammaproteobacteria; order Xanthomonadales; family Xanthomonadaceae; genus Luteimonas. Next base: position 24,689 of record JBQDAV010000001.1, read on the forward strand.
TGCAGAGCGACGGGCAGTCGGTCAGCAATCGCCTGCACCTGGACCTGGTCCGGCAGTCGCTGCCGGCCACCGCCATGCTCAACCAGAACGTGGCCCAGGCGCTGGTGACGGCGCGCGGGATCGGTGGCGGCCCCTGATGCGCGGCGTGATCCGCACCGGCCCGGGACGGCTGGCGCTGGCGCTCGGCACCGCGCTTGCCGCGGCTGCCGCCCCCGGCGCGGCCCAGACACCGCCGCAGCCGCCGCCCGAGGAGGTCGTGGGACAGGGCGTCCAGGAGCAGCGCCAGGAAATGGCGCGCATGATGCAGGAGCTGGAGGCGCTCAAGGCTGCCTACACCCAGGAAGTGCGCCGCCTGCGCGAGCTGGACATGCAGATGCAGGCGCTGCAGTCGCGCATCAGCGGCCGCATGCCGGCGGCCCCGCCGGGCCCGGACCCGCAGCCGCAGGCTCCCGCCGCCCCGCCGCCCGCGACCGCGCAGGCGCCATCGCCGCCCCCGCCACCGGATGCCGGCTACGCCAGCACCGCCGAGGACGCCGAGCGCGCGCGCGAGGAAGAGGCACGCAGCGTGTCCGACGTGCGCCAGCAGCAGCAGGCGCTGTTCAACCAGCGGCTGGTGATCGACAACGGCATCAGCTACAACCGCTACGACCGCAAGCAGCTCACCCTCAACGGCTTCCTCGCCCTGGACGCGATCTTCCTGGGCAACATCGCGATCGAGAACGTGGAGTCCGATACCTTCACCTACAACCTGGCCGCGCGCTGGGGCGTCTCCCCGCGGCTGACGGTGAACCTGGACGTGCCGTGGATCTGGCGGCGCACGGTCTACCAGAAGGGCGGTGCCGGCGGTGCCGCGGCGGTGATCGCCCAGGAGCACACCAGCGGATCGGGGCTTGGCGACATCACCGCCAGCGCCAACTACAAGCTGTTCTCCGAGGGCGCCTGGCTGCCCGAGACCGTGCTCAACCTGGGCGTCACCGCGCCCACCGGCCGCGAGCCCTACGGGATCCCGTGGCGGGTGCTGGAGCGCGACGAGGACGACTTCATCCGCTTCGCGGTGCCCGAGGAGCAGCCCACCGGAAACGGCGTGTGGCAGGCCTCGGTCGGGCTGTCGGCGGTCAAGGCCACCGACCCTGCGATCCTGTTCGGCAGCGTCGGCTACGTGCACGCGTTCACCGAAAGCTTCGATGACATCGACAACAACCCGGCCACCGTCAACCCGGGCCAGGTCAAGCTTGGCCGTGCCTTCCAGCTCGGTGCCGGGGTGGCGTTCGCGTTCAACGAACGCACCAGCCTGAGCATCGCCTACAACAACCGCTTCAACTCCCGTGCGCGCACCCGCTACGAGGGCGGTGAATGGGTGAAGCTGATCGGCACCGACGGCAACGCGGCCACCCTGAGCCTGGGCGTGACCCACGCGTTGAGCCCCAGCGCCACCCTGGTGGGCATGCTCGGCATAGGCCTGACCCCGGACGCACCGGACTTCAGCCTCAGCTTCAAGGTCCCCTACACGCTGTGATCAGCGCAGTTCGGCCAGCGACAGGCGGTGCTTCTTGCACAGGCGGTAGACCGTGACCCGTGAAACCCGCAGGCGGCGGGCACAGGCGCTGACGTTGAAGCCGGTCTCGCGCAGGGTGGACAGGATCGCCTCGCGCTCGGCGGTCGTGCGCGCGCTGTCCAGGCACTCGTCGTCGGCCCCGCCGTCGCCACCCGGAAGCTGCAGGTCGGCGGCGGTGATCAGCGGTTGCCTGGCGATCACCGCGGCGCGGCGCACCCGGTTGAGCAGTTCGCGCACGTTGCCCGGCCACGGGTAGTCGAGCAGGGCGCGCCGGGCGGCGCTGTCAAAGCCGCGCGCGGTGACCGCGTTCTGTTCGCGGAACTCCTCCAGGAAACGTCGCGCCAGCAGCTCCACGTCCGCGCCGCGCGTGCTCAGCGGCGGCATGTCCAGGTGCAGCACGTCCAGGCGGAAATACAGGTCGCGCCGGAAGCGGCCGCGTTCCACCGCTTCGGCCAGGTCGACGTGGGTGGCGGCGACCACGCGCACGTCGATGCGCAGCGACTGGCTGTTGCCGACCCGCTCCAGGGTGCCTTCCTGCAGCACCCGCAGCAGGTTGGTCTGCGCGTCCAGCGGCAGGTCGCCGATCTCGTCGAGGAAGATGGTGCCGGTGTTGGCCGATTCGAACAGCCCGATGCGGCGGGCGGCGGCGCCGGTGAACGCGCCGCGTTCGTGGCCGAACAGCTCGGCCTGGATCAGCCCCGGCGGCAGCGCGCCGCAGTTGACCGCCACGAACGGCGCGCGGCAACGGTCCGACAGATCGTGCAGCGCCCGGGCCGCCAGCTCCTTGCCGGTGCCGGTCTGGCCGGTGACCAGCACCGGCAGGTCCACGCCGGCGTAGCGGTGCAGGGTGGCGCGCACCTCCAGCATCGGCGCGCTCTGGCCGACCATCCCGCCGATGTCCCCGCCGGCGGGCATGCGCCGGTCGAAGGCCGAGAGTGCCTGTGAAAGCTGCTGCGGGTTGAACGGGCTGACGATGCGCTCGCCACAGGCCTGCAGGATCGGGTGCAGCGCCGGGTCATCGGAGCCCGCATCGGGCGTGAGCGCGATCAGCGGCAGGTCTGCGTGGTTGATGACGGTGCGTTCCAGCGCCCGGATGACGCCGGGCCCGGCCTGGCGAAGGTCCACCAGCGCGACCACCTTGTCACCACCGCGCATGCCGACGTGGGCGTCGCCGCGCGGATCCACCACGCGCACGTGCCAGCCGGCGGCTGCGAGCATCCTGCGCTCGAGCGCGGAGGGTTGTCCAAACCAGATGATGCAGTGTCGGGAACTGGGAGAGAGACTGTCCATGGCTCGGGTGGGTTGTTCCCGCGGGGCCCAGCGTGGGCGCCCTGGAGGGAGGACGGGAGCGAGTGCGGATCGGTCGGCTGCCCCCGGGGACGCGCCCGCGGCGGGGCCGTGGCGGCACGCGCTGCTACGGCTCAGGCGGGACGGCAGGAATCAGTGAAGTGGCCCGGTTGCGACGGGGCGGCAGGAAGATGGCCTGCAACTGCGCCCCGGCAGGGCGACGGGTACGGACAGGATGTGCGGCTTACCAGCATTTCATTTCCCCCGGCTCGTGTTTCGCGCAAGTCCTCGTTCCTCGCGGATGCATCTGCAATAGACGCCAGGATCGCCACAAACCGGCCATCAGCGCATTCAGCTTTGTTCGCCAAACGGTTCAGGATGCGTCTCCACGGACGCGACCGGGGCGCGTTAGGGTGCACGCATGCGCATCCGCGGCAAAACCCATGGGCCCGCCGTCGACTCCATCCGCGGCCGCGGTTCGGCCTCGTTCGTCGACGGCCGCTTCGATAAACGCACGGCGCGGCTGGAGGACGACGGCTGGGACGGCCTGCAGGCGCTGGAGGACGAAGCCGCGCAGTCGCGCCTGGACACCGTGGTCACCGAGGAGCGGGCGCGCAGCATCGTCAGCCGCAACCAGTCCCCGGACGTCGGCTTCAACCAGTCGATCAACCCCTATCGCGGCTGCGAGCACGGCTGCGTGTACTGCTTCGCGCGCCCCTCGCACGCCTACCTGGACCTGTCCCCGGGCCTGGATTTCGAGACCCGCCTTTACGCCAAGACCAACGCCGCCGGGCGCCTGCGCGAGGAGCTGGCGAAGCCGTCGTATCGCTGCTCGCCCATCGCGCTGGGCATCAACACCGATGGCTACCAGCCGATCGAGCGCCGCTGGGGCGTCACCCGCGAACTGCTGGAAGTGCTGGCCGAATGTCGGCACCCGTGCAGCATCGTCACCAAGGGTGCGCTGGTCACGCGCGACCTGGACCTGCTGGCGCCGATGGCCGAACAGCGGCTGGTGACGGTGTACCTGTCCATCACCACCCTGGACAACCGGCTGTCGGCGCGGATGGAGCCGCGCGCCGCCGCGCCGCACACGCGCCTGGCCACGGTGCGCAAGCTGTCCGACGCCGGGATCCCGGTCGGGGTGCTGGTGGCGCCGGTGGTGCCGGCGATCACCGACGAGGAGCTGGAAGCGATCCTGGAGGCTGCGCGCGAACATGGCGCCGGCGCCGCCAGCTACGTGCTGCTGCGGCTGCCGCACGAACTCAAGGAGATCTGGCGCGAGTGGCTGCAGCTGCACTATCCGGACCGGGCCGGGCACGTGATGAGCCTGATCCGGCAGATGCGCGGCGGCCGCGACTATGACAGTGCGTTCGGCAGCCGCATGCGCGGGCAGGGGCCGTTCGCCGACCTCATCGCCGCCCGTTTCGCCCGCGCCCATCGGCGCCTGGGCTACGGCCGGCTGCCGTCGCTCGACTGCGACCGCTTCGTTCCGCCGCGGCCGCCTTCGCCGCAAGGCGAGCTGTTCTGAAGGCGGGGATTTCACGCCGACTACACACGTGAAGCCGTGCGGGGCCCGTAGACTGGAAGGGTTTTCACAGGGGCTTGCGCGATGTCTTCCGACTTCGACTCCGCGCCGCCGCCGGCATCGCCGGAAGAACGGCTGGCCGCGGCAGAGCGCGCGCTGCAAACGCTGCGCACGCAGCAGGAGGTGCTCGCGGCGGGCATCTCGCACGATCTGCGTGCGCCGCTGCGCGCGATCAGCAGCTACTCCGGCCTGATCTCCGGGCAACATGCCGCCGGGCTGTCGGAGGAGGGCCGCGTTTACGTGCAGCGCATCCGTGATGCGGCGGCGCGGATGGACGAACTGATCGACGGCCTGCTGCAACTCTCGCACGCAGCGCGCGCCACGCTGCGCCGGCAGCCCGTGGACCTGTCCCTGCTGGTCGAGTGGAGCCTGGCCGAACTGCAGGACACCCGGCCCGGGACGGCGATCGAGGCCACGGTGCAGCCGGACCTGGTTGCCTTGGGCGACGAGCGCCAGCTCAAGCAGATGTTCGACAAGCTGCTCGACAATGCCTGCCGGTTTTCCGGCGCCGGTGGGGCACGCATCAGGGTCAGCGGCGAGCGTGACGGCGAACGCGTGCTGGTCCGGGTCAGCGATGACGGCAGCGGCTTCGACATGCGCTACGCGGGACGCATGTTCGAACCTTTCCAGCGCCTGCATCCGCCCGAGCAGGGCGGCGGCCACGGGCTGGGGCTCGCGGTGGTGCAGGTGATCGTGGAGCGCCACGGCGGGCGGATCCGGGGCGAGTCGGAGCCGGGCAGGGGCAGCGTGTTCCACGTCGAGCTGCCGGCCGCGACGGTGCAGGAGGATGCAGCTTGAACGACCGGGAGATCCTGTTGGTGGAGGACAGCCCGGATGATGCCGAGCTGACCCGCATCGCGTTTGCCCAAGCCAGTATCACCAACCCCCTGGTGGTGGTGCGCGACGGCGCCCAGGCGCTGGACTACCTGTTCGGCCGCGGCGCATGGGAAGGGCGCGATATCGGCCGGCAGCCGGCGCTGATGCTGCTTGACCTCAACCTGCCCAAGCTCGACGGGCGCGAGGTGCTGCAGACGATCCGTGGCGACGTGCGCACCCGTGGCCTGCCGGTGGTGGTGCTCACCACCAGCGTGGAGCCGTTCGACCTGGAGGCCAGCTACGCCCTGGGCGTGAACAGCTACATCCGCAAGCCGGTGGACTTCGGCGAGTTCGTCTCCGCGGTGCGGCAGGTGGGCCAGTACTGGCTGGTGCTCAACCAGCCGCGCACGGCCTGATCAGCCGCCGCCCTGCGGGGCCCCGTACAGGCGTTCGGCGCGCTGGAACAGGATCCAGCTGGTGGCGATGAACTTGTCGCCGCCCTCGGGGCGGTTGCCGCGGTGGGTATGGGTGAAGGCGGTGGGCGCGATCAGCAGGTCGCCCACGCGCGGCGCCACCTTGCGCCGCTGGAACAGGAACTCGGTCTCGCCGGCATCGAAGCCGTCGTTGAGGTAGACCGTCCACAGCAGGTGCCGGTGCAGGGTCTCGCCCTGCGCATCGCGCGGGTACAGTTCGCAGTGCCAGTAGGGATAGCCACCCTCGCCGGCGGCGTACCACTGCAGGTTGATGGTGCCCGGGCGCAGGCAGGTGCGCGCAAGCTGGCCCAGCGCGGCGTTGTCCATCGCTGCCAGGTCCTCGGCGACCAGCCGCCGGAGCTGGCCGTCGGTGCCTGGCTGCTGCAGCATCAGCGGCGCGATCAGCGCCTGCGGCCAGCGCCGCAGGTAATCCAGCAGGCCGGCGTAAACGGCGACGTTGAGCGCCTGCTCCACGTCCGCCCAGGCGGCGTTGCCGGCCAGCGACAGGTCACGGCTGCGCTTGAGCTCCGGATACACGCCGCCGCCCACCTGCCCCGGATGCAGCTCGCGGCTGCCGCGCATGCGCTCGACGATCGCCGCGCAGGTGCCTGCGTCCAGTGCGCCTGGCACCACGTGGATGAAATCGTCGGCGTTGGCGGTGGTTTCCATGGGCGCAAGCATCGCATGCCTGCGCTCGCCCGGCATGGTCGCAGCGGCAGTCAGCCGCCGCTGACCTGCGCCACCGCGCTGGCCACGTAGTCCAGGTTCTGCTGGTTCAGCCCGGCCACGCAGATGCGCCCGGTGCCGACCGCGTAGATGCCGAACTCCTCGCGCAGGCGATCCACTTGGGCCCGGTCCAGGCCCGAGTAGGAGAACATGCCGGCCTGGCGGCGGATGAAGTCGAAGCCGGTTGCGCCGTTGGCGGCCAGCCGCTCCACCAGCCCGTTGCGCAGGGCGTGGATGCGCGCGCGCATCTGCCCCAGCTCGTCTTCCCACTGTCTGCGCAGCCCCGGGTCGTTGAGCACGCCGGCCACCAGCGAAGCGCCGTGGACGGACGGGCTGGAGTAGTTGGCGCGGACCAGCCGCTTGACCTGCGACTGCACGCGCGCGCTTTCCTCGGCGCTGTCGCTGACCACGGTCAGCGCGCCCACCCGCTCGCCATAAAGCGAGAACGACTTGGAGAACGAGCTGGCCACCAGGAAGTTGCGGATCGGCGAGGCGGCCAGCAGCCGGATCGCCAACGCGTCGTCGGCAATGCCCTGGTCAAAGCCCTGGTAGGCCATGTCGATGAACGGCACCAGGTTGCGTTCGTGCAGCAGTTCGATCACCTGCCGCCACTGGTCCGGGGTGAGGTCGGCGCCGGTCGGGTTGTGGCAGCAGGCGTGCAGCAGCACCACGGTGCCCGCTTCCAGCTTGCCCAGGTCGGCCAGCATGCCGTCGAAATCCAGCCCGTGGCTGTCATCGTCGAAGTAGGTGTAGTCCACCACCTCGAATCCGGCCGCCGGGAACACCGCGCGGTGGTTTTCCCAGCTCGGGGTGCTGATCGCGATCCGGGCGAACGGAAGCGCGTGCTTGAGCAGCTCGGCGCCGGTGCGCAGCGCGCCGCTGCCGCCCACGGTCTGGGTGGTGCTGGCGCGGCCGTCGGCGATCACCGGCGAATCGGCGCCCAGCAACAGCTCGCGGGTGGCGTTGCGGTAGTCGGGCATGCCGTCGATGGGCAGGTAGCCGCGCGCCGGGCTGCGTTCGGCCAGCGCGCGCTCGACCTGCTGCACCGCGCCCATCATGGGGATCCGGCCTTCCTCGTCGTAGTAGATCCCCACGCCAAGGTTGACCTTGGTCGGGCGCGGATCGGCACGGAAGGCATCGGTCAGGCCCAGGATCGGATCCCCGGGCACCAGTTCTACGTTCTTGAAGAAGGACACGGCATCAGTTCGTCAGTGGAGGGAGGGGCCGGAAAAAAACGCCGGCGAAAACCCTGTAAACATAGCACTTCCGACGAGGCCGCGGCCCCGTTCCGGGCCGAGCCCAGGCCGGCGGCTCAGCGCGCGCCGGTCCAGTGCAGCCCGATCAACCAGCTGCGGTCGCGGCCGGGCTCGTAGAAGCGGCCGTTGCCTTCATTGACGATCACCGAGCCGACGTGGTCGCGGTCGAGCAGGTTGTCGACGCGGGCAAAGGCGCGCCACCGGCCGGCGCGGGTGGTCCAGCTTCGCGAGGCTTCCAGGTGCAGCAGGCCGTGGCCGGCGGCGGACTCGCTGCCCAGGTCGTTGACCGTCACCGACGACACCGCCTCGCCCTCCAGCGCCGCCGACCAGGGCCCGTCGCGCCACTGCAGGCGTGCGAACGCCTGCTGCTCGGGCACCCCGGGGATCCGCGCCCCCGCCGGCACGGGCACGAACGGCACGGTGCAGCCCGCCCCCTGGCAAATGAGGTAATCGCTGCGGAACTCGGCGTCCAGGTGGGTGGCGGCCAGCGCCAGGTCCCAGCGCTCGCCCAGCGGCAGGCCCGCCGACAGCTCCACGCCCTGCCGGCGTGCGCTGCCCACGTTGCGGTAGCTGCTGCGCCCAGCCACGTTGCGCACCACCGCCAGCTCGTCGTCGGTGTCGGCGCGGAACAGCGCGGCCTCCAGCCGGGCGCCGCCGTCGCCGCGCCACTTCAGCCCGGCCTCGATGTTGTCGCTGACCGCCGGCTGCAGGTCGAAGGCAAGGCCGGCGCCACCGTCGGCGCGGTAGGAGATCTCGTTGAAGGTCGGGGTCTCAAAGCCGCGCCCGGCCGAAACGTACACGCGCAGGTCTTCGCGGGGCGCAAAGGTGATCCCGGCCACCGGCGCGGTGTGGCGGTGGCGCAGCCGGCCGCTGTCGTCCGGATTGCCGTCGGTCACGTATTCGTCGCGCGAATCGAACTCCACCTCGCTGTGGCGCGCGCCCAGCAACAGCGACCAGCGCTCGGCCAGCTGCCACCACGCCTGGGCGTAGACGTCGGCGTTCTCCAGCCGGTTGCGCTCGTCGCGGCGCAGCCCGCCGCGCACGCCCAGCGTGTCGCCGACGAAGTTCTCCCATCCGCGCCGGTGCTGGCGTTGGCGGTCGACGTTGGTGCCCAGGGTCACCTCCAGCGGCCTGCCCGCAAGCTCGCCCTGCAGCGACCAGCGCGCGTCGACGCCGTAATAGCGATTGTCCAGGTCGATCACCGCCCCTGCCTGCATCGGGTTGAGCTGCGCGACCGGCGGGATCGGCAGGAACTGCAGCACCTCGCGCTCGCCGCCGTAGGCCATCAGGCGCACGGTCTGGGCATTGCCAAAGCCGTGTTCGTACACCGTCCCGGCCTGGCCCTGGCGCACGCTCTTGCGGGTGTTGTACTGGTGGGCGTTCACCACCGCCTGGCGTGGGTCCTCGCGCACCTGCTCGGCGTTGAGGCCGAGCGGGTCCTGCGCCTCGGGGATGTCGACGTAGTTGGCGACCAGGTGCAGCCGTCGGCGCTCGCCTACGTCGAAATGCAGCTTGAGGTTGGCCACGTCGCGGCGCGCCGCGCTGTGCTCGCGCCAACCGCCGGTGTCGAAGCGCGACAGCGCCAGGTTGTAGCCGTGGCGCTCGCCGCCGCCCAGCAGCTGCGCGGCCGCGGTCCAGGTGTCGTCGGCGCCATACGTGGCCCGCGCCTGCCAGGGGTCGCCGGCCTGTCCATCCGCGCTCCAGATCTGCACCACCCCGCCAGAGGAGTTGCCGTGCAGGGCCGAAAACGGCCCGCGCAGCACCTCGATGCGGTCACCGCCGACCAGGCTGTAGTGCGAGAGCTGGCCCTGCCCGTCCGGCATCGAGGCCGGGATGCCGTCGGCATACAGCCGCAGCCCGCGCACGCCGAAGGTGGCGCGCGAACCAAACCCGCGGATCGAAAGCTGGGTGTCCTGGGCCAGGTTGTTGCGGTTGCGCGCCAGCACGCCCGGGATGCCGCGAAGGACCTCGGACACGTCGGCGTCGGCGCGGCTGGCATCGCCGTCCAGCGGCACCACCGTGGCCGAGGCTGGCATGTCGAAGGCGTTCACGCCGCGCAGCCGCGCGGCCTGCACGACGATGCGGTCCAGCGTGACCGCGTCGGCGCCGGCATTGCCGGCGTCATCGGTCTGCTGTGCGTGGAGGAGGGAAGGGCAGGCGAGAAGGCCCGCGATGACGAGGCTTAAACGAATGGGGGAATGCATCTGCCCATCATCGCCCATTGCCTGTGGGCGGAACATCACGACGGACCTGCAGGAGCGCACATGGCGCGCTACTGCATCGAAGTCGCGCCGACATCGATCTCAGATATCGCCGTCGCTGGCCCAGCCCTCGCCGGTGCCGCGGTGGAACACGCGATCGCCGTCGCGTACCTCGCCGGCGGGAAACGATTCGGCTTCGGCCAGGCGCGCATAGATCGGGCTGAAGTCCGGCTCGGTCGCGCGCATCAGCTGCTCGAAGCTGTCGATGACGAAGTAGGTCTTCTGGTAGGTGTCGATGCGGTAGCGGGTGCGCATGATCCGCTCGACGTCGAAGCCGATGCGGTTGGGCGCATCGCTCTCCAGGCTGTAAACCGATTCGCCTTTGGACGATACGATCCCGGCGCCGTAAATCCGCATCCCGTCCGGCGTGTCGATCAGCCCGAACTCCACCGTGTACCAGTACAGCCGGGTCAGCGCCTGCAGCGCTTCGGCGCCGACCCCGTGCGCCTTCAGCCCGCCCTCGCCGTAGGCCTGCATGTAGTCGGCGAACAGCGGGTTCATCAGCAGCGGCACGTGTCCGAACAGGTCGTGGAACAGGTCCGGCTCCTCGATGTAGTCGATCTGGTCCGGGCGCCGGATCCACCAGGTCACCGGGAAGCGGCGGTTGGCCAGGTGGTTGAAGAAGTCCAGCTCCGGCAGCAGCCCTTCCACCCCGATCAGGGTCCAGCCGGTGGCTTTTTCCAGCTCCACGTTGAGCTCGGAGAACTTCGGGATCCGGTCGGCGGTCATGCCCATCGCGTCCTGGGCGTCCAGGAACTCGTTGCAGGCGCGGCCGGGCAGGATCTCGCGCTGGCGCGCGTACAGCTTCGACCAGGTGTCGTGGTCGTCGGCGCTGTAGTCGTCCCACGGCTGCTCCACCACCCCGGTGGCGTAGACCGGCACCTTGCCCTTGTCGGTGTGCAGGTTCTCGACGCGGCGCGGCTGGCTGTTCATGGGAGCTCCCGGAAGGACGACTTTCCAGCCTAGCGCGCAGGGGGCGCAACGGGTTTGCGTAATTGCGTAATATCCGGTTAAACAGGCAAGATAATTGCAGTGTTCCCATCCAGAGAGGTCGTTTCATGCAGCCAATCCGGCTGGACCGCACGGACCTTCAGCTCCTTGCCGAGCTGCAGCGGCGCGGGCGACTGACCAACGCCGAGCTGGCCGGGCGGGTGCACCTGTCGGCTTCGGCCTGCCTGCGCCGGGTGCAGCGGCTGGAGCGCAGCGGGGTGATCGCCGGCTACCGGGTGGAGCTGGACGCCGAGCGCATCGGTCTGGGCCTGCAGGCGTTCGTGCGGGTGCAGCTGGAAAAGCACGATGCCGGGCACGTGGAACGCTTCACCACCGCGGTGCAGTCCTGGAACGAGGTGGTCGCCTGCCACGCGCTGAGCGGCGACATGGACTACCTGCTGCAGGTGGTGGTCGAGGACCTGGACCACTTTTCCCGCTTCCTGCTCGACCGCCTGCTCAACGCCGCCGGCGTGGCCGACGTCAACTCCAACTTCGTGCTGCGCACGGTCAAGGAATTCCGCGGGCTGCCGCTGCCGGGTTGAACCGCGGCCGGGCAGGCGTTACACGTTGCGGGGGTGCCAGGGAGGAGGATATGAAGCGAAACCGCTCAACAGTCCGCGAACACGTCCCGGTCGGGCGCGTCTCCTGGCTGGTGATCGCGCTGGTCGGCGCACTGGCCGCCTGGCTGCTGTTCCACTACCAGGCGTCCGGGATCGTCACCCTCGTCGCGGCCTTGCTCGCGGTGAGCATGGGCCTGCTGGGATTCGCGACGCTGCCGCCGGGACGGGCGTACTCGTTCGCCAGCAGGCCGCGCGGCAGGAAAGCAGCGGGGCGGGTGGAAGCACGGCCGCACGATGAGTTCAATCCGCCCGTCAGCCGGGCGAAGCTTGCGCTCTACAGCGCACTGTTCGGCCTGCTGGCCGGGCTTGCCCACTGGCTCGGCGCGCCCGCCGAAACCGTCGGCGTCCTGGCGCTGTGCGCGCTGCTCCAGGCGCTGGTGATGCTGCTTCCGAACCAGATCCGCAGGCTGCTAGCCTGGGACATGAACCTCTGGTAGCCGTCGCCGGGCCCCGCGTCAGGCGACTTCCGGCAGCACCGCCTCGGCTTCGATCTCGACCAGCCACTCCGGCTCCGACAGCCCGCTGACGATGATCCAGGACGTGGCCGGCGGCGCCTGTGGAAAGCGCGCGCGCAGCGCCTCGACGATGCACTCCTGTTCGTGCCGCGCCGATTCGACGATGTAGATCCGCAGCATGGCGACGTGGCCGAAGTCGCCGCCGGCTTCGGCGAGGATGCGGCCGATGTTGTCGAACGCCGTATCGACCTGGGCGGCCAGCCCGCCGGCCACGGTGCGCTCGCTGGCGTCCACCCCGACCTGGCCGGACAGCAGCATGCGCCGCCCATCCTGGACGAGCACCGCTTGGCTGAAGCCGTATTGCAGGGTGTTGAACACGCTATCGGGGTTGAGGGTTTCTCTTGGCATCAAGACTCCGGGTCGTGGACGGGACGGGACGGGGACGGCCGAGGTGGGCGCGCGGCCGCGAGGATCAATCAGCCTGTGTCGACTCCATACAGGCCGCTTGCCCCCGGAACGGATTGAGCGCCTGCACCCAGCTGCGCTCGCACGTGGTCGGGGCCGGTTCTGGTGCGGGCGCCAACGCTGCGGTCCGCCGTGCCTGTACCTGCCGGATCGCTTCGCGGACCTGCGTCATGGCTGCCAGCGCGGCGCGCTCGCCGTCGGCGATGGCCCGCGCGCGCTGGCTGAAATCGGCCGGGCCGATATCGTTGACCTCCGGCCGGATCACCACCTCCGCCCGTGCCCGCTCCTGCTCACCCAGCCGCTGGCCCATGATCGCCAGCGACTGGTTGACGATGCCCAGCATGTGCTCCGGCGCGCTGCCGCTGGCTTTGGTCGAGATGTCCACCGCGATCACCACGTCGGCGCCGAGCTGGCGCGCCGCGTCCACCGGTACCGGGCTGACCACCCCGCCGTCGACGTAGCTGTGCCCGCCGATCCGCGTCGGCTCGAACACCCCCGGCACCGCACTTGAAGCACGCACCGCCTGGCCGGCGTTGCCGCGCACGAACACCGCGCGCTCGCCCGTGTCCAGGCGCGTGGACACCGCCGCAAACGGCTTGCCGAGCCGTTCGATCGGACGGTTGCCGACCTGTTCGTTGACGTAGTCCTGCAGCTTCTGCCCCTGCAGCAGCCCGCCGGAGAACAGCCGCACGTCGCGGATCGAGGCTTCGTCCAGCGCAACCGCGTGCTCCTGCAGCGCGAACGCGTCCATCCCGCCGGCATACATCGCCCCGACCACGCTGCCCGCGCTGGTCCCGGCCACCACGTCGATCCCGATCCCGTTGGCCTCGAGCATCTTGATCACCCCGATGTGGGCGAAGCCCTTGGCCGCGCCGCCGCCCAGCGCCAAGCCCACCCGCACCGGCGGCGGGGCGGGCAGCGGGGCCGGCGTCGGATCGATCGCCACCGGTGCGACCGGGCGCACCTCGTTGTGCCCGCAGGCGGCGAGCAGCAGCAGGCCGGCGCAGGCCAGGACCAGGGCCAAGTGGAAGCGTGAGGTGCGCGGAGACATCGATCGAAGCATAGCGGTGGCCACCCTGTCCGAAGCTGAAGGCCACCCGGCGCTGGCAGGTCAGGGCATTCCCGCCAGCCGCAGCAGTGCCGCCGCGGCCGCCCCGATGGCCACCACGCCCAGGAACGGCACCCGCAGCGCCAGCGCCGCCGCGGCTGCCAACAGCGCCCCGATCCGTGCGTCGAAGACCAGCCCGCCGCCGCCGGCGAACGTGTTCATGGCCGTGAGCGACGCCAGCAGGCCGACGGTGAGCATGCCGGTCATCCGGGCCATCCGCGGCCCGGCCAGCCAGCGCTCCGGCACCAGGTGGCCGGCCAGCTTGGTGGCGAAGGCGACCAGCGACGCCAGCAGGATCCAGCCCCACGCCGACATCAGCCGCGCCTCCGCAGCGCAGCCGGCAGCACCGGTCCGCGCCAGCCGAGCGCCGCCGCCACCAGCGCCGCGATCAGGATCGGCACCCCGGGCGGCGTCCACGGCAGGACCAGCACCGTCACCAGCGCGCAGGCCACCGCCAGCGCCACCGGCTCGCGGCCGCGCAGCCGCGGCCACAGCAGCCCCAGAAACGCCGCCACCGCGGCGCCGTCCAGCCCCCACTGCCGCGGATCGCCAAGCGCATCGCCCAGTACCGCTCCCAGCGCGGTGGCCAGGTTCCACAGTACGTAGATCCCCAGCCCCGCGGCCCAGAAGGCGCGCCGTTGCTCATCCGGATCGCGCTGCGAGGCAGCGGTCGCCGTGGATTCGTCGATCGTCACCTGGGCGGCCGCCAGCCGGCGCCATCCGCGCGGGCGCAGCCACTGGTTGACCTGCATGCCGTACACCGCGTTGCGTACTCCCAGCAGCGTTGCCGCCCCGAACGCCGCCGCACCGGTGCCGCCGCCGCCGATCACCCCGATGAAGGCGAACTGCGAGCCGCCAGTGAACATCAACAGGCTGAGCGCGACCGTCTGCCAGAACGACAGCCCCGCGGCCACCGCCAGCGCGCCGAACGACACGCCGTAAAGACCGGTGGCCACGGCGATCGACAGGCCGATCTTCTCGGCCGGGGTGGGGGAGCGGAACATCGGGTCAGTGCGTGGTGCCGAACCGCTCGCCGAAGAAGTCGTCGGGATTCCACCGCGGGCGTTCGTCATCGTTGCCGACGCGGGTGGCGATGGCCGCGCTCAGGCGGGCCAGGCGGGCGGCATCGTCGTACTGGATCGGCTGGGTCGCGTCGTCGCAGGGCTGGTGGTAGCAGTTGCGCAGGAAGTAGGTCAGTGCCAGCAGCGGGTCGCGTTCGCCGTCCGCCGACTCCACCCCGCCATCCAGGTACAGCGCGGGGATGCCCGCGCGCACGAATGCGTACTGGTCGCTGCGCACGAAGGTGACTTCCTCCGGAAACGGATCCGGTGACAGCTTCACCCCGACTTCTTCGGCCGCCGCCTCCACCGCCGCCTGAAGGGTCGAATGCTCCGCGCCAATCGCCACCGCGTCGGTGCTGGGCGCCAGCAGCACCGGCATGTCGATGTTGATGTTGGCCACCAGCCCCCCGCGCGGCACCGTGGGCCGGGCGACGAAGTGCTGCGCCCCCAGCAGGCCCTGCTCCTCGCCGGTGAGCGCGGCGAAGAGCTGCGAGCGCCGCGGCGCTGTTTCCGCATCGGCCAGGGTGCGGGCGGCCTCAAGCATGATCGCCACGCCCAGCGCGTTGTCGAGCGCGCCGCTGTGGATCGCATCGCCTTCGCGCATGGCAATCACGCCCACGTGGTCCAGGTGCGCGGTATGCACCACGTGCTCGTCGGCCAGCGCCGGGTCGCTGCCGGGCAGGCGGCCGATGACGTTGTGCGATTCGATCGCCTCGATCCGGGTGCCGCCTTCGATCCGCACGGTACCGGCCAGGTCGAAGCCGCGCCCGGTGCCCTCGCGCGCGTCGTCGAACACCTGTGCCGCCGGCCGGCCCGTGGCGAACAGCAGTCGGTCGGCGGCGGTCACGCCCACCGCCGCAACCGCCTGCAGCTGCGGAAAGCCATCCACCGCAATGCCCTCGGCGTCACGCAGGCGCATCGCCGGCTTGTCCCAGGACGCCTGCAGCCGTGCCCACGGCAGCCGCGCCTCGAACTGCGGCGAGGACACGATCACCGCGCCCACTGCGCCGCGATCCACGATCGCCTGCAGCTTCTCGCCCGTGGCCGAATGAAACGCCCGTGCGTTGTGGTCGAAGCTGTCCGGCGCGCCCGGCAGCAGCACGGCGACCTTGCCGCGCAGGTCGATGCCGGCGAAGTCGTCGTGGCCAAGCGCCGGCGCGTGGATGGCGTGGCCGACGAATGCCGCAGGCGCCTGCACCGAATGCGCGCCGGCGTTGAAATTCGACCACGGCAGGAAGTCGTCGCCGAAGCGCAACTCGTCCACCTCGCCGTCGCGCTCCACCGCCAGCCGCGCGCCCTCGCGCAGCGGCGTGCCGGTCAGCAGCGGCACGCGCTGGAACCAGGTGCCGCCGTCGCCGGCCGGCTCCAGGCCGGCATCGGCCATGCGCGCGGCCACGTGCGCTGCGGCGAGTTCGAAGCCCGGCGTGCCGGTTTCGCGGCCCTGCATGTCGTCGTGCGCCAGCCGGCGCAGGTCGGCGGCGATCCGCTGCGCGGCCGGGTCGTCGGACTGCGGCGCGGCGTCGGCGATGGGGGTCGGCGCTTCGCCCGGGGCGACGGTCTCCGGCGCCGGCCGCATGCAGCGCCAGCCGACGGCGGCCAGCGCCGCGAGCACGATCAGGACCAGGAGGATGCGCAGCGTTCGGGACATGGTGGGTCTCGGGTGTCGTTGACGCCCCATTGTCATTCCCGCGAAGGCGGAAATGACGGGTGAGGGCGGCGCCGGGCCCGCCTCAGCGGGAAACCTCGTCCATGATCCGCCGTGCCAGCGGATACGGCCGCGGGGCGTTGCGGTTGGTCAGCACCAGCACGGTCAGGCGCTGCGACGGGTCGCGGATGATCACGTTGCGAAAGCCCATGGTCTCGCCCGAGTGCCACAGGCGCTCGCCGTCCAGGCGCCAGCCGTAGCCGTAGGCATGCACGTTGTCCTCGTCCACCGGCACGCCGGTCTGGTCGGCGAACGCCAGCGCGCGGGTTTCATCCGACAGCAGCCGGTCGTCGTACAGCGCCGCGTCCCACTTCGCCATGTCGTCCAGCGAGCTGTAGATGCCGCCGTCGCCCAGCACCGCGCTGGTCGGGCTCTGGTCGGTGCGGGTCCAGGCGCCGTCGACCAGGCTGTGGCCAAAGGCGCGGTTGGCGACGGTCGACTCGCCGTCGACGAAGGCCACGCTGTGGTCCATGCCCAGCGGGGCGAAGATGCGCTCGCGCAGGAAGTCCGGATAGTCCACGCCCGCAGCCGCCTCCACGATCAGGGTCAGCAGCGCGTAGGCGCTGTTGCTGTAGCGGTACTGGCTGCCCGGGGCGAAGTACAGCCGGTCCTGGCCTTCCAGGATTTCCAGCACATCGGCGTCGCGCACCTGCCGGTCCAGGCCTTCGGGCATGACGTCTTCGTAGTCGATCAGGCCCGAGGTGTGGCTGAGCAGGTGGTGGATGGTGACTTCGTCCGTTGCTTCGGGCAGCGAGGGCAGCCACTTGCGCACCGGATCGTCCAGCTGCACCAGGCCGTCCTCGGCCAGCAGCAGCACGGTGGCGGCGGTGAACGCCTTGCTCACCGAGGCCAGGCGGAAGTTGGTCTGCGGCGTCACTTCCACGCCGGCTTCCACGTCGGCCAGGCCGTAGCCTTTTCGCACCACCGGCTCGCCTTCGCGCAGCACCAGCACTGCGGCGCCCGGCACATCACCGGTGTAGTCGGTCATCAGCGCGTCGATGGGATCGGGCATCGGGTCGGCGGACTCGGGGACGGGCTGAGTGCCGTCGGCGCAGCCGGCGGCCAGCACTGCGAGCAGCGGGGCGAGGATGAGTGTGCGCATGGCGCGAGTCTAGCGGACCGTCATCGCGATGACAGCAGGGGCAATGCGCTAGGCTGGATCGATGTTCGAACTGCGCGCCGTCGACAAGCGCTACGGTCGGACCGTTGCCCTGGACGCGGTCGACCTGCGCATTGCCGCGGGCGAGACCACCGCGCTGATCGGCCCGAGCGGGGCCGGCAAGTCCACCGTGCTGCGGATGCTGATCGGGCTGGAATGGCCTGACAGCGGCGAAGTGCGCTTCGACGGCGAACCGCTGCGCCGCGAAGGCCTGCTGGAGCAGCGGCGCCGCATTGGCTACGTGATCCAGGAGGGTGGGCTGTTTCCGCACCTGACCGCGGCCGGCAATGTCGCCCTGCTGGCGCGCACCCTGGGCTGGGAGCGCGCGCGCATCGATACGCGCATGGAAGAGTTGGCGCAGCTGTGCCGGCTGCCCGGTGATGCGTTGCAGCGCTATCCGGCCCAGCTGTCCGGCGGCCAGCGCCAGCGGGTGGGCCTGATCCGCGCGCTGATGCTCGATCCCAAGGTGCTGCTGCTCGACGAGCCGCTCGGCGCGCTCGACCCGATCGTGCGCCACGAGCTGCAGGCGCAGATGCGCGAGCTGTTCGCCGAACTGGGCAAGACCGTGGTGCTGGTGACCCACGACGTCGCCGAGGCTGCGTACCTGGCCGACACCCTGGTGCTGCTGCGGCGCGGGAGCATCGTGCAGCAGGGGCCGGCGGGTGAGTTGGTGCGCTCGCCAGCCGACCCGTTCGTGCGTGAGTTCATGACCGCCCAGCGCAGCCTGGACGAGTCCGCATGATCCGCCTCGTGCTGCCGCTGTTGCTGGGCCTGTGCTTTGCGGCGCACGCGCAGGACGGCGACGGCGCGGCGGTGACGATCGGCTCCAAGAACTTCACCGAGTCGGTGGTGCTGGGCGAAATCGGTGCAGGCGTTTCGCGCCAGGCCGGAGACCAGGCGCGGCACCGGCGCCAGCTGGGCGGCACCCGCATTGTCTGGCGGGCGCTCATCGACGGCGAGATCGACGCCTATGTCGAATACACCGGCACCCTGGCCCAGGAGCTGCTGCGGATGCCGGGGGCGGACATCGAGGCGCTGCGCGCGGCGCTGGCGGAAGTCGGCGTGCAGATGACCGCGCCGCTGGGCTTCGACAACAGCTACGCGCTGGGCATGCGCGCCGAACGTGCGGACGAGCTGGGCATCACCAGCATCGGCGACCTGCGTGCGCACCCAGGCCTGGCGTTCGGCTTCGGCAACGAGTTCATGCAGCGCGAAGACGGCTGGCCCGGCCTGCGCGCCGCGTATCGCCTGCCGCAGTCGGCCAACGGCCTGGACCACGACCTGGCCTACCGCGGCCTGGCCAGCGGTGCGATCGACGTCACCGACCTGTACCGCACCGATGCGGAGATCGCCTATTACGGACTGGCGGTGCTGGAGGACGACCAGGATTACTTTCCGTCCTACGAGGCGGTGTACCTGTACCGCACCGACCTGGCGCAGCGCGCGCCGGCGACCGTGGCCGCAGTCGAAGGCCTGGCCGGCAGCATCGACGACGCCACCATGCAGCGCCTCAACGCGCGGGTGAAGATCGACCAGGAGGCCGAAGCCGCGGTGGCCGCCGACTGGCTGGGCGTGGAGGCGCCGCAGGCGCGCACGCGTGCGTCGCGGATTGCGCAGCGCACCTGGGAGCACCTGGCGCTGGTGGGAATCTCGCTCGGCCTCGCCCTGCTGGTGGCGCTGCCGCTGGGCGTGTTCGCCGCGCGCCGGCCGCGGCTGGGACAGGTGGTGCTCACCTTCACCGGCCTGCTGCAGACGCTGCCGTCGCTGGCGGTATTCGTGTTCATGATCCCGCTGTTCGGCATCGGCACCTGGCCTGCGATCGCGGCACTGTTCCTGTACAGTCTTCTGCCGGTCGTGCGCAACACCCATGCGGGGCTGACCGGTATCCCGCGCGAGTTGCGCGAGACCGCCGCCGCGATCGGCCTGCAGCCGCGCACCCGCCTGTGGCGGATCGAACTGCCGCTGGCGCTGCGCACCATCCTGGCCGGGGTCAAGACCGCGGCGGTGATCAACGTCGGTACCGCCACCCTGGGCGCATTGATCGGTGCCGGCGGCTACGGCCAGCCGATCCTGGCCGGCATCCGGCTCGACGACATCGGGCTGATCCTGGAAGGCGCGGTGCCGGCCGCGCTGCTGGCGCTGGCCGCGCAGGGCGCGTTCGAACTCATCGAGCGCGTGCTGACGCCGCGCGGCCTGCGCCTGGCGGCCAGGCAATAGCCCACCATCGATGATTGAGGGGACCACCATGAAACAGACCGTGCGCCATCGCATCCGCTTGCCGGAGCTGGATTTCACCAGCGAACGCGAGAGCGACGTCTACTTCGTGCTCGACCACGAGGACGGCCGCGCCGAACACATCCGCTTCCACGACTACGACCGCATCTACAGCCTGCCCGGGCTGTACGAGCAGATCTTCTACGACCGGCTCAAATGCGATTCGCCGCGGTTCCTGGCCCAGCGCCTGCACGAGGTGCTGGCCGCCGCCGGCGACGACCTCAACCGCCAGCGGGTGCTCGATTTCGGCGCCGGCAACGGCATGATGGGCCAGGAGCTGGCGCACTACGGCGTGTCGCGGCTGGTGGGCGCGGATATCTCCGAGATCGCCATGGACGCGCTGTGGCGTGACCGGCCCGGCGTGTACGACGCCTACTTCGTCGGCGACCTCAGCCGCCACGACGAGGCGCTGATGAAGTCGCTCGGCGGCTGGGACTTCAACTGCCTGACCACCATCGCCGCGTTGGGCTACGACGACATCCCGGTGGCCGCCTTCCACCGCGCCTTCAACCTGATTGCCGATGGCGGCTGGATCGCGTTCAACATCAAGGAAACCTTCCTCGGCGAATCCGACTCCAGCGGCCTGGCGGTGTTCATCAAGCAGCTGGTGTCGGGCGAATTCATGCAGCTCTACCACCTGGAGCGCTACCGTCACCGGATCTCGATCGAAGGCAACCCGCTGCACTACTGCGCGGTGATCGGCCGCAAGCTGCGGCCGATGCCGGACCCCGCGTAGGAGAACACGTGGCACGGCCTACCGGGGCGGGTCGTCGTCCTGGTTGCGGCTGCGGAACGGCAGCACGGTGCCGCGCGGCGGCTCCGGCCGCTCCCACAGCACCGGCACCTCGCTTGGCGCGGGTGGCTCCAGCGGGTTTTCGCCGCGCTGCAGTTCGGCGTCGGCTTGCTCTTCCTCCAGCTCCCAGCTGTACTTGCGCCTCGGCACCGCGGGATCGGCGCGCCGGAACAGCCACGCCGCCAGCACGCCGCCGACCGCCCCGCCCAGGTGCGACTGCCACGACACGCCCGGCTCCTGCGGCAGCACCGTGAGCAGCATGCCGCCGTAGAAGAAGAACGCGATCATGCCGGCGGCCACCGAGGGCCGGTCGCGGCGCAGCAGGCCCAGCACGAACAGCAGGAACATCAGCCCGTGGGTCACGCCGCTGGCGCCCAGGTGGCGCGAGCCGGGATCGCCCAGCCACCACGCGCACAGCCCCGCGCCGAGCCACATCAGCGGCACCGCACGCGGCGCGGCGCGCGGGTAGAGCATGAAGGTCAGCGTGCCCAGCAGCAGCAGCGCGCCGGCGTTGGCCATCAGGTGCTCGGGCGAGCCGTGCAGCAGCGGCGCGGTCAGCACGCCCAGCAGGCCGGCGAACTCGCGCGGTGCGATCGCAAACGGGCGCCAGTCGATCAGGCCCTGGACCCCGAACATCACCGCCAGCAGGGCCACGAAGGCCAGGCTCAGCTTGAACGCGCGGCCCAGCCGGCGGCGATCGGCCGCGCGCTGGGCCTTCGGATCGGCGGGCGCCTCGGGCAGGTGCAGGTCCATGGTCTCCACAATGGCGCCGGATCCGGGGGATGCAACCGCGCCGCACGCGGTGGGCCGTAGAATCCTCCCCATGGATCAATCACTGCCCACCGTCAGGCTCAAGAACGCCTGGCGCTCCTCCCACCCCTGGATCTTCCAGCGCCTGGTCGAAAAGCCCGCGCAGCGGCCAAAGCCCGGCAGCATCGTCGACGTGGTCGGCGTGGACGGGGAGTGGATCGGCCGCGGTTTCTACAACGGCCATTCGCGCATCGCCATCCGGATCCTGGAAAAGAATCCGGACGTGGCGGTGGATGCCGCCTGGTTCGCGCGCAGGATCGGCGCGGCGGTGCGCCTGCGCCGCGACATCCTGCGCCTGGACGAGGTGTCCGACGCCTGGCGTGCGGTGCACAGCGAGGGCGACGGCCTGTCCGGGCTGGTGGTGGACCGCTATGCCGACCTGCTGGTGGTGGAATTCTTCTCCGCCGGCATGTTCCGCCATCGCGAATGGATCTTCGACGCCCTGCGCGAACACTTCCCCGGCTGCCGCTTCCACAGCTCCGCCGACGAGCACGTGCAAAAGCAGGAGAGCTTCGACTTCCGCGGCAGCGTGCCGGCCGAGCCGGCCGTGATCACCGAGCACGGCGTGCGCTTCCGCGCCGACCCGGCCGGTGCGCACAAGACCGGCTTCTTCGCCGACCAGCGCGACAACCGCGAGTGGCTGTCGCGCCAGTGCGCCGGCAAGCGCGTGCTTGACCTGTGCTGCAACACCGGCGGCTTCGGCATTTACGCTGCCGCGCGCGGCGCGCTGGACGTGACCGGCGTGGATATCGACGAGGACGTGCTCGGGATCGCCCGCGGCAACGCGAAGCTCAACGACGCGCGGGTGCGCTTCGTCCAGGCCGATATCTTCCCCTGGCTGCGCGACGCCGCCGCGCGCGGCGATGCCTGGGACGTGGTGGTGCTGGACCCGGCCAAGATGACCCGCGACCGCAACCAGGTGATCCCGGCGCTGAAGAAATACCTGGACATGAACAAGCTGGCGCTGGGCGCGGTGAAGCCCGGGGGGCTGTTCGCCACGTTCTCCTGCACTGGGCTGGTCAGCGAGGAGCAGTTCCTGGACATGCTGCGCCGGGCCGCCTTCTACGCCGGGCGCACGCTGCAGGTGCTCAAGGTGACCGGCGCCGGCGCCGACCATCCGTTCCTGGCCGACGTGCAGGAATCGCGGTATCTGAAGGCGGCCTTCTGCCGCGTACTGGATTGAACCGGCGCCGCCGGACCCCGCGCCCGGGGGCGCGACGGGCGCTGGCCGCGACCGTCGTGCTGGTCGCGCTGGCGCTGGCGGCGACCTTTGTCTGGCCGCCGGGCGATGCGCCCGATCCCGGTTCGCCGGACACCACGTTCGACTGGCAGGCGCAGATCGGACTGGTGGCCGGTGATGGCCACCGCGGCGTGCGCGACGGGCCGCTGGTGCGTGCGCGCTTCGACGAACCCTGGGGCCTGGTGCGCGGGCAGGACGGCAGCCTGTACGTGGCCGACGGCGGCCAGGCCAATCGCATCCGCCACATCGCGCCGGACGGCACGGTGCGCACCCTGGCCGGTGGCGAGGAGGGCTTTGCCGACGGCGTCGGTTCCGCGGCGCGCCTGCACACCCCGTCCGCGCTGGCGATCGACGCGCAGGGCACCCTGTATGTCGCCGATACCGGCAACCACGCCATCCGCCGGATCACGCCCGACGGCACCGTGAGCACGCTGGCCGGCGACGGCACTGCCGGCTTCCGCGACGGCCCGGCGGGGCAGGCGCGCTTCCACGGGCCGATGGGCGTGGCGGTGGATCCGTACGGCCGGGTGTACGTGGCCGACACCTGGAACGACCGCATTCGCGTGATCGAACCCGACGGCCGCGTGCGCACCGTCGCCGGTGGTAGTGAGCCCGGCTTCCGCAACGCCTGGGGCCCGCAGGCGCGCTTCGACACCCCGACCGCGCTGGCCTTCGACGGCACCGGCCGGCTGTGGGTGGCCGATACCGGCAACCGCGCGCTGCGCCGGATCGAGCCCGACGGCCTGGTCGACACCTGGCGGCCGTCGCCGTGGCAGGACACCGGCGTGTCCCTGGGCCGCCCGCTGTCGCTGGCGGCCACCCACGACGGCCACCTGTACGTGGCCGAGCTTTCACCGGGGCGGGTGCTGCAGCTGGACCCGGAGGGCCGCGTGCGCGTGCTGGCCGGCGAGGACGGCGCGCAGTGGTTCGCCCGGCCGTCGGCGCTGTGGCTGGAAGCGGACGGCAGCCTGCTGCTGGCCGACGCCGCCGGCCACCGCCTGCACCGGCTCTCGCCGCGCGCCGCCGGCGAACGCGATGGTCCGGTTGGCCCCAATCCCGAGCGCCGGCTGCCCGCCACTGCCGGCCGCTGGCCGCTGGCGCCGCAGGACGGCTGGCACGAAGTAGTCGGCACCCTGGGCGAGGTGCGCGGCAACTTCCGCGGTGAAAGCCGCAGCCACCTGCACAACGGCCTGGACATCCGCGGCGACGTCGGCGCGCGGGTGCTGTCCATCGCCGACACCAAGGTCAGCTCGCCGCGGGCCGCCTGGAGCTTCGGCGGCCAGGCCGAGGGCATCGCCACCGACGAGCTGACCTACCTGCACCTGCGGGTCGGGCGCACGCCACAGGGGCGCAACCTTGATCCGGCGAAGTTCCTGTTCGTGGAGGACGGGGACGGCCGGCTGGAGCAGATACGGATCCCCCGCGGCACCCGCTTCGCCGCCGGTGAGGCGCTGGGCACCATCAACGCCCAGGCCCACACGCACCTGATCGTCGGCCCCTACGGCCACCAGCTCAACGCGATCCGGCTGGGCCTGGTCAACTACATCGACACCGTGGTGCCGCGGATCGATGCCGTGTCGCTGCTGGACGAAAACGACCAGCCGATCGCCGATCGCGCGCAGGGCCGGGTGCTGGTGCCGCAGGACCGCGGCGGCGTGCAGATCGTGGTCGAGGCCTGGGACCAGGTGGACGGCAACCTCGCGCGCCGGCGCCTGGGCCTGCACCGGGTCGGCTGGCAGCTGCTGGCGGCCGACGGCGCCATGCTGCCCGGCCACACCCGGCCGGCCATGAACATCGACTTCTCGCGCATGCCGCCCTACCCGGACGCGGTGAAGGTGGCCTACGCCGCCAGCAGCGGCATCACCGTGCATGGCGCCGCCCGCACCCGCTTCCTGTACGTGGCCAACAACCGGGTGCGCGCCAACGAGCTGGCGATCGAACACTGGCAGCCGTCCGGACTGCCACCCGGCGACTACATCATCCGCGCCTTCGCCGAGGACGCCGCCGGCAACCAGGCCGTCGGCCCGCATGACCTGCCGATCCGCGTGGTGGCGACCATGCC
>JBQDAV010000001.1:49489-55676 GCA_052090405.1 Luteimonas sp.
CCCGGCTCCTCCCACGGCAGCATGTGTGCCGATCGCTCGAACCACACCCCGTGCTTGTACGGCGCCTCCACGCGCTGCAGCCACTCGGCGATCAGCTGCGAGGGCGTGGTGTAGTCGTGGCGGCCCATGAGCATCACCACCGGGATCGGGAATTCGCGTACCGGCTTGAAGTCGACCTGGACGAACTCGTCCAGCACCCTGCCCAGGGTGAACAGGCTGCCGGCGTTGAGCGCGGCCCGGTCGTCGGCGTCGTAGTCGGGCGACAGCCGCGCGGCGCCGTAGAACCACAGGTTGGTCTCGTCGCGGAACGCGGCCATGCCGCCGTAGTGCTGCGGCCACTTGCGCGCGATGACGATGCGCTCGCGGGTGATCGGCTCGTCGCCCGGGTAGGGCATGATCGACTCCATCTCCGCCACCGCCTCGGCGTTGCCGTGGCGCCGCGCCTGCTCCAGCCCCCAGGCGATGCTCAGCCGCTCGTTGTCGCGCACGTTGATCACCTGGCCGACGCCGACGTAGGCGTGGAACAGGTCCGGCCGCTGCAGCGCCGCGTGCATGGCCGGGATCGTGCCCCAGCTGTGCGCCATCAGGATCAGCCGGTCCTTGCCCAGCTTGTCGCGCGTGTGCTCGGCAACCTCGATCAGGTCGTCGACGAACTGCTGCACGTGGACGGTGTCCGAGACCGCTTCGGGATCATTGGCCAGGAAGGTCTTGCCGGCCCCGCGCTGGTCGTAGTTGACCATCGTGAAGTAGTCCTCGAGCGGGCGCTGGAACTGCCACAGGCTCGGGATGGTGGGCGTGGCCGGGCCACCGTGCACGAACAGGATGGCGGGGTTGGCCCGGTCCTGGCCGCGGATGCTGATCCACTGGTCGATGCCGCCGATGCGCGCGGCGTAGGTCTCCTGCACGCCGTCCGGGCCGGGGATGCGCATCAGGTCCTCGACCACCGCCCGGGCGCGGGCAATGTCGTCGCCGGCAGGGGCCTGCGCGCGCGCCTGCGGAATGGATGCGAGCCCCGTGCAAAACAGGGCGAACAGCAGGCTCGAAAATACGCGTGGCATGGGTTGTCCCTGGACTGTGGCCGTGGCAGCAGTGTCCGCCCGCGCGGTGGCCGGCGCATGGGTCATCTGTCATGCGGTCTTCCGGCGGCCTGGCGCAGCCGGTGAGACGCCGGGGGCTACACTGGGCGGATGGATACACAGCCCCTTTTGATCCTGATCGCCGTGCTGCTGGTGGCGGCCGTGGCGCTGCTGCTGGTACTGGTGCTGCGGCGCCCGGAGGTGCGGCTGGAACAGGCGCTGCGTGAGGAGCAGCGCGTAGGCCGCGGTGAGCTGCACCAGCAGCTCGCCAGCCTGTCCGCGTCCCAGGAACAGCGCATCGACGCCTTCGGCGTGCGCCTGAACGAGCTGACCACGCGCACCGACCAGCGCCTGGACGTGCTGCGCGATTCGCTCACCGAGGACGCGCGCAAGGCGCGGCTGGAGGGCGGCGAACAGCAGCAGCGGTTCGCCGACAGGCTTGGCCAGCGGCTCAACGAGCTGGTCGAGCGCAACGAGCGGGGCATCGGCGAGATGCGCGCCACCCTGGAAAAGCAGCTGCAGGCGCTGCAGGCCGACAACGCGCAGAAGCTGGAGAAGATGCGCGAAACCGTCGACGAGAAGCTGCAGTCCACCCTCAACACCCGCCTGGATTCCTCGTTCAAGCTGGTGTCCGATCGGCTGGAGCAGGTCCAGCGCGGGCTGGGGGAGATGCAGCAGCTGGCCACCGGCGTGGGCGACCTGAAGCGGGTGTTGACCAACGTCAAGAACCGCGGCGGCTGGGGCGAGGTGCAGCTGGAAAACATCCTGGAGCAGGTGCTGATCGCCGAGCAGTACGGGCGCGAGGTGCGGGTGCGCCCGGATTCGGCCGAGGCGGTGGACTTCGCCATCCGGCTGCCCGGCCGGCGCGATGACGACGAGCCGGTATGGCTGCCGGTGGACTGCAAGTTCCCGCGCGAGGACTACGAGCGCCTGCTCGACGCCCAGGAGCAGGGCGATGTCGAAGCCGTGCGCCTGTGCGGCAACCAGCTCGAGCGCGCCATCCGGGTGCAGGCCAAGTCGATCAGCGAGAAGTACGTCGCGCCGCCGCACACCACCGATTTCGCGGTGATGTTCCTGCCCACCGAGGGCCTGTACGCGGAAACCATCCGCCGCCCGGGCCTGGTCGACGTCCTGCAGCGCGAGCACCGCATCGTGGTGGCCGGCCCGACTACTTTCACCGCCCTGCTCAACAGCCTGCAGATGGGCTTTCGCACCCTGGCGATCGAACAGCGCTCAAGCGAGGTGTGGAAGCTGCTGGGCGCGGTCAAGAGCGAGTTCGGCAAGTTCGCCGGCATCCTGGAGAAGGCCGAGCGCCAGATCACCACCGTTGGCCGCAGCCTGGGCGACGCCAGCCGCAAGACGCGGACCATCGAGCGCCGCCTGCGCGGGGTGGAATCGCTGTCTGGCGGCGAGGCCCAGCAGCTGCTGGGCGAAGACACCGACACCGACGACACCGACGACGCACCGTAGAGCGGGTGCCCGGCCGGCGTCCCGCCGGTTCACATGTCCGGGATCTGCACCGGCATCGCGTCGGCCGGGACGGTGGGATTGACCTCGTCGTCGAGCAGGTAGTCGGGCAGCACGTATTCGTCCTCGCCCCCGCGGTCGCCGTGGATCTGGTAGTTGCGGCGCTGCAGCCAGGCGTCGCGGACCAGGGCGTACTCGTCCGCGGCGCCTTCGCGCATGCGGTCCACCGCCATCAGCTGGGTGCGGATATCCACCAGCTGCAGGCCCTGCAGCCCGATCCGGGCCGCGTCGTCGTCGATCTGCCGGGTCGGCGAGAGCGGCGCGTCGCCGACCAGGCCGAACACGTCGCGCACCGTGCGCGGGCCGAACAGCGGCAGTTCCAGGTAGCGCGAACTCTCCCAGCCCCACACGCCCAGGGTCTGGCCGAAGTCCTCGCTGCGGTGCGGGATGCTGGCGTCGCTGGCCGGATCGAAGATGCCGCCGATGCCAAGCGTGGTGTTGAGCACGAACCGGCCCAGCGCCTGCGCAGCCTGCTTCGGCTTGCCCTGCAGCAGGGCATTGACCGCGCTCACCGGCTGGCCGAGGTTGGAGAAGAAGTTGCCTACCCCCAGCCGCACGGGCCGCGGCACGACGTTGACGTAGGCGCGTGCCAGCGGCAGTGCCACGGTCCGGTCGATGGCCTTGTTGACGCCGTGCATGCGCCGGTTGAAGGGCTCCCACGGGTCGTGGCTGGTCGGCATCTGCGCCGGCGGCGGCAGCGTGGGGTCGGCGACCGGGTTGTACACGTCCTCGCCGTAGATCGCGGCATAGTCGAGTTCAGCCTGGGTCGGACCGGCGACATCGTCCGCGTCCTGGCCAGCGCCTTCGGCAGCCGCCGCGGGATCGCCGGATGCATCGGCGACAGGCGGCTGGACGGCGTCAGTGGCGATCGCGACTTCGCCGGTCGCGTCGCTGGCAGCCGCGGGAACGGAGCCGGGATCCGCGTCCGCCGCGGCGGGCGTCGCGGCCGCGGGCGGGGGTGTGCCGGCGCGCACCTGGTCGCCGCCGGCGCAGGCCGAGAGCGCCAGCGCCAGCACCGCGCCGGCAAGCGGCAGCAGGATCGTGGATGTGGGGGAGGATTGCTTCATCACGTCAGTACCCGCTTCCCTGGGACCAGGCCAACTATTGCGGCACCCGGCCATCGCCGAATGCCAGCGACGACGACAGCCGATAGGCCGCGCGCAGTTCCTCCAGCCCCTCGGGGCTGCCGGAGATCGCCATGCTTCCACCGGCGCGGCCGGACAGCGCCGACAGCAGCGCCAGGCCGGCGCTGTCGATGCGCGGCACCGCGGTCAGGTCGAGGCTGCGCGCGCCGTCCAGCGCTTCCAGTGCCCGCGGCCACAGGCCGGCGATGGCGTCGCGCAGCAGTGCGCCGCTGAACACCAGCGCCTCGCCGTCGCGGCGCACCGAGGCCCGGTCAGAGCCCGGCATCGGCCTCGACCTGGCCGCCGCGCAGCTCGTTGGCCACCTGGCGGATCGACTTGTTCTGCAGCTCGTTGTCGAACTGGCGGCGGAAGGTGCTCACGAAGCTCACCCCTTCCACCTGCACGTCGAACACCTTCCACTGCCCGCCGCTCTGGCGCATCAGGTAGGTGACCGGGATCGGCTCGCCGCCCTGGCGCAGCAGCTCGCTGGCCACGCGCACGCCCAGCCCGCGCGGCAGCGCGTTCTCCGACGCGATCCGCACCCGCAGCCGGGTGTTGAAGTCCAGCAGCGAGGAGCCGTAGCGGCTGAGCAGGCTCTCGGCCAGGGCGTCGGCGAAGTAGGCGATCTCGGCGTCGTCGGCGCCGCGGCCGTGCCGGCCCAGCACCTGGCGGGCGGCGTAGTCGCGGTCGAACATGGTTTCGAACTCGCTCTTCACGAACGCTTCCAGCGCCGCGCGGTCGCGGGTGAATTCGTCGCGGCGCTCTTCCAGCGTGGACAGCACGCGCTGGGTGTTGTCGAGCACCAGTTCGCTGGGCGAGCCCTGCATCTGCGCAGCGCCGGATTCGGTGGACTGGGCCAGCGCCAGGGTCGGGGCGGCGGCCAGCAGCGTCGAAGCGAGGATCAGGGGAAGGATGCACTGTTTCATTGGATTTGCTCCTCGGAGGAAGGAAGCGGCTGGGGGGCGAAGATGTCGTCGGCGGGCGCCTGCTGCGGCGCGTCGTCGTCACCGCCCGGTCCGCTGAACATGTAGCGGCCGACCATCTGGATCAGGTCCACCGCCGGGGTGGTGAAGGCGATTTCCTCGCCCGGTTGCAGCGACTCCATGTCGCCGCCCGGCTGCAGGTCCACGTAGCTTTCGCCCAGCAGCCCGCCGGTGAGGATGGTGGCCGAGGTGTCGATCGGCAGCTCGTTGTAGCGGCCGTCGATGTCCAGGGTAACGATGGAATCAAACCGCACCGGGTCCAGGGTGATCCCGCCCACCCGGCCGATGGTCACCCCGCCCACCTTCACCGGCGCCTGCGGCCGCAGCTGGCCCAGGTCGGTGAAGCGCGCGTTCAACTCGTACGTGTCGCCGCCAAAGCCGAGGCTGAAGCGGTTGTTGGTGGAAGCGATCGCCAGCACCAGCAGCGTGGCCAGGGCCAGCAGCAGGAAGGCGCCAACGGCGAATTCGAGACGGGGACCACGGGCCTGGCTCATCGGACATCACCTGCGGACGTGGAGGGGACAATCAGGTTCATTGGAGGATTCTCTCTGCGCACGCGCTCAGAACAGGAACGCGGACATCACGAAGTTGAACATCAGCACCAGCAGCGAGGCGTTGACCACCGCGCGGGTGGTGGCTACCGAAGTGCCTTCGATGGTCGGCTCGGCGTGGTAGCCCACGTAGGACGCCACCAGCGCCGCGGTGCCGCCGAACACGGCGGACTTGATGAACGCGTTGACGAAATCGTTGCGGAAATCCACCGCGTCCTGCATCTGCTGCCAGAACATGCCCGAGTCGATGCCCAGCACCTGCACGCCCTGGAACCAGCTGGTGGCAATCGCAAAGCTGCAGAAGAAACCGGTCAGCAGCGGTACCGTGATCACCGCCGCCCAGAAGCGCGGGGCCACGGTCTTGGCCACCGGGTCGATGGCCATCAGCCCCAGCGCGGTGATCTGGTCGGTGGCGCGCATCAGCCCGAGCTCGGCGGCGATCGATGAGCCGGCGCGGCCCACGAACAGCAGCGCGGTCAGCACCGGCGCCAGCTCCCGGTAAAGCCCCAGGCCGATCAGGATGCTCACCTGGTTGGTGGCGCCGAAGGTCTCCAGCCCGCGGAAGGCGAGCAGGGTCAGCGACAGGCCCACGAAGGCCCCACCCACGGCGATGATCGGCAGCGAGCGGCCGCCGATCTTGTAGATCTCGCGCACCAGCTCGGCGAAGAAGTCCCTGGTCGGCTTCGACGCGCGCAGCACCGAGAATGAGAACAGGCCGGCACGGCCGATGGAGCGGGCGGCATCTGCGAAGGCCATCAGGCGGCCCTCTCGCGCGGCGCGGCGTCGAACGCGATCGGCCCGTCCGGCTGCCCGTCCAGGAACTGGCGGACCAGCGGATCGGTGCTTTCCTGCAGTTCGGCCGGCGTGCCTGAAAACACGATGTTGCCGTTGGCCAGCACCAGCGCCCGGTCGGCGACTTCCAGGCT
>JBQDAV010000001.1:55776-91276 GCA_052090405.1 Luteimonas sp.
GCGATGTTCTCGGCCGCGGTCAGGTCGGTCAGCAGGCCGTTGTGCTGCAGCAGCATGCCGATGCCCTTGCGCAGCTCCAGCAGCGCGCGCTGTTTGCGCGGTACCCGCTGGCCCAGGACCTCGATGCTGCCCGCCGCGGTGTCCAGCTCGCCGGTGATCGCCGCCAGCAGGGTCGACTTGCCGCAGCCCGAAGGCCCCAGCACCGCGGTCACGCTGCCGCGCGGCACTTCCAGGTCGATGTCCGACAGGATCGTGCGCGGCCCGCGCTCAAGGCGGACGCCGGACAGGCGGACGACGATGTCATTGGATTCGGGCATCGGCGGGGGCGCGAATGGGGGCGGGCGACGGGACAGGATCGCAGATGCAGGCTGAATGCAATGCGCGATCCTGTACCGGCAAGTTCAGAATTATACGGGCGCCGGCGCACCGGCGCGGCCAGCCCCATCACGCCAGTCCCAGCCGGATCACCAGGGCCGCCAGGGTGACCAGCAGCACCGGCAGCGTCAGCACGACGCCCACCCGGAAGTAATAGCCCCACGTGATCCTCATGCCCTTGCGCGCCAGCACGTGCAGCCACAGCAGCGTGGCCAGGCTGCCGATCGGGGTGAATTTCGGGCCCAGGTCGCTGCCGATGACGTTGGCGTAGATCATCGCCTCGCGCACGGGTCCTTCGGCCTGGCTGGCATCGATGGACAGGGCGCCCACCAGCACCGTGGGCATGTTGTTCATCACCGAAGACAGGAACGCGGTCAGCAGGCCGGTCCCGAAGGCCGCGCCCCACAGGCCGTGGCCGGCGAACCCGTCGAGCAGCGCGGCCAGGTGGTCGGTCAGCCCCTGGTTGCGCAGGCCGTACACCACCAGGTACATGCCCAGCGAGAACACCACGATCTGCCAGGGCGCCTCCCGCACCACCCTGCGGGTCGGGATCACGTGCCCATTGGCTGCAACCCCCAGCAGCACCAGCGCCCCGGCCCCGGCCACCACGCTGATCGGCACGCCAACGCGTTCCAGCCCGAAGAACCCCACCAGCAGCAGCGCCAGCACGCCCCAGCCCGCATTGAACGTGGTGCGATCCACGATCGCCGATCGGGGGTCCTTGAGCTGGGTCACGTCATAGCCGGCCGGGATGTCGCGGCGGAAGAACCACATCAGCATGACCAGGGTGGCGCCGACCGAGACCAGGTTCACCGGCACCATGACCGAGGCGTACTCGGCAAAGCCGATGCCGAAATAGTCCGCCGAGACGATATTGACCAGGTTCGAGACCACCAGCGGCAGGCTGGCGGTGTCGGCGATGAAGCCGGCGGCCATCACGAACGCGAGCGTGGCGGCAGGGCTGAACCGAAGCGCCAGCAGCATGGCGATGACGATCGGGGTCAGGATCAGCGCCGCGCCATCGTTGGCGAACAGCGCCGCCACGGCTGCGCCCAGCAGCACCAGGAAAACGAACAGCCTGCGCCCGCTGCCCCTGCCCCAGCGTGCGACGTGCAGCGCGGCCCATTCGAAGAAGCCGGCTTCGTCCAGCACCAGGCTGATGATGATCACCGCCACGAAGGTGAAGGTGGCGTTCCAGACAATGCCCCAGACGACCGGGATGTCTGAAACCCCCACCACCCCGGTCAGCAGCGCCATGGCCGCGCCCAGCGCCGCGCTCCAGCCAACGCCGAGCCCGCGCGGCTGCCAGATGACCAGGACGATGGTGGCGATGAAGATCCCCAGCGCAAGCAGCATGCTCAGGCCCTGTCCGTCTTCGGCGTGCCCGGGCGGGCCGTTGGGAGACAGCGGCTCTGGTCGCCCCCACAGCAGTTGCGCGTCAGGAACTCGACAAGGCCGTTCATCGCCTCGAAGTCAGCGCGGTAGCAGATGTGTCGACCATGGGCCTCGCCCTGGATCAGTCCCGCCGCGGTCAGCTCCTTGAGATGAAACGACAGGGTCGCGCCCGGCAGCGACAGTACCTCGGCGATATCGCCGGGCATGCGCCCGTCGGGGCCAGCCTCCACGAGCAGCCGGAAGACGGACAGCCGCGTGGGGTGTCCCAGGGCAGACAACGCCGTGGTTGCGTTCTTCAGTTCCATTTTTCTAGAATACTCGAATTGAACCCGGCGAGACAACGATGACTCTTCCCGATCTGCCCAACCTGTCGCCGCTGGCGATGGACGTTCCCAGCCTGGGGCGCCTAGCGGTGGACGGCTCCGGGCACCCGCCGCGGATCCTGATCCTGTACGGATCGCTGCGGCCGGAGTCCTACAGCCGCAAGCTGGCGCTGGAAGCCGAGCGCCTGTTGCGCCATTTCGGCGCAGACACCCGGGTCTTCGATCCGCACGACCTGCCGATCCAGGGCAGCGTGGAGCCCGGCCATCCGCGGGTGCAGGAGCTACGCGCCCTGTCGCAGTGGTCCGAAGGCCACGTGTGGGTCAGCCCGGAGCGCCACGGCACGCTCACCGCAGTGTTCAAGAACCAGATCGACTGGCTGCCGCTGGAGGAAGGCGGCGTGCGGCCGACCCAGGGCCGCACCCTGGCGGTGATGCAGGTATCCGGTGGGTCGCAGTCGTTCAACGTGGTCAACGCCCTGCGCGTGCTCGGGCGCTGGATGCGCATGGTGGCCATCCCCAACCAGTCATCGGTGCCCAAGGCCTGGCAGGAGTTCGACGACCACGGCCGCATGAAGCCATCGCCCCTTTACGACCGCGTGGTCGACGTGATGGAGGAGCTGGTGAAGTTCACCCTGCTGGTGCGCGACCGCAGCGACTATCTCACCAGCCGCTACAGCGAGCGCAAGGGCGACATGGCCGCTGCGGCGCTGGCGGAAGCCTCCGCAGCCGCGAGCGCCGCTCGGGTCGCATCGACCTGCCAGTGAGGAGCAGCCATGAACGCGACCATCTATCACAACCCTGCCTGCGGTACCTCGCGCAACACGCTCGCCCTGATCCGCCACGCCGGCATCGAGCCCACGGTCATCGAGTACCTGCGGCAGCCGCCGTCACGTGAGCGCCTGATCGAGCTGATCGCGGCCGCGGGCCTGGGCACAAGGGAGGCCCTGAGGCAGAAGGGCACCCCGTATGCCGAGCTGGGTCTGGATGATCCGTCTCTGTCGGACGACCAGCTGCTCGACGCCATGATGGCCGATCCCGTCCTGATCAACCGGCCGTTCGTCACCACGCCGCTGGGCACCCGCCTGTGCCGGCCTTCCGAAATCGTGCTCGACATATTGCCGGCGGTGACCCGTCCGTTCGCGAAGGAGGACGGCGAAGTCGTCATCGATCAGGACGGTCGGCGCGTCCGGTAGCCGGGCATCGACGGGCCCGCTGCCAGGGAGTTCCGGGCGCGTGCCGCGCCCGGCGCCTAGAGCAGCGCCTCCGGCGACTCGGGCAGGATCTGCCCGCCGTCCACCACGATCGTCTGCCCGGTGATGAACTTGGCCTCGGGCGAAGCCAGGAACGCCACCGCGTGGCCGATGTCCTCCGGCGTGCCCAGGGTGTGGGTGGGGATGATCGCGCGCTGCTGGTCCAGGTAGGCCTCGCCCTGCGCCTCAAGCCCTGCGGTGAGGATATTGCCCGGCTGCACCGCGTTCACGGTGATGCCGCGGTTGGCGTACTCCAGCGCCGCGCTGCGCATGAAGCCCAGCTGCGCGGCCTTGCTCGCCCCGTAGTGGCTCCAGCCCGGGAAGCCGGTGATCGGCCCGGTGATCGAGGAGGTGATCACCACCCGCCCGTAGCCGCGCGGGGCCATCGCCTTCAGCGCCGCCTGGACCACGAAGAACATGCTCTTCACGTTGACCGTCTGCATGTGGTCCCAGTCGGCCTCGGTCATGTCTTCGAGCGTGGCCTGGGGGAAGATGCCGGCGTTGGAGGCGAGGATGTCGAGCTGGCCGGACTCGGCCACGATTTCCTCCACCACCGCCCGCACCCGCGCCTGGTCGGTGACGTCCAGCTCCTTGAAGCTGCCGCCGATGTCCTTCGCCGTGGCCGCGCCGCGTTCGGCGTCGATATCGGCGATCACCACCTTCGCCCCGGCCTTCGCCAGCACCGCCGCAATGCCCTGGCCGATGCCAGCCGCGCCGCCGGTGACCAACGCCACCTGTCCTGAAAGATCGAACACGAACGTCCTCCTGTCGGGCAGCAGAGGGCTGCCGCTTTGACTCCATGGATTATCGGCCATGCGCCGTAGGCCGCCACCCGACATGGCAGGTCTCGGCTGCTGCGAACGTGCTCCGGCACAATGGCGCGGCCCATGACCATGCCCTCCGCGCCCGACTTCCGTCTCTACCACTCCAACTCCCTGGAGGTGCTGGCGGAGGTGTTGGCGGAGATCCTGCGCACGCCGCCGCCGGGGGCCTCGCCGCTGGCGCCGGACGTTGTGCTGATCCCGCAGGTGGCCATGCGCCGCTGGCTGCAGGCCACCCTGGCCGCGCGCCACGGGGTCGCCGCCAATATCGAGTTCCTCACGCCCGGCGAGTTCGTTGGCCACGCGTTGAAGGCGAACCTGGACAAGGAGGGCGAAGAGCTCGATCCGGAAACCCTGCACTGGCCGCTGTACGCCGCGCTCACCGACGCCGAACTGATGGCCAAGCCCGCGCTGGCCGCGATTGCCGCCCACGTGCAGGGTGATGATCCGCTGCGCGCCTGGGCGCTGGCCGGGGAGCTGGCCCAGGTGTTCGGCAAGTACCAGGCCTGGCGTCGCGACTGGCTGCTGCGCTGGGAGGCCGGCGCAGATCCGGATGACCCGCAGGCGATCCTGTGGCGCCGGATCGCGCGCGACAAGGAGCACCGCGCGCGCCGGATCCAGCAGTACCTGGACCGCTTCGAAGGCGCCGACCGCCCGCTGCCGCAGGGCCTGCCGTCACGGCTGTCCGCGTTCGCCACCCTCAACGTCTCGCCCGACGTGCTGCGGGTGATTGCCACCCAGGCCCGGGTCGGCACCCTGCACTGTTTCGTGCCTTCGCCGTCGAAGGACTACTGGGGCGACCTGCAGCGGGTACGCGCGCTGCCGGAAGGCGAATCGGCCCAGGCCGTCGGCCTGCTGGCGGGCGGCGAGAACCGCCTGCTGCAGGCCTGGGGCGCGGCCGGCGTGGATTTCATGCGGCTGATCGGCAACTACGAAGTCGTTCACGCCTCGGCCGAGATCCATGCCCACGCCGATCCGGCCGAAACAACGGGGCCGGGGATAACGGGGTCAGGTTCACTTTCCGGGCCGGGGCTGCCGGAAACCGGAACTGCTCCCCCGGAAAGTGAACCTGACCCCGTTATCGAACCCACGCTGCTGCGGCGCCTGCAGTCGGACATCTACCACCGCCGCGGTGAACCCGGCTGGCCGCTGCGCCCGGCGGTGGACAAGCGCGACCCCAGCCTGCAGCTGCACAGTTGCCACACCCGCCTGCGCGAACTGCAGGTGCTGCGCGACCAGCTGCGCGCGCTGTTCGATGACGAGCGTTTCGATCCGCCGCTGCAGCCGCGCGAGGTCGCGGTGCTGGCGCCGGATATCGACCCCTACCTGCCGTACCTGGAGGCGGTGTTCGGCGACCGCGGCCGCGACGATGCCATCCCCTATGCGCTGGCCGACGCGAGCCCGCTGGCCAACGAGCCGCTGGCCGAAGTCTTCCTGCGCCTGCTGGCGCTGCCGGTCTCGCGCTTCGGCCTGCATGAAACCCTGGACCTGCTGGCCAGCCCCGCACTGGCCGAGGCCAACGGGCTCGACGCGCCCGCGATCGAGCGCCTGCAGGCCTGGCTGGAAGCCGCCGGCGCGCGCTGGGGCCTGGACGGTGCCCACCGCGCCCGTTTCGACGCGCCCGACGATGACGCCTACACCTGGGCCTTCGCCCTGGACCGCCTGCTGCTCGGCCACGCCAGCGGCAGCGACGCCCTGATCACCGCGACCGACGGCCGCATCGTGGCGCCGCTGCCAGACCTGGAAGGCGGCGCGCTGGACGCACTCGACACCCTGGTGCGCCTGCTGCGCGTGCTGGCCCGCCATGCCCGGGTGCTGGGCGAGGCAATGCCGCCGGCGCAGTGGCGCGAGCGCCTGCTGGAACTGCTCGACGCGCTGCTGCCCAGGCCACCGTCCAGTCCCGCCAGCCAGCGCGCGCTGGACCGGCTGCGCACGCTGGTGGACGAATTTGCCAAGGCCGCCGAGCGCGCCGACTTCGATGCGCCGGTGCCGGCGGAAGCCGTGCGCGCGCACTTCGGCAACGTGCTGGCCGAAGCCGACGTGCGCGCCCCCCTGCTCACCGGCGGCGTCAGCATCGCGCGCATGGTGCCGATGCGGCTGCTGCCGTTCCGGGTGATCTGCGTGCTGGGCATGAACGACGGCGAGTTCCCGCGCCGCGATCCCGCCCCCGGCCTCAACCGCCTCACCGCCGAACTGGGTACCGACAAGCGCCGCCCCGGCGACCGCTCCACCCGCGATGACGACCGCTTCCTGTTCCTGCAGCTGTTCACCGCCGCCCAGGACGTGTTCTACGTGAGCTGGCAGGGCGCCGATGCGCGCGATGGCAGCCGGCGCGAGCCGTCGGTGCTGGTGTCGGAGCTGATCGAAGCCGCCAAGGCGCAGCACGGACCAGAGGCCAGCGAAGACATCGCCGAAGCGCTGGTGGTGCGGCATCCGCTGCAACCGTTCTCGACCCAGGCGTTCGGCTCGGCTGATGAGCCGCGTCGCTTCTCCTATCACGCCCGCTGGCAGCAGGCCGCGGCCGGTGCCGCCGACCGGCGGGTGCCGCTGCCGCCGTGGTTCGCGGGCGAGCGGTTCGAGGCCGGCGAAGCCGAGCCGGAGCTGCCGATCAGCGCGTTGCAGCGCTTCCTGCTGCATCCGGCCAAAGTCCTGCTCGAACGCATGGGCATGCGGCTGGTGGAAGTGGAGGAACACGGCGACGACGTGGAGCCGCTGTCCGCGCCTGGCAGCGGCCTGGAGCGCAGCATCCTGCAACGGGCCGTGTTCGAAGCACTCCTGCCCGGCCGCGATGAAGCCGCCGTCCACGCCTCGCTGCGGGCCCGCGGACTGCTGCCCTCCGGCGCCGCCGGCCGCCGGCTGCTGGCCGACCAGCGCGAACTGCTGGCGCCGTGGCTGGAAGCGTTCTCGCAGTGGCGCGGCGAAGCCGAAGCTGGTTCGGTACTGGCTGAAGTCGAGATCGACGGCGTGCGCGTGCACGGCCGCATCCAGAATGCGTATCCGCACGGCATCGCCCGCCTGCGCTTTGGCGAGTCCAACGGCCCCAGCGTGATCCGCAGCGGGCTGGACTGGCTGCTGGCGCGCGCCGCCGGCATCGAGCTGCCGCTGGTGGAATTCTTCGACGGAGGCCGCGAAGGCCCGGGCCCGCACCCACGCCCGCAGATCCCGGCCGAGGCCGCGCGCACCGCGTTGCGCGAGCTGTTCGCGCTGCGCGCCATGGGCCTGCGCGAGCCGCTGCCGTACGCGCCCTACAGCGCGTGGGAGTTCTACAGCCGCATCGATGAGCCGGCGAAGGCCGTGCAAGCCGCCCTCAAAAAGTGGCACGCGCCCAACCGCGGCTATGCCGAAGGGCAGGGCGATGCATTGCGCCAGGCCCTGCGCGGCTGCGACCCTTTTGGCGACCAGGACACCCTGCAGCGTTTCGCCGACGCGTCGATGGCGGTGTTCCTGGCCGTGCACAAAGGTGAGGCGTACGGCGGCATGGACCCCGCACTGCTCGCCGGCCTGGCCCAGCGCTTCGAACCGGAGCAAGACGAGTGAGCGCGCCGCACGACCCCTGGCTGTCGCAGCCGCTGGAAGGCGTCTGGGCCATCGAGGCCTCGGCCGGCACCGGCAAGACCTTCACCCTGGCCACCCTGCTGGCGCGGCTGGTGCTCGAGCGCGGCCTGGGCGTAGGGGAAATCCTCGCCGTCACCTTCACCGAAGCGGCCACCCAGGAACTGCGCGCGCGGGTGCGCAAGCGGCTGGTGCTGGCGGCGGACGTGGCGGCGGGTGTCTGCACGCAGGACTCGCCCGAGGCGGCGCTGATGCAGGCGCTGATCCAGGCGCACCTGCAGCGCAGCGGTGAATCGCCCGATGCCCTGCGCCGCCGGCTGCGGCAGGCCGCCGACGACATCGACATGGCCGCCATCTTCACCATCCACGGTTTCTGCGCCCGGGTACTGCGCGAGCACGCGCTGGAGAGTGGGCAAGGCTTCGATCCGCCCGAGCTGCTGACCAGCCACGCCGAGCTGTATGCCGCGATCGCCGCCGACCTGTGGCGCGCCCATGCGCTGGACGCCGACACCGTGGACGACCTGTGCGCGCTGTGGCCGCAGGGTCCAGACGCGCTGGCCGACGACCTGCCGGCGCTGGTGCGCGAGGAAGTGCTGCTGCCGGCGCCGCCCGCATCGCTGCCCGACCCCGGGTCGATGCTGCAGGCCGCCGCGCAGAAGTTCGCCGAGGCCGCGCGCACCCACGGCGATGCATTCCGCGACGACCTGCTGCGCGCCGTCGACAGCGGGATCCTCAACAAGAATAGCTACAAGGCCGAGTGGATCGAAGCGCTGTTCGCCGAATTGCGAACCTGGTGCAGCGCCGATAGCGGCCAGCCGTTCCGTCACGACAAGACCGACAACCTGCACCGGGAGACCCTCGCCAAGCGGGCGCGAAAGGGACGGGAACAGGACGTCCCCGACTCCCCCCTGTGCGACGCGGTGGCGGAATACGCCGACACCCTGGCGAAAGCCGACCGCCTGCGCGAAGGGCGCCAGGCCGCCCTGCTGCACCGTCTGCGCGATGACGCCCGCCGGCGCCTGGCGCGGCACAAGCAGCAGGCGCGGGTGCATACCTTCGACGATCAGATCGACCGCGTCGCCGACGCCCTCGCGGGCCCGCACGGCGACGCCCTCGCCGAGCGCCTGCGCGGCCAGTACCGCATCGCCCTGGTGGACGAGTTCCAGGACACCGATGCGCGCCAGTGGGCGATCTTCAACCGCGTGTTTGGCGCCGGCAGCCGGGACCCCGCGCTGTTTTTGATCGGCGATCCCAAGCAGTCCATCTACCGCTTCCGCGGCGGCGACGTCCACACCTACCTGGCCGCCAGCGGCACCGCCCGCGAGGCGCCGCCGCTGGCCAGCAATTTCCGCTCGCGCCCCGCCGTTCTGCAGGGCATCCAGGCGCTCTACCAGCAGGCGCAGGACGCACACGAAGCCGACCCGGACAAGAACGATCCGCCGTTCATCGACGGACGCATCAAGTTCCACCCGGTGCAGCCGGGCGGCGCCCGCAGCGACGACGAACACCTCCGCAACGGCGCGCCCGCCCCGGCCATCACCCCGTGGCGCGCGCCCGCCCCGACCGGGAGCTTCAAGAACGGCAACCCCAAGCCGCACAGCTCCCCCTACTCCCGCGAACTCGCCACCGACGCCTGCGTTGCCGCGATCCACGGCGTGCTTTCCGACGGCCGCGCCGGGCGCGCCACCATCAAGGGTCAACCGGTGCGCCCCGGCGATATCGCCGTGCTGGTCCGCACCCACCACGAAGCGGTCCTGGTCCGCGACGCCCTGGCCGTGGTCGGTATTCCGGCGGTGGCCGCGGGCAAGCAGAGCCTGTTCGCCACCAGCGAAGCATGGGAGCTGCATACCCTGCTGCAGGCGCTGGTGCACGGCGCCGACGACCGCCGCCTGCGCGCCGCCCTGGCCACGGTGCTGGTGGGCGGGGACGCGCACGCCATCGCCGCGCTCGACGCCGAAGGCGACACCCTGCAGCAGAAGCAGCTGGAAGCCCTGGCCTGGCGCGAGCGCCTGCAGCGCGGCGGCCCGCTGGCCCTGGTGGGCGAGCTGTGTTCCAGCAACGCCCCGCGCCTGCTCGGCCTGATGGACGGCGAGCGCCGCCTCACCAACTACCTGCAGCTCGCCGAGCACCTGCAGGAAGCCCAGCGCACGGCCCTTGGCCTGCACGGCCTGCTCGACTGGCTGGCGCGCGCGATCGCCGACGCCAACGAGAACGACGAGACCCAGCAGCTGCGCCTGGAGTCCGACGCCCGCCGCGTGCAGATCGTCACCCTGCACAAGAGCAAGGGCCTGGAATACCCGCTGGTGTTCCTGCCTTACGTGGGCATCGGCAAGCAGCACAAGAGCCCGCCGCGCAAGGTCATCGTCCAGGGCGAGGAGGGCCGCGTGCTGCAGTGGAAGCTGCAGCAGGAAGACAGCGGCTGGACCGAGGCCTGTGAGCTTGCCAAGCAGGCCGAACGCGCCGAAGACGCGCGCCTGCTGTATGTCGGCCTCACCCGCGCCCGCGACGCGCTGTGGCTGGCCACCGGCGCGTTCTACTGCCATCAGCAGTCGCCGCTGTGGACTATGGTGGCGGACCCGGAGGCGCTGGCCGCGCGCGCCCCCGACGTGATCGCCATTGATACCGCTTCGCCGCCCGCGCAACTGCCTTGGCTGGGCGTCGAAGAGGTCGACGAAGTCCCTGCCGCCCGCACCGCCCGCCGCCCGCTAGCCAGCGACTGGTGGGTCTACAGCTTCACCCAGCTCGCCAACGCCGACGCCGGCCACGATTCCTCCAGCGCCGCCACCCAGCCTGCGGCCGGTGGCCGCGACGAGCCCGAAGAAAACCCGGAAGCCGCGCCCGCAGATGCCGCCGAGAGCGACCCGCGCTTTGGCGGCGCCCGCTTCGGCGTGGTGCTGCACGAGGCGTTCGAAAACGTCGACTTCGCCGCCTGGCGCGAATGGCGCTCCGGCGACGACGCCCCGGAAGGCGAGCGCAGGAAGATCGCCGACGCCCTCGGCAAGGGCGGCTATGCCGAGGCCGACATGGACGACGGCGTGGCCGCGATCGTGCCCATGATCGGCCACACCCTGACCGTCACCCTGCCGGAAGGCATCGCGCTCGCGGCCGTGCCCGAAGAGAACCGCCGCCCGGAGATCGAGTTCCAGTTCGCCCTCGCGCCCACCCGCGTCGACGCCCTCCTCGCCCTGCTGCACCGGCACGGCCTGCTCACCGCGCGCCAGGGCTTCGGCATGCGCCGCCGGCTGGAAGGCCTGATGACCGGCCTGATCGACCTCACCTACGTGCACGAGGGCCGCTGGTACGTGCTCGACTACAAATCCAACCGGCTGCCCGGCTACGCCCCCGCGCAGCTCGCCGATGCAATGGCGCACAGCGAGTACGACCTCCAGGCGCTGATCTACACCCTCGCCCTGCACCGCTGGCTGCGCTTCCGCCTGGGCGATGCGTATGACTACGAACGCGACTTCGGCGGCGCCCGGTATGTGTTCTGTCGCGGGTTGGGGGGTCCTCGCGAAGACGCGAAGGGGGGGCAGGGTGGGGATGACGGGACTGCGGGTGGGGCGCAATCGGTGCCGGGGGTGCATGCGTGGCGCTTCGAGCCGGAGCTCGTGCACGCGCTCCACGCCCTGTTTGCCGGCGAAACCAGCGAGGCCGCCGCATGAGCCTGCTGCAAGCCCTCGCCAAAACCGGCGCCCTGCGCACCCTCGACCACGCGCTGGCGCAGAGCCTGCGCCGGCTGGATCCGGACACCCCTGACGCCGTGCTCGCCGCCGCCGCCCTGGCCTCGCTGGCCGTCGCCGCCGGCCACGCCGGCTTCGACCCCGCCGAACCGCAGCGCCTGGTGGAAGAGCCCATCGACTGGCCCACGCCTGAGGCCTGGCGCCAGGCGCTGGAATCCTCGCGCTGGGTCGCCTGCCCGGAGAGCGGCGACGCCGAATCCGCGCCCGACGCCCCGCTGGTGTTCGAGCACGGCCTCGTCTACCTGCGCCGCTACCGCGAGTACGAGCGCCGCCTCGCCGAAGGCCTGCGCCGCATCGGCGGCATCGCCCCGGATCCCGCCGCAGCTGAGGAAACCGAAGGGCAGGGCGCCCAGGTGCCCGCGCATCTGGCGGACCTCTTCGCCCGGCTCTTCCCGGAAGCTTCCACCGGCGATGACCTGCAGGCCAACGCGGCCGCCGCCGCGCTCCATCACAACCTGCTGCTGGTCACCGGCGGCCCCGGCACCGGCAAGACCACCACCATCACCCGCATGCTGGTGCTGCTGGTGGCGCAGGCGCTGCAGGCCGGCGCCGCCCCGCCGCGCATCGCCCTGGCCGCCCCCACCGGCCGCGCCGCCGAGCGCATGGCTCAAAGCGTGCGCGACGCCGTGAAGGCGCTGACCGAAGCCGGCGTCGCTGCCGAGCTGAGCGCTCACCTGCCCGCCGCCGGCACTACCCTGCACCGCCTGCTCGGCACCATCCGTGACAAAAGCACCTTCCACCACCACGCCGACAACCCGCTCCCGCTCGACGTCGTGGTGGTGGACGAAGCTTCCATGATCGACCTGCCCCTCATGGCCAAGCTGGTCGAAGCCGTCCCCGACGGCGCCCGCCTGGTCCTGCTCGGCGACCCCGACCAGCTCCCCTCGGTCGAAGCGGGCGATGTGCTCGCTGGCATCCTCTCCGCCGCCAGCGCCTCCCCCGTAGGAGCGCGCCATGCGCGCGAAGTCCCCGCCCCATCCGCCCCCAACGCCACCTTCCCCGCCCGCCACATCCACCTGACCCGCGGCTGGCGCCAAAGCGCCGAACTCAACCTAGCCCCCCTGGCCACCACCGTTCGCGAAGGCGACGCCGAAACCGCGCTGTCACTCCTCCGCACCGGCGAACTCTCCGGCGTCCACTTCCACGAAGGCTCCACCGACCCCCTCCAAACCCACCGTGACCACCTCCTCGCCCACTGGACCTCCCTCGCCGAAGCCACCAACCCCGCCGAAGCCCTCGCCAATGCCAATCGCCTCCGCATCCTCACCGCCGTGCGCGAAGGCCCGCATGGCGCCCGCAGCCTCAACGCCCGCATCGAGAGCATGCTGTCGGAAAGCGGGCTCGCCGGTACCCGCCGCGGAGCCGGCCCGGCTTCGGCCGCCGGCCGCTACTTCCACGGCCGCCTGCTGCTGATCACCGAGAACAGCTACCGGCACGGATTGTTCAACGGCGACATCGGCATCTGCCTGCGCGATGACAGCGGCACGGTGATGGTCTGGTTCCCGGGCGCTGATAAGCAGAGCCGGCGCCCGCTCAATGAGCCCCCGAGCCCGCGCCCGTTCCACCCCGCCGCGCTGCCCGCGCACGACAGCGCCTTCGCGATGACGGTGCACAAGGCGCAGGGCTCGGAGTTCGACGAGGTCTGGCTGGTGCTCCCTGCGCGCCCCAATCGCGTGCTTTCCCGGGAGCTGCTCTACACCGGTCTGACCCGGGCCCGGGATGTGCTTCATCTGGTTGCCTCTACGGCGATCCTCAAGGACGCCCTGGCCCGACACGTCGTGCGGTGGTCCGGGTTGGGGCAGCGGCTATTCCGGGGCGAGTAAAGCAAAAATCTAATCTATAGCTTAGATTTTGTCGGGCGATGGTACCTTACAGATAAAATCTAAAGAAAAATTTAGAATTCGCTTGATCTGGTCGTGTTCGCGGCTTATTCTAAATTCCGAT
Organism: Luteimonas sp.; assembly: GCA_052090405.1. Taxonomy (GTDB): domain Bacteria; phylum Pseudomonadota; class Gammaproteobacteria; order Xanthomonadales; family Xanthomonadaceae; genus Luteimonas. Next base: position 69,177 of record JBQDAV010000001.1, read on the forward strand.
TTAGATTTGTCGGGAGCATCTGGTGCACATCCCCGTCGACAGTCCGCATGACCTGGGTCGCATAGTCCGGACCGTCCGCCGCGCGCAGCGCATCCGCCAGGACGATCTCGCCCCCATGGTCAATACCAGCCACGTCACCCTGATGAACATCGAGCGCGGCAAGGACAGCGTCGGCATCGGCCGCGTCATGGACGTGCTGCGCGAGCTGGGCGTGCGCGTGCACCTGGACGTTCCACCCGAGGTCGCCGCGCAGGTTGAACAGGCCCTGGGCCGGGAAAACGGATGATGGCGACATCCCCGGCTCCCCGTCGCCTGGACGTCTGGCTGGACGCGCAGAAGATTGGCGAGCTGCGAGAGCAGGGCAACCTGTGGGCGTTCGAGTATGAGTCCGCATGGCAGGCATCAGGCTTCGACCTTTCCCCGGCAATCCCCCGCGCCAATGGCGAGATCGTCGACGGCGCCAGCCTGCGCCCGGTGCAGTGGTTCTTCGACAACCTGCTGCCGGAGGAGGGTTCGCGGCGGCTGCTTGCCCAGGGCGCGAATCTCGATCCGGCCGACGCCTTCGGCCTGCTGCAGCATTACGGCCCTGAATCGGCCGGCGCGCTCACCCTGCTGGCTCCGGGCCAGAAGCTGCCGGAACCGGGGCTGGAACCGTTGCCAGACGAGGTCCTGTCCGCCCGGATCCGCGCCCTGCCCCGGCTGCCATTGTCGGAAGGCGCTCCCAAGCGCATGTCGCTGGCCGGCGCCCAGCACAAGCTCGCCGTGGTGCTGCACCAGGGCCGCCTGTGGGAGCCGGCCGGAACCGCCGCATCCACCCACATCCTCAAGCCGGATCACGAGCGCGTGGATGAGTACCCCCACAGCGCCGCCAACGAATGGTTCTGCATGCAGCTCGCCGCCGCATGCGGCCTGCCGGTGCCTGCCGTGGAGCTCCGCCAGGTCCCGGAGCCGGTCTATCTGGTCCGCCGCTTCGATCGCGTGGGCGACGGCCTGGACGCGCGCCGCCTGTATGCGCTGGACGCCTGCCAGGTGCTTTCGCTGGATGCGGTGTTCAAGTACCGCGAGGCCACCGCGGAGCGCCTGGCGGAACTGGTGTCCCTGTGCCGCCGCCCGGCCGCGACCCGCCTGGCCCTGCTGCGCTGGCAGCTGTTCAACCTGCTGATCGGCAACGGTGACGCCCACCTGAAGAACCTCAGCTTTCTGCCGAAGCCCGATTCCAGCGGTATGGAACTGGCGCCCCATTACGACCTGCTCAGCACCACCGTTTATCGCGCCCCAGACTGGGGCGACGCCGAGCTGGTGATCCCGATGGGCGCTGCGCGGACTTTCGCCCAAGTGGGCCGGGATGACGTGGTGGCTTTCGGAAATGCGCTTGGAGTGCCGGAACGGACCACGCTGCGCCAGCTTGAGCGGATTGCCGGGGACATGCGAGACAGGGCGCGGAGCCTGGTCGGGGCCTACGAGGCCGGTGAGTACGGCACGCCGTGGGCGGGCGAGGCGCGACTGCTGAGGCAGATCACCCGGGGTGTGGTGGAAGATGCGCTGCGCCGGCTGGGGTTCTAGCGGCGCGGCTGCGACGCCAAGGACCGCCCGCTAGAATCAACGGCTGCCGCAGTACGGCAGAGACTCAGGGGAGCGCCACATGCGGGTTAGAGAGAGCACCATCGAGCAGGAGCTGATCGAAAAGCTCGGCGAACTCAAGTACACCCTGCGCCCGGATATTCGCGACCGTGCCGCTCTGGAAGCTAATTTCCGACAACACTTCCAGGCGCTGAACCGGGTCACGCTTACAGATGCCGAATTTGCCCGCCTGCTGGACGAGATCGTCACCCCCGACGTCTTCGCCGCCTCGCAGAGGCTCCGCCACCGCAACGCCTTCACCCGCGACGATGGCACCCCGCTGAACTACACGCTGGTCAACATCACCGACTGGTGCAAGAACACCTTCGAGGTGGCCAGCCAGCTGCGCATCAATACCGACTACAGCCACCACCGCTTTGACGTGGTGCTGCTGATCAACGGCGTGCCGGTCGTCCAGATTGAGCTCAAGACCCTCGGCATCAATCCCCGGCGGGCGATGGAGCAGATCGTCGAGTACAAGGCCGACGTCGGCAGCGGCTATGCGCGCACCCTGCTGTGCTTCCTCCAGATTTTCGTGGTCAGCAACCGCGACCGCACCTACTACTTTGCCAACAACAACGCCCGCCACTTCGCCTTCGACGCGAAGGAGCAGTTCCTGCCGGTGTACGAGTACGCCGCGCCGGACAATCGCAAGATCACCGGCCTGGATGCCTTCGCCGACGCGTTCCTGGCCAAGTGCACGCTGGGCCACATGATCAGCCGCTACATGGTGCTGGTGCGGAGCGAGCAGAAGCTGCTGATGATGCGGCCGTACCAGATCTACGCGGTCAAGAATATCGTCGAGTGCATCGACAAGAACCTCGGCAACGGCTACGTCTGGCACACCACCGGCTCCGGCAAGACGCTGACCAGCTTCAAGGCCTCCACCCTGCTCAAGGACAACCCGGACATCGCCAAGTGCCTGTTCGTGGTCGACCGCAAGGACCTGGACCGGCAGACCCGCGAGGAATTCAACCGTTTCCAGCCCGGCAGCGTGGAGGAGAACACCAATACCGGCACGCTGGTCCGGCGCATGCTGTCCGAGGATGCCGCCGACAAGGTGATCGTCTGCACCATCCAGAAGCTGGGCCTGGCGCTGGACGAATCCAGCACCCGTAACCGCGGCCGCGAGAGGCGCGGGCTGGCCAGCCACGCCGAAGAGCTCGCCGCGCTGCGCAACAAGCGCATCGTCTTCATCTTCGACGAATGTCATCGCAGCCAGTTCGGCGACAACCACCAGGCCATCCGCGAGTTCTTCCCCAAAGCCCAGCTGTTCGGTTTCACCGGAACGCCGATCTTCGAGGCCAACGCCACTTACAAGCGCATCGAAGGCGAGGAACAGACCCTCAAGACCACCGAGGATCTGTTCCAGCAGTGCCTGCACGAATACACCATCACCCACGCCATCGAAGACCGGAACGTCCTGCGCTTCCATGTGGACTACTTCAAGCCGGACGGCACGCACCCGGTCAAGCCGGGCGAACCGCTCGCCAAGCGCGCCGTGGTCGAGGCCATCCTGGCCCGTCATGACACCGCCACCGCGCAGCGCCGGTTCAACGCCCTGCTGGCCACGGCCTCCATCAACGACGCCATCGAATACCACGCGCTGTTCCAGACCGTGCAGGCCGAGAAGGCCGCCGCCGATCCGGACTACAGGCCGCTCACTGTCGCTGCCGTGTTCTCCCCGCCCGCCGATGTCAGCGCCGACGTGCGCCAGCTGCAGGAAGACCTGCCCACCGAGCTGGAAGACAACAAGCAGGACCCGGAGGGCAAGAAAGCCGCGCTCACCGCCATCATCGCCGACTACAACGCGCGCTTCGGCACCAGCCACCGCATCGCCGAGTTCGACGCCTACTACCAGGGCGTGCAGGAGCGCATCAAGAGCCAGCAGTTTCCCAATGCCGATCTGCCGATGAAGGGCGCGGAAAAGCTCGACATCACGATCGTCGTCGACATGCTGCTGACCGGCTTCGACAGCAAGTACCTCAACACGCTGTACGTGGACAAGAACCTGAAGCACCACGGCCTGATCCAGGCGTTCAGCCGCACCAACCGCGTGCTCAACGATTCCAAGCCCTACGGCAACATCCTCGACTTCCGCGGCCAGCAGAAGGCAGTGGACGACGCCATCGCGCTGTTCTCCGGGGTCAAGGCCGAGCAGGCGCGCACCATCTGGCTGGTGGACCCGGCGCCGGTGGTGATCGAGAAGCTGAAGGACGCCCGCGACAAGCTCGCCACGTTCCTGGAGTCGCAGGGCGTGACCGGCGCGCCCGACGACATCGCCAACCTCAAGGGCGATGCCGCCCGCGCCGGCTTTGTCGAGCACTTCAAGCAGCTGCAGAAGCTGAAGATCCAGCTGGACCAGTACACCGACCTCACGCCCGAGCAGGCGCAGCAGATCGAGCAGGTGCTGCCGACGGACGAGCACCGCGCCTTCCGCGGTGCGTATCTGGAAACCGCGCAGCGCCTGCGCTGCCAGCAGGGCAAGGGCAAGGACAAGAGCGGCGAGGAGAGCGAGGTCGACCAGCTCGACTTCGAGTTCGTGCTGTTCGCATCAAGCACCATCGATTACGACTACATCATGCAGCTGGCCGCAGACATCTCCATGCAGCCGGCCGGCAAGGCCAGCATGAGCCGCGAGGAACTGGCCGGCCTGATCGCGGGTGACGCCAAATTCATCGACGAGCGTGAGGACATCACCGAGTACGTGATGGGCTTGCCTTCGGGCTTGGAAGAGACAGCTATCCGCGCCGGCTACGAGATGTTCAAGAAGGAGAAGGCCGCGCGCGAGCTGGCCGCGATTGCCGCGCGTAACGGCCTGGAGGTGGCGGCGCTCCGCGCCTTCGTCGAGACCGTGCTCTCTCGCCGCATCTTCGATGGCGAAGCCCTGACCGAACTGCTCAGTCCCCTTGAACTCGGATGGAAGGCCCGCGCGCAGAGGGAAGGAGAGCTGATGGCTGAGTTGGTGCCGCTGCTGCGCAAGCGTGCGGGTGGGCGCGACATCGCCGGCTTGAAAGCTTACGAGGATGCACGGTGATGGCGAAGCAGGGCGCGAGAACGGCGACGCCGAGGCTGCGGTTTCCAGAGTTTCGACAGACTGGTGAGTGGACGACCGCTGCTCTAGGGGCGATCACGCAGTTGGTCAACGAGCGAGTTGGCTCTACCGACTGTGTCCCTTACACGGTTACCTCCGGAGTCGGGTTGGTCAGTCAACAGGAGAAGCTCGGCCGTACGATCGCTGGGCAGTCGTTAAAGAACTACATCGTTCTCCAGCGAGACGATTTTGCCTACAACAAAAGTGCGACGAAGATGTATCCGCAGGGATTCATCGCGCGCTACCGCGGGAGCGAACGAGCCGCCGTCCCTAACAGCATATTTACATGCTTCCGTATTGCAGATGAGGCTATTCATCCAGTTTTTTTAGAGAACCTCTTTCTCTCTAACTTGCATGGAAACTGGTTGCGCGCTCGAATTGCAGTGGGTGCGCGCGCACATGGATCGCTGAACGTGAGCGACGAAGATTTGATGGCGCTGCCCGTGCCGCTGCCACCTCCCGCACGGGGGCGAGCCGAGCAACAAAAAATCGCGGGCTGTCTGACGTCGCTGGACGAGGTGATTGCCGCGCAGGGACGCAAGGTGGAGACGTTGAAGGCGCACAAGCGCGGCCTGATGCAACAGCTCTTCCCCCGCGAAGGCGAAACCCGCCCCCGCCTCCGCTTCCCCGAGTTCCGCAATGCGCCGGAGTGGAGCGTGGTCGACCTGGGCGAGTTACTTGAAGGCAAGCCTGAATACGGCGTCAACGCTCCGGCAGTGCCGTTTTCAACGAGACTTCCGGCGTATCTAAGAATTACAGACATTGACGACGATGGCCGTTACATACCGGGAGGAAAAGTGTCCGTCGACATTGATGCGAAGTCCGAAAATTACCTCAGCATTGGAGATATTGCACTTGCCCGCACTGGGGCTAGCGTAGGCAAGTCGTATTACTACCGGGAAGAGGATGGACCCTTGGTGTTTGCCGGGTTCCTAATACGACTTCGACCGAACAAGAAGAAGGCCGTTCCGAGCTTTGTATTCAACTTCCTAAAGTCGCAACGGTATTGGGAATGGGTGCATGTTACCTCGGCGCGCAGTGGGCAGCCGGGTATTAACAGCAGTGAATACGCAGCATTGCCGATTCCCGTTCCGCCGGGTGGTGACGGGGGGAAGGAACTCGCAGAGCAACAGCGCATTGCGGATTGCCTCTCCTCCCTAGACACGCAGATCACCGTCGAATCCAACCGACTCACCGCGCTCAAGACCCATAAGCAAGGCTTGATGCAGCAGCTATTCCCCGCGCCGGGAGCAATGGGCGCATGACCGGCCTGATCCTCTACACCACCGAGGACGGCGCCAGCCGCATCCAGCTGCGTGCCGACGGCGAGACGGTCTGGCTGACGCAGGCGGAGATGGCCGAGCTGTTCGACGTCAGCGCCGACAACATCAGTCTCCACCTGAAAAACATCTTCTCGGACAGGGAGTTGGAGCCTGAACGAACTACCGAGGATTCCTCGGTGGTTCAGCGCGAGGGCGGGCGCGACGTGCGCCGGCCGGTCACGCTCTACAACCTCGACGCCATCCTCGCTGTGGGCTACCGCGTGCGCTCCCCGCGCGGCGTGCAGTTTCGGCGCTGGGCCACGACCGCGCTGAGGGAGTACCTCGTCAAGGGCTTCGTCATGGACGACGAGCGCCTGAAGAACCCGGACGGTCGCCCGGACCACTTCGACGAGATGCTGGCGCGCATCCGCGAAATCCGCGCCTCGGAGAAGCGCTTCTATCAGAAGGTGCGTGACCTGTTCGCGCTGAGCGTGGACTACGACAAGACCGACCGCGCCACCCAGACCTTCTTCGCTACCGTGCAGAACATGCTGCTGTTTGCCGTGACCGGCCACACCGCCGCCGAGCTGATCCTGGCCCGGGCAAACCCGTCCGATCCGCACTTCGGCCTGCGCACCTGGAGCGGCGGCCGGGTCCGCAAGCACGACATTGTAGTGGCCAAGAATTACCTCAGCGAGGACGAGATCGACACCCTCAACCGGTTGGTGGTGATCTTCCTGGAAACCGCCGAACTGCGTGCCAAGCGCCGGCAGGATATCCCCATGCGCTTCTGGAGAGAGAACGTCGGCCACATCATCGCCAGCAACGACTTTGCCCTGCTCGAGGGTGCCGGCACCGTCAGCCGCGAGCAGATGGAAGCGGGCACGGGCGCGCGCTGGCTGGGTTTCGACGAGCAGCGCAAGAAAGAGGAAGCGCGCGCGGCTGATGTTGCCGACGAGGCCGAACTGGCCGCGCTGGAACGCCGGATCAAGCGGCGTAAGCAGCCATGAGCCACACATTCGCAGATCTGCCTGAGCTCGCACAGCACTTGCGCACTCAGCTGGGCACCAAGAAGTTCGTGCTGCTCTATGCCTACAACGGCACTGGCAAGACCCGCCTGTCCACGGCGTTCAAGGACATCGGCAAGACAGTGGACACCAACGGCGAGGTGACCGCGCGCGACACGTTGTACTTCAACGCGTTCACCGAGGACCTCTTCCAGTGGGACAACGACCTCGCCAATGACAGCCGGAGGGTCTTGAGGATCAACAGCGATTCCCGCTTCTTTGCAGGGCTCGCCGAGCTGGAGATGGACAACCGCATCCGACCGCTGCTCAGGCGTTACGCGGACTTCGACTTCCGCATCGATACAACGGCCTGGACGGTGAGCTTCTCCCGCGAAGAGTCGCGAGACGGCGTCACCATCACCGTTGACGACATCAAGGTGTCCCGTGGCGAGGAGAACATCTTCATCTGGTGCTTCTTCTTGGCCATCGTGCAGCTGGCGATGGATCCGGAGATTGAGGTTTACGAATGGGTGACGCGGATCTATATCGATGATCCGATTTCGTCGCTAGACGAGCACAATGCCGTCATGGTCGCGAATCATCTGGTTCAGATTTTGACGACTGTCGATGATGGCCCTCCCGCGGTGGTCTCTACCCATCATCCTCTCTTCTTCAATGTGCTGTGCAACGAGTTAGGCCGAAAGGCTCGCAAGTACTTCCTCAAAAATGCCTCTGCGCCCGGAAGCTATGTGCTGGACGACGTGGATGGCCGCGAGTTTTTGCACCATCTGGCGACGTTGGTCGAATTGAACGAAGCCCAGAACTCTGGCGCGTTGTATACCCATCATTTCAATATGCTTCGCCGCGTGATGGAGCAGACGGCGAACTTCTTCGGCTTCGACAGTTGGAAAGAGTGCATTAGGCCGGAGGCAGACGATCCGCAGAAGACGCTTTACGAGCGGATCATCAACCTGATGAGTCACGGCGACTACTCCGTGTTTGAACCCAGGGAAATGATGGAAGAGAACAAGAACTTGTTCCGGAGGATCTTCCGTCAGTTCAAGGCGACCCATCCCTTCAATCCCGAGCGACTTCAGGGTTGATCACTGCTATTAGAAGCTTGCGATGACCGAAAACGACCAGAAACAACTCGGCAAGACCCTGTGGGCCATTGCCGATCAGCTGCGCGGCAGCATGAACGCGGACGACTTCCGCGACTACATGTTGTCCTTCTTGTTCCTGCGCTACCTGTCGGACAACTACGAGGCGGCCGCGAAGCGCGAACTGGGCACGGACTATCCCGATCCGGACGCCATCGACAACGGCGGCAAGACGCCACTGTCGGTGTGGTACGCGCAAAACCCAGGTGACGTGGTCCAGTTCGAGCAGCAGATGCGGCGCAAGGCGCATTATGTGATCGAGCCGCCGTACCTGTGGACGAACATCGTGCATCTGGCGAAGACGCAGGACGGCAACCTGCTGGATACCTTGCAAAGGGGCTTCAAATACATCGAGGAACAGTCCTTCGAAAGCCACTTCCAAGGGCTGTTCTCCGAGATCAACCTGGCCTCGGACAAGCTGGGCCGCGACTACGCCGCACGCAACGCCAAGCTCGCCACCATCATCGGCCGCATCGCTGAAGGCTTGGCTGGTTTCTCCACCGACACCGACACGCTAGGCAATGCTTACGAGTACCTCATCGGCCAGTTCGCCGCAGGCAGCGGGAAGAAAGCCGGCGAGTTCTACACGCCGCAAGAGGTTTCCAGCATCCTCTCCGCCATCGTCACGCTGGACAGCCAGGAGCCGTCATCGGGCCCGCGCCGCTCGCTGGGCAGCGTTCTGGATTTCGCCTGCGGCTCCGGCTCGCTGCTGCTCAATGTGCGCCACCGCATGAAGGAAGCAGGCGGTCAGATCGGCCGCATCGTGGGCCAGGAATCCAACATCACCACCTACAACCTGGCACGCATGAACATGCTGCTGCACGGGGTGAAGGACACGGAGTTCGAGATCCATCACGGCGACACCCTGGCCAACGACTGGGACTGGCTGCGCGAGACCAACCCGGCCAGGAAGCCGGACTTCGATGCAGTGGTGGCCAATCCGCCCTTCAGCTACCGCTGGGACCCGAAGGACGAGACCAGTCAGGATCCGCGATTCAAGAACCACGGCGTGGCGCCGAAGAGCGCGGCCGACTTTGCGTTCCTTCTGCACGGCCTGCATTACCTGAAGGACGACGGAGTGATGGCGATCATCCTGCCGCACGGGGTGCTGTTCCGTGGTGGTAGGGAAGCGGCCATCCGTCGCAAGCTGCTCGATGACGGCCACATCGATACGGTGATCGGCTTGCCGGCCAACCTGTTCTATTCCACCGGCATCCCCGTCTGCATCCTGGTGCTCAAGAAGTGCAAGAAGCCGGACGATGTGCTGTTCATCAACGCCGCCGAGCACTTCGAGAAGGGCAAGCGGCAGAACCAATTGAGCGATGCGCACATTGCAAAGATTGTCGATACCTACCGCCAGCGTCCTGAAGAGGGGATCGAGCGCTATGCCCGGCGTGTGCCGATGCAGGAAATCATCGACAACGATTACAACCTCAACATTTCGCGCTATGTCAGTACCGCCGAGCCGGAGGAGGAGATTGATCTTGCCGTTGTGCACGGTGATCTGGTGAAGATCGAGAAGGATTTGACCAAGGCCAAGGCCCGCCATAACGCTTTTCTCATTGAGCTGGGCTTGCCTCCGTTGCCTTGAGTTGCCAAGGGCTGCTATCGCCTCATCAGTGCGATGCCGCTGCCGTGTCGTGGCGTGGCGCGCAACGGGGACCCAGTTTGGTGCGGCTGCGCGGAGGCAACCAAGGGAGCAAGACATGGCGGCCTACTGCGGAAGCAAATGAAAGCTAGTGGTCGGAAAAGGCTGCCGCGTCTCGCGAAGAATATGGCGTTCGTACGCGCCGTCTACGCACAGTGGAAAGCCGCCGCACAGCCTGGATCTCTCGATCGACCGCCGGAGGTCGGCGCTACAATCGTACGATGCGCTACGGCTGGCTGGCCCCAAACGCTGTTCGACAAGATTGAGCAGGTGCAAGACAGGCCACCCGTTGGCTATGGCCTTACAACCACCAGCACCCGAATATGGCGCTCGGCGGCATCACCCCGATCCAAAAGCTGGCACTTGCCGCATAGCTCAACTCGACGTCCGTTAAAAACGAGGGGACTCCCACTCGGCGCCCTTATGTCAATCACCTGACTGCACACTTCTGCTGATCTTTCTTAGCTGAAGCTCCATCCAGTCTTTCAGGTCCTCATAGCTGGTCTTGCTCAACTGAGTGGGCCATTGAAGAACAACTAGCCCCTCGTCAAGCGAGAATGTGTCCTGGCGCACATTTGACGCCGGAATAGGAACTGCAGGAGTCGGAGAGGCTACTGGTGTCCTGGGTTGCGGCGCCGCGGGGCGCAACCCAGCATTCGCAGTCACAAGACCAGTCTGAGGCGATTCCTCTGCCTGGAGCTCATCCTCCCTCTCTTCTAGAGAATCAGACTCGAGAAACGAAGCGGCATATATTCCGGCGAAATCTGCCGTTGAGCGGAGCTCCTTGATGAAGTCATCGACGCTGTTCTCATTGAATTTCTTTTCGATGAGAAGGTAGTGACGTAGGTTGGGATCCGACGGAAGAGACTCATTCCACTTAGCGAACAGCTCAGAGTGGATCTTGGGCATGAACGCGGCGCGTTGAAGCGCCTCGCGGCGCTCTGCGGACCCCGGGCGCTCATCGAGAAGAATCCGCAGCGCCAAATCTGTCAGCTTTACTTGCCGCTGTTTGCCGCTGCCTTTGTCCTCCATCAGGCCAAACGACAGCAGGGCGGCCAGAACTAGCCTGCCGCCGCTACTCTGTGGTGAATAGCCCCAATGCTTAGCAGCCACCGCCACGTTGGCCGGGAGGCGCTTTTCATGCTGGTAGAAGATGCGCGCACGTTCGATGGCAGCCTTCAGGTCAATGGAAGGGAATGACGGGCTGCGGTGGACCGGGCCGCGCTTCCCCTTACTGCTCGCAACGGTGTCGTTCATGACCGATCTCCTTAGGTAGGACGGGGCCAGTCTAGCATCGGTTCTTCCATTTGTCAGATTCCAGTCTTCATAAGTCCTTGTGCCGCTGGAGACCTGGTGGTATCGTACGCCTCAACTTGGGTGACGGAGTCTTTTTAGGCGCGAAAGCGACCAAAGAAAAACCCCGGCGCCAACCCTCCTGCCAGAGGGGTGACCCGGGGTTCATATGGCGAAGGTGAACGAGGGCGACCCCGCCACCTACGACTGTCTTGTGAGGACAACTCGGCATTCTACCGTCGAGGGTCGTGGGCAACAACTGCTCTCTCCAATACTCAAATTGGAGGTGCGCCTATGGGCAGGCTTTCCGAGGTGGGGTCCGTCTTCGTGCGGGCATACACGCGATTCCGGTTCGGCCGGACTGAGCACGTGTGCCAGCACTGGCGGTCGCATCCCGGTCAGTTGAACTTGTTCGACTGATGCGGGGCAGGACGTGGGGCATTCGTGCCCCACGTCATCCCCGGCCAGCCCAGTGAAGCAGCGTTTCAGATGTGCGGATCGACCATCAGCCCATATCTCACGATGTAGCCCGCAACGAGCAAGAACTAGAAGTCCTCTAAGGCGTTGTCCACTTGGCTGGCAAGGTTCTCTGGCAGAAGCCCTCAAACACCGCGGCGAAGAAGCCGGCAGGGTCCGTCCTGACCCAGGCGCCGACCGAAAGCCTGTTGGTGGCGGCAAGAAGAAGTAGCAGCAAGGGGTTGCTGGGTGCGCTGCAGGTACGCACACGTCCCGCTTCGGCCGGCGGCGTGCTGATCTTACCGACAATACCGGCATGCGCGCATGCTGCTTTGTGCGCGCCTGAAAGGAGTTCACCACAATGACCATCAAAACCATCTACATCCCCGCCGGCGGCGGCTTCGACAACGTCACAGTCGAAACCTCCCAACCCGCCGACCCGGCCCCCGGCGAAATCACCGTCCGCCTGCGCGCCAGCTCGCTCAACTTCCACGACTACATGGTGGTCAAGGGCATCTCCGGGCCGAAGGAGCGGCGCATTCCGATGTCGGACGGCGCCGGCGAGGTGATTGCCGTGGGCGAGGGCGTCCGCGAGTTCTCGGTCGGCGACCACGTGGTGAGCACGTTCTTCCCCGACTGGCTCGACGGCGAGCCGCAGGTGGAGGGCTTCGGTCGGACGCCCGGCGACGGCATCGACGGCTACGCGCGCGAGCAGGTGACCGTGCCGGTCGCGGCGTTCACCCATGCCCCGCGCGGCTGGAGCCACGCCGAGGCGGCGACGCTCACCACCGCCGGCCTGACCGCGTGGCGGGCGCTGTTCGTGGACGCAGCGCTCAAGCCCGGCCACGCGGTGCTGGTGCAGGGTTCGGGCGGGGTGTCGGTGTTCGCGCTGCAGCTGGCGAAGCTGGCCGGGGCGCGGGTGATCGCCACCTCCTCCAGCAACGAGAAGCTGGAGCGGCTGCGCGCGCTGGGCGCGGACGAGCTGATCAACTACCGCGACGATCCGGAGTGGGGCATGACCGCACGCCGCCTCACCGGTGGCCGCGGCGTGGACCACGTGCTCGACGTGGGCGGGCCGGACACGCTGGCGCAGTCGATGCTGGCCGCGCGCGTGGGCGGGCACGTGGCGCTGATTGGCGTGTTGAGCGGCGCGGAGAGCCAGCTGCCGCTGGGCCTGGCGCTGGGGCGGCAGCTGCGGCTGCAGGCCCTGATCGTCGGCAGCCGCCGCCACCAGCAGGACATGGTGCGCGCGCTGGAGGCCAGCACGCTGCGGCCGGTGATCGACAGGCACTTCGCGCTCGAGGACATCGTGGCCGCATTCCGACACCAGGAGAGCGGCAACCACTTCGGGAAGATCGTGCTCGATATCTAGGGCACGTCTTCTGCAATCCGGCCGTCGAACAGCTGGGCCGCCCTCTCAAGCGTCCGGTGGCATATCCGCAAGCCGCCGCGCCGCATCCCGGACACCATCGAAAATCCTTGTCGCAACCCGGTCCGGGAAATCAGCGGGCAACTCCGCGTGCACGCTGGCGATGGCCGGCTCCACGCGCCCTAGCACCTCCGCGATCAACGGCTCGGCGCCTTCCGCGATCCCGCAGGCCCGCGCGGTCTCGTTCCAGTGCCGCCGGCGGATGTCCCGCAGCCGCCGGTGGCGGTTTTTCCCGGCCACCGCCATCGCCAGTTCGGCCCTGTACGGGTCGAGTTGGCGTGGACCCCGGCCCATGATCGGGTAGACGGACAGCACGTCGTACAGCGGCGTCAGCCGGAACCGCCCGCCCGCCTCGACATGCAGGCTGAAGTTCTTCGCGTGGCCGTCCGTCGCCGCCAGCAGCCAGAACAGGATCTGGGCCTTGAAGAAAGTGGCCCGGTCGGCGGACTCATCCGACAGGCGCAGCAGGTCCATGATGCGGACGATGCCGGGGCCGCCATCGCTTTCGTACCGGCGCGAGGGCGGCAGACCGAATGCCTGGCACATGTCCTCCTGGGGCAGGCGCAGCCACCACTGGCCGTCGGCGGAGAGGCGGCGATCGAAGCGGGTGACGGCCAGTACGCGCTGGCCGTCGAATTGCGCCATCGCAGTTTCCGCCACGGGCATTCCGAATGCGGCCAGCAAGTGCATGCAGAGCCACTCGTTCTCCACCGAATGGCGCATGTCGGCACGCATGTTGCCCACCAGCCCGAGCGGAAGCTTGACGATATGGGTGCTGGGCGTGCTGCCGAGCGGTACGCACCATTGTCCTTCGTGCCAAAGCAGGCCGGTTTTTTCCTGGGCGCCGGCGATCGAGATCCGGAAGGCGTCGTCATCGCCCGCCAGGTGCCCGGGCCCGGGCTGCGCGACGACGCTGCGCAGCAGGGCCGCCACCTGGGCTTCGTCCAGTGGCCGGAAGCTGATGTCGTACAGGTCGTCGGGTCGGCTTCCTTCGGGTAGCAGCTGCACCGCGCCTACGCAGTCGCGGCCAATGGCTTGCAGGAGCTCGAACGCTGCGGTTGATCGCAGGCCGAACCGGTCGCGTATGCGGGTGCGGATGTCGTTGCTGTCGGGCAGCAGGTTCTCGAAATAATTGCCGACAACCTCGCCGCGGTGGCTTTCGCCAGACGGCAGCAGCGGGAGTGACAGCGACAGGGGCCGGCTGGCAGGCGAGCCCAGCCATTGCGGTGCATAGGTGAGTCGGCCGCCGCGATCACCGCGCTCCCAGGTGGCCACCATTTCGCCGTTCATCCATACCCGCAGGGTGCTCATTGCCTCACCACTCCGATGCCTGGGCGGGATGGGGCGCGCCGCGGGGTTGCAGTGCGATCTCCACGCCCAGGACCGCGCAGAGCTTCGTCAGGCGCTCGAACGTGGCCGACTCGGGGCGGTTTTCCAGCTCGCTGACCGCCTGGCGGGTCACGCCGAGCTGGCCGGCGACATCAGCCTGGGTCAGGCCTGCCTGCTTGCGCAGGGCGCGCAGCAGCGGGCCGAGCTGCTGCGGGGCCCGGACGACATGAAGGGGATGGGTTCCGGCCATGTGTGTGCAACCTCTGGCTTGCCTTTCCGATATGCAAGATATAACTTGCTTTCCGGAAAGGCAAGCGAAAGCTTGCGTATCGAAAACGCCCACAACCGGGCCGCCGGGACAGCCCGGCGGCCTGGATGCAGGTTTCAGAACCGCGCGTTCAGGCTGACGAAGTAGCTGCGACCCACGATGTCGTACCTGCCCGTCTCGCCCATGTAGATCGAGGGCATGAACGGCACCCGTGGCGCCGCGCTCACTTGTCGCAGTCACGCATAAGCCACCCACCCCCGGAACGTGAGCGCGGCATAGAACAGGCTCGGCCGTTCGAAACCTGCCCGGCGGAGCAGCGCTTCCTCCGCCTCCGGTGCCAGCGTCGGCAGCTGGTCCGCAATCAGGTTGGCGCGCTCTTCGGCCTTGTCCCCCGGGATGCCGTTCGCGGCGGCAAACGCCACGCACCGCTGGAACCACCTCCGCTTTTCCGCCGGGTCGTCGGGGACGCTGTGGTGGGCCACGACCAGCGGCGCCCCGGGCCTGAGGCGCCGCCGCAGTTCGCCCAGGGTCCGCAGGCGCTCTTCCAGCGACAGGAAGTGCAGGGTCAGCAGGCAGGTGGCGCCGTCGAAACCAGCTTCGGGTGCGGACTCGATGTACCCGTGTACCAGCTCGGCCCGGTGGGCCGAGTCCGCGAGCGTTTGCGTCGCAAGGGCCAGCATCTCGGCGGATGGATCGACCCCGGTGAAGCGCCACCCCGGATGGGCGTCCGCGAATGCCTTGAGTTCCACCCCGCCGCCGGCGCCCAGCACCAGGACCCGGCCTTCGGGCGGGACCCGCTCGGCAAGCAGGATGTGGGTCATCTGGTGCAGCGCGTGCACGCCCGGCACTTGCCGGGCCAGGTTGTCGGCGTACTGCGCCACGACGGCGGGATCCGAAAACGACATGGCGCCTCCTCTGCTTGACATGGAGGCAATAAAGTAACATCGTTTGTTACATGAGAAGGGACAGCCGGCTTTCGGCAGTGCTCCACGCACTGCTCCACATGGCAGAAGCAGGCAAGCCGGTGACTTCCGCGGCCCTTGCCCAGTGCGTGAGCACCAACCCGGTGGTCGTGCGACGGACCATGGGGCTGCTCAGGGAGGCGGGGCTGGTCACTGCCGAGCGCGGCCACGGGGGCGGCTGGCGCATTGCCGCAGACCTGGACAAGGTGACCCTGCGCCAGCTGCATGAGGCGCTGGGTGAGCCTGCGTTGTTTGCAGTGGGCAACCGCACCGAGCAGCCCGAGTGCCTGGTGGAGCAGGCCGTCAACGCCACCCTGGACGGCGCGTTCACCGACGCCGAGGCGCTGCTCATGCAGCGCTTCGAATCCGTCACCCTGGCCGGACTCGCGGCGGATTTCGCCCGCCGGCATGCCGCCCGGCGTTCCCGGGCGTCGCGATCTATCTGAAGGTGCGGGCGAACCGTGCCACGTTGTTGCGATTCAATTGCGCAACTTCCCGGATCTCATCCGACTGGATCAAAGGCGCCTCTGATAGCCGATCCCAGAACCGCAAAGCCGCTTCCGCCGCCCTGGCGATGTGAGGGGTCTGGCCGGTGCGTTCGGGTGGGCTGAGCGGCACGGGTGCGGCGGGACGGACCGCGCCCGTCCGGGAAGGCGCCAGGTACATTGGCAGCATGTCGTAGGCCGGTGCCAGGACAAGCGGGCCTGCATCGGTGAGGTGGAAGCCGAGATTGCCGGGATGCATGTCGCTGTTGCCGATCAGGCGTCCGAACCAGTGCAGGGTGGCCATCTCGGCTGCGGTGCGCGCATCCACCCAGCCCAGGGCCGCCAGCTGCTCTCCCGCCAGGCCCCAGTCGCGTCCCCCGCTGCCGACGAAGGCGGCGTCCAGGGTCAGCAGGGAAACGAAGCCGCGTCGGCCGAGAATGTCGGGCGTGCGATCGAAACGCCGTACTTCCAGGCACAGGTGCCGCTCGGCCTCGACCAGCTCGGCTTTGGCCGCGTCCAGACCGGCTTCGCACAGACTTTCCAACGCAAGCTGTTCGCAGGCGAGCAGGTCGGCCCAGCGCGTGGCTGCCTGGCCGCTGTCGCGCACGGCGAACTTCACCAGCGCCGCGTACCGGCTACGTGCACTGGTTACGGTGCTGGTGAACTTGGGCTGCTCGCCGCCGGGTGAGGATCCGATCTCTTCTCCCTCCAGGGCCGCGTCTGCCCAGGTGGAGTAGCGCACCGGCCGGTCTTCGCTTGCCACCGAATCCGCGGGTGCGTCCAGGTCGGTCAGCGCCAGCTCGACGGCGCGGCTGCCCAGCAGCAGGTCGCCGATGGCGGTGCCGCCGGTACGGGTGATGGCGAGCAGGGTGTCGCGCAGCTGCCAGTGGTTGAGGTCCGCTGGCACGCCCAGCTCCAGGCTGCGCCGATGGGCCAGGTTGCGGCCCAGGAAGCCCTGGGGGCGTAGGTCGTCCAGGAACCACGGCAGGCCCGGGAAGTGGCCCGGGACTTCTGCAACCGCCCGGCTCAGGTTCGGCCGACCATCCAGTGCCACGAACTGGAACCGTTCCCCGCGCAGCAGGTACACAGTGCCGAGTTCTTCCAGCGTTGTGTCGGGACGCATCCGCCACAGCGGCCAGGCGCCACCGGCGTCGGTGCCGGCACGGGCGACATAGGTGGTGGCCCGCGCTTGGCCGACCCGCAGTACCTGGTCGCCGGCCTCCCGGACCAGGCGCGACAGCACAGGCCGGGTGACGCCAAGTTCCTGCAACAGCCGGGAAGCAGGCACGGCGTCGCCGCTGGCCAGCAGGGCCAGCAGATCGGGGACAGTGGCGGAGCGCGGGCGAGCCATGGACGCCAAGTTTCTTTACGATTAAAAAACGATACTCGCGCTGCGCTATGGGGTCAAACGGCTTAATCACGGGGTTTGGACGAAATATTCCGCCACGTTTCTTTACGATTTAACCGTGCCCGCAATCCTGCTCCGGCGTGCATTCACGCATGCGTGAGCGCGTGGATGCGACGGTCCTGGCGGATGGCCGACCCCGTTCCCGCGCTCTATCTCGTCTACCTCGACGTGGCCGTCGCGGACCACCCGGATCCTGCGCCGGACCTGGTCCCGCTTGCCCCCGGGTTGTTCCTGACCGAATCCTCGCGCACCCGTTCGCAGGTTTACCATGCGATCAAACGGCGCTTTGCGCCCAGGCGGCTGCTCGTGGCTCCGCTGGCCGACGATCCCAAGTTCAAGGGAATGCAGGCCGGTGCGCTGGCGTGGCTGCGAAGGCGCGGTGCTTGATCGCAGCGGTGAAACCCTCCAGCACATGACCCACGCCAGGCAGCCCGCATTCCGTTTCCAGCCCAGCCTGTTTGCGCTGGTCGTGCACCTGCTGCTGCTCGGCGCGGTGTTCGCGCTGTTCGCGGGCCGCAAGCCCGGCATGTTCCGCTCCGAGGCTGTCCTCTCCTTGGTGCCCGGCTTCTACAGCCACATCTCCAACTTCTCGCTGTCGTACGCGCTGTACGCGGGCATCGGGTTCATGTGGCTGATGATGGGCGTGCCGATGCGCCACCTGGCACTGGCCGGGCTGGCCCTGGCCGGGGCCAACGTGCTCTACGAGCTCTTCCTTCCGTTGCTCAATACGCGCGACCCGGTGGACGCGGTCTACGGCGTGGTGGGGACCCTGCTGGCGTTCGCGTGGCTGTGGATCCTGCGGCGCTTCGGAATGAAGGCGCTGCCGGCCCCGACCTAGGGTCAGCCCCGGCTGGCACGCACCGCGGCAGGTGCCCAGCATCGGGGATCCGCAGGAAGCCCGGAGCCCCGGCCATGACCACCCTGGAAACCGCCACCAGCACGCTGATCCAACACTATGACCGCGCCGCCACGGCGGATACGTCGCTGCTCAGCGATGCGTCCCTGATCAGCCGCAGCGACCTGGAGGCGATTGCCGGGAGCAACGACCCGGGCATGCCGCAGGAGCTGCGCGAGGCGGCGCGCTTCCTGCTTGGCAGCGAAGTGGCGCACAACTACCTGGACGTGGCGGCCGGCAACGGCGACGTCGACGGACGCATCAGCCGCGATGACCTCATGGCGGCGGCCGCCGAGATCGGCGCCGGCGAACACTACGGGCACGTGCTGGATACCGCCGCGCAGGACCAGTCGGCATGGTGGAACCCGTTCTCCGGCAGCGGCCGCGATGGCGAGGTGAGCCAGGCCGACGTGCAAGCGGTGCTGGACGACCCGGGCGCGCCGCAGGAGCTCAAGGATACGATCGCCCTGCTGCAGCTTGGCGGCGCCAGTGACGTCCCCGCGGCGGTGGGCAGCCTGGGGCCGGACGGAGTCGTCGCGGCGGCCGCGCTGCATGAATCGCCCGAGTTCGCGGCGCTGCCGGAAGGCGACCGTGCGCTGGTGGCGCAGGCGGTGGCCGGCTCCGGCGATCCGGCGGCGGTCCAGGACCTGCAGACCCTGATCCACGATCCCTCGTTCCAGGCAATGACCCCGGCGCAGCAGACCGCCGCGCTTACCGAGGTCGCCGTGCAGCAGTCGCCGGAGTTCCAGGCCCTGTCCGCGGGCGACCAGCGCCTGGTCACCGATGCGCTGGCGGCACGCAAGCCGGGCGATACGGACCTGCCAGCGGCCATCAAGTCCCTGCTTGAAAGCGCGGACTTCCAGGACGACACGGACTTCAGCGCCGCCGAGCGCACTGCCTTGCTCAGCCAGGTAAGCAACTACCCGGATACGCGCGTGGTCGAGAACCTGGAGGCGATGCTGGGCAAGCAGTGGATCCGCGATTTCGACCTGGGCGACACCCAGCGCGCCCTCAAGACCGTGGCCTTCCTTGCCCAGCATGACGCGGGCGACCAGGAGATCATTTCCAATACCCTGGACCTGTTCCTGGGCGAGTCGGCGCCGTACCAATTCGACTTCAGCGAGAACTCGGCCTATGGCTCGGTGCCCTTCAGCCCCGAGGACCTGTTCAAGATCAATCCCCGTTTCATCGGCGCTGACAACAACCCGGTGGACACCTCGGCCGCTTCCGCCCACTCCGGCGAGCTGCGGGTGATCGGCCACACCTTCGTGCATGAGGTCAACCACATGCAGAACTGGGACCGCAGCCTGTCGCTCAATTCCTCCTATGGCTTCCACGAGGAATACCGCGCCTACCACGTGGGCGTGAAGGCCCAGCACGGCGGCGAGCCCAGCGTGGCCGACGTGATCGACCGGGTGGCGGTGTTCGTCAATCCCGGCCCGGGCTACTCGCACCTTGCGGACCTGCTGGCCGCCGGCGGCAGCGACGCGGAGGACATCGCCGGGTACCTGAACACCATCCTGGGCCGCGACGACATCACCCCGGACAACGCCGTGGACGAGGTGAATGCACTGGTGGATGCCAAGAAGGACGCCGAGGACGCCGGCGAGCCGCTGCCGCCGGAGCTGACCCGGCCGGCCGGGGTTACCATCGGGCCCCCGGGCACCAACAACGTGACGAATGGGTAAGCTTGCCCCGGCCATCGCCTGCTGCCTGCTGTTCGCGGTTCCCGCCGCCGGCTGCGCGCAGCATCCGGGCGATTCCAGCGGAGTGACCGACAGCGTGAGCGAGCAGCAGTTGCACGAACAAGTGGACCGGCAGGTCGCCGCTGCGGCGGCCGACATGTACGGCTGGAATCCCGCCGACACGGTGGCCGAGCCGCTGGCCGGCACCGGCGGTGACGCCTGCCGCCTGCTGGGCGTGCGTTCGCCCAGCGCCCTGCCCAGCATCAACCGGACCTGGGCGGTGGTGCACGGCGAGGTGGTGGCACCGGGAACCGCGGGCGCGCTGGAACAGGTGCTGGGTGCCTGTGATGCGGACGCTTCGGCCGATGTCTGGGCCGAGGCGGTGGCCGCCTTCGGCACCGACGTGCCGCCGGGCTACGTGGTCCGCCGCGAGCAGGAGATCTCCAGCCTTGCCCACCGCCGGGCCCGCGAGGCCGGCGGCTACGCCTTTCATCCGCCCCGCTTCAGCCGTGACGAGGCCGGCGTACGCGAGGTGGAGTTCTTCATGACGGACGTGGAGGGGGCGGGCCTGTACCAGGTACGCGCCGCACGCGAAGGCGACGGGCCGGTACGGGTGACGGCGGAGCCTGCCGGCGGGCTGTAGCGCGCGGCCCCGGTCAGCGCGTTTCCTTCAGCGCCACCTTGCGGTTGCGCATGATGTCGTGGCATTCGACCACGCGCGGCAGGTGTTTCTGCGCGGCGGCCTTGGCCGCGGCCGGGGTGTCGCTGTCGTCGACCGTGTCCTTGAACGCTTCCAGCAGGCGGTCTTCAAGCTCTTCAAGCTCGGCCACGTAGGCGTACTCCTTGTCGCCCAGCGCGGCGCGGAGCTTGGTATAGCCCTGGCGCATCGAACCGGCGGCGGTGCCGCTGTCGGCGGGTTCGCCGCCGATCGCCGCAATGTCGGCGGTGAGGCCGTCGACGATCTCGCGCTTGTGGCCGGCCATCTGGGTGAACAGGGTGGAAAGCTCCGGGTTGTCCACCTTGGACGCGGCCTCGGTGTAGAACTCGCTGCCGTCGCGGGCGATTTCGATGAGGTCGTTCAAGCTGTGCTGGGTCTTCTTCTCGGTATTCATGCGGGGGGACCTCGTTGGGAGAGAGTGCCGACCACTCTCCGCGCCAACCCATGAAATCCGCGTGCATCGCGCGGCCGGCACCGGACGACGGCGTACGTGGCGTTGGGGTTTGTGCAGCCACGGTCAACGATAGGGGCGCGGTCCGCTCCACATCAGCTCCCCGCGCCGGTAGACCCGCTGCGCGTTGATGACCTCGCGCGCATCGCCGATGGTTTCCATTTCCGGGTCGTCCGGGTCCAGCAGGCGGCAGGCACCGGATTCGCGCCTGAGCGCGATCTCCAGCGGGCAGACCATGTATTCGCGCGTGCCCGGCAGGGGAATGAAGAGTTCGGTGATGCCCTCGTCGCGCCAGGCGCGCAGCCGGGCCTCGCTGCGCAGGTCGTAGAGGACCTGGTAGCCACCGACTTCCAGGTTGGGTTCGGAGGAGGAGGCGTCGTGCCTGCGGCCCGGCTCGACGGCGGGGCTGGGAGCCGGCCCGGCGTTCACCGGGGCGTGGTCCTGCGGGAGCATGCCCGGTGGTTGTCCCCAGGTGTGCGCCCGGCGCCCGGTTGTTGGCGGCGGACTTCCAGTGGGCGGCGGCGTCTGCGCCTGGTCGCGCGGCAGGGGCTCGTCCGCGCGCACGACCGGCGTGGGCTGGATGTCCGGGACGGGGGGAGAGACCTCGGCCGGGTCCGGCGGGCGCGGTTCCGGCTGTTGCGCGGCAGGCGCGGGGACGGGCGGCAAGTCGGTGGGCGGCGTGGACTCGGGCGTCTCGCCGATCATCACCACTTCCACCCGGCTGCCGGCGGCGGCGCCCTGCGGCGTCGACGTGGTGATGGGTTCGGATGACATCGCCAGCAGCAGGAGCAGCAGATGCAGCGCCGCGCTCAGCAGCGCGGCGACCCGGGACTGCACGCGTTCGTCCCGGGCCCGGCCCCTGGCCTGCGCCCGGCGTGACGCACTGTTCATGCCGCCGGCAGTGTCTCGGAGGTGCGGGACTTCATCGGG
>JBQDAV010000001.1:91376-120186 GCA_052090405.1 Luteimonas sp.
GGATCCAGCGGATCCCCTCGAGGGTTGGCGCGCGGAGCTGCTGCAGGAAAAAGGCCTGCCGCGCGCGCTGCGCGGCGAGGTGCTGATACAGGACGGGACCCGCTCCCGGGTTGCCCATATTGCGATCCGCGCGCCCTTCAGCCAGGTACAGCCGGCGGTAGAGCAGGCGCTGGCCGGGTTGGGACGCTTCGAGGGGAATCTGTCGCAAAGCCCGCGGGCATACATGCGGGACGGGTGGGGCGAGGTGCTCATGTCGCGCCATCCGGACCTGCGGCGTGCGTATGCCCGCATTGCGTCGCTGGAGGGGTTGCAGGCCCAGGTCGATATGGGCGCTCTGCTGCCGTGGGAGCTGGAGCGCGATATGCGACGTGCGGAAGCGTCCGCCGATTCTTCTCCGCAGCGTCGGATCGAGCTGCCCGAACTGCAGTCAGACAGCCGGCTCTGGGGGGCGACCCGCACCCGGCGCCACGGCCTGACGGGGCGCAGTCGCCGCGTCGACGTGGTGTCGGTGATGGAGATGGACGTCGTGCTTGGTGCCCCGGCCACCGTGGTGTCGGTCCAGGCCCAGCTGCGGTGGCCGAATCCGGACGGCGGGCTGATCGACCAGGTTCGCGAGTTCGACATCCTCTCCCGTGGGCCAGCCCGGTTCCTGGAAAGGAGCGTGGTGCCCTCGGACCTGTTCACTCCCGTGCATGAAGCGCTGCGCGCGCTGCCGGAAGGGGCGCACACCCAAGTGCATGCCTCGCCCGAAGCGTGGGTGGTGCCGATCGAGCCGCCGTTCCCGGTGAAGCGATCCCGGCTGGCGGCGCCGGATGCGGATGCGCGGCAGCTGGATACCGTCAGTTGGCTGCTGCCCGACGGGATGGGTGAACTGCTTGATCTGTTCCCGCTGCCGGGAGGCGACCTGCTGCTGGCGACCCATGAACGCAGCCATCCCAGGCTGTGGCACTACCGCCCCGATGGGGAGGCGCGGCTGCTGTGGCGCGGCGATGCCAGGACCGTGCACAACACCCATACGCGCCTGATTGCGGGTGCGCAGGCGGGGCGGGTCCATCTGACACTCACCGACGCCGTGGTCATCCACGACCCGGCCACAGGCGCCACCACCCATCACCCGCTGCAGGTTCCGGAAGGTGTCGACGAGCCCTATTACTGGCACTGGCAGCGGGGGCCGGATGGCGGGCTGGAACTGTATAACCACGTCTACAGCCTGACCGGCCCCTTGCGCAGCGGCCTGCAGCGGCTGGCGTCTGGACCCGTGCCTGTCGCCGATGGCGAGCCCTGGCGGTTCAGGCCGGCGCTCATGTCGCCGCGGCAGACGACTGCGAACCGGTACCGGCGGGGAAATACCCAGCTCAAGCCGATCAATGCGCTTGATCGTGAAGGGGTCTGGGTGGAGGAGCCGACCGGCCTGGCGCTGCTGCATCCGGAAGACGGGCGCATCGTGCGCGCGATCGAGCTGCCGCTGCGGCTGGGGGACCGCGTTGGCGGGGACGGTGACGGGACCGGCATGGCTGGGCATGTGCCCGAGCCGTTCGGGTCCCCGGCGGGGCGCTGGATCGCCACCGGCTTCACGATCGGACCGGAGCAGCAGCGTGGCATGCACGTCACCAATGTGGACACCGGGCGGACATTGCTGTCGGCCTGGCTGGACGGGGTCAACACGCTTGCAGCGGGAAGCGCCAGCCCCGACGGCACCCGCATCGCCCTGGGTGGCAGCGTGCCGCGTGGTGGCGGTAGCCGCATCGGAATCTGGCCGACCGCCTCCGGCAGGAAGGCGGTCGTGGCCGACGTCGATCTGCGCGACTGCCACGATCTCAGGCGGCTGGTGTGGTCCGGCGATGGCGCCCGGCTGTGGGGAGTGTGCAGGAAAGCGGTGCTGTCCTGGGCCGTTGACTGAAGCCAGCCCGGGACAGCTGCCTCAGCCCACCAGCAACCGGTTCATCCGCTGAACGAACGCGGCCGGATCCACCAGCGGGGCGCCGGCGGCGATTTCGGCCTGCTCCAGCAGCAGGGTTGCCAGGTCGGTTGCCTTCGCATCGTCCGCTTCGCCGTCGATCCTGGTCAGCAGCGCGTGCTGCGGATTGATCTCCAGCGTCGGCTTGCTGTCGGGCACGTCCTGGCCGGCCTCGCGCAGCAGCCGTGCCAGGTGCGGGGCCATGTCATGGTCGGCCAGCGCCAGGCAGGACGGGGAATCGGTCAGCCGCGCGGACACGCGCACGTCGGCGACGCGATCGCCCAGCAGGCCCTTCACCTTCTCCACCAGCGGCGCGGCGGCCTCGGCGGCCTGCTCCTGCTTCGCCTTGTCGGCCTCGTCCAGCGGCAGCTCGCCCTTGGCGACGTTGCGGACCGGCTTGCCGGCGTACTCGTGCAGGTGCCCGAGCATCCATTCGTCGATGCGGTCGAACATCAGCAGTACTTCGATGTCCTTCGCCTTGAAGGCCTCCAGCTGCGGGCTGCCCGCGGCGGCGCGGTAGCCGTCGGCGGTGATGGTCCAGATCGCGTCCTGGCCGGCGGCCATGCGGCCGACGTAGTCGTCCAGCGACACGGTCTGCGCCTCGCCCTCGCCCTTGGTCGAGGCAAAGCGCAGTAGCTTGGCAATCCGCTCGCGGTTGGCGTGGTCCTCGACGATGCCTTCCTTGAGGGTGTTGCCGAAGGCCTTGAGGAACGCCGCGAACTTCTCCGGCTCGTCGCGGGCGAGCTTCTCGATCAAATCCAGCACCCGCTTCACGCAGGCGCCCTTGATGCGCTCGAGCTGGCGGTTGTGCTGCAGCAGCTCGCGGCTCACGTTCAGCGGCAGGTCGTCCGAATCGACCACGCCGCGCACGAAGCGCAGGTAGTTGGGCAGCAACTCCTCGGCCGCGTCCATCACGAACACCCGCTTGATGTACAGCTTCAGGCCCTTGCGCTCGTCGCGCCCGCCCATCATCAGGTCGAACGGCGGCTGCGCCGGCAGGTACAGCAGGGTGGTGAAGCTCTGGCTGCCCTCGACCCGGTTGTGGGTCCAGGCGGCGGCGTCGTTGAAGTCGTGGCCGAGCGACTTGTAGAAGTTCTGGTAGTCCTCGTCGCTGATCTCGGACTTGGGCTTGGTCCACAAGGCGGAGGCGTCGTTGACGGTCTCCCACTCCGGCGCGGTGTCGGACTTGGGCTCCTCGCCTTCGGCCGGCTCGGCGGCCTTGGGCATGCGGATCGGGAAGGCCACGTGGTCGGAGTACTTGCGCACCAGCGAGCGCAGCTTCCAGTCTTCCAGGAACTCGTCCTCGCCTTCCTTCAGGTGCAGCACCACCGTGGTGCCGCGCTCGGGCAGGGCGACGTCCTCCAGCGTGTACTCGCCGCGGCCGTCGCTTCCCCACTTCACGCCGGACTCGGCGGCGGCGCCGGCGCGGCGGGTCAACACGGTGACCCGGTCGGCGACCACGAAGCCGGAGTAGAACCCCACGCCGAACTGGCCGATCAGGCGCGCATCGGCCTGCTGCTCGCCTTCCAGCGCCTCCAGGAAGCGGCGGGTGCCGGAGCTGGCGATGCTGCCGATATTGGCGACCACCTCGTCGCGGTCCATGCCGATGCCGTTGTCGCGAATGGTGACGGTGCGCGCGTCCTTGTCCCAGTCCACGTCGATCCGCAGCTCGCCCTCACCGGCCAGCAGGTCCGGGTTGGCGATCGCCTCGAAGCGCAGCTTGTCGCAGGCATCGGAGGCGTTGGAGATCAGCTCGCGCAGGAAGATTTCCTTATGCGAGTAGAGCGAATGGGTGACCAGGTGCAGGACCTGGGCGACTTCGGCTTCGAACTTGCGGGTTTCAGTGGTGGTCATGGCATCCGGTTTGCTGTTGTGCGGCAATCACTCCAGATGCGGGCCGCGACGCGGAATTCAAGCGTGCGGCGGGGTGGCGGGCAGGAGTATGGTGCCCCCATGGCCAGCGCCGCCGCCAAAGTCCGCTTCAAGGCCCGCCTGCACCGGCCCGCCAGCCCGAAGGGCGCCGCCTGGTCGTTCCTGGTGCTGCCGGCGGCCGCCAGCGCGAAGCTGCCCGCGCGCGGCATGGTCACCGTGGACGGGACCCTGGAAGGCGCGCCGTTCCAGGCCACGCTGGAGCCGGACGGGGAAGGCAGCCACTGGTTGAAGGTGGCGCGCAGCCTGCGCGAGGCGGCCGGCGCACGGCCGGGCGACACCGTCGCGCTGGCGATCGCGCCGGTGGAAACCGAGCCCGAGCCCAGGGTGCCCGCCGACCTGCGCCGCGCGCTGGCCGGCAACCAGGCCGCGCGCGCCACCTGGAAGGACATCACCGCCGTCGCCCGCCGCGACTGGATCCACTGGGTCACGTCCGGCAAGAAGGCCGAAACCCGGGTCAAGCGCATCGCGGTGGCCTGCGACAAGCTCGCCTCCGGCAGCCGGCGCGCCTGCTGCTTCGACAGTTCCGGCCGCTACAGCCGCGGCAACATGGGCGCGCCGGAAGCAGCTCCACAGCAGCCTGGACGCCGTGACGGGCACTTCCGCGCCGGGCGTGGCGGCGCGGACGACTTGCGGTAGGCTTTGGGCGCTTTCGCCCGCAATCGACAAGGAGTCACGATGGCCCACACGGACGCGCTGTACCAGGCGGTGATCGGTCCTGCCAACCAGGACTACTACCTCGAACGCTTCCGGCGTTTCGACCAGGCCGGCAAGGCCGGCGCCAGCTGGCACTGGCCGGCCTTCTTCATCACGTTCTTCTGGCTGCTGTACCGGAAGATGTGGGTGGTCGCGGCGGGCTATGTCGTCCTGGTGTTCGCCTCGTACGTGGTGCTTTCCACGGTGGGCTGGATGGTCGGGGGCGTGGGCGGCTTGCTGGCCCTGTTCGGCCTGCACGTGGTGGCGGTGATGGTGGTGCCGCCGCTGCTGGCCAATGCGCTGTATTACCGCCATTGCCGCAAGCAGATCGCCAATACCGACATGCTGGCGGCCGATCCGCAGGCACGCACCCGGGAGCTGTTCCGCCGCGGGGGGACCAGCACCGCCGCCGCGGCCGTGGCGGGTGTGCTCGGCGCCGTCGGCGCCTTCCTGTTCATTTCCATCATGGCCGCCGTCTCGCTGCCGGCCTACCAGGACTACGTGGTCCGCAGCCACGTGAGCGAGGCCGAGGTCCTGGCACGGGCCACAAGCGCGACCGTCGAGGACTTTTATCGCAGCCACCAGCGCATTCCGGCGAGCCTGGAGGAGGCGGGGGGTGCCCCGGCCGCGGGATCGGCCGCGATCCGCGGCATCGGGGTCGACGGCGCGAGCGGCATCGTCTCGGTCACGCTCGACGCTGCGCCGGTTGCGGGACAAACGTTGCTGCTGGTCCCGTCGCTGGATGCCAGCGGCCGGTTCAGCTGGAGCTGCACCAGCCAGGACATCGACCCTCGGCACCTGCCCGCGGCGTGCCGGCAGCCGCGCTGACCCCGGCCCGCGCCTGTCGGCCGCGCGGCGGCTGCGCTGCCGATCCGGGACTTTTGTCCTAGGCCAAGGCGCGGCCGCGCCGGTATGTTGGGCGGGTTTACCCCTCTGGAAACCCCCCGCATGACCCGCAACGCCCTCGCCATCGCCCTTGCCTGCGCGCTCGCCGCGTTCCCCGTCCTGGCCCAGGACCCGCCGCCGCCGCCGGAAGAGCAGGCCGAGCAAAGCGAACAGCGCGACGACAACGTCGAGCTGGAGCAGGACGCGCTCGACGCCGCCGGGGTGGACCCGGCCGAGGCGCCGCTGGACAGCGCCCGGGGCGTGCGCGATGACGCCGATGCGGATGAGGACGCCGCCGACTGGAACGTGGAGTCCACCCACGGCCAGGCCAAGACCATCGCCTTTGAAACCAGCGAAGGCACCTGGATGGACGTGGACGTGTCGCCGGACGGGCGCCAGATCGTGTTCTCGCTGGTCGGTGACCTGTACCGCATGCCGATTGGCGGCGGGGAGGCCACCCGCATCACCACCGGCCGCGCTTGGGACATCCAGCCGCGCTGGTCGCCGGACGGCAGCCGGATCGCCTTCACCTCCGACCGCAGCGGCGGCAACAACATCTGGACCATCGCCGCCAACGGCGGCGACGCGCGCCAGGTCACCGACGAAAGCTTCCGCCTGCTCAACAACCCCGCCTGGACCCCGGATGGCGAGTACATCGTCGCCCGCAAGCACTTCACCTCCACGCGCTCGCTGGGCGCGGGCGAGCTGTGGCTGTACCACGCCGGCGGCACCAGCGGTGGCATCCAGCTGGTGGAAAAGCCCAACGAACAGCAGGACATCGGCGAGCCCAGCGTTTCCCCGGACGGCCGCTATGTCTACTACTCGCACGACGTCAGCCCCGGCGGCGCGTTCGACTACAACCGCGACCCGCACGGGGTGATCTACGCGATCAAGCGCTTCGATCGCCAGACCGGGGACATCGAGGACGTGGTGCGCAGCCCGGGCGGCGCGGTGCGGCCGCAGGTCTCGCCCGACGGCCGTTCGCTGGCCTTCGTCAAGCGCGTGCGCGATGCCAGCGTGCTGCACCACCTGGACCTGGCCAGCGGCCAGGTGCGCCCGGTCTGGGACGGCCTGAGCCACGACCAGCAGGAGGCGTGGGCGATCTTCGGGCCGTACACCGGCTTCGACTGGACGCCCGACTCGCAGGCGGTGGTGGTCTGGGCCCAGGGGGGGCTGTGGCAGGTGGACATGGGCAGCGGCGAGGCCGCGGAGATTCCGTTCACCGCCCAGGTCGAGCAGGTGGTTTCCCAGCCGCTGCACTTCGCCCAGTCGCTGCCGGACGGCAGCTTCAACCCGCGCATGATCCGCGACGTGGCCACCTCGGCCGACGGCGGCACCCTGGTCTTCCACGCGCTGGGCCACCTGTGGCGCAAGTCGCTGCCCGGCGGTACGCCGCAGCGGCTCACCAGCAGCCGCGACGTGTACGAGTACCAGCCCAGCTTCAGCGCCAATGGCCGGCAGATGCTCTACACCACCTGGTCGGACGAGGAGATGGGCGCGATCCACGTGCGCGGCGCCTCCGGCAGCGGGGCCGGCCGGAAGATCACCTCCGAGCGCGGCTTCTACTACCACCCGCGCTTTTCGCCGGACGGCAGCCGCGTGGTCTACAGCCGCAGCGGCGGCAGTGGCCTGACCGGCAGCCTGTGGTCGGGCGATCGCGGCATCTACGTGATTCCAGCGTCGGGCGGCGAGGCGGTGCGGGTGGCCGATTCGGGCCAGTCGCCGCAGTTCAACCATGACGGCACCCGGGTGTTGTACCTGGCCGGCGGCGGCATGGAGAAGAAGCTGATGTCGGTGGGCCTGCACGGCGAGGATCCGCGCGAGGTGTTCGACCTCAAGTACGTGGACTCGGTGCAGATCAGCCCGGATGGCAAGTGGGTGGCCTTCACCGAGCTGTTCAACGCCTACGTGGCGCCGATGCCCGAGGCCGGCCGCACCATCACCCTGGACCGCGAGACCCGCGCGCTGCCGGTGCGCCCGGTCAGCGCCGACGTGGGCAGCTACCTGCACTGGGCGGCGGATTCGAACTCGGTGCACTGGATGGTCGGCGACCGCTACCACTCGCGCCGGATGGACGAGACCTTCGCCTTCCTGCCCGGCGCGCCGGAGGAGATCGCAGAGCCGGTGCACGGCGGCGGCATCGCGGTGGGCCTGCAGGCGCCGGTGTACGAGGCGGACGAAGTGGTTGCCTTCACCAACGCGCGCATCGTGACCATGCGCGATGCGGAGGATTCGCAGGAGGTGATCGAGAACGGCACCATCGTGCTCGATGGCAACACCATCGCCGCCGTCGGTGCGGCCGGCGAGGTGCAGGTGCCGGCCGGCGCGAACGTGATCGACGCCGCGGGCAAGACCATCGTGCCGGGCTACATCGACGTGCACGCGCACGCCTCGCACTTCGGCCAAGGGGTCGTGCCGCAGGAGAACTGGGCCTACTACGCCAACCTCGCCTTCGGCATCACCGCCATGCATGATCCCTCGGCCACCACCGAGTTCGTGTTCTCGCAGGCCGAGCTGGTGCAGGCCGGGCGCATGGTCGGCCCGCGCATCTTCTCCACCGGCACGATCCTGTACGGCGCCGACGGCGGCTTCAAGGCCGAGATCGATTCACTCGACGACGCCCGCAGCCACCTGCGCCGGATGCAGGCCAACGGCGCGTTCTCGGTCAAGAGCTACAACCAGCCGCGCCGCGACCAGCGCCAGCAGGTCAACCAGGCCGCGCGCGAGCTGGGCATGCTGGTGGTGGAGGAGGGCGGCTCCACCTTCCACCACAACATGACCATGATCCTGGACGGCGCCACCGGCATCGAGCACAACCTGCCGATCGCCCCGCTCTACGATGACGTGACCGAGTTGTGGCGCCAGACCGACGTGCGCAACACGCCGACCCTGGTGGTGAGCTACGGCGGCCTGTCCGGCGAATACTGGTGGTATGCCCGCGACAACGTGTGGGAAGACGCCAAGCTCAACCGCTTCTTCCCGCGCGAGACGCTGGATGCGCGCAGCATCCGCCGCGAGATCGCACCGGACTGGGACTACCACCACATCGAGGTGGCCAAGGCGCTGAAGGAGATCCGCGACGCCGGGGTCAAGGTGCAGGTGGGCGGCCACGGCCAGCTGCAGGGCATGGCGACCCATTGGGAGATCTGGATGCTGACCCAGGGCGGCTTCAGCAACTTCGAGGCGCTGCGCGCGGCGACCATCGACGGCGCCGATTACATCGGCTTCCAATCGCAGCTGGGGTCGCTGGAAGTGGGCAAGCGCGCCGATCTGGTGGTGCTGGACGGCAACCCGCTGAAAAACATCCGCCACACCGCAGACACCCGCTACGTGATGGTCGACGGACGCCTGTTCGACGTTGAGGCCGACATGGCCGAGATCGGCAACCAGGCCGTGCCCGCGCCGGAGTTCTACTGGCAGCACCACCGCCAGGGCCAGACCTTCGGCGAAGCCTTCGGCCCGACCGCCGTCTGCCACGGCGTGCACTGAACGCGGCGTCCGCACCGGCCCACCCGCAGGAGCGCGCATGGCGCGCTCCTGCGGACGTGGTCGAGCGAGGGCTATTTCATGGGCGCGCGTGCCCGGATCAGGTGACTTCCACGCGCGCCTCGCCGGCGCGGGTTTCGCCGATGACGGCCGCGTCGGCGAAGCCTTCGCGCTGGAAGGCGTCCAGCACTTCGCCAAGCGCCTGCGGCGCGCAGGAGACCAGCAGGCCGCCGGAAGTCTGCGGGTCGGTGAGCAGGTCGCGCTTGACCTGGTCGATGCCGGCGCCCAGTTCCACGCCTTCGCCATACGCGGTCCAGTTGCGGCCTGAGGCGCCGGTGACCACGCCGTCGGCGGCCAGCGCCTGCACGCCGGGCAGCCACGGCAGGTCGTCGAAGCGCAGGCGCACCGCCAGCCCGGCACCTCGGGCCAGCTCCAGGGCGTGGCCGAGCAGGCCGAAGCCGGTGACGTCGGTCATCGCGTGCACGTCCGGCAGCGTCGCCAGCGGCACGCCAACGCGGTTGAGGCGGGTGGTGGCGTCGATCATGGCGGTGTAGCCGGCGTCGTCGAGCACGCCGCGCTTGAGCGCCGCCGACAGCACGCCCACGCCCAGCGGCTTGCCCAGCACCAGCAGGTCGCCGGGGCGGGCGTCGGCGTTGCGGCGGATGCGGTCCGGGTGGGCGATGCCCATCGCGGCCAGGCCGTAGATCGGTTCGACCGAATCGATGCTGTGGCCGCCGGCCACGGGAATCCCGGCTTCGGCGCACGCGTCTTCGCCGCCGCGCAGGATGTCGGCGATCACCGCGTGCGGCAGCACGTTGATGGGCATGCCGACGATGGCCAGGGCCATGACCGGGCTGCCGCCCATCGCATAGACATCCGACAGCGCGTTGGTGGCGGCGATGCGGCCGAAGTCGTAGGGATCGTCGACGATCGGCATGAAGAAATCAGTGGTGGCGATCAGCACCTGCTCGTCGTTGAGCCGGTACACCGCGGCGTCGTCGGCGGTGTCGTTGCCGACCATGAGCTGCGGCCACACCGGCGCCGGCGCGGCGCGCCTGAGCAGGTCGGCAAGCACGCCCGGCGCGATCTTGCAGCCGCAGCCGCCGCCGTGGGAGAGCGAGGTCAGGCGGGGCACTTCGCCCCCGGGAGTGTCGGACATGGTCGTGTTGTCGTAGGAGCGCGCCGCGTGCGCGAGGCCGCGTGGATCGGAAAGTGGCGGAAGGCAACAGGAGTCGAACCTGCCTGGGAGCGGCTGACGCCCCCAACCGGGTTTGAAGCCCGGCCGCGCCACCGGGCGCGCTTGCCTTCCATTGGTGCCATCAAGCTACCACGCAGATGGCTCAGGAGGTTTCGTTACGGGGCGCCCACAGGTCCTGCAGCCAGGTGCTGTCGGCGCGCAACAGGTGACGGTCGCGCACGCGTCGGGTGAGGCCGGTACGGTCGAGGAACTCAAGGATCTGGATGGCGCGCTTGCGGCCCAGGCCGGTTGCGTCGCGGAACGCCGCGGCTTCCACCGAGCCCTCGCGCGCGGCGATGTCGCTGGCCAGCTCCGCGAGCCCACGCATCCGGTCGCGGTGGAAGAACAGGTCGCGCACCACCTGGAAGGCATCGCCCTGCAGCGCGAGCGTGCGCAGCAGGCGGCGCACGCGTTCCTCGGGTTCGGCTTCGACCTTGGCCAGGTCGCGCACCCAGGGCGGGTCGAAGCCGCCTTCGCCCAGGCGTGCCAGCAGCCGCGCGGCCAGTGCGGTCTCGTCTTCGTCCAGGGTGACGCTGTGCCCGGACAGGTGCAGCCAGGGGCCGTTGCGGCGCACCCGACCCGCCTGCGCCAGTTCGTCGAGCAACGCATGCCACAGCGCCGCCGGGGCGGTGGGCAGGGCGATCCGGCGCAGGCGCGAGGCCTCGGGGCCGGGCTCGTCGGGTGAGTCGCGGTGGTAGTCGGCCAGCGACTGATCGATGCGCGCATGCAGCGCCAGGCGGTGCGTGTCGGCAACCGCGATGCGCGCGGCGGCGCGTGGTGACAGCCAGCGCGCGTTTTCGGGAAGCTGCAGGCGCTCGGGCGGCCGGCCGGTCAGGCGCACCAGTGCGTTCTCGTCCACGCCGTGCGGCGCGCGCTCCAGCAGCGGCTGCAGGCCGCCGCCTTCGAGCATGGCCGCGATGCCGTCCAGCCAGGCCATGCGCTGCGAGGAGCGCCGCCGGCGTTTGGGCCCTTCGGGGTCGAGGACGTGGCCGCCGCCCACGGTGCGGCTGGCCTGGGCATCGCGGACGATGAAGCGGTCGCCGGGCGCCGCGCACAACGGTTCGTCGAACACCAGCTGCACCCGTCCGCTGGTGCCCGGCGCGATTGCCCGGTCCGACAGCGGCACCGCGTGCGCCAGCCGCCGCGCGGTGCCCAGGTGCACGTGCAGCGGCGACCAGTTGCC
Source organism: Luteimonas sp. (assembly GCA_052090405.1). Lineage (GTDB taxonomy): Bacteria > Pseudomonadota > Gammaproteobacteria > Xanthomonadales > Xanthomonadaceae > Luteimonas. The sequence goes on from JBQDAV010000001.1 coordinate 102,750, forward strand.
CACCGCCACGTCGGCGTCGTCCAACAGGCGCAGCTCCACGTCGATGTTGCGGGTGGCCACGAACGCGCGCGCGTCGGCCACCCAGTCGCCGCGGCTGATCGCGTCCTTGTCGATGCCGGCCAGGTTGAGCGCGCAGCGTTCGCCGGCGCGGCCCTCGGGGCTGGGCCGGTCCTGCGCGTGCACGGTGCGCACCCGCAGCGGCTTGCCGGCCGGGGCCAGTACCAGCCGGGCGTCGTTATCGCCGGCCAGCACGCGGCCGCCGAACACGGTGCCGGTGACCACGGTGCCGTGGCCGGCCAGGGTGAACACGCGGTCGATGGCCAGCCGGAACAGGCCGGCGTCGTCGCGGGCGCTCCAGGCCTGCGCCTGTTCGTGCAGGTGTGCGCGCAGCGCGGACACGCCGGGGTCGCCTTCGGAAGCCGCCGCGACCGGGAATACCGGTGCGCTGTCCAGCGGCCCGCCCTGCAGCAGCGCGTCGATCTGCGCGCGCACCGCGTCCAGGCGCGCGGCGTCGACGCGGTCAGCCTTGCTCAGCGCCACCGCGCCACGCTGCACGCCCAGCAGGCCCAGGATCGCCAGGTGTTCGCGCGTCTGCGGCATTACCCCGTCGTCGGCGGCGACCACCAGCAGGCCGAAGTCGATGCCCGATGCGCCGGCGGCCATGGTGTGGACCAGCTTCTCGTGACCGGGTACGTCGATGAAGCCCAGCACCTCGCCGTTGGCCATTGGCGCGTAGGCATAGCCAAGTTCGATCGAGATGCCGCGCGCCTGCTCTTCCTTCAGGCGGTCGGTCTCCACCCCGGTCAGCGCGCGCACCAGCGTGGTCTTGCCGTGGTCGATATGGCCGGCGGTGCCGACGATCACGCCCGCAGCTCCTCCAGTTGGGCGGTGAAGGCGGCTTCGTCGGCGTCTTCCAGGCAGCGCAGGTCCAGCAGCAGCGCGTCGTCGGCGATGCGGCCAATGACCGGACGCGGCAGGCCGCGCAGCGCCTTCGCCAGGCGATCAAGCGCGCGGCCGCTGCTGCCCTTGCCGGTGAAGCGCAGCGACATGCCGAAGCTGGGCAGCGCCTGGACCGGCATTGCCCCGCTGCCGATCTGGCTGGCCATGGATTCGGCCGCTGCGCCCCAGTCCGCGCCGAGCGCTTGCCGCAGCGGCGGCAGCAGGCGTTCGGCCTGTTCGCGCATCGCCGCCTGCGGGCGCAGCATCAGCCGCAGCGTGACCAGGCGTTCGGGCAGGTGTTCGGGTTCGCGGTACAGCGCCAGCACCGGCTCCAGCGCGGCCAGGGTCAGCTTGCCTACGCGCAGGGCGCGCTTGAGCGGGTTTTTGCGGATCTTCTTGATCAGGTCGGCGCGGCCCACGATCAGTCCGGCCTGCGGGCCGCCGAGCAGCTTGTCGCCGCTGAAGGTGACCAGGTCGGCGCCGGCTTCCAGCGTCTCGCGCACCGTGGGCTCGTGCGGCAGGCCCCAGCGCGCCGGGTCAATCAGCGAGCCGCTGCCCAGGTCCACGCCCAGCGGCAGCCCGTGTTCGCGCGCGATGGCGGCCAGCGCCGGCGTGTCCACGTTGGCGGTGAAGCCTTCGATGGCGTAGTTGCTGCAGTGCACCTTCATCAGCATCGCGGTGCGCGGGCCAATGGCGTCGGCGTAGTCGGCCGGGTGGGTGCGGTTGGTGGTGCCCACTTCGACCAGCTTCGCGCCGGCGCGCTTCATGATGTCGGGAATGCGGAACGCGCCGCCGATCTCCACCAGCTCGCCGCGCGAGACGATCACTTCGCGCCGGTTGGCCAGCGCGTTGAGCATCAACAGCACTGCGGCGGCGTTGTTGTTGACCACGGTCGCGGCTTCGGCGCCGGTGAGCTCGCACAGCAGGTCTTCGATGAGGTCGTCGCGGTCGCCGCGGCCGCCGCGCGCAAGGTCGTATTCCAGCGCCATCGGCGCGGTCAGCGCCTGCAGCACGGACTGCGCCGCGGCATCGGGCAATACGGCGCGGCCCAGGTTGGTGTGCAGCACGGTACCGGTGAGGTTGAACACCGCGCGCAGGCGCGGCCGTGAGTCCTGCCGTAACGATTGCCCCAGCGCCGCTGCGATCGCCTCTGGCTGCAGTGCGTCGTGCCGCAGCCTGTTGGCCAGCGCATCTCCGCGCAGCCGGCCCAGGTGCGCGCGCAGTGCCGTGGTCAGCCGGGTCCGGCCGTGGCCTTCCAGCAGCGAACGCAGCGGCGCGGCCTTGAGCAGGCGGTCGAGCGAGGGGATGTCGCTGGCCGCTGCCGGCGCGCCACCGTCCCCGGTGGCTGCACGGCCCACGCTCAGTCTCCCCGGCCCTGCCACAGCAGCGGGTTGCCGCTGCTGCGGGTATAGCCTTCCTCGCCCATCAGCACGTCCAGGCCCACGCTGGCCAGGTCGTCGGCCACCGGCTCCACGTACAGGTCCTTCTCCTGGTAGAAGATCTTGCGGTAGCTGCGGCAGCCTTCGCAGGTCTCGGCCTTGATCGCCTCGGGCTTGATCCCCTCCGGGCCGTTCTCGACGTAGTGGTAGGCGATGCCCTTGGTTTGCGAACAGTGCGAGCAGGTGACCCGCACCAGGTGGCTTTCCACGCTGCACAGCGGGCAGCACAGGTAGCGGTAGCCGTCGTACGAGCCGCCGATGCGGACCACGCTGGCCACCGGCAGGGTGCCGCACATCGGGCACACGCCGAATGGGCCGGAAGGCACCTTGTCCGGATCGAAGCCGGCCGCCATCGCGGTCCAGTACACCTGCAGCGCGGCCATCACGAAAGGTGCCGCGGCGGCGTCGACCTCGACGCTGTCGTAGCCGGCGGCCAGCAGCGCGTCGGCGATGTCCTCGACCTCTCCAGGGGACGTCTCCAGGGTCTGGCGCAGGCCGGTGCAGACCTTGGCCGCGGCTTCGGACAGGCCCTGTGCGGCAAGGACGTCGTCCAGCAGCCGGCGCAGCAGCGAGCGCCAGGCGATTGCGTCACGCGGCGCGGTCGCCGGCTGCAATGGCGGCATGTTGTGCTCGCGGGCCTGCTCGATGCGCTGCGGATCGGGTTCGGGCGGGCTGAAGTCCTTCAGCCCGCGCTGCTGGGCGTCGGCGAGCAGCGCCATCAGCTCCAGGTAATCGCCGATCGGGCTGGCGCCGGCGAGGTTGCGCAGGCGTGCGGCGCGGTCGGAAAACACGCCCGCGCGTTCGGGCATGCGCAGGCGCGGGATGCGGGTGTGGTCGAGGCTTTCGATCTCGCCGCGGGGAAGGATGCGCTGCACGGGTGGCTCCTGGGTAAAGCGTTCGTCCATTCTGCCCGTTCACGCGGCTGCGCGCGCAGGGCACGCCCGGGCTGCATGCACCGGGCGCCAGGGCGGCCGGTCAGTGCGGGTCGCGCCTGCCGTCCACGTCGCGCAGCCAGGCGCGATGGTGCTTGAAGGCCCAGCCACGGGTCACCCAGCCGCGCAGCATGGCGTGCATCGAGCCCTTGACCCAGATCGCCGAGTAGATGTGCACGATGATCAGGCAGATGATCACCAGCGCGAACACCGCATGCAGCAGCGAGGCCAGGCGCACCAGGTCGATGGGGAACATCGCCGCCAGGTAGGGGCGCCACATCACCAGCCCGGACAGCAGCAGGCCGATCATGCACACGATCAGCGACCAGAACAGCATCTTCTGGCCGGCGTTGTACTTGCCGACCTCGGGCAGGTTCTCCTCGCGGTTGTTGACCACGTCGCCCAGCTGCCGCAGCCACTGCCGGTCGCGCGCCTGGACCCGGTTGTCGCCCCACATGCGCCCGGCCAGCAGGAAGAACGCGATGAACATGAACAGGCCGACGAACGGATGCAGGATCCGCGTCCACTGGCCGCCGCCGAACAGCGCGGTCAGCCAGTACATCGCCGGGTGGAACAGGGCCAGCCCGGACAGCGCCAGCAGGATGAAGCTGATCGCGATCAGCCAGTGGTTGGTGCGCTCGTTGGCGCTGTAGCGCGGGATCTGCTCCGGGATTGTCCTGGACGTCGGGCGGCGGTCAGTCATGGCGATGCTCCGGTTCTTCGGCGGCAATCCGCGCCTCGGCTTCCGCCGCCGCGCGCTGCTCGTCCTCTTCGGTCACCTCGTTGCGGCCAACGCGGATGTAGTGGAAGAAGCCCACCAGCGCGGTCAGCGCCATCGCCGCCAGCCCCAGTGGCTTGGCCGCGCCCTTCCACAGCCCCACCATCGGGCTGATCACCGGATCCTTGGGCAGGTCGCTGTACAGCCCCGGCTGGTCGGCGTGGTGCAGCACGTACATCACGTGGGTGCCGCCCACGCCCGGCGGGTCGTAGAGGCCGGCGTTGTCGTAGCCGCGCGATTTCAGGTCCACGATGCGGTCACCGGCGTGCTCGATCATCTTGTCCTTGGTGCCGAACACGATCGCCCCGGTCGGGCAGGTCTTCACGCAGGCCGGCTCCTGGCCAACGGCCACGCGGTCCGAGCACAGCGTGCACTTGTAGACCCGCTTGTCCTTCTCCGACAGCCGCGGCACGTCGAACGGGCAGCCGGCGATGCAGTAGCCGCAGCCGATGCAGTTCTCCTCGTGGAAATCCACGATGCCGTTGTTGTACTGCACGATCGCGCCCGGCGCCGGGCAGGCCTTCAGGCAGCCCGGGTCCGCGCAGTGCATGCAGCCGTCCTTGCGGATCAGCCATTCCAGCGTGTCCTGGTCGGTCTCGTGCTCGGAAAAGCGCATCACCGTCCACGACTTGGGCGTGAGGTCCAGCGGGTTGTCGTAAACGCCCGAGTTGCCGGCGATGTCCTCGCCGATCGGCTCGCGCAGGTCGTTCCACTCCATGCACGCCACTTGGCAGGCCTTGCAGCCGATGCACTTGGTGGTGTCGATCAGCTTGGCGACCCCGCCGGTGGAGGGCTCGCGGATGCTGGGCGGCTGCACGGTGGTGGCAGAGAGCCGGCGGATGTCCAGTGATTGCAGTGCCATGGCCCGCCTCCTATGCCTTTTCCACGTTCACGAGGAACGCCTTGAACTCCGGCGTGTTCGAGTTGCCGTCGCCGACCGAGGGCGTGAGCGTGTTGGCCAGGTAGCCCGGCCTGGCCACGCCCACGAAGCCCCAGTGCAGCGGCACGCCGACCTGGTGCACCGTGCGTCCCTCGATGGTCAGCGTGCGGATGCGCTTGGTCACCACCGCCACGGCCTCGATGTGGCCGCGGTTGGAGGACACCCGCACCCGGTCGCCGGCGACGATGCCCAGCTCCCCGGCCAGCCCGGTGCCGATCTCCACAAACTGCTCCGGCTGCATCACCGCGTTGATCGGCGAGTGCTTGGTCCAGTAGTGGAAGTGTTCGGTGAGCCGGTAGGTGGTGGCCACGTAGGGGAACTTGTCCACCGTGCCCATCGTCGCCCGGTCGGAGTCGAACACCCGCGCGGCCGGGTTGCTGGTGACCCCGGGCGAGTCCGGATGCAGCGGGTTGTAGCCCAGCGGCGTCTCGAACGGCTCGTAGTGCTCGGGGAACGGCCCCTCGGACAGGCCGGCACGGGCGAAGAAGCGGGCCGTGCCCTCCGGGTTCATGATGAACGGGCCCATGCCGTTGGCCGGGTCCTCGTCCAGCGGGAAGTCCGGGGTGTCGGCGCCGGTCCACTGCTCGCCGTCCCAGAACACCATCGGGCGCGTGGGATCCCACGGCTGCCCGGCCGGATCGGCGGACGCGCGGTTGTACAGGATCCGGCGGTTGGCCGGCCACGCCCAGGCCCAGTTCACGGTCTGGCCGATGCCGGTCGGATCGGAGTTGTCGCGGCGGGCCATCTGGTTGCCTTCCTCCGTCCAGCAGCCGGCGTAGATCCAGCAGCCGCTGGAGGTGGTGCCGTCGTCGCGCAGCTCGCCGAAGCCGGCGACCTGCTCGCCGCGGCGGCGCACGATCCGCGATGGATCGTCCGGGTCGGCCATGTCCACCAGGGCCTTGCCGTTGTACTCCATCGCCAGCTCCTTGGCCGTCGGCGCCGCGGGCTGGGCGTAGTCCCAGGTCAGGTTGACGATCGGGTCCGGGAACACGCCGCCCTCGGTGAGGTACAGCTCGCGCATGCGCACGAACAGCCGGGACATGATCTGGATGTCGGAGATCGCCTCGGCCGGCGGCTCGGCGCCCTTCCAGTGCCACTGCAGCCAGCGCCCGGAGTTGACCAGCGCGCCCTCGCCCTCGGCGAAGCAGCTGGTGGGCAGGCGGAACACCTCGGTCTGGATCGAGGCCGTGTCGACGTCGTTGTGGGCGCCGTAGTTCTTCCAGAACTCCGCGGTCTCGGTGTTCAGCGGGTCCATGGTGACCAGGAACTTCAGCTTCGACAGCGACGAGATCATCTTGCGCTTGTTGGGCGCCGCCGCCAGCGGGTTGAAGCCCTGGCAGATGTAGCCGTTGACCTGGCCCTGGTCCATCATCTCGTAGGTGCGCAGCATGTCGTACTGGTGGTCGAGCTTGGGCAGGTACTCGTAGGCCCAGTCGTTCTCGGCGGTGGCCGCATCGCCCCACCAGGCCTTCATCAGGCTCACGTGGAACCGGCTGTAGTGGCGCCAGTAGCTGAGCTGGTTGGGCCGCAGCGGCTCCTGGGTGCGGGTGCGGATATAGCCCTCGTAGTCCTGTTCCGCGTCCTCGGGCAGGGTGAGGTAACCGGTCAGCAGGTTGCTCATCAGGCCCAGGTCGGTCAGGCCCTGGATGTTGGAGTGCCCGCGCAGCGCGTTCATGCCGCCGCCGGCGATGCCGATGTTGCCCAGCAGCAGCTGCAGCATGGCGCCGGTGCGGATGGTCTGCGAGCCCACCGAGTGCTGGGTCCAGCCCAGCGCGTAGAGGATGGTGGCGGCGCGGCCGGGGACGGCGGTGGAGGCGAGCATGTCCACGATGGTGTGGAACTGCTCCTGCGAGGTGCCGCAGACGCGTTCCACCATCTCCGGCGTGTAGCGCGAGTAGTGCTTCTTCAGCAGCTGGTACACGCAACGCGGGTGCTGCAGGGTCGGGTCGGTGCGGACGAAGCCGTCCTCGCCGCGCTCATAGTCCCAGCTGCTCTTGTCGTAGCTGCGCGTCTCGGCGTTGTAGCCCGAGTACAGGCCGGCTTCGAACGCGAAGTCCTCGCGCACTATGAACGGCATGTCCGTGTAGTTGCGCACGTACTCGTGCTGGATGCGGTCGTTCTCCAGCAGCCAGTGGATCGCCGCGCCCAGGAAGATGATGTCGGTGCCGGTGCGGATCGGCGCGTAGTAGTCGGCCACCGACGCGGAACGGTTGAAGCGCGGATCGACCACGATCAGCTTGGCGGCGTTGTGCGCCTTGGCCTCGGTGACCCACTTGAACCCGCAGGGGTGCGCCTCGGCGGCATTGCCGCCCATGATCAACACAATGTCCGCGTTCTTGATGTCGACCCAATGGTTCGTCATCGCTCCACGGCCAAACGTCGGGGCAAGACCTGCCACCGTCGGGCCGTGTCAAACGCGGGCTTGGTTATCGAATGGCAGGATCCCGAAGCTGCGGATGACCTTGTGGGTGATGTAGCCGGTTTCGTTGGTGGAGGCGGAGGCCGCCAGCATGCCGGTGCTGATCCAGCGATTGACCCGCTGGCCTTCGTCGTTGTCGACGACGAAGTTGGTGTCGCGGTCTTCCTTCATCAGCCGGGCGATGCGGTCCAGGGCGTCATCCCAGGAGATCCGCTGCCACTTGTCCGAGCCCGGCGCCCGGTATTCGGGGTATTTGAGCCGGTTGGGGCTGTGGATGAAGTCGATCAGGCCGGCGCCCTTGGGGCACAGGGTGCCGCGGTTGACCGGGTGGTCGGGATCGCCCTCGATGTGGACGATGCTGGGCTTGGCGTTCTTGGCGCCGTCGCCCAGTCCGTACATCAGCAGGCCGCAGGCGACCGAGCAGTAGGGGCAGATGTTGCGGGTCTCGGTCATGCGCGCCAGCTTGTACTGGCGGACTTCGGCCATCGCGGTACCCGGGGACATCCCCAGGGCCGCCATGCTCGATCCCGCCAGGCTGGTGCCCGTGACCTTGAGGAACTGGCGCCGGTTCATGCTGGCCATGAAGCGATCCTCGCGTCGATGTGGCTGGAAGCGCCGGATGCGGCCGGGCGATCACAGCTTGCGTCGCATGGCTTCGTTTCACCGGCACTCTGGCTTGTATGCCACTTGTTTGTGACAGGCCGTGAAGCGGGCGCCTGCCGCGAACGAGGGCATGGCTGCAGCATAGACCCGGCCACCGGGAAGGTAAACCATTGAAGGAAAAGGCCGCTGCTATGCTGATAGCGGTTCAATTTCCGGTTTGCGAGGTGCGGCGTTTGTACAGCAGGGACGTGTCGTTGGAACAACAGCCCGATGATCTGGACTTCTATCTGGACGTGCCATTCGTGCCCTCCGACCGGCGCGTGGTGAACGCGATGTTCAAGCTTGGCGCGGTGGATGCGGACGACGTGGTTTACGACCTGGGGTCGGGCGACGGCAGGATCGTGGTGGCCGCGGCGCGGGATCGCGGGGCGCGGGCGGTGGGCGTGGAGATCGACCACCAGCGCGTGGCGCACGCGGAATCGTATGCCGCCCAGGTCGGGGTCGACCACATGGTCAGCTTCGTCGAATACGACCTGCTGCACGCCGATTTCAGCCCGGCCACGGTGGTCACCCTGTACTTGTTGCACTGCGTCAACATGGAGCTGCGTCCGCGCCTGCTGGAGGAGCTGCGGCCGGGGACCCGGGTGGTGTCGCACGCCTTCGACATGGGTGACTGGAAGCCGGACCGGAAGATCTCCGCGGGCGGGGTCGGCATTTTCCTGTGGGTCGTGCCGGCCCGGGTCGCGGGCACGTGGGACTGGATCTCGGCCCAGGGCCGGAGTTTCCGCGTACGCCTCACGCAGACCTTCCAGCAGGTGACCGGCGAGGCCTGGGTGGATGGCCGGCCGGCCAGGCTCAAGGACGCGGTGCTGTGGGGCGACTGGCTGGAGCTGGTGCTACGACCAGCCGGTGCCGCGGCGCCCAAGTCGATTTTCATGCGCTGCGGACACGACCGCTGGATTGGTTTCAGCGGCCACCACAAGGGCGTGGTCGCGCGCCGGCTGGAAGCATGACCCCCGGCCCGGGCGAGCGACCGCCGCATGGGCCTAGAATGTCGCGTTTGCCGTTCCGGGACCCAGTTGCATGCAGACCCTGAAGAAGCAGGACGTCGTCGCCCTTGGTTTCATGACCTTCGCGCTGTTCCTGGGCGCGGGCAACATCATCTTTCCGCCCATGGTCGGGCTGGCCTCGGGCCCGAACCTGTGGTGGGCCGCGCTTGGTTTCCTGCTCACCGGCGTTGGTCTGCCGCTGCTGGCGATCGTGACCCTGGCGCGGGTGGGCGGAGGCCTGGAGATGCTGACCTCGCCGATCGGCAGGGTTGCCGGCACCGCGTTCGGGGTGGCGATCTACCTGACCATTGGCCCGCTGTTCGCCACGCCGCGCACCGCCACCGTCTCCTTTGAAATGGGCCTCGCGCCTTTCATCGGCGATGGCAGGGCGCAGCTGTTCGGCTACACGGTCGTGTATTTCGCGCTGGCGACCCTGATTGCCCTGTTCCCGGGCCGGCTGATCGACAGTGTGGGCAAGGTGCTCACGCCGGCCCTGCTGCTGGCGCTGGTGGTGCTGGGCGTTGCGGCGTTCTTCAACCCGGCCGGCGGCGCCGGCACGTTCGAAGAAGTCTATCGCCAGGCGCCGCTGTCCCAGGGCTTTATCCAGGGCTACCTGACCATGGACGCGCTGGCGGCGCTGGTGTTCGGCGTGGTGATCGTGAGTTCGATCCGCGCCCGCGGCGTGGACAGCGGCCGGCTGGTCACGCGCTACACGATCATCGCCGCGCTGATCGCCGGGCTGTGCCTGGCCATGGTGTACGTGACGCTGATGTGGCTGGGGGCGACCAGTGGCAGCGTCGCCCCGGACGCCGAGACCGGCGTGGCGCTGCTCACCGGTTACGCGGAGTACGCGTTCGGATGGCCGGGCGGGGTGCTGCTGGGCGTGGTGATCACCCTGGCCTGCCTGACCACCGCGGTCGGCCTGCTGACGGCCCTGGGGGAATACTTCAGCCGCCTGCTGCCGGTGTCCTACCGCACGGTGGTGATCGTGATGGGCCTGTTCTCGATGGCGGTGGCCAACCAGGGCCTGGCGCAGCTGATCGCGTTCTCGGTGCCGGTGCTGGTGGGGCTGTACCCGATCGCGATCACCCTGATGGTGCTGGGCCTGGCCTGGCGCCTGTGGCGCTGGCCGCGGCGGGTGTTCGTGCCGGCGATGGCGGTGGCCACGGTGTTCGGGGTGATCGACGGGATGATTGCGGCCGGCTTCGACGCCTGGATCCCGGCATGGCTGTCGGTGCTGCCGGGCTCGTCGATGGGTCTGGGCTGGTCCGTGCCGGTGCTGGTGGTGGTGGTGATCGCGGCGATCGTCGACCGTGCGCTCCCGTCGCCGGCTCCGCAGGCCGCCTGACACCGTTTTCCACAAGAAGGTTTCCCGCATGGCACTGCCCGCTTTCCTGCGTCGCCCGAGCCTGGTCACCCAGATCATCATCGCCCTGATCGTGGGCACCCTCGTTGGCGTGTTCTGGCCGCGGGCCGGCGCGGCCATGGAGCTGCTGGGCACCGGGTTCGTCGAGGCGTTGAAGGCCGTCGCGCCGGTGCTGGTGCTGGTACTGGTGGCGGCGGCCATTGCCGGCCATCGCGGCGGTGGCGGCACCCATATGCGGCCGATCCTGCTGCTGTACGTGGTCGGCACGGTGGGCGCGGCGCTGATCGCGGTCTCGGCCAGCTTCCTGTTTCCCACCACCCTGGTGCTCAACGTCGACCCGGACGTGTCGATGGCCGCGCCCGGTGGCATCGGCGAGGTGCTGCGCACCGTCGTGCTGCAGGTGTTCGACAACCCCGCCAGTGCCATGGCCAACGCCAACTACATCGGGCTGCTGGCCTGGGGCATTGGCCTGGGCCTGGCGCTGCGCCGCGCCGGCGACGGCATCCGCGCCGGCCTGTCCGACCTGGCCGAGGCCGTGGCCACCGTGGTGCGCTGGGTGATCCGGCTGGCGCCGCTGGGCGTGTTCGGCATCGTCGCCTCCACCCTGGCCGCCACCGGTCTGGGCGTGCTGGTGGACTATGCGCACCTGCTGGCGGTGCTGCTGGGCGCGATGCTGACCGTGGCGCTGGTGCTCAACCCGCTGATCGTGTTCGCCGTCACCCGGCGCAATCCCTACCCGCTGGTGTTCACCTGCTTGCGCGAAAGCGGCATCACCGGGTTCTTCATTCGCTCCTCGGCCGCCAACATTCCGGTCAACCTGGCCCTGGCCAAGCGCCTGGGGCTGCACGAGGCCACCGCCTCGGTGGCGATCCCGCTGGGCGCGGCGATCAACATGGCCGGCGCCGCGGTGACCATCTCGGTGCTGACCCTGGCGGCGGTGCACACGCTCGGGATCCAGGTGGACCTGCCAACCGCGCTGCTGCTGAGCGTGGTGGCCGCGGTCGGCGCCTGCGGCGCCTCGGGCGTGCCCGGCGGCTCGCTGCTGCTGATTCCGCTTGCCGCCGGGCTGTTCGGGATCGACGCCGACATCGCCATGCAGGTGGTGGCGATCGGCTTCGTGGTCGGCGTGGTCCAGGATTCGGCCGAGACCGCGCTCAACTCCTCCACCGACGTGCTGTTCACCGCCGCGGTATGCCGGGCACGCGAGTCGCAGGGCGGGCCTTGACCCGCCCCACGGGTCAGCCGGCCTTCTGCGTGGCGATCCAGCCGTCCACGCGCCGCTCCAGCAGGTCCAGCGGCATGGCGCCGCCGCCCAGGATGGTGTCGTGGAAGCCGCGGATGTCGAAGGCTTCGCCCAGCTCGGCCTCGGCCTTGGCGCGCAGTTCCTGCATCTTGATCATGCCCACCTTATAGGCCGTGGCCTGGCCGGGCATGATCAGGTAGCGGCGGATCTCCGAGCGCACGGCGGCTTCGGGGACCGAACTGTTGGCGGAGAAATACTCCACCGCCTCTTCCTCGGTCCAGCCCTTGGCGTGCATGCCGGTGTCCACCACCAGCCGGATCGCGCGCCACATCTCCGACGTCAGTCGGCCGTATTCCGAATACGGATCCTCGTAGGTACCGGGGATCTCCGTGGCCAGCCACTCCGAATACAGCCCCCAGCCCTCGGTATAGGCGGTGGTGAATTGCTGGGTGCGGAAGGTCGGCACGCCTTCCAGCTCCTGGGCGATCGAGATCTGCATGTGGTGGCCGGGCAGGCCCTCGTGGTAGGCGATCACCTCCAGCTCGGTCCTGGGCATCGCGTCCATGTCCGACAGGTGCGCGTAGTAGATGCCCGGGCGTGATCCATCCGGTGTTGCGGGGTAGTAGTGCTGGGCGGCGCCGTCCTGCTCGCGGAACGGCTCCACCCGGCGCACCACCAGGTCGGCCTTGGGCAGCAGGCCGAAATACTCGGGCAGGTACTGCTCAATGTTGTCGATCGCGGCGGTGGCCTCGTCGATGTAGGCCTGGCGGCCTTCATCGGTGTTGGGGAACTTGAACTGCGGATCGGTGCTGACGAACTCGAAGAACGCCTGCAGGTCGCCTTCGAAGCCGACCTGCTCCATCAGCGCCTCCATCTCCCCACGCAGCCGCGCCACCTCGTCCAGGCCGAGCTGGTGGATCTCGTCGGCGGTCATGTCGGTGGTGGTGTTCTCGCGCAGCTGCCAGGCGTAGTACGCCGCGCCGTCTGGATGGGTGGTGCCCACGCCGGCCGGATTCTCCAGCGCGTGCGGCAGCTCCTCTTCGCTCCAGGCGATCACCCGCTCGTAGGCGGGCAGCAGGTGTTCGACCAACGCCTGACGCGCCTGTTCCTTCAGCTCCCCGGCGCGTTCGCCGGTGATTTCGCCGCCCTCGACCAGCGCGTCGGCCTTGGCCTGCAGGTCCGCCCACAGCGGGCTGTCGTCGCCATCATCGAAGGGAGCGCCGGAGATGACGTTGCGCGATTGCTCGATCACGCCCTCATAGGCAAAGCGTGGCGGACGGATGCCCTGTTCGGCCGAGTCGCGGCTGCGCGCGAGCAGCTCGTCGAACAAGGTCGGCACCGCCTCAAGGCGCGACAGGTAGGCCAGGTAGTCCTGCTCGTTGTCCACCTTGTGGAAGTTGATCAGGAACATCGGGATCACGCTGTTCATCCCGTTCATCTGGTCGAACGAATAGCTGTGGGCGAGGAATTCCTGCTGCCCGCGCGCGCTTTCGTACTGGCGCTTCCAGATGTCCCAGGACAGCCTGGCATCGTCATCCAGGCTGTCGTAGTCGAAGCCCGATTCCATTTCAGCCACCGAGGCGGCCATCCAGTCCAGCCGCTCCCGCAGCCCTTCGTCGGAGACGTCATCGAGCTGGTCGTAGAGCTCCTTGCTGCCCTGAAAGGTCAGCATGGTGGGGCTGAACTGCAGGAACGCCTCGTACTGCTCCTCGAACCATGCGTTCAGGCGCGCGGATTCGTCCTCGGCCTGCTGCACGGTGGAGGAGGCGGCCGGGTCGGCAGGCTGCGGTGAACAGGCGGCCAGGGCCAGGGCGATCGCAAGGGTGCTGCAGGCAAGGATGGGGCGCATGGAATGCCTTCTCGGGGAAAAGGGGGAGTGCATTGTGCAGCGACACCGGCACGCTTGCCCATGCAGAATGTCATGTGCCGGCCCGGTAGCGGGGCGCCGGGTCGGCATGGCCCCGGTCCGTCAGTCCGCCGTCACCGCCTCCAGGATCCGGCGCCCGGCCTGCTTCGTTTCGCCGTTCGCGGCTTCGTGCGCGGCCTCGTCGGGACAGGTCGACATCGGGCAGTGCCTGGACATGTAATCGATGTCCAGGTTCAGGCGCTCGAGCAGGAAATCGACGAATGCGCGCACCTTGGGCGACTGCCCGTGGCCGCGCGGGAACACTGCGCTGAACGGGTAATCAGCGCCTTTCCAGCCGGCCAGCACCCGCTTGACCGTGCCCTTTTCCACCGCTGCCTTGACCATCACGTCAGCGCCGATCGCCAGCCCCTCGCCGCACAGCAGCGCGCCCTTCAGCGCCGCAGGGTCGTTGACCACCAGGGCCGGGTTGACCGGGAAAGCGCGTGCGCCGCCGCCGTCGTCCAGTTCCCACTGGTAGCGGTTGCCCTGGCGGTGCTTGGTCATGGCCAGCGCCCGGTGGTGCTGCAGCTCATCGGGATGCTGCGGCTCGCCGTACTTGTCCAGGTACGCGTTGGCGGCGAACACCTGGGTGCGCAGCATGCCGAGCTGGCGCGCCACCAGGTTGGAATCGGGTAGCTCGCCCAGCCGCAGTGCCACGTCGATCTCGCCGCCGATCAGGTCCAGTGATTCGTTGGCCAGCAGCATCTCCACCTGGATCTCCGGGTAGCGGGCATGGAATTCCCCCAGCAGCGGCGAGATCTTGTCGATGCCGATCGAGTACGGCGCGGTGAAGCGCAGCCAGCCGCGCGGCCCGGCCTGCAGCTGGCTGACCGCGCTCTCGGCTTCGCTGAGGTCGCGGGCGATCTTCTGTGAGTGCTCGTAGTAGACGTTGCCGGCTTCGGTCAGCCCGAGGCGGCGGGTGGTGCGGTGCAGGAGCGACGCGCCGAGCTGGGACTCCAGCTCCTGCACCTTGCGGCTGACGGTGGTCTTGGGCAGCCGCAGCATCCGTGCGGCGCCGACGAAGCTGCCCTGTTCCACCACCTTGGTGAAGATCAGGGTCGCGTTGAGGTCCTGTGACATGGGAAATCCTTGTGGGAAACGATTGGCCCGCCTGCTGGACAATTATTCCCTTAATTGACGGCTAATCAAGACCGCCCGTCGGGCGTAACTTGTGCGCCATTCCCCCATCAGGAGCGTCCCCATGCGCACCGTCCCCCGTCGCCATCCCGCCCGTTCCTGGCTCCTCGGTTTGTTTGCCGCGGACCTGGGCGGCCTGGCCGCATTGCTTTTGAATCAATGGCTTGTGCAGAGCCTGCTGGTGAGCTGGCTGTTCGCCGTGCTGCTGACCGCGGCCAGCCTGCCGTGGCTGTCCAGGCTTGCAGACGCCCTGCTCGAAGTCGCCCGGACCGCCGCAACCATCCCGCTGGCGGGAGAAAAAAACCCGTGAGCGGGATAGTCGAAAACGGAACAATCAAACAGGACCCGACGATGAACATCTCCACCCCCGCGTTCCCCCACTCCCATCCTCGCCGCCGCTTGGCCGCGCCGGTGCTGGGCCTGCTGGCCGCGGCCGTGCTGGCCGCCTGCAGCAGTCAGGCCGCGCCGGGCGGTGATGCAGTCCCGCCGCCCCAGGTGAGCGTCGCGCCGGTCCTCGAGCGGCCGGTGGTGCCGTGGGATGAATACACCGGCCGCGTGGTCGCCGCCGACACCGTGCAGATGCGCGCGCGGGTCAGCGGCTACATCGAGCGGGTCGCCTTCACCGAAGGCGACGAGGTGCAGAAGGGCGACCTGCTGTTCGTCATCGACCAGCGCCCCTATCGCGCGTCCCTGGAGCGTGCGCAGGCCCAGCTTGCCCAGGCCGAGAGCGAGGCGGAGTTGGCGTCGTCCCGGGACGCGCGGGCGAATGAGCTGCTGGAAGTGAGCGCCATTTCGCGCGAGGAATACGAAGCCCGGCGCGCGTTCAGCGCACAGGCGGCCGCCGCCGTGCGCGCGGCCCAGGCCGCGGTGACCGCGGCGCGGCTGGACCTGCAGTTCACCGAAGTGCGCTCGCCCATCGACGGCCGCGCCGGACGCGCCCTGGTCACCGCCGGCAACCTCGCCCAGGCCGACGCCACCCTGCTGACCACGGTGGTGTCGCTGGACCCGGTGCACGTGTACTTCGAGACCGACGAACAGAGCTTCCTCGGCTACCAGGCCCTGGCGCGCAGCGGCCAGCGTGCGAGCGGCGGCAACGCGGTGCGCGTGGGCCTGGCCAACGAGCAGGGGTACCCGCACCGCGGCGAGGTCGACTTCACCAGCAACCAGGCCGACCCCGGCACCGGCACCATCCGGGTCCGGGCGGTGGTCCCCAACCCGGAGCGGGTCTTCACCCCGGGCCTGTACACGCGCGTGCAGCTGCAGGCGGCGTCCTCCGCCGACGCCGTGCTGATCGACGAGCGCGCCGTGCTCACCGACCAGGACCGCAAGTACGTCTACGTGCTGGGCGAGGACAACCAGGCCGAGCGTCGCGACATCATCCCCGGCGGCATGGCCGACGGCCTGCGCGTGGTCGAGGACGGCCTGGCCACGGGCGACCGGCTGATCGTGCACGGCGTGCAGAAGGTGTTCTTCCCCGGCATGCCGGTCTCGCCGGTGGCCATCGCCATGGGCGATCCGCCGGGGCAGGCGCAGCTCGCCGACGCCGGCGCGCCGTAAGCGCAGCCACCAAGAAAGGATTCCGCCGTGAAATTTTCCCACTTCTTCATCGACCGCCCGATCTTCGCCGCGGTGCTCTCGATCGTGATCTTCGCCGCCGGCCTGATCGCGATCCCGATCCTGCCGATCAGCGAATACCCGGAAGTGGTGCCGCCCTCGGTGGTGGTGCGCACCGTGTATCCCGGCGCCAATCCCAAGGTGATCTCCGAGACCGTCGCCACGCCGCTGGAGGAGGCGATCAACGGCGTGGAGGACATGATGTACATGAAGTCGGTGGCCGGCTCGGACGGGGTGCTGCAGATGACCGTCACCTTCCAGCCCGGCACCGACGCCGACGACGCTGCGGTGAAGGTGCAGAACCGGGTGGCCCAGGCGCAGGCGCGGCTGCCCGAGGACGTGCGCCGGCAGGGCGTGACCGTGCAGAAGCAGTCGCCGACCTTCCTGATGGTGGTGCACCTGACCTCGCCCGAAGGCCAGTACGACACCCTGTACCTGCGCAACCACGCGCGGCTGCACGTGAAGGACGCGCTGGCGCGGATCCCGGGCGTGGGCGAGGCGCAGATCTTCGGTGGCGGCGACTACGCCATGCGCGCCTGGCTGGACCCGGACCAGATCGCCTCGCGCGGGCTGACCGCCGGCGACGTGGTCCGCGCCATGCGCGAGCAGAACGTGCAGGTCTCGGCCGGGCAGCTTGGCGCCGAGCCGATGCCCGACAGCAGCTTCCTGATGCCGATCAACGCCCGCGGCCGGCTGGAAACGCCGGCGGAGTTCGGCGACATCGTGATCAAGACCGGCGCCGACGGAGAGATCGTGCGCCTGTCCGACGTCGCGCGGCTGGAACTGGGCGCCGGCGACTACACCCTGCGCTCCCAGCTGGACGGCAACAGCGCGGTCGGCATCGGCATCTTCCAGGCGCCCGGCGCCAACGCCCTGCAGATCCGCGACGACGTGATCGCCACCATGGACGAGGTGTCGGCGCAGTTCCCGCCCGGCGTGGAGTACGAGGCGGTCTACGACACCACCATCTTCGTGCGCGACTCGATCAGCTCCGTGGTCACCACCCTGCTGGAGGCGGTGCTGCTGGTGGTGCTGGTGGTGGTGCTGTTCCTGCAGACCTGGCGCGCCGCGA
>JBQDAV010000001.1:120196-232325 GCA_052090405.1 Luteimonas sp.
TGGTGCTGGCGATCGGCATCGTGGTGGACGACGCGATCGTGGTGGTGGAGAACGTGGAGCGCCATATCGAAGAGGGCGCGCCGCCGCTGGAGGCCGCGCACCTGGCGATGAAGGAAGTCTCCGGGCCGATCATCGCCATCACCCTGGTGCTGTGCGCGGTGTTCGTGCCGATGGCGTTCCTGGACGGGGTGACCGGCGAGTTCTACAAGCAGTTCGCGGTCGCCATCGCCATCTCGGTGGCGATCTCGGGCCTGAATTCGCTGACCCTGTCGCCGGCGCTGGCCGGGCGGCTGCTCAGGGCGCACGACGCGCCGAAGGACAAGCTCACCCGCGGCATCGACCGCGCCTTTGGCTGGGCGTTCCGTCCCTTCAACCGCTTCTTCGGTGCCAGCTCGCAGCGTTACCAGGGTGCGATCGGCCGCATCCTCGGCCGGCGCGGCATGGTGTTCATGGTCTACGCGGGGCTGCTGGTGGCCACTGGGGCCATGTTCAACCTGGTACCGCCGGGCTTCATCCCGGTGCAGGACAAGCTGTACCTGATCGCCGGGGTCAAGCTGCCCGAAGGCGCATCGCTCTCACGCACCGACGCGCTGCTGCGCAAGGTCGGCGACATCGCCATGGAAACTGGCGACGTGTCGCACACCATCGCCTTCCCGGGCCTCAATCCGCTGCAGTTCACCAACACCCCCAACAGCGGCGTGGTGTTCCTGCCGCTCAAGCCCAAGGACGAACGCAGCCGCAGCGCGGAAGAAGTAAACGCCCTGGTCAACCAGCGCATCTCCGGCCTGCAGGAAGGCCTGGCGTTTTCGTTCATGCCGCCGCCGATCCAGGGCCTGGGCAACGGCTCCGGGTACCAGATGTTCATCCAGGACCGTGCGGCGCTGGGCTACGGCGCGCTGCAGGACGCGGTGGACGGCATGACCGGTGCGATCACGCAGACGCCGGGCATGGGCTTTCCGATCAGCAGCTACCAGGCCAACGTGCCGCAGCTGGATGCAACCGTGGACCGCGCCCGCGCCAAGGCCCTTGGGGTGCCGCTGACCGAGCTGTTCGACACCCTGCAGACCTACCTCGGCTCGGCCTACGTCAACGACTTCAACCAGTTCGGCCGCACTTGGCAGGTGATCGCCCAGGCCGACGCGCGCTTTCGCAGCGACGTCGACGACATCGCCCGCCTGCGCACCCGCAACGACCGCGGTGAGATGGTGCCGATCGGCTCGATGGTCGACATCCAGGAAACCTACGGCCCCGACCCGGTGCTGCGCTACAACGGTTTCCCGGCCGCGGACCTGGCCGGTGAATCCGACCCGCGCGTGCTTTCATCCACCCAGGCGATGGACGTGATTCAGGACCTGGCCGATACCGCGCTTCCGGCCGGCATGTCCATCGAATGGGCGGACCTGAGCTACCAGCAGGCCACCCAGGGCAACGCGGCGATGATCGTGTTCCCGCTGGCGGTGCTGCTGGCATTCCTGGTGCTGGCCGCGCTGTACGAGAGCTGGACCCTGCCGCTGGCGGTGATCCTGATCGTGCCGATGTGCCTGCTGGCGGCGATGTTCGGCGTGTGGGCCACCGGTGGCGACAACAACGTGTTCGTGCAGGTTGGCCTGGTGGTGCTGATGGGGCTGGCGTGCAAGAACGCGATCCTGATCGTCGAGTTCGCGCGCGAGCTGGAGCGCCAGGGCCGCGGCATCGTCGAGGCGGCGCTGGAAGCGTGCCGCCTGCGCCTGCGCCCGATCATCATGACCTCGATCGCCTTCTGCGCCGGCGTGGTGCCGCTGATGCTGTCCGGCGGCGCCGGCAGCGAGGTGCGCGCGGCCACCGGCGTGACCGTGTTCACCGGCATGGTCGGCGTGACCGCATTCGGCCTGTTCCTGACCCCCGTGTTCTACGTGGCCCTGCGCAAGCTGGTCACCCGCCGCGAGGCCGGCGCCGCCGCTTCCCCCGCTGGAGCCGAACCGCTGCCGCACGCCTGACGCGTGGGCTTTCCCCCTCCCCAACTACTTCCAAGGAAACGTCATGAATCATTCTTCCTCCACAGCCCTGGTCACCGGTGCCACCCGCGGCATCGGCCTGGAGACGGTCCGCCAGCTCGCCGCGGCCGGCGTGCACACGCTGCTCGCCGGCCGCGATCGCGGGCGCGCGGTCGAGGCCGCCCTGGCCCTGCAGGCCGAGGGCCTGCCCGTTGAGGCGATCACCCTGGACGTCACCGATGGCGACAGCATCGCCGCTGCCGTGTCCGAGGTCGAACGCCGGCACGGCCGCCTCGATATCCTGGTCAACAACGCCGGCATCATGCGCGACGACTTCGAGCGCGGCCCCTCGGGGCAGACGCTGCAGGCCTGGCGCGAGTCGTTCGACACCAACCTGTTCGGCGTGGTCGCGGTGACCCGGGCCTTTTTGCCGCTGCTGCGGGCCGCGCCGGCCGCGCGGATCGTAAATGTCTCCAGCAGCCTGGGTTCGCTGACCCTGCACAGCGATCCCTCGTGGGAGTTCCATGACATCAAGCCGGTGGCCTACGACGCCTCCAAGAGCGCGCTCAACGCCTGGACCGTGCACCTGGCGTACGAGCTGCGAGACACCCCGATCAAGGTCAACGCCGTGGATCCGGGGCCGGTCCGGACCGACCTGAATCCCAACGGCCCGCTGGACGTCACCGAAGGTGCCAGGGGCAGCGTGCAGGCGGCGTTGCTTGCGGCCGACGGCCGCAGCGGCGGCTTCACCCACCAGGGCGAGGCGTTGCCATGGTGATCCGCACGCTGGCGCTGGCCGCGGCGGCAGTGCTGCTGGCGGCGTGCGCGGTCGGCCCCGACCACGTGCGTCCGGACCTTGCGCTGCCCGACCGGTACGCGCGCGCGGCATCCGTGGATCCGTCCACGGCGCCCGCGCCCGACGCCGCGTTCTGGGAGGACTTCGACGATCCGGTGCTCGATGCGCTGGTGGCCGACGCGCTGCGCGCCAACCATGACCTGCGCATTGCCCTGGCCAACTACGAACGCGCCAACGCGCTGCTGCGCGGCGCCGGCTTCGACCGCTTCCCCACGGTGACCGCGGATGGGCAGGCGGCCAGCGTGCGCCAGTCCTCCGCTGAGGCGCCTGGTTTGCCGCGCGCCGCGCGCGACGGCGACAGCTACAGCGCCGGCATCCGTGCGAGCTGGGAGCTGGACCTGTTCGGCCGCGTGCGCCGCGGCGTGGAATCGCGCCGCGCCGATGCCGCCGCCGCCGCGGCCGACCTGTCGGCGCTGCAGGTGGCGATCGTCGGCGAGGTGGTGCACGGATACGTCGCGCTGCGCGGCGCGCAGGAGCGGTTGCGGGTGGCGCGGGCCAACGCGGACAACCAGCGCCAGACGCTGGAGCTGGTGGAAGCGCGCCACGCGGCCGGGCGCGACACCGGCTTCGACACCGCCCGCGCCCGCGCCCAGCTGGCCACCACCCAGGCCAGGGTGCCGGCCCTGGAGGCGGAAGCGGCGGCGCTGCAGCATCGTCTTGCGGTGCTGGGCGGGCGCGCGCCCGATGCGCACGTGGCCGCGCTCTCCGAACCGGGCCCGCTGCCCGCCCTGCCGGCACCGCTGGACGCCGGCACGCCCGGGGACCTGCTGCGCAGGCGCCCGGACATCGCCGCCGCCGAGCGTCGCCTGCACGCGGCGACCGCGCGCATCGGCGTGGCCACCGCGGACCT
Source organism: Luteimonas sp. (assembly GCA_052090405.1). GTDB lineage: Bacteria > Pseudomonadota > Gammaproteobacteria > Xanthomonadales > Xanthomonadaceae > Luteimonas. The sequence goes on from JBQDAV010000001.1 coordinate 123,876, forward strand.
GTTCCCGCGCTTCACACTGGGTGGACTGCTTGGCACGCAGGCGTTGGACAGCTCGGCGCTGTTCGAGCGCGACAGCGAAACCCGGCTGGTGGCGCTGGGCATCGACTGGTCGTTCCTGGACGTGGGCCGGGTGCGCGCCCGGATGGCCGCGGCCGACGCCGATGCCGCCGCCGAACTGGCGCGCTACGAGCAGACGGTGCTGCTGGCGTTGGAGGACGTGGAGAACGCGCTGGTGCGCCACGCCCGCAACCTGGAGCAGGAAGCACACCTGCAGCGCGCCGCGGACGACAGCGCCCGCGCCGCGCGCCTGGCCGGGCAGCGCTTCGACGCCGGCGCCGCCGGCCTGCTAGAGGTGCTCGATGCCGAACGCACCCTGCTGCAGGCGCAGGACGCGTTCGCGCAGTCGCGGACCCGCACCGTTTCCAGCGCCGCGGTGATCTACCGCGCGCTGGCCGGCGGCTGGCCGCAGCACCGGCCCGTGCATGAGCGCATATCCAGCATGGCACCGGAGGCGGGCTTGTCTGCGCGCTGAACCGGGTTCGGCTGATTCGGCCGGGTGGTGCATTTTTCACCGTCCGGCGACCGCGCGCTGGCTAGCTTGCGTGGAAAGAAACTGCCCCCCATCCCATCGTGCACGCAATCGACCAACAGGCGATCGACGCCTGCTGCCAGAGGTTCGAGCGGACGTTCCGCGACGAGCCCTATTACTCCAGCGGCAGGACCTGGAACGACTACGCGCCGGCGTATGGCTATGCGCTGCGGGGCTTTGGCGCGCACGAGGGCAAGCGCTTCAGCGAGGTCGAATCCGACTTGGCGCAGGAATGGGAACTGGTGCGCGGGCAGTCACGCCTGACCTGGGCCGAGGCGCGTCCGGCGATGGCGGCCGCATGGCGCCTGGCGGGCATGCGCGCACGCAGCGAAGCCATCCGGCGCGCCGCGCGCGGATGAACACCACGACGCTGCGTTCACCTGGCCTGCACCCGGTGACGACGGCGGTGCGGGCACATTCGTGGCATCAGTGAACGCAGCGGCCGGGCCGCGCCGAGGAGAGCCGATGAGCACCCTGGAAAAACGCCATATCCCGCGCACGGCCGCCAGCGCCCTGTTGGGCGGCGCGGTGCTGGGTGGCCTGGGCTACCTGATCGCCGGCCCGCCGGGGCTGGTGGTGGGGGTGGTGATCGGCGTTGTCGCCGGCGCGCTGGTCGGGCATCGCCTGGCTGAATCCGCCGACCCGCGCGACAGCGTCGGCCACTTCGAGGAAATCTACGTCTCCATGCCCTACCGCGTCGACGGCATGGACTGGGGCGACTACGAACCCGCGTACCGCTTCGGCCTGGAGACCTACCGCACCCGCGGTGGCCAGGACTTCTCCGACATCGAGCCGGCGCTGGGCGCGCGCTGGCTGAAGGTCCGCGGTAACTCCCGGCTGACCTGGGACCAAGCGCGCGGGCCGGTCGAGCACGTCTGGCGCGACATGGATGAAACCCTGCACCGGCGGGCCCGCTGAGCGGCACGCGCGTTAACATGGCCGCCTCCCCATCGTGACCGGCAGCCATGGCCGAAATTCCAGACGACCGCGGCGTATCCCGCGAACAGGCCGAAGAGGCCGTGCGCACCCTGCTGCGCTGGGCCGGCGACGACCCCGCGCGCGAAGGCCTGCTCGACACCCCGTCGCGGGTCGCCAAGGCCTATGGCGAATGGTTCAGCGGCTACGCGCTGGATCCGGACGAATACCTGGCCCGTACCTTCGAGGAGGTGTGCGGCTACGACGAGATGATCGTACTGCGCGACATCGAGTACGAAAGCCACTGCGAACACCACATGGCGCCGATCATCGGCCGGGTCCACGTGGGCTACCTGCCCGACGGCAAGGTGGTGGGCATCAGCAAGCTGGCGCGGGTGGTGGAGGCTTACGCCAAGCGCCTGCAGGTACAGGAGAAGATGACCGCGCAGATCGCCGGCTGCATCCAGCGCGCGCTGCAGCCGCTGGGCGTGGGCGTGGTGGTGGAAGGCGTGCACGAATGCATGACCACCCGCGGCGTGCACAAGCGCGGAGTCAGCATGATCACCTCCACCATGCGTGGCGCGTTCCGCGACGATGCGCGCACGCGCGCCGAGTTCCTGCAGTTCATCGAGACCGGCAGCGGTCGCCGCGGTTGATTTCACGCGGCCGGTTTAACGAATCCGTCACGGCTTCCGGGTGACCATCGATTGATGGCGTCCGTTCCCGTTTTTGCGCCCGAATCCGCCACCGCGCCGTCGCCACAGGCGCTGGCGGAGCGCTTCGGCCTGGTGCGTGCACGCACCCTGGAGCTGGCTGCCCCGCTCTCGGCCGAGGACGCGATGGTGCAGAGCATGCCCGACGCCAGCCCGGCGAAATGGCACCTGGCCCACACCAGCTGGTTCTTCGAACGCTTCATCCTCGCCTCGCAGCCCGGCTACCGGCCGGTGCACCCGGACTGGGATTTCCTGTTCAACAGCTACTACCAAAGCATCGGCCCGATGCATGCGCGCCCGCGCCGCGGCATGCTCAGCCGGCCCGCGCTCGGTGAAGTGCTCGATTACCGCAAGCGCGTTGACGAGCGCATTGCCGCCCGCGCCGCGGCCGGCGAGCTTGACGAGGCGGCGCTGCAGCGCCTGCTGCTGGGCCTGCACCACGAGCAGCAGCACCAGGAGCTGCTGCTGACCGACATCAAGCACGCCTTCTGGAGCAACCCGCTGCATCCCGCATACAGCGATGCGCCGCTGCCCGCCGGCGCCGGCGCGGTGCCGCTGCAGTGGATCCGTACGCCGGCGCAGACCGCGCACGTCGGCACCGCGCACTGGCCCGAAGCGTCGGCGGCGTTCGCCTATGACAACGAGTCGCCGCGCCATGCGGTGCTGCTGCAGGCGCATGCGCTGGCCAACCGCCCGGTCACCCACGGCGAGTACCGCGCCTTCATCGAAGACGGCGGCTACCGTGAACCCGGGCACTGGCTGAGCGACGGCTGGGCCCACATCCAGGCCGAAGACTGGCAGCGGCCGCTGTACTGGCATGAAGACCTGGACCGGGTGTTCACCCTGCACGGCTGGCAGCCCGCCGATCCGGACGCGCCGGTCTGCCACCTGAGTTACTTCGAGGCCGACGCCTACGCCCGCTGGGCCGGCGCGCGGCTGCCGACCGAGGCCGAGTGGGAGCATGCCGCCGCGCATTCCGGCCCGGATGCCGGCGACGTCCCCGGCCTGCACCCGCGCAGCGCCGGCGCCGCCGGCCTGTGCGGCTTCGCCCAGCTCTTTGGCGGCGTGTGGGAGTGGACCGCCAGCGCCTACACCGCCTATCCGGGCTACCGGCCGTGGCCGGGCTCGGTGGGCGAGTACAACGGCAAGTTCATGTGCGCCCAGTGGGTGCTGCGCGGCGGAAGCTGCGCCACCCAGGCCGGGCATGTGCGCGCCAGCTACCGCAACTTCTTTCCTTCCTCCGCGCGCTGGCAGTTCGCCGGCCTGCGATTAGCCCGGGACGATGCATGAACCTGTCCGCGCCCGTTTCCACCGACGCCGACCTGGTCGACCTGCAGCCGGGCCCGGAGCGCATCGCCGCCGACGTGGTCGCCGGCCTGTCGGCCAGACCGCGGCGGCTGCCGTCCAAATACTTCTACGACGCCCGCGGCTCGGAGCTGTTCGAGCGCATCACCCTGCAGCCGGAGTACTACCTGACCCGGGTGGAGATCGCGCTGCTGGACGCGCGCATGGCCGACATTGCGGTGGCCGTGGGTGGCAACGTGCACGTGGTGGAGTACGGCAGCGGCAGCGGCCGCAAGACCGAGAGCCTGCTGGCCGGGCTGCCCGATCCGGTCGGCTACACCCCGATCGAGATCTCGCGCGAGGCGCTGCTGCACAGCGTGTCGCGGCTGGAAGGGTTTTTCCCGGACATCGAGATGCTGCCGGTGTGCGCCGACTTCACCCGCCCGGTGACGCTGCCGCGGCCGGCGCGCGATCCGCGCCGGCGGCTGGCGTTCTTCCCCGGCTCCACCCTGGGCAACTTCGACCGCGACGAGGCGGTGCGGCTGCTGCGCGCCATGCGCGACACCGTCGGCGCCGGCGGCCAGGCGCTGGTGGGGATCGACCTGGACAAGGACCTGGGGCTGATCGAGGCGGCGTACAACGACGCCGCCGGGGTGACCGCCGACTTCACCCTCAACCTGCTGGCGCGGCTGAACCGCGAGATCGGCAGCGACTTCGACCTCGACCAGTTCCGCCACCGGGCCCGCTACTCGCGCGAGCGGCGCCGGATTGAAACCTTCCTGGTCAGCCAGCGCGCGCAGGACGTGCAGGTGGCAGGTGATGCGTTCCACTTCGAGGAAGGCGAGGCGATGCAGGTGGAGACCAGCCACAAGTACACCGACGCGGATTTCGCCGCCATGGCCGCGGAGGCCGGCTGGGACGTCGAGCGCGGCTGGAACGACCCCGACGACTGGTTCGGCCTGCGCCTGCTGCGCAATCCTTAGTCCAGTTCCCACCGCGCTCGCCTCCCGTAGAGTGAAGCAAGCTCCGCTCTACAATGGGATTTTCCCGCTGCTCCCCCCTGCCCATGAATCGAATCGCCTGCCTGCTCCTGCTGCTTGCCCCCGCCTTTGCCGTCCAGGCCGATCCCGCGTTTGAGCGCTGCCTGGCCAACCTCAAGTCCACCGCCGCCCAGCAGGGCGTGAGCGCGGCGACGTTCGACCGTCATACCGCCGGGCTGGAGCCGGACCGTTCGGTGCTGGAGCTGCTCGACTTCCAGCCCGAGTTCAGCACCGACATCTGGGATTACCTGGCCGGCCTGGTCGATGAGCAGCGGGTGGAGGACGGCAAGGCGATGCTGGAAAAGCACCGCGACCTGCTTGCCCGGGTGTCCGCCGAATACGGCGTGGACGCGGAAACCGTGGTCGCCATCTGGGGCGTGGAAAGCGACTACGGCCGCATCTTCGGCAAGCGGCCGATCCTGACCTCGCTGTCCACGCTGTCCTGCGAAGGCCGCCGGCAGTCGTTCTTCCGCGGCGAGTTCATCGCCACCCTCAAGCTGCTGCAGGCCGGCGACATCAAGGCCGAGGGACTCACCGGCTCCTGGGCCGGCGCGTTCGGCCACACCCAGTTCATCCCGAGCACGTATGCGCGCATTGCGGTCGATTTCGACGGCGACGGCCGCCGCGACCTGGTCGGCAGCATTCCCGATGCGCTGGCCTCCACCGCCAACTACATGAAGCGCTCCAACTGGCGCACCGGGCAGCCCTGGGGCTACGAGGTGAAGCTGCCGTCCGGTTTCAATGCGTCGCTGGCCGGGCGTACCAGTCGCCGGCCGCTGTCGGACTGGTTGGGGCGGGGCGTGGAGCGCATCGACGGCGGTGATATCGATCTGCCCGGCGATACCCGCAGCGCGGTGCTGCTGCCCGCCGGGCGCGAAGGACCGGCGTTCCTGGTGTTCCGCAACTTCGACGCGATCTATTCCTACAACGCCGCCGAAAGCTATGCCCTGGCGATCGCCCTGTTGTCCGACCGCCTGCGCGGCGGCGAGGGCCTGGTGGCGTCCTGGCCCACAGACGATCCGGGCCTGTCGCGGGTGCAGCGGCGCGAGCTGCAGACCCTGCTGCTCGAACGCGGGCACGACATTGGCGAAGTCGACGGCCTGATCGGCACCAACACCCGCCGCGCCATCCGCGCCGAACAGCAGCGCCTGGGGATCAGCCCGGCCAACGGTCGTGCCGGCCAGGTCATCCTCCGCGCGCTCAAGCAGTAGCGCCGGTCCTTACTCCGCCGGCTTCACGAACCGCAGGGTCATGCGGTCGCTTTCGCCGATGTCGGCGTACTTCTCCGCGTCGGCATCGTCATGGCGGTTGGTGGGCGGCAGGGTCCACACGCCGTTGGGATGGTCCTTGGTGTCGGCCGGGTTGGCGTTGATCTCGCTTTCGGCATCCAGCTGGAAGCCGGCGCCTTCGGCCAGCGCGACCATCCGGTCCTGGCCCACGTAGCCGTCGCCGAAATCGCCTGCGTCGGCGGCGCGGTGGTCGATGACGCCGAGCACGCCGCCCGGCTTGAGCACCTGGAAGAAGCCTTCGAACATGCCCTCGGCCTGGTCGGCGCCCAGCCAGTTGTGCACGTTGCGGAAGGTCACCACCATATCGGCGCTGCCCGGCTCGCCGAAGCTGGGCGCGGCGGGGTCGTAGCGCACCACCTGGGCGTGGTCGAACTGCTCCGGATCCCGGGCGAAGCGCTCCTCCAGCGTGGCCAGGCTGTTGGCGTAGTAATCGCCGCGGTCCTCGTCCACCGCTTCCGGATCGACCACTGCGGCCACGTACCCGCCGCCCTCGCGCACGTACGGCGCAAGGATCTCCGCGTACCAGCCGCCGCCCGGGGTGATCTCGACCACGGTGTGGCCCGGCTGCAGGCCGAAGAACTCCAGGGTCTGGGCAGGGTTGCGGTAGCGGTCGCGCTCGGCGAATTCGGGCGTGCGCCAGTCGCCGGCGATCATTGCCTCGAGTGATGAATCACGGGCCTGCGCGGCGTCATCGGCCGGGGCGGGCGTGGTTGCCTCGGCCGCCGGTTCGGCGGTGGCCGGCGTGTCGCCGTCGGAAGGCGCGCAGGCGGCAAGTGCGAAAGGAAGCAGGGCGGTGAGAAGGACAGGCCTCATCTGGCGGATCTCCGTATCTGGAGGCGCCAGCCTAACTGAAATCACCCGCGTGCACGGCCGCAAATCGACCGATGCGCGATGAGTCCCGGCGCCTCGTGGCAGCCGGGACAGCATCGCCGGCGCTCAGAGTTCCAGGGCGCCTTCCACGTCCTGTACCTTGCGGCGCGCCAGCGCCAGGTTGGACTTGTTGCGGTCCAGCACCACGTAGAAGAACAGGCCCTGCTTGGACGCCACCGGGCGCATCACGTGATAGGCCTTGCCCAAGGTGATCAGGATATCCTCGATGGTGTCGTTGAGGTTCAGCGAGGCGGCCGTCTTCATCTTGGCGCGGATGACTTCGGTGTTCCCGGCCGCGGCGATTTCCATGTCGATACCGCTCCCGGCCTCCCCGAGCAGCATGCCGCTGTTGTAATCGACGAGCGCGACGGCTTCCGCGCCGTCAATCGCCAAGAGTTCGTCGAGGGAGGATTTCAAGTCTGCCATGGTGCTACTCCTTGGATGTACGGATTGGTGAAGAGCCGGGTTGGAAACGACGGTCGGCTCAGGGCCCGTCGAGTTCGGCCAGGATCTTCCGGCCACATTCCTTTGCGCTCCAAAGCACGTTGCCCATGACGCTGCGCTGGGAGCACGCGGCCATCATCAGCAATGGTTGCCGTGCACAGGGCAGGGAGAGCATCAGCACCTTGCCGTCGCTGGAGTCCAGCATCAGTGCCTCCAGATCGCCCAGCGCCAGTTCGCGATTGACTGCGCCGGCCAGGCCGAGCATCGAGCTGGTCATCGCGGCCAGGCGCTCGCCACCGCCGGCGGCGCCACCGGCCCGGGCCAGGACGAATCCATCCACGCTGGCCACCACGCTGGCGCGGATGCCGTTCACGGCAGCGGCGAATCCAGACAGGTGGTGCTCGATCCGCTGCCGTTGCCGATCGTCGGGCCAGCGGGTGTTCGTGGGCTCAGGCATCGGCATTGGCCAGGTCCGCGCTTTCGATTTCGCTCATCAGTACGTCCATCAGCATCAGGATCTGGTCGCCGTCGCGCGCGTCCAGCGGCACGATCGGCATTGTCCTTCCGGTTTGTTGCAGGCTTTCATAGAAGGTGTCGACAGAGCCGTCCGGGCGCAGGTCCGACTTGGTCAGCCCGGCGACCGTCGGTACCTGCGGCGCGAATTCGCGCAGTGCCTCCAGGTAGCGTTCGAACTCGGCGGGCAGGTCGTTGCCGGTGGCGTCGATCAGCACCACCACGCCAGCCGCGCCCTGCAGCAGGATCGGCCAGACGAAATCGAAACGCGCCTGGCCGGGCGAGCCGTAAAGGCGCATGCGGTCGCCGTTGGGCAGGTCGATGTCGGCGTAATCCATCGCCACGGTGGTGCCCGCCTTGTCCGAACCCGGATCGGTGTTGGCAACATCGGTGTCGACCACGTCCTTGCCGGCCACGGTCCTTACCAGGGTGGATTTGCCGGCGCCCATCGAGCCCAGCACGACGATCTTGTACTCCTGCATGCTCAGTCCACTCTCCGCCCGCGCACGCGCCGCCACATGCTTGCCAGCAGTGAGCCGGCGCCCCGGCGCGGTGTGTTCGCGGCGTGGGCCGGGGCAGCGGGAGGCTGTGCCAGTTCGCCGTAGCCGCTGATCCACGCCGCATTGAAGAAGCCCTGCACGTCCGCCAAAGGCAGCTCCAGCAGCTCCGCGGCGGTAGCGGTCGTGCACGCCCGCCGCAGCAGCAGAGAACACAGCCGGAAATGGTCGTGCTGGCGCGCGATGATCCGGAAGTCGGGCCACGCCGGCAGGCGCATCATGGCCGCCGCGGGCAACAGCGCATGCTGGTCGAACTGCAGGCCGGTTCGCCACAGCAGCCGTGGCAACGGGATCGACGAGGAGTCCTCCATGCCCGGCGCGACGACGTGGTCGGCGGGCAGGGGCTGCAGCACCACGCGGTCGAAGGCTTCGGCCAAGGCGATTTCCAGGCGCTCAGGCGCACCGCCCGTGTCGATGCCCGGCACGGCAACGGCCGCCGCGAAGTCGAGCAACGCCAGGGGGTGGTCGTCCAGCACCAGCGCCGCGGCTCCGGTGCGGGCGATGGCGCGCCGGTTGAGTTCAGCCGCCAGCTGCACCTGGCCGGTGACATGCGCCTCATCGCCCGGGTTCGGGGCGTCGGCGAAGCGGTCGTTGGCCGCTTCCGCGGGAAGCTGCATGATCCGGCGCAGCGTGCAGCGGATCGCGTCTTCGCTCAGCGGTGCTTCCGCCGGGCGCGTTCCATCGGCCAGTGAACCGTTGTGGTCAAGCAGCCACAGTGGCAGCGCGGGGCGGTCGCGGACGATGCGGTCCACGGCCCTGCGCAGCGGGCTGTTCCGGTACACGATCAGGAGATCGCACGATGCCAGGTCGTTGCAGGCATCCATGGTGATTGCGGGCGTGCCGGCAAGGCAGCGCAGCCTTTCCATGACCGCGCGCTCGCAATGTATGTCCGTCCCCATGATGAACACTTTGGCCACGGTGTGGTGACGCTCCCTTTGTGCGGCACACATGATCCATGCCGCGATCAATCTCCCCGGATTGAGTATAGGAACGCAAAACAGGAAAAACCGCGTGGCCCCCGCGAATTGCACGTTCGGTGAACAGGGTCGCAATTGCAGGCAGGCCTGCTCACCGAACGCATGGTTTTTCCTGCTTTTAAGGTCACTTGGTGACCAGGTCCGTCAGGACCGGCTTCAGCCGATTGCCTCCAGCGCCGCGTTGAGCGTCCCGCTCGGCCGCATTGCCTTGCCGGTCTTGTCCAGGTCCGGGCGGAAGTAGCCGCCGATATCCACCTGCTTGCCCTGCACGTCGACCAGCTCGCCAACGATCTTTTCCTCGTCGCGTGACAGGGCCGCCGCCAGCGGGGCAAACATGGCCTTCAGCCCGGCATCCTCGTCCTGCGCCGCCAGCGCGTGCGCCCAGTACATGGCCAGGTAGAAGTGGCTGCCGCGGTTGTCGATTCCGCCCAATTTGCGCGAAGGCGACTTGTTGTTGTCCAGGAACGCGCCGGTGGCCGCGTCCAGCGCCTTGGCCAGCACCCGCGCGCGCGGGTTGTCGTTGCGCTGCGCAAGGTGTTCAAGCGAAGCCGCCAGGGCCAGGAACTCGCCCAGCGAATCCCAGCGCAGGTAGTTTTCCGCGGTGAACTGCTGCACGTGCTTGGGCGCCGAGCCGCCGGCGCCGGTCTCGAACAGCCCGCCGCCAGCCATCAGCGGCACCACCGACAGCATCTTGGCGCTGGTGCCCAGCTCCAGGATCGGGAACAGGTCCGTGAGGTAATCGCGCAACACGTTGCCGGTCACCGAGATGGTGTCCTCGCCCTTGCGGATCCGCGACAGCGACAGCCTGGTCGCGTCCACCGGCGCCAGCACCTGGATATCCAGGCCGGACAGGTCGTGGTCCTGCAGGTAGGTCTTCACCTTGGCGATGAGCTGCGCATCGTGCGCGCGCTGCGGGTCCAGCCAGAAGATCGCAGGCGTTCCGCTCAGCCGCGCGCGCTCCACCGCCAGCCGCACCCAATCGCGGATCGGCGCGTCCTTGGCCTGGCACATGCGCCAGATGTCGCCGGTTTCCACCTTGTGTTCGAACACCAGGTTGCCGTCCTGGTCGGTCACCCGGATGGCGCCCTCGCCCGGGGCCTGGAAGGTCTTGTCGTGGCTGCCGTATTCCTCGGCCTTCTGCGCCATCAGGCCCACGTTGGGCACGCTGCCCATGGTGGCCGGGTCCAGCGCGCCGTTGGCCTTGCAGTCCTCGATCGTGGCCTGGTACACGCCGGCGTAGCTGCGGTCGGGGATCACCGCCTTGGCGTCCTGCAGCTCGCCGGCCGCGTTCCACATGCGGCCCGAGTCGCGGATCATCGCTGGCATCGACGCGTCCACGATCACGTCCGAAGGCACGTGCAGGTTGGTGATGCCCTTGTCCGAGTTCACCATCGCCATGCCCGGGCGCTCGCCGTACAGGGCGTCGATCTCAGCCTTGATCGCGGCCCGCGTGTCTTCCGGAAGCTGGTCAAGGCGCGCGTACAGGTCGCCAATGCCGCTGTTGATGGAGAAACCGGCCGTCTTCAGCGCGTCCGCATGCTTGTCCAGCACCGGCCGGTAGAACTCCTCTACCGCCACGCCGAACATGATCGGGTCGGAGACCTTCATCATGGTCGCCTTCAGGTGCAGTGAGAACAGCACGCCCTGCGCCTTCGCATCCTCGATCTGCGCGGCCATGAACTCGCCCAGCGCCCGGCGCGACATGCGCGCCGCGTCCACGATCTCGCCTTCCTGCACCTTCACCGGCCCGCGCAGCGCGCGGGTCTCGCCGTCCTTGCCGGTGAATACGATGTTGAGCTCGCCCGCCTTGGCCATCGTGGCCGAGCGCTCGCTGGAGTAGAAATCGCCGTCGGCCATGTGTGCCACGTGGGACTTGGAGTCCGATTCCCACTTGCCCATGCGGTGTGGATGCTTGCGCGCGTAGTCCTTCACCGACTTCGGCGCCCGGCGGTCCGAGTTGCCTTCGCGCAGCACCGGGTTCACCGCGCTGCCCATGACCTTACCGTAGCGGGCGCGGATCTCGCGCTCGGCATCGTCCTTCGGCTCGTCCGGGAAGTCCGGCACGTCGAAGCCCTTGTCCTGCAGTTCGCGGATCGCCGCCCGCAGCTGCGGTTCGGAGGCGCTGATGTTGGGCAGCTTGATGATGTTGGCTTCCGGCGTCTTGGCCAGCTCGCCCAGCTCGGTCAGGTGGTCGCCGATCCGCTGGTCGTCCTTCAGGCGGTCCGGGAACTGGGCCAGGATCCGCCCCGACAGCGAGATGTCACGCGTTTCCACGGCCACCCCCGCGGTGCGGGTGAAGGCCTCGATGATCGGCAGCAGCGACTGCGTGGCCAGGAACGGGGCTTCGTCGGTCAGGGTGTAGATGATCTTGGGGGCGTTGGACATGGGGCTGGCAATCCTCGAATCAGGCGGGGAGGGCGCGCCGCGGCAGGGGCCGGACCGGCGCACGGGGACCGCCCCGGCAAGGGGCGGCGCTCAACCCGTCCATTGTCGCGGTTTGGGCGTGACCGGGCAAAGAAACACAGCCTTCCATGCTGAAATATCCCCCCATCCCCTCCCACCCCCGCCCGGTGCCCCATGCGCGAAGTCGGCCTCACCATCCTCATGCTCACCCTGAGCAACGTGTTCATGACCTTCGCCTGGTACGCCCACCTCAAGGAGCTCAGCGCCAAGCCGTGGATCGTCGCCGCCCTGGCCAGCTGGGGCGTGGCGCTGCTGGAATACCTGTTCCAGGTGCCCGCCAACCGCATCGGCTACACCGTGATGTCGCTGGGCCAACTCAAGATCCTGCAGGAAGTGATCACCCTCAGCGTCTTCGTTCCCTTCGCCTTCTTCTACATGAAGGAGCCGCTGAAGCTGGACTACCTGTGGGCCGGGCTGTGCATCATGGGCGCGGTGTTCTTCATCTTCCGTGGAGGGATGGGTTCGACGTAACTGCCCACCCTAGTCGAGAGGCGGCCACCGCCGTGCGGTGTGGAGGATTTCCAGGATGCGCAACCGATCGTCGGAGAGGTCGTAGATGATCACGTAGCTGGGATGAACCACCAACTCCCGGGTGCCGGGAACGCGGCCCTGCCGCCCCATGCCCGGATGGACCAGAAGTTGTTCGACCGATTTGACGAACATCGTGTCCACCGCCATGGCGGCAGCAGGGTCGTCAGCCTCGATGTGATCGAAGATGGATGTGCGGCTGCGGACAGCGTCCTGCGTCCAGTAGGGCCGCATCAGTCAGGCGTGTCCAGGCGTCGCTTAAGCGCGGCCCGACGGGCGGCGAAAGCTGCTTCCACTTTTTCGCCTGGTATCAGGTTGCCGGAATTGGCGGATTCAACGGCCTGCTGCACCCGCTCACGGAACCAGCGCTCGTACGCTTCGGAATCTTCCTCCTGACGCACGACCTCGCGCATGAAGTCGCGAAGCAACTGCGCGCCGCTGCGATCACGCGCCTTCGCAATGTTCGTGAAGGCGTGCTTCAGCGACTCCTCAACCCGGAATGTAAACGTCGCATCGCTCATGGCAGAACCTGTCATGTGTTACATGTAAAGTGCATCGTAATACATCATGCTGAATCATTCGACAAGGGCTGCAGTACATGAAGTTGCTTCTGCTCGGCGCCACCGGCCTGGTTGGCAGCCACGTCCTGGACATGGCCATCGCCGACGAACGCATCCATGAAGTCATCGCCCCCACCCGTCGCCCGATCCCGGAGCGGCCGGGGCTTGTCGCCCCGCTGGTGGATTTCGACGACCTGCCCGAAGACGTTTCCTGGTGGCGCGCCGAAGCCGTCATCTGCGCCCTCGGCACCACCATGAAGCAGGCCGGCTCGCGCGAGGCCTTCCGCCGCGTCGACCACCACTATCCCTTGCAAGCGGCCCGCATCGCCAACGGCCACGGCGTGCCCACCTTCGTTCTCAACTCGGCCATGGGCGCCGAACCTGACTCGCGCTTCTTCTACAGCCGGGTGAAGGGCGAGCTGGAGCGCGACCTGCGCGGAGTCGGGTTCACCTCGCTGACCTTCGTGCGGCCGGGCCTGATCAGCGGCGAGCGTGGGGAGTTCCGGCTCGGGGAAAAGGTGGCCGAGGTGGTGCTGAAGGCCGCCGGGCCGGTGCTGCCGCGCAAGTGGCGGGTGAACCCGGCACAGCACATCGCCCTGGCAATGCTGGAGGCGGCTGTGGAGGGCAGGGCGGGCGAACGGGCGGTGGAATCCCGCGAGCTGGCCTGAGGTGGGAGCACGTTTTCATGCACCCCGTGGTCGCGCGGCTGCCATGATCTTGTAGCGGTCAGGCGGCGTCCGTCTCCGCGGCCGACCGCTCGATCGCATCCACCAGCTCGTGCAGCGCCACGGCGTCGTCGAAGTTCGGCGCCGAGCGGGTGCCTTCCCGGATATCCTTCGCGAGCAGGGCATAGATCCGCGCCACGTTGCGGGCCACCGCGCTGTCGGGCAGCCCTTCGTACGCGCTGGCCGGCGGCATCAGCGGTTCGAGGCCCGCGGCTTCGCCATTGCCGCCCCGCACCTCCAGGTCCACCAGCTGGGCCTGGCCGTGGGCGCCGGTCACCTGGATATCACCCTTGGTGCCGTTGATCTCCCACAGCAGGTTGGTCCCGCGTGACATGCCGCCGCGGTAGTGCACCGAAAGCGGCGCGCCGCCTTCCAGCGTGCCGTGCACCAGCACCTGCTCCGCGGTGTCGTTCGGGATCTGCTCGCCGGTGTCCTCCACGTGCACCGTACCGCGGTGGCGGGCCATGCGCGCCGACAGGCTGCGCACGCCGCCGAGCACCTCGCACAGCCCGGCCAGCGTATGCGCCAGCGGGATGCTGAGCATCGTGGCGCCGTTGGCATCGTCGTAGAGATAGGCGTGCGCGGCATCGGTTTGCCCGCCCCACTGCACGCCGCTACCGACCAGCGTTGTGGACAGCACCTCGCCCACGTAGCCGACGGCAACGAGCTTGCGCAGGTGTTCGACTTCGGGTGCCACCCGCATCTGCGTGCCCACCGCCGTCACCACGCCCTTCGCCTTCGCCAGCGTCGCCAGCTCGCGCGCCTCGGCCAGCCCGTTGCCCAGCGGCCACTCGCAGTACACGTGCTTGCTGGCCTGAAGCGCAGCCGTCACCAGCTCGCGGTGGTGCGGCACCTTCACCGTCACCACCACCAGGTCCACCTCCGGCGATTCCACCAGCGCCTGGGCGTTGGGGAAGGCGTGCTTCAGCCCGAACGCCTTGGCCGCGCGCTCGGCGCTGGCCAGGCTGGTGTTGGCGACGCCGACGAGTTCGTAATCGTCGGGCAGGGAGGCGAGCGCGGGAACGTGGGCGGTGGCGCCCCAGTGGATGCCGGGGTTGAGGCCGATGAGGGCGACGCGGATGGGGGACTTCTGGTTGGTCACTTGTGCTCCTGGTTGCACGTCGCCTGCCTCTGACGATATGCCCTCAAGTGTATCGCCAGGAGAGACAGAGGGCTGTATGGATTGGGCGGGAAGGCTAGTATCCCAAGCCTGCATCCTCGCCGGTGATCACGCCCCCGAGCCTACTATCGGTCTGCTTCGATTCGCTCTTCATAGCCGTCCAGCTTCGCCATGACATCGCCTCGGTTGGCATACTTGGCTTTGAGGCTTGCGAGATCCTGGTCGGTTGAAAAACAGTATCGACTGATCTCCATCTCGACCTCCTCCATGCGCCCGGCATCATCAGGGTCCGGAACTTCCCCCCGGAAGTAGTCGCACATCTCACGGCGCTCGACAAATGACTGGACGTCGCCCGGAAGCTGATAACTCGCAAATTCCTGGGCCGCGCAAGAAGTCAGCAGGAACGATGAAACAAGCAGTACGGTTCTCATCTCTACCTGCCGTCATTCGACCAGTGGGGTCTGTCGCGTGCCCCGCCATGGAACTTGACCACACCGTAACTCGCTCCCACCAGGTGCAAGTCCCCATTCATCCCGTCGCGCGGTTGCGAATTGATCAACACCTGGTTCGCGCTTGCATCCTCGATCGTGAGGTCTCCCTGCCAGCCGATCGTCATGTCGATCGCATTGCCCTCGATGTGACGAGAGGTCAACGATGGCGCAACTTGGAGCCTGCTGATGCCGTATCCGTTCACCATCTCCCTTGCGGCTGCAACTGACGCCGCGGAATCGTAGGCTCCTTCGGCGTCGGCATGATCCCACCTGACGTCCACCCCGTCACGGGAAGGCACCGTTCGAGGATCGTAGCGTTGATTGACGATGCGCCATGCCCAATGCATGAGGTACGCACGATTCGGCGGGCGAAGTGTTGCGCTTACCGTGACGCTGGCGTTCGCAGCACTCAGGGCTGCCAGGAACGCTACGCAGCTCTCCCGAAAAGGAGACACGAGGTCATCGGTGCTTCGACTCGTCGGAAATCTCGCGACCCAGGCCGCACCACTCAATTCCCTGACGTCGACTTCGACAACAACCGGGATTTCCTCACCCGCGGGCACCAGGCGGGCTTGTGCATTGGCCCGCCCTTGTCGGACCTGACGAACTTCCTGTTGCATCAGCTACTCCTTGTCAGCACTCGCAGGTTTCGCAGGTTGTCTTGCCACCGGCACCGAAATCGCTTTGGTGCCCGCTTCGATAGATCACCTGGACAGACGCGGCTCCAGCGGAAGCAGAATGCACGGCGCAAGTCATTCCGTCCGGTCCTGTCACACCTTCCAATACTTCTCCCGAGGATAGACTGATTTTGTAAGCCGCTCCGCTCAGAGGCTCGCCTGTCGCCTTGTCCCGGACAAGGAATGTCGCACCGAATGCGGTATCGCGGCCGGACGCTCGTCCCAGTGCAGGCGGGCTTCCGTTTGACGTGGCGACGTCTGTCCCGGATGGGGTTGGTGAAACAGTCGCCACGCTGCCGCCATTCCCACCGGAATCAATGAATACCCGCATCTGCTGCGCGGACAGCACCTTGCAGCCGCAAGCAAGCGAGCTGCCGTGAAGGGCTACGGGTTGGCCGTCGACGATCATGGTGGAATCGCCATCGACAATCGGGTAGGCGCCCTTGTGGCGTGGGCAGGTTGCCTGGTCGGTCACTCGCGAGACGGGCATGCCGTCGATATCCGTGAAAGGCGAGCCGGTGACGACGCGCCCGCCGCTGCTCGTCGGGTCCCCGACGACGATCCAGTTCCTGGTCATTGGCCGCTCCTTGGCCGGTTTCTGGCTGGACTTTAGCAGCAGGCGTGCGGTCCTGAAAGCAGCCCAGTGTGCGCTTACGCGCTCTTTCGCTTTTGGGTCCTTTATGACTCCGCGAGAGGAGTAAGCGAAGTTCGCTGATGCGCTGGTCGATCAGGTCATGGAAGGCGTGGCGCGGGAAGATGCCGGTGTCGTCGGCGAACAGGCAGAACAGCAGCCGTACCAGCAGCACTTTCAGCGCGTGGCCTTCGTAGCCGGCGCCGCGGAGCGCGTCGTGCAGGCGGCCCATGCGCTCGGCGGCCTGCACGTTCACCGGGTCCTGCTCCTTGAACGCGCGCGGCTGGTAGCCGGCGATGAAGCCGAACAGCCGCACGTGTTTGTGCAGCTCCTCCAGCGCGAACTCCACCGGCTCCTCGTCGCCCTCGAGGTCGTACAGGCGGAAGCTGGCGAAGTCGGAGACCAGCAGGTAGCGTGGCAGCTCGGCGTCGGTGAGGCCGTGGAAGTAGTCGCGGGCCTGGGTGTGGGCGCGGACGAGGTCCTTGCCGCGGGACTTGTGCTCGATCAGCAGCACGCCCTTCCAAAGCAGGTCGATGTAGCCGTGCCCGTCGAGCTTCTTCACCCGGCGCTCGAAATTCGCCACCCGCCGGCGCGAAACGCCGAAGATGTTGAAGAAGCCGTCCCAGAAGCTCTTGGCCTCGGCGTGCTCGTTGGTCTCATCGGCCCATTCGCGCGAAAAGCGCAGGGCGCGGTCCTTGATCTCGTTCCAGCTCAGCGGCATGCGGTCCCTCCCCCGAATCGCCATGATGCCGAAAGTTGGGAAGGCGCGCTTTCGATCGTCGGGCCGTACAGACTTTTGCGGGCAGGCCCGCAAGCGGGTTCGCCAAGCCCTGCAGCTTGCACTCTAAGAAAGGATGCTTTAATAACGTTCCGGTCTGGCAAAGATTTCTTTCTTAACAGCAACCCTTGTCCAAGGATCCTTTCCCATGGCGCGCGTGACGGGACACCATGTGACCACCTCGGTGGGCGGGGAAAACGTGCGCGCGTTCGTGCCGCGCCCGCTGCCGCCGGCCGCCCCGGAGCTGGACCCGGCGTTCTATGTCGACCAGAACCTCCGTGCCGGGATCGCATTGTCGCGCCTGTCCGCCATGGCCGGCCTGGTCGCCTCCACCAGATGGCTCGTCTACGCCGCCATTCGCAAGGAGGCCCTGCTCACCTCACAGATGGAAGGCACCCAGGCCACGCTGACCGATGTCCTGGATGAGGAAGCGGGGCTGGCAGTCACCAATGCCGATGACGTGGAGGAAGTGACGAACTACCTGCGTGCATTCAACTTCGCGCGCGAGCAACTGGGCAGCGAGAACGGATTGCCGGTTTCCGTGCGCCTGCTCACCGAGTGCCATCGGGTGTTGATGTCAGGCGTTCGCGGGGACGGGAAGCAGCCGGGAATGGTGCGCAAGACACAAAACTGGATCGGGGGCAGCCGGCCGGGCAACGCGCGCTTCGTACCCCCTCCGGCCAACGAGGTCGCGCCGGCCCTGAGCGATCTGGAGCGATACATCCATCATCCGGAGCCTACGCTGCCTCCGCTTGTGCGCATCGCGCTGGTGCACGCCCAGTTCGAGACCATCCATCCGTTCCTGGACGGCAATGGCCGCATCGGACGCTTGCTCATTGCCATTCTGCTGGAAGAGTGGAAGCTCATGCCCGAGCCGATCTTCTACGTGTCCGGCTACCTCAAGCAGCACCAGTCCGCGTATTACGAACGACTTTCGGCCATCCGCCAGGACGGGGACTGGGACGGCTGGGTGTCGTTCTTCCTGGAGGCCGTGGAGGCCGCCGCGGATGACGCCCAGGCCGGCATCGTCGCCATCGCCACGCTCATTGCCGAGGATCGCAAGCGCGTGTTGGACATCGGTACGAGCACCTTGGCTACGCTTCGTTTGTTCGAACTCTTGCCCACCATGCCGAGGATTACGATTGATCGGGCGGCCAAGGTCCTGGAAGTGAGCAACCCTACCGCCACGAAAGCCATCCAGGGCCTGCGGGAAGCCGACGTGCTGCGTGAGACCACGGGCAGGCTGCGCAACCAGAGCTTCCTGTATTCGCGCTACGTGGAATTGCTGCGGCAGTAGTTCCGTGACCCCAGAGCCTGCAACGGCCCCGCAGCCGGAGCCCCGGTGGTTCGTCTTCGGCCTGATGGCCAGCGTCACCTTCGTGGGGCTGCTGTCGGAGCTGATCCCCTCGGGGATCCTGCCGCAGATGAGCGAGGACCTGGGGGTCTCCGAGTCCCGCATCGGCATGCTGGTGGGGGTGTATGCGCTGGCGTCGGCGCTGTGCGCCATCCCGCTGATCAGGGCCACGCTGCCGGTCAACCGCAAGCAGTTGCTGCTGGTGCTGCTGGCCGGCTTCGCGGTTTCGAACCTGGTCGTGGGGCTGTCGTCTTCCTATGCGGTGATGGTGGGCGCGCGCATCGCCGGCGGGGTGTGCGCCGGGGTGATGTGGCCGATGATCGCCGCCTACGGGACCCGCCTGGTTCCGCCCGGCCTGCACGGCCGGGTCATCACCGTGATCATGGCCGGCAGCACCCTGGGCATCAGCATTGGTCTGCCCGTGATGACCCTGGTCGGGCTGAAGTTCGGCTGGCGCGCGGAGTTCGTGGTGTTCGGGCTGGGCGTGGCGCTGATCGGCGTGCTGTGCCACCTGCACCTGCCCGCGGTGCCGGGCGAGCGGCGTACCCGCAGCAACTCCCCGCTGACGCTCCTGAAAAACCGCGCCATCCTGGTGGTGATCCTGCTGACCTTCCTGTCGGTGACCGGGCACTACGCCGTGTACACCTACATCGCGCTGCTGGCCAAGACGGCGGAACTGGCCGGCGGCACCGGCATGGCGCTGCTGGTGTTCGGCGTCGGCTCGGTGATCTCGGTGATTGCTTCGGCCCGCGTCATCGACGCCTGGCTGCGGCCGCTGGTGGTGTCCATGCTGGTGCTCAGCGCGGTATCGATGCTGCTGTTCCTGGGGTTTGCCCGCGTCCCCGGCGTTGCCCACTTCACCTACTTCCTCTGGGGCGTGTCCTTCGGCCCGCTGGGCGCGATGTACCAGACGGCCATCGCCCGCCAGGTGGACCGCGGTCGGGACGTGGCCACCTCGCTGCAGTCGAGCGTGTTCAATTTCTCGATCATGCTCGCCGCCGGGGCGGGTGGCGTGCTGCTGGCCCGGCTGGCGGATGCGGGCGTCAGGGGAATCGTGTGGCTGGCGCTGGGGTGCTTCGCGCTGGCGGCCGTGGTGGCGTTGCTGGCCAAGCGGACGCTGCGCCGGGCGTAGCTTTGCCGCGAGCCAGGTCAGGCCGGTCGGCGGCGCGGCGACACCCACATGGCGATCCGCGCCCGGAACACGGGCGTGTCCTCCGGGTCGCGGACTTCCACGTCCACCGGGACGTCGTAGCCTGAATCCCGTACCTCGATCGAAGCCGCCGGCGTGGCGACCGCGCGCATCGTGCCCTTTGCCTTCTTCAGGTACTCCACCGTCATCCCCTTCGGGATCCAGCGCATGCCGCGCGGCGTGCCCGCTTCCATCATCACGCCCCCGGCCAGTTCGGCCAGGTTGCACAGGGCGATCGCGTGCACGGTGCCGAGATGGTTGTGCACGCGGCGGCGGTCGCGGATGGTCACTTCGCAACGGCCGGGTTCCACGACGTGGAACCGCGGGGCGATGGTCCCGAAATAGGGCGCCCGCCAGCACACGACGCGGCCGAACAGCCACTGGCCCAGCGGCCAGCGCTTCATCCGCGCAAAGGTTGTGGCCAGCCGGGACCGTTCGTTCTCAAGGGTCATGTGTGTACTCGTGGAAGGCGGTGGTGGCGCTCAGTTCAGGTGTCGCAGCTTATCGGGGTTGCGGACCACGTAGACGGTGGCGATCCTGCCGTCCTCGATGTCCAGCGCGGTCGTCTGCAGGACGCCGTCGGATTCGCGGGTGATGAAGCCGGGCAGGCCGTTGACGAAGGCGACGCGCACCAGGGTGGAGCCGTGCTGCGCGTAGTGCCCCGCCAGGACGCCGAGCAGGCGCAGCACGCGTTCCTGGCCAAACAGCGGCCTGATCGCCGCCGGCCGCTTGCCGCCGCCGTCGGTGTACATGCCGACGTCTTCGGCCAGCATGGCACCCAGTTCGCCGATCGCGCCGGGGTCCGTGCTGCGCGAGGCGGTGAAGAAGGCCTGGGCCAGCTCGAGCGCGCGCGCCCGCTCCACCCGGAACCGCGGCCGCGCCTCGCGGACGTGAGTACGCGCGCGTTTGGCGAGCTGCCGGCAGGCCGCGGGATCACGGCCGAGCGTTTCCGCGACCTCGTCGAATCCCACGTCGAAGACGTCGTGCAGCAGGAAGGCGGCGCGCTCCAGCGGCGAGAGCCGCTCCAGCGCGAACAGCAACGGCAGGGTCACGTCCTCGTCGATCTCGTCCTCCACCACCGGTTCGGGCAGCCAGGGGCCGACGTATACCTCGCGCCGGCGGTGCGCCGACTTGAGCTGGTCCAGGCACAGGCGGGTGACGGTGCGGCGCAGGAACGCCCCGGGTTCGCGGACCGTTTCGCGGTCGGTATCCATCCAGCGGATGAAAGCCTCCTGCACGACGTCCTCGGCGTCGGCGACCGAGCCCAGCATGCGGTAGGCGACCCGCATCAGCTGGGGGCGGAGCGGGCCGAAGCCCGCCGCCGGGTCGTCGCGGGTGGACGCGTTGCTCATGCGGCACTGGCCTGCTGGTAACGCTTGGCGTCGTCTGGATCGATCCAGCTGCCGAAGCCCACCGAGAGCCGGTTCCAGCCGTTGATCACGTTGATCACCAGGGTCAGCACGGCCTGCTCCTCGGCGGTGAACTCGGCTTCGAGCGCGGCGAAGGCCTCCTCGTGCGCGCGGCTTCCATCCGCGAGCCGGGTCATCGCTTCCGTCCAGGCCAGGGCGGCGCGTTCGCGGGCCGAGTAGCAGGGCGCGTCGCGCCAGGCCGCCAGCAGGTGCATCCGCTGTTCGGTCTCGCCGGCCTCGCGGGCGTGGGTGGTGTGCATGTTGATGCAGTTGGCGCAGCCGTTGATCTGCGAGGTGCGGATCTCGACCAGCCTGACCAGCGCCGGGTCCAGGCTGGCGTTGATTTTCGCGGAAGCGGCCATCCACGCTTTCATTGCGGAGGGCGCGGCGGCGAAGTAGTCCAGTTTGCTCATGGTGTCTTTCCGTTGGGGTCTACGGTAAGGACGAGGCAACGCGGGCCAGCGTGACATTGTGACGTAGAGTGGCGCCCCTCTCCTCTCCATCGGTTTCCCAT
The DNA here is from genome assembly GCA_052090405.1 of Luteimonas sp. Taxonomy (GTDB): domain Bacteria; phylum Pseudomonadota; class Gammaproteobacteria; order Xanthomonadales; family Xanthomonadaceae; genus Luteimonas. Next base: position 145,506 of record JBQDAV010000001.1, read on the forward strand.
GGCCCACAACTCCACCGTAGTCAAAGCCGAGCTCCAGGTCAGCGACATGGACCGGAACTACTACGCCACCCACAATTTCACCCTCGCCCAGCATCCCTCCGAGACCGACACGCGGCTGATGGTGCGGCTGGTGGCGTTCGCGCTGCATGCGGATGAGCGGCTGGAGTTCGGGCGTGGCCTGAGCGAGGAGAGCGAGCCGGCGCTGGCCAGGCGCGGCTATACCGGCGACATCGAGCTGTGGATCGATGTCGGCCAGCCGGACGAGACGCGGATCAAGAAGGCCTGCGCGCGGGCCGACCAGGTGGTGGTGGTGAATTACGGCGGCCGGGCGTCGGATATCTGGTGGGAGAAGATTTCCAAATCGCTGACGCGGCTGAAGAACCTGACCGTGCTGGATATCCAGGCCGATGCGGTCGAGGCGCTGCCGGGCATCGGCGAGCGCGGCATGCGGCTGAACGCGCTGATCCAGGATGGCGAACTGCAGCTGATGGGGGACCTGGGCAGCGTGGCGCTGCGCCCGACCGTGCGCGTGGCGTCGGCCGGCTGATCTAGAACTCCGCCTGCCCCGGCAGCAGCGCACGCAGCTCCGCCTCGGTCAGGTTGCGCCATTGGCCGGGCTTCAGGTGGCCCAGCTTGACCGGCCCGATCCGCACCCGGACCAGCTGCTTCACCCGCAGGTTGAAATGCGCCGCCATGAGCCGGATCTGGCGGTTGAGGCCCTGCGTCAGGACGATCCGGAAACCGAACTTGCCCAGCGGGCTGGTCCGGCAGGGCAGCGTGACCTGCCGGTGGACCGGCACGCCGCGGGCCAGGCCGCGCAGCACCTGCTGGGTGACCGCATGGTTCACGGTCACCAGGTACTCCTTTTCCAGCTTGTTCTCGCTGCGCAGGATGGCGTTGACGATGTCGCCGTTGCTGGTCAGCAGGATCAGGCCTTCCGAATCCTTGTCGAGGCGCCCGATCGGGAAGATGCGTTCCTGATGGTCGACGAAATCGACGATATTGCCCTTCACCGATGATTCGGTCGTGCAGGTGATGCCGGTCGGCTTGTGGAGCGCGATGTAGACGTGGCGGCGCTTGCCGGGCGCGGCGGTGCGCATCTGCAGCGGCTGGCCGTCGATCATGACGACGTCGCCTTCGCCGACTTCCGTGCCGATGCGCGCGCGCTGGCCGTTCACCGTCACCCGGCCCGCGGCGATGAGGCGGTCGGCCTCGCGCCGGGAACAGGCGCCGGTGCCGCTGATGTGCTTGTTAAGGCGCATGGTGGTGCGCGTCACCGCAGAGCGTGAAGGGGCAAAGTCTGGCACAAACAAAAACCCCGGGCGTCGCCGCCCGGGGTCCTGGCACCGCAGATGCGGCGCAGCGTCGAGTAACGACTTACTCGGGTACGACGTCCTCGGCCTGCAGGCCCTTCTGGCCCTGCGCAACCGTGAACGAGACCTTCTGGCCTTCCTGCAGCGACTTGAAGCCGCTGCCCTGGATCGAACGGAAGTGGACGAACAGGTCGTCGCCGCTTTCCGGGGTGATGAAGCCGAAGCCCTTTGCGTCGTTGAACCACTTGACGATGCCGGTCTGGCGCTCTGACATGGTGTTACTCCTTGGATCGGATTGAGGAAGCACGGCCCGCGAAATGCGGTGCCGGGACTGTATCGAGCAAGGGGTAACGCGCAGCGATGGAGCGGATCGTCTGGAAAGGCCGTTGCCGGCCCTGGCACCTTGGATCAACCGCATCGGAGTCACGATGTACCGTGATCCCGCTTTGAACAGTGCGCGCACTTTACCCCAGTTTCGAGGCGTGCTCACATTATTGGGGGCGGCGCCGGCCTTCGCGGGCGCCGGATATTCAGTTTTATGACCCTGGAAAGGGCATTGCCAGCGAGGAAGGATCGCAGATGGATCGCAGGGAATTCATTGGGGCGGCGGCGGGCACCGGCGCTTTGCTGTTGCTGCCAGCTCGGGCGTGGGTGGCTGAATCCCGCACGCTGGACCTCGCCGCGCTCGAGGCCCGGCACGGCGGCCGGCTTGGCATCTGCGCCGAAGTCGGCGGCAGGCGCGTCGGCTGGCGGGCGGATGAGCGTTTCGCCTACTGCTCCACGTTCAAGCTGTTCCTGGCCGCGGCGGTGCTTGGCCGGGTGCAGCGCGGGGAAGAACGCCTGGACCGGGCGATCCCGGTGCGCGAGCGCGACATGGTGCCGCACGCGCCGGTCACGGAGCCGGCCGTGGGGTCGGCCCTGACCGTGGAAGCGCTGTGCAAGGCCACCGTGGAGACGAGCGACAACCCCGCGGCCAACATCCTGCTCCGCGAACTGGGCGGGCTGGAGACGTTCCAGGCCTGGTACCGCGGCATTGGCGACGGGCTCACGCGCGTGGACCGCTACGAGACCGCGCTCAACAGCGCCCTGCCGGGCGACCCGCGCGATACCACCACGCCCGGGCAGACCGTGGCCAACCTGGGCAGGGTCCTGCTGGGCGGGCTGCTGGCGCCGGACCACCTCCAGCTGCTCCAGACCTGGCTGCTGGAAACGCCTACCGGCGAGGGGCGGATCAAGGCGGGCGTGCCGGATGGCTGGCGGGTTGCGCACAAGACCGGCACCGGCGCCAGGAACAGCTACAACAACATCGGCCTGGCCTGGCCGCCGTCAGGCCCGCCCGTGGCGATCGCCGTGTACTACACCGGTGCCGGCGATGCCGCGCCCGAACAGCTCGACGCGGTCGTGGCCGAGGCCACCAGGAAGGGGCTGGAGGCGCTTGGTCATGCCTGAGTCGATTGCGGCGGCCCTGGCAGCTTCGCGATCACCTTGATCTCGAACTGGAATCCGGACAGCCAGGTGACGCCGACGCCGGTCAGCGTCGGGTAGGGGGCGTCGCCCCAGTACTCGGGCACGATGCTCCAGATCCGCTCGAAGTTGCGCTCCGCGTCGACGATGAAGACGGTGACGTCGATGACGTCGTCGAAGCTGCAGCCCGCGGCCGCAAGGACGGCGTTGAGGTTGTCGAACGCGCGCCTGACCTGCGCATCCAGGTCAGGCTCCACGGAGCCGTCCTCGCGGCTGCCGACCTGTCCGGAAACGAACAGGTGGCCATTGGAGCGGACGGCCGGCGAGTACCTGTTGCGGTCGTAGAGGTCCTGCCGCCCCGGCGGAAACACGACGTCCCGGGCCGTCATGATCCGGCTCCATCAAGCCGCGGTGGCGGGGCCGCGGCTGCGGACCTTTTCCGGAAGCGGGCCGCCTTCTGGCGATTGCCGCACAGCGCCATGCTGCACCAGCGGCGCCTGCGCGCCTTCGTGCGGTCGTAGAACCAGAGGATGCAGTCGGGGTGTTCGCACTGCTTCACCCGGGCGAAGTCGCCTTCGACCAGCAGCTGCGCCACCGCCTCGGCAACCGGGCCGAGCAGGGATGCGGCCGTGGCGTCGCAGGCGATCCGGGTCAGCGCCAGGGCGCCTGCGTCGTCGCGCGCCAGATGGGGTGAGGTCCGGTGGGCGTGCAGATAGCCGTTCAGGCGGGCGACGTCGCCGGGTGCACCTTGCTTGCGGGCGCCGACCAGCTCCTGCGCCAAGGTCCGCAGCGCCTTTGCCTGCGCCAGCAGATCGGTACGGTCCACGGTTTTGCCGGCCGCCGATGCGGGAACGGCGCCCTGCTGCTGCAACCACCCGAGTACGGCGTCGCCGCTGCTCCAGTAATCGGTCAACTCCCCGGCGCTGCTGCGCGCTTGGGTGTTGATCAGGTCCATCGCCAGGTGGTCGCCCACCATTGGCGCCCGCGGGGCGTCATCTGTGTGCTGGGAACCCGGATTCATATTAAGTAACCCCTCAATTGATAGTTGACAGGTTACATGTGTCTTGGGCGCAGTGCAATGCAGTAACCGTAAATATTGATTTAACAAGGTTACTTCGCAGAAACCCTCCCACTTCAGGAAAACGACCATGCAAATTCCCGAACTGCTGCTCGGCCTGGCCGCGTTCGCCGCGCCCGTCGCCGGCGCCCAGGACACGCCGGTGCCGGTGCACCACCGCACCGTGACAATCCAGGACGTCAGCGTCTTCTACCGCGAGGCCGGCCCGGCGGACGCGCCAGCCGTCCTGCTGCTGCACGGATTCGGTGCTTCTTCGTACATGTTCCGCGAGCTGATACCCGAGCTTGCCCGGGACTACCGCGTGATCGCACCCGACCTTCCCGGGTTCGGCCAGACCACGGTCATGCCCGGCGCGGAATTCGACTACACCTTCGACAACCTGGCGTCGGTGATCGATGCGTTCACCGTGGCCAAGGGGCTAGACCGTTACGCCATGTACGTGTTCGATTTCGGCGCCCCCGTCGGCTGGCGACTGGCGGTGGAGCACCCTGAAAAGATCACCGCGATCGTGAGTCAGAACGGCAACGCCTACGAGGAAGGGTTGAGCCCGGGCTGGGCCGACATGCGCAGGGCGTGGGCCGAGCCGACTGCCGAAAACCGCGAGGCGCTGCGTCGGTTCAACACGCCTGAAATGATCAGGTGGCAATACGTCGAAGGGGTCAGGGACCCTTCGGTGATCGCTCCGGAGACCTGGCAGCTCGCGTCCGCGGCGATCGAGCGCATCGGCGTGGAGGTGCAGATGGACCTGATGCTCGATTACCGCACGAACATCGAACAGTACCCGCGGCTCCACGAGTACTTCCGGCGCCATCAACCGCCGACGCTGGTGATCTGGGGCGACAAGGATCCCTTTTTCACGCCGGCCGGCGCGGAGGCGTTCAAGCGCGACAATCCGAACGCGCAGGTCCGCATGCTCGATACGGGCCACTTCGCCATCGAAACCCATGGGGCGGAAATCGCTGCGGCGATGCGTGAGCTCCTGGCACGGACGCGCTCGATTTCAGGACATGCCGCCTTCGATGGAACCGACCGGTTAGCCGCGCCCGGAAGATGAGTCCGCGTCGACGGATTTGAGATAGTCGACGATCCGCTCGGCTTCGTCGCGGGGAAGGCCTTCCAGCAGCATCCGCGTGCCCGGCACCACATCTTGCGGATTGACGAGGAAGTCCACCAGCGTGGCCTCGTCCCAGGTGAGTCCGCTTTGCTGCATCGCGGTCGAGTACGGATAGTCCCTGGCGGCCGCCGCATCCCCGAGGATGCCGTTGAGCTCCGGACCCGACGTGTGGCGCGCGCCGTCGCCGACCTGGTGGCAGTGCGCGCACGGCTCGAACACCGGATTGAACGTTTCCGCGGGCGGCCTGGTGAACGCCGCCTCCTGGCTGGCGACGGGAGCGTCGTCAGCCGGCGCGGCTTCCCCGGCCGCGTCGTCGCGGGAGAAGTAGACAAGGCTGGCTCCGACGCCCAGCAGGACGGCGGCCAGGATCACCAGGAGGTTTCGCATCTGCCGGCGACCTCAGCGCGTCTTTGCCGCGTCGGCGACAAGCAGTTGCCGCACCGCGTTTTCCAGGCTGGTCATGCCGGCGCGGCGGCCCAGTTCCAGCGCTTCTTCCGGCGGCGTGCCGCTGCGCGCGGCGATCATCGCCAGCAGCGCGCCGGCGCGGTTGCCGGAAGCGCAGTGCAGCAGCACCGGCCCGGGCGCTTCATCGATCCACGCCTGGACCCACGCGGCGTTCGTGTCGGTGACGTCGTGGATGCCGGTGACGTCGAGCTGGCGGTATGTCATGCCGGCGGAGGCGACCTCCGCTGCTTCGTCGCGCCCGGCCATTTCCTCGTCCGGGCGCAGGTTGATGATGGTGGTAACCCCGCGCGCGCGGATCGAGGCCCACTGGGAAGGTGTGGGCTGGCCGGCGGTGAACAGGTCCTCGGCCACCATCCGCACCGGCGTCTCGTCCGCCGCGGCAGCCGGCGCCGCTGCTCCGGCATTCCCGTCTGGCGGCTCCATGGAGGCGCAGCCGGCCAGGAACAGCGCGCCGGCAATCGGCCAGGCCAGCGACAGGGTGCGGGCGGTGGTGCGGGTGTGTCTGGATCTCATGCGTTCAATGGTACCCGCAGACTGTTTCCTTCAGCGCGGCCCCATGACCACCTCCAGGTCGCTCCCCTGCGGCATCCCGCCGCGCCGTTGCACGGTGCCGTCGTCATCTCGGAAAACCAGCGCCGGGGTGCCGCGGAAGCCAAGCTCCATCATCAGCAGGTGGTTGGATTCCAGGATGCCGCGGACATCGGCGGGGACGCTGGGCGCGGCCGGCACGCCGCCCTGGGCGAAGCGCCGCTCGTTTTCGGCCAGCCGGGCACCGGGGTCGTCCGCGGCGAGGATGGTGGCCACCTTGTTGGCGCTGTCCTGCTTGATCACGCCGACCATCACGTGGCGCAGCTGCACCTTGCCCGCGTCCACCCACGGCCGCGCGGCCTCCCATAGACGGTTGCAGAACGGGCAGTTGGGATCGCTGAAGGTGTAGACCACCCGCGGTGCGTCGGCACTGCCGTCGAGCACCCATTCGGAAGATTCGAGCTGCGACCAGATCCGGTCGCTCATCGGCTTGGCGACCAGCTCCTGCAGCCGCATCGCGTCGCTCTCATTGCCGTTGCGGTCCACGCGGGTGCCCACGATGGCGTCGCCGCCGGCGGTGACGTAGACCGCGATCGGCTGCTGGCCGGCGACGGCGGCGAAGCCGCGCAGTCCATCGTCGGCGGGGAACTCTTCGACGATGCTCAGGCCGCTGGCTTCAAGGGCGTCGAGCACCGGCGGGCGGTCGCCGCTGTCGGCGCGGCTGCAGGCAGAGGTGGCCAGGGCGGTCGCGCCAATGCACAGCGCGGCAAGGAAGGCGTGTGGGGACATGCTTACTCCGTTGGGTCTGAAAGGGGAAGCGCGCCGTACCGGCTGCGCAGGGTGTCGGCCAGGCTGGCGCCGGTGAGTTCGCCCAAGTGGGTGTCCACCAGGCGGCCGTCGGCGTCGAAATAGAGCGTGGTGGGCAGGGCGCGGGCGCCGGTTTCGGCCATGGTCCGCGAATGCGGGTCGCGCAGGATGTCGCGCAGGTCCAGGCCTTCTTCGGCGAGGAAGCGTTCAATCGTCGCCACGTCTTCGCCCTGGTTCACCAGTACGAAGCTGATGTCCGGGTAAGCGGACTGGGCGCGTTCGAGCACCGGCATCTCGCGGCGGCAGGGCGGGCACCAGGTGGCCCACATGTTCACCACCACCGGGCGGCCGGCGTAGTCGGACAGGCCTGCGGAACTGCCGTCGAGCGCGGTCAGGGCGATGTCAGGCAGGGGCGGTGCGCTTTGCTGCATCCACCACAGCGCGCCGCCGGCGGCGGCCCACGCCAGCACACCCGCGGCCATGCCGGCCAGCACCGGCCGGCGCAGGGCGGTCATTGCCCGGGTGCGCCAGGCGACGAACGCGATCCCGGCGGCCAGGCCGGCCCACCAGATGAAACCGCCGTCGCCGATCTGGATGATCGACAGCGGGGCGGCGGCGTATTCGCGCCACCAGACAAGTACGTAGGCGACGCGCGCGACCAGCAGGCCGAGGAAGAATGCATCGATGACCAGCGCACCGGCGGCCTTGCTGGGCGCGTCGGGCCGCCGGCGGGCCAGCGCGCGCGCAACGCCCCAGGCCACCAGCGCGGCCAGCGCTACCACGATCGCCCGGATCGGGAACGGCCCCACGCCCATCATGGCGCGCCCGCCGCATCGAGCCGGGCCAGGAAGCCGCCTGCGTCGACCTCGCCCACGGTGCGCTGCGCGCGCCGCTCCCTGCCGTCGGGACCAACCAGGATCAACGTGGGTGGCCCGGGGACCTGCCAGTGGCCGAGCAGTTCCCGGTCGACGGCGTCGTTGGCGGTGACGTCGGGGCGCAGCACCTGCATGTAGGCCAGGCGCGCGGCCACCGCCGGATCGCCGAACACTTCGCGTTCAATCACGTGGCAGCTCACGCACCAGTCGGCGTAGAAATCGATCAGCGTCCACTGCCCGCGCGCGCCGGCCTCGGCGATGCGCGCGTCCACGTCGGCAACGGACTTGGCGGCGACGTAATCGGGTGTCAGCGGCGCCTCCACCGCGACCGCGGTGCCGAAACGTTCCAGCGGTCGCAGCGCCGAATCGCCGCCGGCCGCGGCGCCCACCAGCATCAGGGTCGACCACAGGCCGGCGAACACCGCCGCAAAGCGCAGCGGCCAGCCGCCGTGGCCCTCGGCAGGCTGGGCCCTGGCCCAGGCAAACAGGCCGACCGCGATGGACAGGACCCAGGCGCCCCACAGCATCAGCCCGATGGGCCCGGGGACAAAGCGGTCCAGCATGTAGATGGCCATGGCCACCATGACGTAGCCGAACACCCTGCGCACGCGCTCCATCCAGGGACCGGGTCTGGGCAGGATCCGCGCGCCGAACACGGCGATCAGCATCAGCGGCAGGCCCATGCCCAGGCCCAGCGCGAACAGGGCAACGCCGCCGGTGAGCGCGCTGCCACTCTGGCCGATGTACAGCAGCGCGCCAGCCAGCGGCGCGGTCATGCACGGGCCGACCAGCAGCGCCGACAGCAGGCCCAGCGCCGCCGCGCCGGCGATGCTGCCGCCTTCGCGGCCGCGGCTGGCGCGGTCGAGGCGGTTGGCCAGGGCGGCCGGCAGGCGCAGTTCGAACGCGCCGAACAGCGAGGCCGCCAGCACCAGGAACAGCGCCGCGAACGATCCCAGCAGCCAGGGAGACTGCAGCGCCGCCTGCAGGTTGGCGCCGGCCAGGCCCGCCGCCACCCCGACTGCGGCGTAGGTGGCCGCCATCGCCAGCACGTATGCCGCGGTCAGCGCCACCGCGCGGCGTGGCCCGGCGCCGCTGCCCATTACCATCCCGGACACGATCGGAATCATCGGCAGTACGCAGGGAGTGAAGGACAGCAGCAGCCCGAAGCCGAGGAACAGCAGGGCGCCCGCCAGCGGGCCCAGCGAGGCCAGGCGGGCGGCCGCTGCCTGGTCGTCGGCCAGGTCGGCCGGCACAGGCGCGGCGTCCGGGGCCGCGGGCCCGCCGCCCGCCGCGGCGACACCGGCGGCGGCGACCGCGCCCGCCGCCTCCGGCAGGTCGACGGTCAGCGTCTGCGGTGGGTAGCAGATACCGGCCTCCGCGCAGCCCTGCCAGTACAGGGTCAGCGGGCCGCTGGCGTCGGTGGGCAAGCCCAGGGTCATGCCTGGTGGCAGGTAGACCTCGGTGTCGCCGAAGAACTCATCGTGGCGTGGCGTACCCGCGGGCAGGGTGAGTTCCACCGCCTCGCCGGCCGCATCCTGCGCCCGAAGGGCGTGGCGGTAAACGTAATACCCCTCGGCGATCTGCGCCTGGATTTTCCACTCGTTGCCCTCGCGCACCGGCGGTTCCGGCACGAACACGTCCTCGGCGTCGAGGAACTCCGCGCCGGTGTCCTGGCCGCTCCAGGCGGTGAACGGGCTGGCGGCCCAGGCGGCGCCGAACACGCTGGACAGCAACAGCACGGCAAGTGCGCGACGATACGGGGGCAAACCGGGTCTCCGGACATCTCAGGGGCGCGACGCAGCCTGCCGGGGGCCGGTTAAGTCAGACTTAACCGCGGCGTGGTGACATGCCGGGCCGGAACGTTCAGGGTGGCGAGCATGCGGGTGCTGGTGGTGGAAGACGACGACCTGATCGCCAGCGGCGTGGTGGCAGGCCTGCACGCGCACGGCATCCAGGCGGTGCGGGTGGCCGATGCCGCCGGCGCCGAGGCTGCCTGCGCGGGCGAGCGCTACGACGCGCTGGTGCTCGACCTCGGCCTGCCCGACCGCGACGGCATGGCGCTGCTCGCGGACCTGCGCAAACATGATCACGGCCTGCCGGTGGTGATCCTCACCGCGCGCGATGCGATCGAACACCGGCTGGACGGGCTGCACGCCGGCGCCGACGACTATCTGGTCAAGCCGTTCGACCTGCGCGAACTGGCCGCGCGCCTGCATGCGGTGGTGCGCCGCGTGCGCGGCCGTGCGGTACAGGCGATCGACGCCGGGCCGCTGCGCCTTGAGCCGGAAAGCGGGCAAGCCTGGTTCGAAGGCGAACCGGTGGCGCTGTCGCGGCGGGAAATCGACCTGCTGGTGCATCTGGCCGACGCGCGCGGGCGATGGCTGGCGGCCGAAACCCTGCATGAAAGGCTTTACGGGCTGGACGTGGACATCGGCAGCAACGCGCTCAACGTGCACATCCACAACATCCGCCGCAAGCTGGGTCCGCAGGCTATCGAAACCGGGCGTGGCCTCGGCTACCGCCTGGGCTGGCGGCCGGCATGAGCCTGCGCCTGCGTGCGGTACTGATTGCCGGCGTGGCGCTGGCGCTACTGTGGAGCCTGGCCGCGGCCTGGATGCTGCGCGACGTGCACGGCCGCCTGGACCAGACCCTCGATCAGCGGCTGGCGATGTCGGCGCGGATGGTGTCGGGCCTGATGCAGCGGGCGACCCTGATGCCGGTCGATCCCGATACGTTCTTCGAGCCGATCACGGTGGGCGGAGGACAGGGCATTGCCTGTCAGATCCGCACCCAGCGCGGCGAGATCGTCGCCGCGACCAGCGGCGCGCCGCTGGCGGCACTCGACGTCCCCGCGCCGGGCTTTGCCGATCGCCGGGTCAACGACGAGATCTGGCGCACCTACACGCTGCGCTTCGGCGATCACTACATCACCACCGCCGACCGGGTCGACGAGCGCGACACCCTGGTGCGCGACATCCTCATCGCCGCGGGGGTGCCGTTCCTGGTGGCCTTGCTGGGCGGGTTGCTGGCGCTGTGGATCGGCATCTCCCGCGGCCTGGCGCCGCTCGACTCGCTGCGCCGGACCCTGCAGGCGCGCGATGCCGATTCAACCCGGCCCGTGGACGAGGCCGGTGCGCCGGCTGAGCTGCAGCCGGTGATGGCAGCACTCAACGGGCTGCTTGAACGGCTGGCCAATGCGTTGCACCAGCAGCGTGCGTTCACCGACGCGGCCGCCCATGAACTGCGCACGCCGCTGACGGTCGTGGATACCCATCTGCAGGTGGCACGGATGTCTGCCGGTCCGGAGTCCGAGTCGCTGCGCAACGCGGGCGAGGGCGTGCGACGCCTGCGGCGCACCCTGGACCAGCTGATGAGCCTGACCCGGGCGGAAGGGCCGGGCGGCGCGGAGGACGCCTGTGAATCGGTGCTGGGCGTGATCGGCGACGTGCTGGCGCGCTTGCCCGGGCACGAGCGCGCGCGGATTGGCCTGCAGGTCTCCGGCGCCGATGCCGCCAGCCCCATGCCGCATTCGATGCTGGCCACTGCCCTGCGCAACGTGCTCGACAACGCCATCCGCTATGGCGGCGCGGACACTCCGGTGGAGCTGGCTGCGCGCTTCGACCGCGAACGCGGCTGCGTAGCGATCGAAGTGGCCGATCGCGGACCCGGCATGGGCGATGAGGAGCTGGCCCGTGCCGGCCAGCGCTTCTGGCGCGGCGCTCGCGGCCAAAGGGATGGCGGGGAGGGTGCCGGCCTGGGCCTGTCCATCGTGCATGCCATCCTCACCCGCTACGGAGGCAGTGTCCGGCTGCGGGCCCGGCAAGGGGGCGGATTGTCGGTGCGGCTGGAAGTGCCGACCGGGAGCAGCCTGCCGTCTGTGTCGGACGAGGTTCCGGCGGACGATCGATGAGCAAAAAACGCTGGATGCCCGCGTTCGCGGGCATCACGGCGTGGGGGACTACCCGTCGGAGTCTTCCGCCTCCCCCGGCTCTTCCGGCGTTGCCGGCTGTTCCGACGCCGGGTTGTCGCGCCGGAACAGCTCCCACTCCTCGATCACGGTGCCGTCCGGGAGGATGCACATGCCGGACTGGTTGCCGGCGTCGTCGCTGGTGATCTCCAGTTCGCCCCCCTGGCTGACGCAGTACTCGGAGGCTGGGTTGGCCATGCCAACCATCGTGGCGCCTGCCGCTGCCTGCATCTCCTCGGCGGATGCGCCGCCGATCCGCGAGACCCGCCAGATCGTGTTCGACAGGTCTTCGGCCACGATCAGCGCGCCGCGCGGATCCACGGTGACGCCCACCGGGCGACCGAAGGTGCCGTCCTCGTCGCGGAAGCCGCCGACGAATTCGATCGGGTCGCCAGCCGGCTCGCCGTTGCTGAAGGGCACGAAGATGACGTTGTAGCCGACCGGGTCGGCGCGGTTCCAGCTGCCGTGCTGGCCGATGAACACGCCGTCGGCGAACTCCGGGCCCATCACGGCGCTGGAGAAATCCAGGCCCAGCGCGGCCACGTGCGAGCCCAGGGCGTAGTCCGGGGTGATCGATTCGGCGACTTTCTCCGGGTTTTCCGGGCGCACGCGCACGTCCACGTTCTGGCCCCAGTAGGCCCACGGCCAGCCGTAGAAGCCGCCCTCGCGCACGGCGGTGAGGTAATCGGGGGTCAGGTCCGGGCCGAATTCGTCGCGCTCGTTCACCACCGCCCAGAGCTGGCCGGTGCCGGGCTGGATCGCCAGCGCGGTCGGGTTGCGCAGGCCGGTGGCGTAGGGGCGGTGCATGCCGGTTCCGGTGTCGATCTCCCAGATCATCGCCCGGTCCTGCTCGGCCAGCATGCCGCGCTCGGTGATGTTGCTGTTGGAGCCGATGCCCACGTACAGGTAGCGGCCGTCCGCGCTGGCGGTCATGGCCTTGGTCCAGTGGTGGTTGATCTCCGAGGGCAGCCTGGCGAGCTCCTCCGGCGGGCCGCTGGCCCGGGTCATGCCGGGCTGGTAGTCGAAGCGCACCACCGCGTCCTGGTTGGCCACGTACAGGTCGTTGCCGACCAGGGCCAGCCCATAGGGAGCGTCCAGGTCTTCGGCGAACACGGCCTGCAGCTCGTAGTCGCCGTCGCCGTCGGCGTCGCGCAGCAGGGTCAGGCGGTCGCCGCCGGGTACCTGGGTATTGCCCCGGGCCTTGATGATGTCGGCAATGATGTCCTTGGGCTTGAGCGCGGGCGCGTTGCCGCCGCGGCCCTCGGCCACCAGGATGTCGCCGTTGGGCAGCACCAGCATCTGGCGCGGGATGCCCAGGCCGGTGGCGATGGCCCGGGCTTCGAAGCCCTCGGGCACGACGGGCACGCGGCCGCCCCATTCGGCCGGGTCGGCGATGGTCATGTTGGGCAGCACGCCGCGCCTGGGCTCGGGCAGGTCCGGGTCGGGACCGAACTGGCGTTCGACCGGTTGGGGGGATGGATTGCACGCCGTCAGCGCAATCGCCAGCGCGGCGGCGAGGGGCAGGCCATGGCGCGTCATTCCGCCTCTCCCATGCGCGGGGGGCAGAACCCGATCCAGGCGGTGGCGATGACCAGCACGGTGACGATCACCGACATCACCAGTCCGCCCGGCATGCTCGCCCAGGCGTCGCGGGCGTGGTGCAGGGCGTTGAAGAAGCCGGCGATCCAGGTCACCGCCAGTACCACCAGGTACAGCACGCCGGCGCGGCTGCGCCGTGCCGGCGCCAGGCCGAACAGTGCGAACACCAGGGCCACGGCCGCCATCACCAGGCCGCCGGCGATCAGCCAGGAGGCGAAGTTCTGCCACTGGATCTCGTAGGTGCGGAAGTAGGCGAGGTCGCTCAGTGCGGCGCCGGCGAACAGCGGGATGGCCCCGGCGAGGAAGACCGCGTGGATCGGGTGGAGGATGGAGGGCACGTGCCGGGCGTCGGCGGCGTGGGCCATGACCGGTTCTCCTTGCTTGCAGCGGGCTGATCATGCGGAGGCTGCCATGGCCGGGTTGACGGCGATGTGCAGGCGGGAACCGGCCCGGGGGATGAATGGTTTTCGAACGCAGCCGCCCTGGCCTGCGGAAATGGGTGTCAATTCCGCCTTGCCCTGACTTGTTCCCTATTTCCCCGCCGCGCGCAGTGCTGTGTAGTGCGGGTCCACGTGCGGATACCCGGGAGACGGATATGAAGAAGACGCTGCTGGTTGCGTGCCTGTTGTCGGGCATGGCCGGGCCGGCGATGGCGCAGGTGGACCTGGATGTGCTCGACGCCGACATGGCGGGGCCGCGCACGCAGGTGCTGGTGCTGGGCTCGTTCCACCTCGCCGAGCACCCGGGCGAGTTCGAGCCCGAATCGCTGGCGCCGCTGCTGGACCGGCTGGCGGCGTTCGCGCCGCAGGTGATCACGATCGAGTCGGTGTCCGGCGAGCAGTGCGACATGGTGATGCGGCATCCGGGCGTCTACAGCGTGGAGATGTGGAAGGGCCGCCTCTGTGCGGATACCGGTCCGGCGCAGGCCGCCACCGGGCTGGACGTGCCCGCGGCGATCGGCCGCATGCATGAATTGCTCAGGCGCTGGCCGGAGGCGCCTGAGCCTTCGCAGCGGCGCGAGCTGGCGTCGGTGTACCTGGCGGCGGGTGAACCCACCTCGGCGCTGGCGCAGTGGCTGCAGCTGGATGAAGGCGAGCGCCGCGCCGGCGACGGCCTGGACGACGCGCTGGTGGCGATGCTGGACGAGCGCATGCAGCACATCGACGAGGGCAGCCTGATCGCCGCGCGCCTGGCGGCGCGGCTGGGCCTGGAGCGGGTGCATGCCACCGACGACCACACCGGCGACGATGGCCACGTGGACGATGTGCAGGCCTACGGGGCGGCGATCCAGCGGGCATGGGACACCCGGGCCGACCAGGTCGCGCAGGCGACGAAGGCGGGGATGCCGGCATTCAGGGCGGGCGACATGCTGGCAGCGTACCGCCGGATCAACGCGCCCGAATTGCTGCAGGTGCAGGTGCAGGCGGACTTCGGCAGCGCGCTGGCCGACCCCTCGCCCGAGCGCTACGGGCGCTTCTACGTGGGCGGCTGGGAAACCCGCAACCTGCGCATGGTGGCCAACGTCCGCGAAGCGTTCCGCGACCGTCCGGACGCGCGCGTGCTGTCGATCGTCGGCGCCACCCACAAGCCCTGGTTCGACAGCCTGCTCGGGCAGATGCAGGGCGTGGACATCGTCGACGTGCAGGACGTGCTGGAGTAACCGGCAGCCGCGGGAGTGGGCCTTGCGCGGGGCGCGCTCCTACCCGATGGTGAATTCGCGGGTTTCCACCACCTCGCCGTCGAGGATGATTTCCACCGTGTAGCTGCCGGCGGGCCAGCCTTCGTCATTGTCGATGCGGAAGGTGGTCGTGTCCTCGCCGGTGAACGAGAGCGCCACGGAGCGCTCGTCCACGAGCTGGCCGTCCTGGTAGGTCCAGCGCGCGGCGAGGTTTCCTCCGGCCGGGATATCCGCTTCGCTGGTGGTGGTGACGGTGGCGAAGATGGTGGCGTCGTCGCTGGACAGTCCGGTCTGCGCTTCGGCCACGGCACCGTCGTCATCCAACTGGGTCCCCACCTCCACGCGGGTGACCTGCGCGGAAGGCGCCTCGGGCTCGGCGGTCATCGCCGGCGGCACTTCAAGCGCGCCGGGGGCGGCCGGTTCGGCGGTGGTCTCGACCGGTGTCTCCTGGCGGCAGCCGGCAAGGGCGATGATTCCGGCGAGCAGGGCGACGAGGAACAGGGGGCTGCGTTTCATGGGTGTTTCCTGGTGTGTCATGTGCGGGGAGCGGGATCGGGGATCCTGAGGACCTGGCCGGCCTTGATCAGGTCGGGGTCGTCGAGCTGGTTGCGATTGGCTTCGTAGATTTCCTGCCAGCGGTTGGCGTTGCCGTACAGCTTCCTTGCAATCGCCGACAGGCTGTCGCCCTCCTGCACGGTATAGGCCTGCCCGTCGGCGCGCCCGGCGGTGGACGCGACCGATCCGGTGACCTTCGAGAAGTCTGGCCTGGTGTCTTCGGGGGAAGCGGTCATGCCGGGCTCCGTTGCCGTCGGGGTGTCATCCAGAGCGTCCCACGACGCCGGTTAACGCATGGCGAAGCCGCCGGGCGCTACTGCCGGGCATCGCGCGCAGGAGGCGGTGGCGGCTGGCCCGGGGTGGCGCGCCACGGGTTGATGTCCAGCCCGCCGCGGCGGGTGTAGCGCGCTTCCACCCACAGCGACTGCGGATTGCAGCGGGCGAGCAGGTCGGTGAACACCTGCTCCACGCACTGTTCGTGGAACCCGGAGTGGTCGCGGAAGGAAACCAGGTAGCGCAGCAGGCCGGCGCGGTCGATGCGCGGGCCGCGGTAGCCGATCCGCACGCTGGCCCAGTCGGGCTGGCCGGTGACCGGGCAGTTGGACTTGAGCAGGTCCGAGCGCAGGGTTTCCCCTGCCACGTGCTCCGCGCTGGCCTGCAGGAACGCGGGGTCGGGCGGGCCGTAGTGGTCGAAGTCGATGTCCAGCGTGTCGATTGATCCGGCATCCTCATCGGGCCTCACCGGCGGCAGGCCGAAGGCCACCTCCACCGGCGCCCCGGCGGCCCGCGACAGGTCTTCGGCGATGCGCGCACGCGCGGCCTCGGCGCTGTCGAAGCGGGCGGCGTTGAGCGAGTTGAGGTAGAGCTTGAGCGACTTGGACTCGATCAGGTCCGGCGAGTCGGCGGGGACCAGGAAGGTGGCCGTTTCGACCACCGGCTTTCCGCGCGCGTCGAGCCAGGCCAGTTCGTAGGCATGCCAGCGGTCGTGGCCGGTGAAGGGCAGGCGTGCATCGTCCAGCCCCAGCGGCGCGCGCCCCTGCGCGCGCGGGATTGGAAACAGCAGGCCGGGGTCGTAGCGCGTCGGGTAGGCTGCGGTGCGGCCCAGGCCGGAGTCTTGTGGGGTGTTCATCCCGCAAGTTTAATGCCGCGCGCGGCAGCGGGCGTCCCGTGTTGTTCGCCCCTTGCCTCGACCCGCCCCGTGTTTCGCATCCCGCGCTCCGCCGGAGCCACCATGTTTCACGCGGCTTCGCGCGCAAGGCGCGCTCCTACAAGGAAAGCGACCCGCTCCCGTAGGAGCGCGCCTTGCGCGCGAGACCGCGTGACGGTGATCGGCAGGCAGCATCAATCCCCGTCGTGCAGGTAGTCGAGCGACACCTGCAGCATCGCCCGCAGGCCCAGGTCCAGCGCCGATTCGTCCACGTCGAACTGCGGCGAGTGATTGCTCGGCGCCTGCTCCGGATCCTCGCCCACCGGCGTGGCGCCGAGGAAGAAGAACATGCCCGGCACTTCGCGCGCGTACATCGAGAAGTCCTCCGCGCCCATCACCAGCGGCATTTCCAGCAGCTTGCCCGCGCCCGCCGCCGCCTCCAGGCTCGGCCGCATGCGTTCGGTCAGGGCCTCGTTGTTGAAGGTGACCGGATAGCCGTCGCGTACCGGGATGCGCGCTTCCACCGTGGCGCCGTTGGCGGCGGCGACGTGCTCGGCCACGTGTCCCAGGCGCGCGAGGATGTCTTCGCGCATGGCGTCGTCGAAGGTGCGGATGGTGCCGGTCAGCGCGACGTCGTCGGGGATGATGTTGTGGCGGATGCCGCCGTTGATGGTGCCGAAGGTCAGCACCGCCGGCTGGTGGCTGATGTCCATCTGGCGGCTGACGATGGTTTGGGCCTGGGACACGATCTGGGACGCGGCCACCACCGGGTCCACCCCGCCCCACGGCCGCGAGCCGTGGGTCTGGCGGCCGATGACCCGCAGCGCGAAGGTGTCCGAGGCGGCCATGGTCGGGCCGGCGCGCACCGCGAGCTGGTCGGCGTTGAGGGTGCTGAAGGCATGCAGGCCGAACACGGCGTCGGGCCGGAAGTCGTCGAAGATGCCTTCCTCAAGCATCAGCCTGGCGCCGCCTTCCTCGCCCTCCGGCGGGCCTTCTTCGGCCGGCTGGAACACGAACAGGACTTCGCCGGGCAGCTCGTCCCGGATGCCGGCCAGCGCCTCGGCCACGCCCATCAGGATCGCGACGTGGGCATCGTGGCCGCAGGCGTGCATGACGCCGGTTTCCTGGCCGTTGAACTCGGTGGTGGCGGTGGAGGCGAACGGCAGCCCGGTCTGCTCGGTGACCGGCAGCGCATCCATGTCCGCGCGCAGGGCGATGCGTGGGCCCGGCAGGCCGCCCCTGAGCACGGCGGTGACGCCGGTGTGGGCGATGCCGGTCTGCGGCTCAAGCCCCAGCGAGCGCAGGTGTTCTGCAACCAGCTCGGCGGTGCGGAACTCGCGGTTGCCCAGCTCCGGGTGCTGGTGGATGTCGCGGCGCCAGGCGACGACCTTGTCCTGCAGCGCCTGCGCGGCGGCGGTGACTTCCGCGCGCTGGGTGGCGGGCGCGTCCTGTGCGGCCAGGGCCGCGGAAAGCAGCAGCGCGGGAGCCGCAAGCGCGGCAGCGAAGACGGGACGGGGTCGCGACATCGGCATGCTCCGGTTCCAGACCGGGCCATCCTAGCGCAGGCCCCACCGGGCTGTAGGAGCGCGCCTTGCGCGCGAAGCCGCGTGACACATGGCGTTGGCGCGCGGCGTCGGCCACAGCGCCGCGTCCGGCGCCTCTGCGCGCCCACGGAGTTCACGCGGCTTCGCGCGCAAGGCGCGCTCCTGCGCGGAGGGGCTCAGAACAGGCTGGCGCCGCCGCCTGGGGGCTGGGTGCGGGAGCGTTTGCGGGGCGGCGCTTCGCCGGAGTCGGGCCCGGGCGGCGGCGGGGCTTCCTGCCAGCGTCGGACGATGCGCTGGAAGAACAGGCTGTTGGGCACGCGCAGGCTGGCCTGGCCGCCGTCGGCGCGGGTTTCGCGCAGGGTCACGCTGATCAGGTTCATGTCCACCACCTGGCCGCCCAGTCCGCGGCCTTCGTTGCCGTCGAGCACCTCGATGTGGTCATACAGGCGGAACGGGCGGGTGATCAGCAGCAGGATCGCGCAGAAGATGTTGGACAGCACGCTCCAGGCGGCGAAGAACGCGATCGCCGCCACCGCCGCGAAGCCGGTGAAGGCGGTCCACAGCACCGCGCCGGAGACGCCCAGCGCTTCGAGCACCAGCAGCAGCGCGGCGGCGCTGATCAGGAAGGTGACCAGCTTGCGCGCGCTGAGGGTGACTTCCGCCGGCAGGTCCTCGTAGCGGGCGGCGATGCGGCGGATCAGGCGCAGCGCCAGCGTCCGCAGCAGCCACGCGGCCAGGACGACCAGCGTGATCCGCAGCAGCGGCAGGGCAACGCCCAGCCACTCGTGGGTCCAGATTGGCAGGTACTGCTTCATCGGCGGCTCGTGGGCGGTGGGATTGGATGCGATGCGGCCGCCGTCGTTGCGGCTGTGGCCGCGGCCATTCTATCCGTGACGGGAAGCGTGGCGGCCTGGCCGCTTGACGGCGCCAGCCGGCGGGCGTAACGTGCCCGTGCCGAGGTTCTATCGCTTCATTCGAATGGAGAGATGGATTGAAAGGGAAGCCGGTGCGGGTCTTTGGACCCAAGGCCGGCGCTGCCCCGCAGCGGTAGGTGGAAACGACCTTCGCCATTCAGCACTGGGCGTGCGCATGCGCCCGGGAAGCGGCGAACAGTAGGCGGAACGCGAGCGTTCCCCGTCCACGAGCCCGAAGACCTGCCCCGGCCGGCGCCGCCGCAAGCGGTGCCGCATGACCTGGAACTTCCGCGGGGAGGTCGCCGGGATGCCGCGCTGCGCTGCGACGCCGCGCGCGTTCCCGCGTCGCCGCCGCGCAGGTTCCCCGAGCAACCACGCACGAGGACGGACGACATGGCTTTGGTGACCAACCTGGGATTCCCGCGCATCGGCGCGCGGCGCGAGCTCAAGCACGCAGTGGAGAGCCGCTGGCGCGGCGAGACCACCGCCGGACAGCTGCAGGAAACGGCGCGCGGGCTGCGCCTGCGGCACTGGCGGCTGCAGCAGGAGGCGGGGGTCGCGGTGCCGCCCAGCAACGACTTCTCGCTCTACGACCAGGTGCTCGACGCCGCCTTCGGCTTCGACGCCATCCCGGACCGCTACCGCGCCCTGGCCGACGCCGATCCGCTGGCCGGCTACTTCGCGCTGGCGCGCGGCCACCAGCGGGACGGGATCGACCTGCACGCGCTGGAAATGACCAAGTGGTTCGACACCAACTACCACTACCTGGTGCCGGAGCTGCACGCGGGGCAGCAGTTCCGCCTGCGCGACGACAAGCCGGTGCGCGAGTACCTGGAGGCGAAGGAAGCGGGAATCGACACCCGGCCGGTGCTGATCGGGCCGGTGACCCTGCTGTGGCTGTCCAAGAGCGTGGACGGCAGCGACCGCTTCGCCCTGCTCGACCGCCTGCTGCCGGCGTATGCCGAGCTGCTGTTGAAACTGCAGGCCGCCGGTGCCGGCTGGGTGCAGGTGGACGAGCCGGTGCTGGCGATGGACCTGGACGACACCGTGCGCGCTGCGTACCGGCGCGCGTACGCCGCGCTGGACGGCGCGGCGCGCCCGAAGCTGCTGCTGGCCAGCTACTTCGGCGGGCTCGGCGACAACCTGGAGCTGGCCGTCTCGCTGCCGGCGGACGGCCTGCACGTGGACCTGGTGCGCGCGCCGGAGCAGCTCGACGCGGTGCTGCGGGCGCTGCCGCCCGGGCGCGTGCTTTCGGCCGGGCTGGTCGACGGCCGCAACGTCTGGCGTACCCATCCGGACACCGCCCTGGTGCTGGCCCGGTACGCCCGCGAGCGGATCGGCGACGATCGCCTGTGGCTGGCGCCCTCGTGCTCGCTGCTGCACGTGCCGGTGGACCTGGCGCAGGAAAAGGCGCTCGATGAAGAGTTGCGCGGCTGGCTGGCGTTCGCGCGCCAGAAGCTGGAGGAGCTGCGGCTGCTGGCCGACGCGCTGGCGGATGAAAGGGCCGCGGAGCCGGCGCTGGAACAGGCGCGGGCAAGGCTGGAGTCACGGCGCGGATCGGCGCGCGTGCACCGGCCCGAAGTCACGGCCCGGGTAGCGGCGCTCGGCGCCGATGCCGCCCGCCGCGCCTCGCCCTACCCGCGGCGGCGTGAGCTGCAGCAGCAGGCGCTGGGCCTGCCGGTGTTCCCCACCACCACCATCGGCTCGTTCCCGCAGACCCTGGAGGTGCGCCAGGCGCGTGCCCGGCACCGGTCCGGCAAGCTGTCGGACGCCGACTACGACGCCTTCCTCGCCGCGCAGACGCAGGCCTGCGTGCGCGCCCAGGAGCAGATCGGCCTGGACGTGCTGGTGCACGGCGAGTTCGAGCGCAACGACATGGTCGAGTACTTCGGCGAACAGCTCGATGGCTTCGCGTTCACGAAGCACGGCTGGGTGCAGAGCTACGGCTCGCGCTGCGTCAAGCCGCCGCTGATCTACGGCGACGTGGCGCGCCCGGCGCCGATGACGGTGCGCTGGTCGAAGCACGCGCAGGCGCTCACCGACCGGCCGATGAAGGGCATGCTCACCGGGCCGGTGACGATCCTGCAGTGGTCGTTCGTGCGTGACGACCAGGAGCGCTCGCGGACCTGCCGGCAGATCGCGCTGGCGCTGCGCGACGAGGTCCTGGACCTGGAGGCGGCCGGGATCCGGGTGATCCAGATCGACGAGCCGGCGCTGCGCGAAGGCCTGCCGCTGCGCCGTGCCGACTGGAGCGCCTACCTGGACTGGGCGGTGGAAAGTTTCCGCATCAGCGCCTCGGGCGTGCGCGACGAGACCCAGGTGCACACCCACATGTGCTACTCCGAGTTCAACGACATCATCGCCGCGGTGGCGGCGATGGACGCCGACGTGATCTCGATCGAGACCTCGCGTTCGCGCATGGAGCTGCTGGATGCGTTCGTGCAGTTCCGCTACCCCAACGGCATCGGCCCGGGCGTGTACGACATCCATTCGCCGCGGGTGCCGGATACCGCCGAGATGGTCGCGCTGCTGGAGAAGGCGGGGGAGGTGCTGGCGCCGGAGCAGATCTGGGTCAACCCGGACTGCGGGCTGAAGACCCGCGGCTGGGAGGAGACCCGGGCGGCGCTGGAGGCGCTGGTGGAGGCCGCGCGCACCCTGCGCGCGCAGGCAGCGTGCAGCGCCAGCGGGTAGACCCGCCGCACAGGGCCGATGAAGCACTGCAGCCGCAGCCGCCGGACGAGCCGGCGGCCGCGGTTGCCGATGCGAAGCGTCAGAAGTCGAATCGCACCTGGAGCTGGGCCAGGTCGAGATCGGCGTCCTTGATCTCGAAGCGGGTGTACTCGCCGCGCAGCGCCACATGGTCGTTGAAACGGTACTGCAATCCGACGCCGTAAAGCGGGTCGTTGCCGCTGTCGTCGTTGCTGCCGGTCAGTGCGGGCAGGGCGCGGTCCAGATCCCAGCGCTGGATACCGGCCCGGGCGTAGCCGGAGAAGCGGTCGGTGAACGGCAGCGTGCCGACGGCGGTGAAATATGCCGCGCTGGCATCCAGGCGCTCGCCGTCACCGCGCGATTCCAGCTTGCCGAAGTCGGCGTAGCCGACTTCCAGGCCGAAGTAGCGGTTGAACTGGTAGCCGCCGAACGCGGAGAAGGCGGTGTCGTCGTCGTCGTAACCGCGCTTGTCGACATAGGACTGGCCGGCACCGACACCGGCATAGAAACCCTGCTCCGCGGACTGTGCGGCGAACGCGGTGCCGCCCAGCAGCGCGGCGGAGAGGGCGAGGGCCGAAAGCCTGTACTTGTTGATCATGACATGCATTCCTGTGGGGGGGTGGGGGAGGGCCGCCGCGTCGGCTGGGGAGCGGACACGGCGGCCGGTCCGGCAGCGGATCCTGGCCAGAAGCCGGGGTATCCGCTGCGGTGCACAGGAAATGGGTGCGCGACCAGCGAAACAAATGCCGCGTTTGGGGATTCACTATCCCACGCCTGTTTTCCGCGCCTCCGCATCGGCTGCGTTGCGCAGCGCAGCTTGTCCACCCGTGGCCCACGCGCCTACACTGCGCGGGCCACAGGTGTCCTGCCGCCGTTGTTCGCGGCGCGCAGGGTGAAACGGGAAGCCGGTCCAATGCCGGCGCTGCCCCCGCAACGGTAGGCGAGAACACCCGACAGGAAACCACTGCGTCCGCGCGGGAAGGTGTCGGGGTGATGCCACGGCATCGCTCGCAAGCCCGGAGACCGGCCCGTGGCGGACATCCCCCCGGGGATGTCATTCCTCGGGTGTTGCGGTGGGCAACCGGACGGGCTGGCTCGACGTCGCGGCATGCGGCCTCGATTCGACTTGTCTCCTCCTCCGCACCGCCCTGTTTCGCGGGTCGGCGATAGGGAGACAACGCCATGAACGAAATGAACCCGGTGGCGGCCAAGGCCGCGACGGTCAAGCTGCTGATCGACGGCGAGTTCGTCGAATCCAGGACCACCGACTGGCGCGACGTCGTCAATCCGGCGACCCAGGCGGTGCTGGCGCGGGTGCCGTTCGCCACCGCCGATGAGGTCGATGCCGCGGTGGCCGCGGCGCAGCGCGCGTTCGCCACCTGGCGCAGGACGCCGATCGGCACCCGGGCGCGGATCTTCCTCAAGTACCAGCAGCTGATCCGCGAGCACATGGCGGAGCTGGCCGCGACCCTGAGCGCCGAGCAGGGCAAGACCCTGCCGGACGCGGAGGGCGACGTGTTCCGTGGCCTGGAGGTGGTCGAGCACGCGGCGGCCATCGGCAACCTGCAGCTTGGCGAGATGGCCAACAACGTCGCCAACGGCGTGGACACCTACACCCTGCTGCAGCCGCTGGGCGTGTGCGCGGGCATCACCCCGTTCAACTTCCCGGCGATGATCCCGCTGTGGATGTTCCCGATGGCGATCGCCACCGGCAACACCTTCGTGCTCAAGCCTTCCGAGCAGGACCCGATGGTGACCATTCGCCTGGCGGAGCTGGCGCTGGAGGCCGGCGTTCCGAAGGGCGTGCTCAACGTGGTGCACGGCGGCCCGGACGTGGTCAACGCGATCTGCGACCACCCCGACATCAAGGCGGTTTCGTTCGTCGGCTCGACCCGGGTCGGCACCCACGTCTACAGCCGTGCCTCGCTGGCCGGCAAGCGCGTGCAATGCATGATGGGCGCCAAGAACCACGCCGTGGTCCTGCCCGACGCCAACCGCGGGCAGACCCTCGACGCCATGGTCGGAGCGGCGTTCGGCGCCGCCGGCCAGCGCTGCATGGCCGCCTCCACCGCGGTGCTGGTGGGCGAGGCCCGCGGCTGGATCCAGGACCTGGTGGCCAGGGCCAGGACGCTGAAGGTCAGCGCCGGCAGCGAGGCCGGAACCGACGTCGGCCCGGTGATTTCCCGCGCCGCACGCGAGCGGGTGGAGGGCCTGATCGCCGCCGGCGTCGAAGAAGGCGCGACGCTGGAGCTGGACGGCCGCAATCCGCGGGTGCCGGGCTTCGAGCAGGGCAACTTCGTCGGCCCGACGATCTTCTCCGGGGTGAAGCCGGGCATGCGCATCTACGACGAGGAGATCTTCGGTCCGGTGCTGGTGATCCTGGAGGCGGAGTCGCTGGACGAGGCCATCGCCCTGGTCAACGCCAACCCCAACGGCAACGGCACCGCGATCTTCACCCGGTCGGGCGCGGCTGCGCGCAGGTTCCAGGAAGAGATCGACGTCGGCCAGGTCGGCATCAACCTGCCGATCCCGGTGCCGGTACCGCTGTTCTCGTTCACCGGCTCGCGCGCGTCGAAGCTGGGCGACCTGGGCCCCTACGGCAAGCAGGTGGTCACCTTCTACACCCAGACCAAGACGGTGACCGCGCGCTGGTTCGACGACGCCGCCGCGGGCGACGGCGTCAACACCACGATCAGCCTGAAATGAGCGGGCCTGAAGTGATGGCCGCCGTCATGGACATCCAGGCCACCGCCGGCACCGGCGGCGGGCTGGGCGAGGAACAGCTCGCCTACCGCGCGGCCGCGCGCGGCTTCGCCCTGGCCGAGCTGGCGCCGCACGCCGCGCGCTGGGACGCCGAATCGATCTTCCCGCGCGAGGCGATCGGCAAGGCCGGAGAACTGGGCTTCTGCGGCCTGTACACGGACGACGCCGCCGGCGGCGTCGGCCTGTCCCGGCTCGACGCGGCGATCGTGTTCGAGGAGCTGGCCGCGCTCGATCCTTCCACCGCCGCTTTCATCAGCATCCACAACATGGCCACCTGGATGCTGACCCGCTTCGGCACCCCCGCGCTGCGCGAGGCCTGGGGGCCGGCGCTGGCTGGCGGCGAAAAGCTCGCCTCCTACTGCCTCACCGAGCCGGGCGCCGGCTCCGACGCCGCATCGCTCAGGACCCGTGCGGTGCGCGATGGCGACGATTACGTGATCAACGGTGCCAAGGCCTTCATCTCCGGCGCCGGCGCCACCGAGGTGCTGGTGGTGATGGCGCGCACCGGCGGCGAGGGCGCGCGCGGCATCAGCGCGTTCGCCGTGCCGGCCGACCTGCCGGGGATCGAATACGGCAAGAAGGAAGAGAAGCTGGGCTGGAACAGCCAGCCCACGCGCGCCGTCTCCTTCACCGGCGTGCGCGTGCCGGCCGACCACCTGCTCGGCAGCGAGGGCGAAGGCTTCAGGATCGCAATGAAGGGACTGGACGGTGGCCGCGTCAACATCGCCGCCTGCTCGCTCGGTGCGGCGCAGGGTGCGCTGGACGCGGCGCGCGGCTACATGCGCGAGCGCAGGCAGTTCGGCAGGCCGATCGCCGACTTCCAGGCCCTGCAGTTCAGGCTCGCCGACATGGCGACGCAGCTGGTGGCCGCGCGGCAGATGGTGCATGCCGCCGCGCGCAAGCTCGACGCGGCCGCGCCCGACGCCACCGCCTGGTGCGCGATGGCCAAGCGCTTCGCCACCGACGCGGCGTTCTCGATCTGCGACGACGCCCTGCAGCTCCACGGCGGCTACGGCTACATCCGCGAGTACCCGGTCGAGCGCCTGCTGCGCGACTGCCGCGTGCACCGGATCCTGGAAGGCACCAACGAAATCATGCGCGTGATCGTCGCGCGCCACCTGCTGAACACCGAAGAGGAACTGCGATGAGTCGCTACCGCACCAGAGATTGGACCGGCCTGAAGCTGGAGGTCGACGGCCACACCGCCGTCATCACCCTGTCCAACCCGCCGGCCCACACCTGGACCGTGCACAGCCTGGCCGCGCTGCGCGACCTGGTGGCCGCGCTCAACGCCGACCGCGACGTCTACGCGCTGGTGGTCACCGGCGAGGGCGAAAAGTTCTTCTCCGCCGGCGCCGACCTCAAGCAGTTCGCCTCCGGCGACAAGGCCGCCGCGCGCGAGGCCGCGCGGCGCTTCGGCGAGGCGTTCGAGGCGCTGAGCGGGTTCCGTGGGGTGTCGATCGCCGCGATCAACGGCTACGCCATGGGCGGTGGCCTGGAGTGTGCCCTGGCCTGCGACGTGCGGATTGCCGAGGAGCAGGCGCAGGTGGCCCTGCCCGAGGCGACCGTGGGCCTGCTGCCCTGCGCCGGCGGCACCCAGAACCTGACCCGCCTGGCCGGCGAGGGCTGGGCCAAGCGCATGATCCTGCTTGGCGAGCGCATCGACGCCGCCACCGCGCTGCGCATCGGCGTGGTGGAAGAGGTGGTCGGTACGGGCCAGGCGAAGGCGAAGGCGCTGGAGTGGGCGGCCAGGGCCGCCAAGCAGAGCCCGACCAGCGTCGCCGCCTGCAAGACCCTGGTGCAGACCACGCGCAGCCAGCCGGCCAGCGCCGGCCTGGTCGCCGAGCGCGAGCTGTTCGTGGACCTGTTCGACACCGCCGACCAGGCCGAGGGCGTGAACGCCTTCCTGGAAAAGCGTGCGCCGCAGTGGAAGAACGCATGAACGCGACTGCTGACGAACCGGTGGTGCAGTTCGCCGAGCGTGCGGCCGGCGGCGGCACGCGCATCGGCATCGCCACCCTCAACAGCCCGAGCACGCTCAACGGGCTGTCGCTGGAGATGGCCCGGCTGCTGGACGCCAGGCTTGCCGCGTGGGCGGATGACGCGGGCATCGCCCTGGTGGTGCTGCAGGGCGCGGGCGAAAAGGCGTTCTGCGCCGGCGGCGACCTGCGCGGGCTGTATCGCGGCATCCGCGACCATGAGGCCCGCGACGGCTGGCCGGGCGACCCGTTTGCGGACCCGCGCGGCAACTGGCACGCCGAAGCCTTCTTCGAGACCGAATACCGCCTCGACCACCGCATCCACACGTATCCCAAGCCGGTGCTGTGCTGGGGCCACGGCATCGTCATGGGTGGCGGCATCGGCCTGATGTCCGGCGCCAGCCACCGGGTGGTGAGCGAGCGCTCGAAGCTGGCGTTCCCGGAGGTCACCGTCGGCCTGTTTCCCGACGTGGGCGGAAGCTTCATGCTCAACCGGGTGCCGGACCGCGGCGGCCTGTTCCTGGCCCTGACCGGCGCCCTGCTGGGGCCGTCGGACGCGATTTACGCCGGGCTGGCGGATGCGCACCTGCCCGAGGCCAGCCGCGGCGAGGTGCTGGCCGCGCTGGAGGCCGAGGCCTGGGGTGCCGGCGCCGAAGCCAACCGTGCGCGCCTGGATACGCTGCTGGCGCGCTTTGCGATCCCGGCCGGGGCCGGGCCGCTGCAACTGCATGCGAAGACCGTGGCCCAGGCGTGCGCGCAGGAGCGGCTGGAGGACATCGTTGCCGCCATCGCCGCACTCGCGCCCGGCGACGACGATGCCTGGCTGGCCACCGCGCAGAAGACCCTGGCCGCCGGTTCGCCGGGCTCGGCCCGGCTCGGCTTCGAACTGCAGCGCCGCGCCGCCGGCATGTCGCTGGCCGACGTCTTCCGCATGGAGTACGTGGTGGCCCTGCACTGCGCCGCGCACGGCGACTTCGCCGAGGGCATCCGCGCGCTGCTGATCGACAAGGACCGCGCGCCGAAGTGGAACCCGGCGCGCCTGGCCGCGGCCACGCCGGCCTGGGCGGAAGCCTTCCTCCAGCCCCCGGCCTGGCCGGACGGCAGGCACCCGCTGGCCGACCTGGGGCCTTAGCTGAAGACCATCCGCCGTCATTCCCGTTTTCGCGGGAATGACGGGCCTGATCACCAATCACCGTCACGGCACCGGGCCGCGACGCCCACAGGAGGAAGAGCACCATGAGCCGCATCGCCTTCATCGGCCTGGGCAACATGGGCGGCCCGATGGCCGCCAGCCTGCTCAGGGCCGGCCACGCCCTGCGCGTGTTCGACCTGGTCCCCGCGGCGGTGGAGGCCGCGGTGGCTGCCGGCGCCAGCGCCGCGGCCAGCGCCGCCGAGGCGGTCGCCGACGCCGAAGCGGTGGTCTCGATGCTGCCGGCCAGCCGCCACGTGGAGGGCCTGTACCTGGGCGGCGACGGGCTGCTGGCGAAGATCCCCGACGGCACGCTGGTCATCGACTGCAGCACCATCGCCCCGGCGTCGGCGAAGAAGGTGGCCGAAGCCGCCGCCGCGCGCGGGCTGGAGATGATCGACGCGCCGGTCTCGGGCGGCACCGCGGGGGCCGTGGCCGGCACCCTGACCTTCATCGTCGGCGGCGGCGACGCGGCGCTCGGCCGCGCGCGGCCGGTGCTGGAGGCGATGGGCAGCAACATCTTCCACATGGGCGAAGCCGGCGCCGGCCAGGTCGCCAAGTTGTGCAACAACATGGCCCTGGGCGCGATCATGGCCGTCACCGGCGAGGCGATCGCGCTGGGCGTGGCCCACGGCCTGGACCCGAAGGTGCTCTCGCAGATGATGGCGGTCAGCACCAGCCGCAGCTGGGCCACCGAGGTCTGCAATCCCTGGCCCGGGGTGCTGGAGAACGCCCCGGCCTCGCGCGGCTACGCCGGCGGCTTCGGCAACGACCTGATGCTCAAGGACCTGGGCCTGGCCGCCGAGGCGGCGATGGGCGTGGGCGCCTCGATCCCGCTGGGCGATCTGGCGCGCAACCTGTATGCGCTCAACAGCGCGGCCGGCAACGGCGGCCTGGATTTCTCCAGCGTGGTCAGGGTGGTGGCGAAGGCCGGCCCCGGCGATCCACATCCTCCCGTCCCCTCCTTCGGCCGGGACTTGACCTAAGTCATTTGTCGGCAGGCGGGCAGGCGTGATCATGGCGCCCATGAGAATAAGTCTTGTTTCGGTTGTCCGCCAAGGCGGCCGGATGGCCCGCTGCACGTTGCTGCCTGCGCTGCTGGCGCTTGCCGCGTGCGGGTCCCCGGCGCCGGAAACGCAGGCGCCTGCTCCCGCACCCGCTTCCGGCGAGGCCGGGGATCCGCTGCGCCTGACCGGGCCGGCGGCGGTGGTCAGCTTCCCGCTGATGCGGATGGCCGCCACCGGCGTCACGGTTGGCGGCCAGGCGCGGCCGGCGCGGTTCCGGCTGTGGCAGGGCCCCGACCAGCTGCGGGTGCTGATGGCGCGCGGCGAGGTCGACTACAGCGCCGCGCCGGCCAACCTGCCCGCGCTGATGGCCAACCGCGGTGAGCCGGTCCAGCTGCTCAGCGTCTCGGCCTGGGGCCTGCTGTGGCTGGTCAGCCGGGACCCGGAGGTGCACAGCTTCGACGACCTGCGCGGCGAGACCTTGCTGACGCCGTTCCGGCGCGACATGGGCGCCATCGCCCTGCGCGAGGTGTTCCAGGCCCGGGGCCTGGAGCCCGGCCGCGATATCGAGCTGCGCCAGACCCGCGACGCGCTGGACGCGGTGTCGCTGATGCTGGCCGGACAGGGTCGGCACGCGGTGCTCCC
This sequence comes from Luteimonas sp., assembly GCA_052090405.1. Taxonomy (GTDB): domain Bacteria; phylum Pseudomonadota; class Gammaproteobacteria; order Xanthomonadales; family Xanthomonadaceae; genus Luteimonas. The sequence continues at coordinate 174,843 of JBQDAV010000001.1, forward strand.
GGAGCCGACCGCGTCGCTGCTGCTGTGGCGCAGCCAGGCCGAGGGCGGCACGCCGCTGCATCGTGCGCAGAGCCTGGAGGCGGCCTGGGCCGCGGCCTTTCCCACGCAGCCGGAACTGCCCCAGGCCGGGGTGATGGCCGCTGCCCACGCGGCCGGCGACGAGGCCGCGAGCGCCGCCATCGTCACCGCCTACGCGGAGGCCGCGCGCTGGTGCAAGGCCGACCCGCCGGCCTGCGCGGCGCTGGCGCACGACTACCTGCCGCACATGCCGGTGCAGGCGCTGGAGGAATCGATCCGGGTCACCCGGCTGGACGGGCTGCCCACCGCATCGGTGCGGCCGCAGCTGGAGGCGCTGTACCGGCTGATCCTCGCCAGCGAGCCCGAGGCCGTCGGCGGACGCCTGCCGGACGCGGGGTTCTACGGGCCGTGAGCGCGCCGGCGCCCACGCTGCGCGCCCCCTGGCCCTGGTCGCTGCTGGGCCTGCTGGCGCTGCTGGTGGCCTGGCACCTGGTGGCGGTGCGGCTGGGACCGCTGCTGATGGCGACCCCCGCGCAGACCGCCGGCGCGCTGGTCGCGCTGGTGGGCAAGGACGGCTTCCGCCACCACGCGCTGCTGAGCCTGGTGCGGGTGGCCTGCGGCGTCGGGCTGGGCATCGCCGTCGGCCTGGTGCTGGGCCTGCTCGCCGGCCGCTTCCCGCGCCTGCGCGCGGTGCTGGAACCGCTGCGCTGGCTGCTGATGTCGATGCCGGGGGTGATCATGGTGGTGCTGGCGATGCTGTGGTTCGGCCTGGGCACGGCGATGGTGGTGTTCATCACTGTGGCCCTGGTCGCGCCCGGCATGTACGTGAACACCCTCAAGGGCCTGCTGCTGGTCGACCCGGGGCTGGTGGAGATGGCGCGGGTGTACCGCTTCGGCCGCTGGCGCCGCCTGCGCCACGTGGTGCTGCCGGCGCTGACCGCGCCGCTGTGCGCGGCCCTGCTGATCGCCACCTGCGGCGGCGTGCGGCTGGTGGTGATGGCCGAGGTGCTGGGCGCGGCCGACGGCGCCGGCTACGCGCTGGCCAACGCCCGCAGCACGTTCGACAGCGGCGAACTCTACGCCTGGGCGATCCTGGTGCTGGGCGTGGTGGCGGTGCTGGAGCTGGGCCTGCTGCAGCCGCTGCAGCGCCGGCTCACGCGCTGGCAGCAGGCCGACGCCGGGGCCACGCCATCGGCGCGGCCGATCGCGCGCGGGGCGGGCGCCGATGCTTGAGCTGGCCGGCATCGTGCTTGAACGCGGCGGCCGGCCGGTGCTGGACGGCGTGGACCTGCGCATCGCGCCGGGCGAGCGGGTGGGCCTGGTCGGCCCCAGCGGCTGCGGCAAGAGCAGCCTGCTGAAGCTGGTGGCGGGGCTGCTGGCGGGGTCGGCGGGACGCCTGGACAACGGCTTCGGCCGCACCTGCCTGGTGTTCCAGGAGCCGCGCCTGCTGCCCTGGCGCAGCGTGCTCGACAACCTGCGCATCCCGCTGCGCGCCGCCGGCCACAGCACGTGCAGCGCCGAGGCCGTCGCCCGCGACTGGCTGGGCCGGGTCGGGCTCGCCGCGCGCGCGGACGCCTGGCCGGGGCAGCTTTCCGGCGGCATGGCGCAGCGGGTGTCGCTGGCGCGCGCGTTCGCGCTGGCGCCGGACCTGCTGCTGCTCGACGAACCGTTCAGCGCGCTCGACCCGGGCCTGCGCAAGGAACTGGGCGCGCTGTGCGACGCCGAACTGCGGCGCACCGGTGCGGCGCTGCTGTGCGTCAGCCACCACCCGCAGGAGCTGGCCGAACGCGTCGACCGCTGCCTGCAGCTCGACCGGGGGCAGCTGCGTCCCTGCGTGCTGCCCGGCCACCGTGCCGCGCAGGCCGTCGTCGAGATCCCACACACGCCAGCCGCGCCGCCGGCGCAAGCGAGCCCGCCATGAGCCACTACGCCCTGTTCCAGATCCTGCACCTGTTCGCCGCCATCATGTTCGCCGGCACGGTGTTCTTCGAAGTGCTGATCCTGGAGGGCGTGCGCAGGCACGTGCCGCGCAACGTGATGCACCAGATGGAGGTCGGCATCGGCCGGCGCGCGCGCCAGCTCATGCCGTGGGTGCTGCTGGTGCTGTACGGCAGCGGCCTGGGCATGGCCTGGCGCTACCGCGAGCTGCTGGCGCATCCGTTCGACAGCGGCTTCGGCCTGATGCTCACGGCCAAGATCGTGCTCGCGCTGAGCGTGTTCGGCCACTTCCTCACCGCCATGACCCTGCGCAGCCGCGGCCGGCTGGTCGCGAGCGCGTTCAAGCGCATCCACCTGAGCGTGTTCTGGCACATGGTCGGCATCGTCCTGCTGGCCAAGCTGATGTTCCACCTCGCGTGGTGACCAAGCTCCGTTCCCCCCTGGAGATCCTCCGCATGTCCCCCGTCCACGCCATGCCACGCCTGCTCGGCCTGGCCGTCGCCGCCGCCCTGGCCTGCGGCACCGCCGCCGCGGAAACCGGCGCCGACGCCCGCGAGCCGATCGACCTGGACCGCATCCTCGTGCTCGGCCGCCAGCATCACACCCCGGTCGCGCCCACCGCCGCCGACGAGCGCGAGCGCCTGGACCGCGTGCCCGGCGGCACCAACCTGATCGACCTGCGCGGAGCCGGCCGCCAGGCCACGCTGCGCGATGCGCTGGACTTCCAGCCCGGCATCGTGCTGCAGGAGTTCTTCGGCGGCATCGACCAGCCGCGGCTGAGCATCCGCGGCTCCGGCATCCAGAGCAACCCGGTCAACCGCGGCGTGCTGCTGCTGCAGGACGGACTGCCCCTGAACGACGCCGACGGCGCGTTCGTGATCGGCCTGCTGGAGCAGCGCAACGCGGCCTTCATCAGCGCGCGCCGCGGCGCCAATGCGCTCAGCCCCGGCGCCACCACCCTGGGCGGCGAGATCGACTTCTACAGCCTCAACGGCGCCGACGAGCGCGGCCGCCTGCGGCTGGAGGGCGGCAGCGACGGCCGGCGCGGCGGCCAGGCCGCCTGGGGCGGGGCCGGCGAGCGCGGCGACTGGTGGATCGGCGCCAGCCAAGACGAGTACGACGGCTACCGCCGCCACGCCGACGGCGAGCGCAGCTCGGTCCACCTCAACGCCGGCTGGCGCGCCGGCGAGACCTTCAGCAACCGCACCTGGCTGTCGTGGACCGACCTGTTCTTCCACATCCCCAACGTGGTGCCCAGGGACCGCATCCACAGCGATCCGCGCGGCGTGCTCGGCGACGGCGACACGCCGCAGGACAGCCTGCTCAACGTCTACCGCCGCGACCCGCTGCGCGACACCCGCCACTGGCGCATCGGCAACCGCTCCGAGTGGGGCGACGCGCGCCTGAACCAGTCGCTGGGCCTGTGGTGGCAGCGTACCGACGACCTGTTCAAGAACCCCACCACCCACAACGTCACCGACACCGGCACCTGGGGGGCGCAGTGGCAGCTGGCGGGCGAATCCGGCCGCCTCGACTACCGTCTCGCCGCCTCGTACACGGCCAGCGACACCGCCCGCGACCTGTACGCCAACAATCCCCGGGACGGCACCCGGTTGCAGCGCTTCGCGCAGTTCGACCTGGATGCGGCCAGTTTCGACGCGGTGGCCGGGATCGGCTGGCGCGCCGGCAATGACTGGCACCTGCTGGGCGACGTGAAGTGGAGCCGGGTCGAGCGCGACGCCGCCGACCTGGCCGCCGGCAGCCGCCTGGACCAGCGCTACAGCCACGCCAGCCCGCGCCTGGGCGCGATCTGGCGGCCGCGCGAACACCTGCGCCTGTTCGCCAACCTCAGCCGCAGCAACGAGGTGCCGACCTGGTGGGAGATCGCCGCCGCCGAAGTGCCGCCGGCCAACCCCGCCGGCGCCGTCGCCCGCCTGCTGGAGCTGCGCACGCAGGCGGCCGATACCGTGGAGATCGGCGGCAGCGGCCGCTTCGGCGGGGCGGAAACAGGCGCCAACTGGTCGCTGGTGCTGTACCGCAGTGACCTCGACGACGAGCTGATGCAGACCACCGACGAGTTCGGCAACCGGGTCGGCACCTACAACTATGCCGGCGGCACCACCCACCGGGGCGTCGAGGCCGGCCTCGATGGCCGCATCCCGGCGTTCGGCGACAGCGCGCTGGCGTATCGGCTGGCATGGACCTGGAGCGATTTCACGTTCGACGGCGGCGAGTTCGCCGGCAACCGGATCGCCGGCGTGCCCAGGCACCTGGTCAGCGCCGAGGTGCTCTGGCGCAGCGGCGGCTGGAGCCTCGGTCCGAACGTCCGCTGGCTGCCGAGCGACACGCCGACCGACCATGCCAACACGCCCGACATCTACCAGGACGGCTACGCACTGCTGGGTTTCAGGCTCGGCTTCACTGCCGACGACGGCCGCTGGTCGGCGTTCCTGCACGGCGACAATCTCACCGACCGCCGCTACGCCAGCAGCTACGTGATCCGCGACCGGGCCACGCTCGCGCAGCCCGGCTTCCTGCAGGGCGTTGGCCGCAACGGCACGCTCGGCTTCACCTGGAGGTTCTGAACGCCGTGGACGCCAACCCTGCGATGCCGTCCGCGCCGCCCGCGCCCTGCTGCAGCGAGGAGGAAGTGGTGGCGCTGGTGCACCGCTTCTACGCCCGGGTCCGGAAGGACCCGCTGCTGGGCCCGGTATTCGCGCGCCATGTTCCGGACTGGGACGCGCACCTGGCGCACCTGGTCGACTTCTGGTCGGCGCTGCTGCGCGGCACCCGGCGCTTCAGCGGCGCGCCGATGCCAAAACACATGGCCCTGCCCGGCCTGCAGCCGGCGCTGTTCCGGCGCTGGCTTCCGGCAACGCTACCAGCTTGAGGGATACGACGTGCGCAACCCGACCTCCCCCACCCGCCTCGAACGGAGCGCCATGATGATTTCGATGCCCCCCCTGGCGCGGATGCTGCTTGCGGCCGCCGTCGCCGGCGTCCTGCCCGCCATGGCGGCCGATCCCGACCCGCTGCCGCCGCCGCGCCTGGCCGACCTGGCCGCGGTCGCCGACGGCGCAGCGGCCGATGCCCGCAGGGTCACGCCGATCGGCCGGTACGGCGCCGCCCGTGTGATGCAGCTCCAGCTCCGGGCGGGTACCGCGCTCCCGGCCCATGCGGCGCCCGAGCGGGTGCTGGTGATCGTGCTCGGCGGCCGCGGCCGGTTCGATTTCGAAGGCGGGCAGGTCCCGCTGCGCGAGCGCCAGGTCCTGCACATGGATCCCGGGGAAACGCACGGCGTGACCGCCGAGACCGACCTGGACCTGCTCCTGGTCCGGATCGACGAGAACGCATCCCGGGCGTCCGCCGCCGACTGAGGAACGCCGCCGGCGCCGTGCCTGGGCCGGGTCGCTTCGTAGTCGCGCCGCCGGCGCGCGCATTGGCGCGTGCGCTCCGGGCCGGCCTGGACACACCCTTCCAGCGGTGGGCTCCAATGATGCGAATAATAATTGTTATCATCTGTGCTCTTGGCACTCTGCGCGGCGCGGTGCATGGGCGCGATCGGAACGGACATCAATTCGAAGGTGCAGGTGCTCTACCGGCAGCATCACGGCTGGCTGGAGACTTGGCTGCGGCGCAGGCTGGGCAGCTCCGCGCAGGCGGCCGATCTGGCCCAGGACGTGTTCGTGCGCCTGCTCTCGCGCCCGCAGCTGGAGCAGCTGCGGGCTCCGCGCGCCTATCTGTCCACCATCGCCCACGGCCTGATGGTCAACCACCTGCGGCGCCAGGCGATCGAGCGCGCCTACCTGGACGTGCTCGCCTCGCGCCCCGACCTGCACGCGCCCTCGCCGGAGGATGTGCGGTTGGCGATGGAAGCGCTGGAGGACATCGCCCGCATGCTCGATGGCCTGCCGTCCAGGGTGCGCCGCATCTTCCTGCTGTCGCAGATGGACGGCTGGACCTATCCGCGCATCGCCGGACACCTCGGGCTGACCGTGAACGTGGTGCAGAAGGCCATGGTCCGGGCGATGGCGGCCTGCTACCGCATCGTCTATGCCTGAGCACCGCATGCGCGCGCGAACCGGAGCCGCGGAACCGGAGGCCCTGCCCGACGACGTGGTGGAGGCGGCGATCGCGTGGTACGTGCGGCTGTCCTCCGGCCTGGAGGACGACGGCGACCGCCAGGCCTTCCGCCAGTGGCGCAAGGCCGATCGCCGGCATGCGCTCGCCTGGGAGCGGATGGCGAGCCTGGGCGAACGCTTCGTCGGCAAGCGCGCCGCGGCCCCGGCGCCGCTGGCCATCGAGGTGCTGGACGCGGCCGGCCGCCTGCAGGGCCGGCGGCGCGCGCTCAAGGCGCTGGCCTGGGCGGGCCTGGCCGGCGGCGCGACCTGGCTGCTGCAGGGGCAGGCGCCGTGGCGGCGGGAGCTGCACGGCCTGGTCGCCGACGTCGCGACCCGGACCGGTGAGCAGCGCCATGCAACCCTGCCGGACGGCTCGCGCCTGCGCCTGAACACCGCCACGGCCGTCGACCTGGACTTCACCGACGTCCGGCGGACGCTGGTCCTGCGCCGCGGTGAGATCGAGATCGACACCGCGCCCGATCCGCGCGGCAGGCCGTTCCTGGTCCGCACCCGGGACGGGACCCTGCGCCCGCTCGGCACCCGTTTCCACGTGCGCCGCGAGGACGCGGCCAGCGAGACCTTCCTCGCGGTCGTCGTGGGTGCCGTCGAGGTCATGCCGTCAGGGGCGACGCTGCCGTGGACCGTGCAGGCGGGCCGCCAGGTCCGCTTCGACCGACTCCGGGCAGGAGGTGAAGAGGCGCTGGACGAGCGGCGGACCGCCTGGGCCGAAGGCCTGATCACTGCCCAGCGCACCCCGCTGGGCGAATTCGTGCGTGAGCTGGACCGTTACCACGTCGGCCGCCTGCGCTGCGCGCCCGAAGTCGCCGGGCTGGAGCTGACCGCGGTCTTTCGCCTGCAGGGCGATAGACCGGCGGACGCCATCCTCGCCTCGCTGGAATCCACCCTGCCGGTCAGGATCGAGCGCAGCTCCCGCTTCCGGACCACCGTGGCGGCCCGCTGAGGCGCCGGCACAGCATGGCCCCGAAATGCCGTTGGGTGGCAGGTTTCGGGATCTCGATTGGCTCAACTCCTTAGAAGCACCGGAATCGGCACGTGTTCCGGCGCCGGATCGTTCTTCCATTCCAAAAGGAGTCCACCGTCGTGGCGGCTGTCCGTCTTTCCCTTCCGCATTCCATCGAAAATCCCCGCGTAGCCGCCGCCACGCACCGTCCCTCCGGCCATCCACTCGCCCAGGCCCTGCTGGCCGTCCTGCTGCTGGGCGGCGCGGCCGCGGCGCAGCCGGCGCAGGCGCAGCCGGCCGCCGGCGGCGAGCGCCTGTCCCGGTTCGAGATTCCCGCTGGCCCGCTGGATGCCGCCCTCAACCGCTTCGGGCGCCAGTCCGGGGTCGACATCAGCGTCGATGCCGCGTTGACGTCCGGCCGGGCCAGCCCGGGCGTCACCGGGCAGCACGCCCCGGCCGCCGCGCTGGATGCGCTGCTGCGGGGCACCCGGCTGGCGCCGCGCTGGCTCAGCGCGACAGCGGTCCTGCTGGAGCCGCTGCCCGATGCCGGCCAGGACGGCGGCCCCGTCGTCACCGGCACGCTGTCGGTGTCCGGGGGCCACGAGGGTTCCCTGCTGCCCAGGCACCTGGCGATGACCGGCCACAGCACCCTCACCCGCGAGGACATCGACGACCTGCCGGCGATCAACCGCAACCTGACCGACGTGCTGGCGCGCCTGCCGGGCGTCACCGTCTCCGGACGGTCGCGCAACTCGATGGGCAACGGCGAGATCACGCCCGACGACATCTCGATCCACGGCGCGCGCTTCTACGACAACCAGTTCCTGCTCGACGGCGCCTCGATCAACAGCGATCTCGATCCGGCCTACAACAATCCCGGCGACCTCAGCCGGCTGGCCAGCCACGGCCAGGGCTACTTCGTCGACCTGGACGCGATCGAGAGCGTCACCGTGCACGACCACAACGTCAGCGCCCGCCACGGCGGCTTCACCGGCGGCGTGGTCGATGCGCAGACCCGGCGCTATTCGGGCCAGAACCGCTATCGCCTGAGTTGGCGACACACCAGCGATTCGCTGAGCCGGTTCCATGTCGATCCGGCGGCGCGCGAGGACTTCGACAGCGCGCAGATCCCGCAGGGCAGCGCGTATACTCCGAACCAACCGGAATTCAGGAAGGACTTCTTCACCTTCGGTGCGGAGGTCGGCCATGGCGGCGACTGGGGCAGCGCGATCAGCGCGAGCTGGAAGGACGCGGATATCCCCCTGTTCGACATCTATCCCGCGATCTACGAAGTAGGCGACGATGGTCTCCTGACCATCCGCCCCAACGACGGCAACCCTGCGGCCCAGTACCGGCAAAACTTCGGTTTCAACGGCAAGACCAGCTGGCAGCCCGGCGACGGCCGGCTGCTGGACATCGCCCTGCGCTACAGCAAGCACCGTTCGCGGCTGAGCATGGGGGCCAGTTCGAACTCCGCCTTCGACAACTACCATGAAGGCCATGGCATCGGCCTGCGCTACGAACAGCGGCAGTCGTTCGGTACCTGGACGGTCGAGGCCAACTTCGATGCGCTTTCCGACGAGCGCGAGGTCGAGGCCGAACAGCCTTACCTCCACGTCATCATGACCAACCAGCGCAACTTCAATTCCGGCGTGCCCGGGCCGATGGAGCGCAGCCAGAAGACCTTCTCGCTCAGGCCTTCGCTGCAATGGGATCCGCTGCAGTGGCTGGGTGCCGAACATGCGGTCAGCGCCGGCCTGGAAGCCAGCCGGGTCGACATGCAGGAAACCCGCAAGGTACTTGCGCGCGACTACAGCTGGGCCTGCGGGCTGGGCTGGCCGCAGGTCTGCGCCGGGGCCGGCGACTTCTACAACATGGTGCGCTATGGCCGCACGCCCTACAGCCTGGACCTGGACTCGGACCAGTACGCGCTGTGGATCGAGGACGGCATGCGCTGGGAGCGCCTGGACATCCGCGCCGGCCTGCGCGTGGACCACAGCGGGTTCCTCGGCAACACCGAGGTCGCGCCGCGCCTGGCTGCTGGCTACGACCTGAGCGCCGACGGCCGCACCCGGCTCAAGGCCGGTTTCAACCGCTACTACGGCCGCTCGTTCCTGGAGCTGGAGGCCAACCGCATCCGCGACCTCAGCACCTTCCAGGAGATCTGGCTGCCGGGCGGCAGCGAGCCGTACTTCACCGGCTGGGGCACCACCGACTGGGAAGCGCTGGACAATGCGAGGACTCCGTACAACGACGAGGCCATGCTCGGCGTCGTCCAGGCCTTCGGCGACTGGACCGCCGGCCTGGACTGGGTCCATCGCCGCGGCCGCGACCAGTTCAGCCAGGTGCAGACGCTATCGCCCACGCGCAACCGGTTCGGCAACGAGGGCCGCTCCGAGACCAATACCGTTACCCTGCGCGTGGACAACCGGATCCCGCTGGCGTTCCTCGCCGCCGACTGGCGCGTCTCGCTGCTGGCCAACTGGCAGAAAAGCCGCAGCAATGCCTCCCGGCTCAATCCGGGCAGCGGCGGCCTCAGCAGCGGCAACGGCTACAACGAGATCATCGGCGGCGGCACCTGGGGCGTCACCGACACCAGCCGGGTGATCCTCGATGGCAAGGTCATCGCGCTGGAGGACATGCCCGCCACCGCCTTCAACGCCCGCTGGCGTTCGTCGCTCGAAGCCGGTGCGCGATGGGCCGGAACGGGGATCTCCTGGAACAACTTCATCGACCTGCGCGCGCCGTACCGGGGCGTCAGCTCCCTCGGCGCGCAGGCGGTGCCGGATACCAGCGATGTCCTGCGCGCCTACGAGACCGCCGAATACGGCACCCGGGTGAACTGGGACATGCAGCTGCGCTGGGAGCCGTCCTGGGACCGGCTCGGCGGCTACGTCCAGGTCGACGTGCTCAACGTGCTCGACAGGACCAGCGTGTCCCGCGCCGAGGGCGGCACCCTCTACTACGACATCGGCCGCCAGTTCTGGGTCGAATTCGGGGTCCGGTTCTGAGCCGGGGCGCCCGGTAAGGCAGAAGAACCCGACGCCCACCCATTCCCTCCCACCAGGACACCACGATGATCCCGAAGAAGAGACAGCTGTTCCTGCCCGCGCTGTTTGCGGCCTGCATGGGCCTTGCCGCGACCCACGCCAATGCTGGCGTCGACGCGCCGGCCATCGTCCCGGCACCTCCGGGGCCGGCCCAGCCGCTGCTTTCCTTCCAGGCCACCGGGCTTGCCGACAACGCGCTGGTCGGGCACTTCTGGTCGCCGTCCACACAGCAGTTCCTGGACCTCAAGGCCGTCTTCGAGCAGCTGCCGGAGGGCGGCTGGATGATGATCGGCGAGAGTCACGACCATCCCGACCATCATCGCTTCGAGGTCCTGATGGTCAGCTTCCTGGCCCACGTCGGGCGGCTGGGCAACATCGCGCTCGAAGTGGTGTCCGGTGAGCAGCAGGAGGCCTTCGACCGGTGGCTGGGCAGGGGCGACGATGCCTCCGGCGACGACCTGTCGTGGGACCCGCAGCGCTGGAGCTGGATGGACTACCGCGACCTGGTCGCCATGTCGCTGAACGCCGCGCCGCGCGTGATCGCCGGCGACCTGAGCCAGGAGCAGCGCGCACGCGCGCTGGCCGACGGTCCGCCGCGGGGCGAGCACAGCCCGGCACACTCGTCGTTCCTGGGCGAGCTGATCGTGCGCAGCCATTGCGGCCACGGTACGCCGGAAGCGTTCGCGCCAATGGTCAACGTGCAGCTGGCGCGCGACCAGAACATGGCCGCGCAGATGGCCGCCAACACCGTTGAAGGCAAGGTCAACCTGCTGGTAGCCGGCTCCGGCCACGTCCGCAGCGACCACGGCGCGCCGCTGTGGCTGCCCGCGGACATGCCGCGCCTGAGCATCGTGCTGCAGGCGGTCGGCGAATCGGAGAATCCGAATGACTACCTGGCTTCGCACTTCGACGGGAGATCCGCCGCCGACCTGGTCTATTTCGTCCCGGCGCTGCCCCCGCGCGATGTCTGCGTCGCGTTCGCGGAGCCGGAGGCGCACTGAGGTGCCGATACCTGGCACCTGGCATCTGGCACCGCACACTGCACAATGAACCGGCGCATGATGATCCAATCCGTTCCCCTGGGGCTGATGGCGCTGTCCATGGCCAAGCCCGGCCCTCGCGTACCAGGACACGAGCGCGCCCTGGCGACCACTCCGCTGGGCAAGGTGCGGGGTCTGCGCACCGGGGCCGTCAGTGCGTTCCTCGGCCTTCCCTATGCCGCGCCCCCGGTTGGCGCGCTGCGGCTGCGTTCGCCGCGGCCGTGCACGCCATGGACGGGCGTGCGCGACGCCTTCCAGCCCGGTCCGGCGAGCCTGCAGACCCTGCGCGGCAACCAGGCCTGGCTCAACGAGCCGCCGGCGGCGATGGCCGAGGATTGCCTGTATCTCAACGTCTGGACGCCATCGACCACCGGCAAGCATCCGGTGCTGGTCTGGATCCACGGCGGAGCGACCCGCAGCGGCCAGGGCGCATCGGCGGCGATCCACGGCGCCGCACTGGCGGCACTGGGCATCGTGGTGGTCACCGTGAACTACCGCCTGGGCGCGCTGGGCGGCCTCGCGCACCCGGCGCTGGCCGACCCGGACACCGGGCTGTGCGCGAACTGGGGCCTCCAGGACAAACTGGCCGCGCTGCGCTGGGTCCGCGATTCCGTCGCCGCCTTCGGCGGTGATCCGGAAAAGGTGACCCTGGCCGGGCAGTCCTCGGGGGCAGCCAACGTGGCACTCATCGCGCACAACCGCCTCGGCGAAGGCTTGTATCGCGGCATCATCACCCAGAGCCCGCCGCTGTTCCGGCCACCGATGTTCGCCGAACTGGAGACGGCCACCGCCTACACCGAAGCCCTGTGCGAATCACTCGGCATTACGGTCTCCGCGCTGCGCGAACTGGATGGCAGGACCCTGCAGCAACACGAACAGGCGTTCGCGGCCTCGCCCGCGCTGGTGGCCCGGATGCGGCGACCGGCGACCGCTCCGGTGCGCGATGGCCATCTGATTCGCCAGTGGTCCTACGATGCTGCGCCGATGGCGGTACCGCTGCTGGCGGGCTGGACGCGGACCGAAGCCGACTTCTGGTTCGACCTGGGCGACGGCGTCGGCCAGCGCCTGTCGCCCATGCAGGCACCGACGACGATGGCCGAGCTGGAAAAGCGCGCCGCCGGCCTGGTCGCCGTGCATTATGCGTTCGACTCCCCGCCCCCGGTGCACGAAGTCATCGATGCCTATGGCGGGCAGGACAACACGCCTTCCACGGTCTGGCGCGACCTCTACACCGACCTGGTGTTCCGTGCGCCGATCCTGCACATGCTCGGCAAACAGGTCCAGGCAGGTCAAACTGCGTGGGGCTGTGAGTTCGCCTTTCCGATGGCCGGCACCGATGACAGCTCACCGCATGCGACCGACGTGCCCTTCGTGTTTGGTAACACGGACAGCGCCCACGTGGCGGAAAAGATCGGGCGGCCAGGGCAGGCCGCAGATGTGTCCGCGGCAATGATGCGCCGCTGGCGGGACTTCATCGCCGACGGCACACCTTGCCCGGATGGCGGCTGGCCGGGTTTCGACCCGGCGCGGCCTGCCGTGATGCGTTTCGGACCGGATGCGGTGGTGGTCGCGCCCGTGGACACCCCGGCCATATCCGGGCTGTGGCCACGCTACTACCGAAACCGGTCTGCACGTGAATAACCCCGCTGGACGCGGCGACAAGGGCTCGCTGGCGCTGACCCTAGCCGGCCGCTATGCGATTCCGGGCGGCGGAACGGCCTGCGATTATTGAGAATCATTCGCATTTGACGTATATTTAGCGCCTTGTTCCCGCGGCCCGTGCTTGACGATGACCGCCCCCACGACCGTCGTCGACCTGCTGGAGCGCCGCTACCAGGCGCTGCGGCGCTATGCGCTGCGCAGGGCGGGTTCGCCGGCAATGGCCGACGACGTCATGCAGGATGTCTGGCTGAGGCTGGCCGGCGGGAACGGCGCAACCCGCGCCGACGCGGCCCCCGTCCGCAACCCGGAGGCCTACCTGTGCCGGGTGATCGACAACCTGGTGATCGACCGCCAGCGCCAGATCACCGCGCGCGGCCGGCACCTGTCGTCCGAGCCGGTGCCGGAGGAGATCGCCAGCGAGACGCCTGAACCATTCCGGGTGGTGCTTGGCCAGCAGGAGTATGCGCTGCTGCGCGAGGCGGTGCGCGACCTGCCCGACAAGTGCCGGCAGGTCTTCCTGCTGTACCGCGGACGCGACATGAGCATGAAGCAGGTTGCCAGACAGCTGGGCATCTCGCCCAAGACGGTCGAGAATCATCTTGCGCACGCCATGGCGCACTGCCGCCGGCGCCTGCGCGAGGCCGGACGGCAGGTATGAGCCTGGGGGATGGAGGGTCCTGCATTCGTCGGTTCATACATGGCGGTCAGGTGCGCTGGCGATGCGGTGGGCGCAGGGTATGCCGGGATTCACCCATTCCGGAACGCGGATAGGCACAGGCTCATGGCAGACTCTTCCAACGACGATGACGACCGGTTCGAACAGGCTGCGCGCTGGCATCTGCGCCTGCGCGATGACGGCGCCCCGGCCCTGCTGCGCGAATACGACGCCTGGCTGGCCGCCGATCCGCGCCGCGCCTCGGCCATGGCCGAGGCGGAAGCGCTGCTGGGCGCGCTGCGCCGGCCCGCGGTCGACCTCGCCGACGAGGCCGGCGTCCAGCCGCCCGCCGCGCCCGCGCGCCGCCGCCGGCCGCGCTACGCCGCGGCCGCCTGCGTGGCCCTGCTCGCCACCGGCACGCTGTGGATGCAGCTGGGCGGCTACGACCGCATGCGCAGCGACGCCGCCACCGCGGTCGGTGAGATCCGCAGCCTGCGGCTGGGCGACGGCAGCGTGGCGATCCTGGACACCGATTCGGCGCTGAAGGTCGAGTTCGGCGCGGACCGGCGCCGCGTGCGGCTGTACCGGGGCCGGGCCCGCTTCGAAGTCGCGCGCGATCCGGCGCGCCCGTTCGTGGTGGACGTTCCGGCCGGCAGCGCGCGGGCGCTGGGCACGGTCTTCGACGTGCGCCTGGACGGTGGCCACACCCGGATCGGCGTGCTCGAGGGGCGGGTCGAGGTCAGGGCGGCCGGGGGCGGGAGCCGCGCCGTGCTGCAGGCCGGGCAGCGCGCGTGGCTCGGGGACGGCGGCGTCGTGCCTGGAACCGATGCCGATGCCGATGCCGATTCCGGCGGGGCGGCCGCGTGGAGGGACGGGCAGCTGGTGTTCTATCGCGCGCCGCTGGCCGAGGTCGTGGACGAACTCGCCCGCTACCGCCGCGGTGCGGTCTACGTGCGCGACGAGCGCCTGCGCCGCATGCCGGTGTCCGGCGTGTTCGAGACCGCGGACCCGGACGCCGGCCTGGCGGCGCTGGAACACACCCTGCAGCTGCGCGCCATCCGCCTGGGCCGCTGGTTGACGGTCTTCTACTGATCAGGGGTTGGCGCCTCCGGAAAAGCCGGTGCGGTTCAGTCCAGCGGGATCCGCAGCACGCTCTCCACGCCGCTGGCGACGTAGGTCTTGGTGAACGGCGTCTTGACCGTCACGTACAACGCCTTGCCGTCGGCCGACAGCGCCAGGCTGTTGGGATTGGGTGCGGCGCGGACGGTGCGCTTGATCGCATGGGTGTCGGCGTCGATGATGCTCACCGTGCCCTGGTCGCGCTGGGTGATGTAGAGCTCGCGGCGCGCGGCATTGAACAGGATGCCCATCGAGTCGCCGATCCCTTCGATCTCGCCGACCTTGCGTCCGGTCTCCGGATCGACGATCAGCGTGGTTTTGAGCTGGGAGTGGTCGGTGACGTAGAGCAGGTTCTTCTCCGCGTCGAGCGCCATGTTCAGCAGCAGCGCCGGTGTGTCGCCGGCCGGCTTGAAACGATGGGTGATCGCGCGGCGCTCGGGATCGATGCGCAGGATCTCGCCGCTGCCGTTGGCTGCGTACAGGTCGCCGTTGCCCGGATGCAGCATCAGGCCGGTGATCCACTTGCCCGCATTCGTGATCGTCTCGCGCAGTTCCAGGGTGTGCGCATCGACCACCCAGATCACCGCCGGATCCCCCACCGCGCCGACGTACAGCAGGTCGCGCCCGCGGTCGTAGATGACCTGTCGCGGTCCGTAGCGATGGCCCTGGCTGTCCTTCTCGTCTTCGAAGTGCAGTCGCGCGGCCACGCTGTTGGATTCAAGGTCGATCGCGGTCAGCGCGTGTTCGAGGCTGTTGGTGACGTAGAGCCGCTTGCCGTCCGGCGCCAGCGTCAGGCCGAGGTTGCGCAGGTCGGTGTGGATCGCACCGATCGGCGCCAGGGTGTCCGGATCGAGCCGGTAGACGATGCCGCCGCTGACGTTGGGCATCGACAGTGCCGAGGCCACGTAGAGCGCGCCGTCGTGCGGATTGCTGGCCACTTCGTAGACGCCGCGGGTGAGCTCGCGGTAGATCACGCCCTCGTCGACCACCGTGCCGCTGGCCGGCTCGGCGGGCAGTGCGGGCGTGAAGGCCGGCGGGGCCGCGGACGGCTCGGCCGCGATGGCGCTGGCACCCAGGGCGGCCGCCAGTACCGCCGCAAGCGCGCGCGGCGGCGGGGCGTGGCGGCGCACACGCGGCGCGGGGGACGGGCTGGAGGACAGGATCGGGCGCATGGAAGAGGTCTCCGACAGGGATGCCGCGGCCGGCGCCGTCTGGCGCCGGCCGGCAGCGTTCAAAACGAGTAGATGAAGGTCAACTGGCCGTTGCGCGCTTCGCCGTAGGCACCATAGCCGCTGATCTGCGAGTAGTAGTGCTTGTTGAACATGTTGTTGAGGTTCAGCTGCACGCTGAACTCCGGGGCCAGGCGATACCGCGCGAAGGCACTGGCCAGCGCGTACGAAGCCTGGTCGAAACGGCCCACGACCGGCGCGATGTAGTAGATGCCGTTCTGCCAGTTCACGCCGCCGCCGACGGTCAGCCCGGGCACGCTGCGCGGGGTGAAGCTGGTGAAGGCCTTGATGGCCGTCTGCGGCAAGCGCGTGTTGATGTCGACACCGTCGACATCCTGGGCCACGTAGCGCGAAGCACCGAAGCTTGCGTTCCAGCCCGGCTTCAGCTCGCCGTTGAGTTCGAACTCGAAGCCGCGGCTGACGGTACCGCGCGCACCGATGTAGGCGAACTCGTTTTCGCTGCCCTCCACGAGTTCGTCGGTGACCACGCCGACGTTGTCCTGCTCGATGCGGAACACGGCCAGCGAGGCATTGAGCCGATCGTTGAACCAGGCGCCCTTGACGCCGATCTCGTAGCTCTTGCCGTCGACCGGATCCAGATAGCTGCCCTGCCGGTTCTTCAGGGTCTGCGGCTGGAAGATTTCGGTGTAGCTGGCATAGGTCGACCAGGTGGTGTCGATCTCGTACACCAGACCGGCATACGGGGTGGTGACCGTGTGCACGCGGTCGTTGCCTTCGGCCTCGCTCTCCCAGTCGGTGTAACGCGCACCGAGGATCAGCTTCAGCGGATCGGCCAGCGACAGGCGCGTGGCGGCGTAGCCCGCCTTCTGGGTGATGATGCCTTCGCTCTGCAGCGGCAGCGGGTTCCAGTCCGGTTGCGGAAAGTCGCCGGTCCAGTCCAGGTAGCTGTCCAGCGGCGCCCAGGCCACCTGGAAGTCGCCGTAGTTGGCGAATTCGCGCTTGTTGTAGCTCACGCCCGCCATGAACTGGTGTTCGCGGCCGAACAACTGGAAGGGCCCTTCGATGTAGCCGTCCACGCCGTCGACCTGGCGATGCGTGTTGTAGAAGCCCGCCATCGGCGTGATGCCGCCGCCGGTCGCCTTGTCGAACGCCTCGTAGGAGGGATAGAACAGCTTGTCGTCGGCGCTGGTCTTGTCGTGGGTGGCGCCGATCTTGAACTGCCAGCCATTGTCGAACGCGTGCTGCAGGGTGGCGAAGGCACGCTTGCTGCTGGTGTCCCAGTAGGTCCAGTCCGGAGACGGATTGAACGAGGTGTCGTATCTGGTCGGCGTGCCGTCGGAGAACCACATCGGGAAACCGCCCCAGGTCGCGCCGTTCGCGCGCTTCTGCTGGTAGTCGTAGCCGACGCTGAGCTGGGTGTCGGGCGTGAGGTCCGCATCGATGACCACGTAGCCCAGGGTCTTGCGCTGATGGTAGCGGTCCATCTGCGCATCGGTCTCGAGATAGCTGCCGATCGCGCGTGCGCGTACGCTGCCGCTGGCGCTGAGCGGCGTGGTCACGTCCACGGTGCTGCGGTTGCGCCCCCAGTGGCCGACGTTGAGCGAGACGCTGCCGGTGAATTCGGCGCTGTCGGCATGCTTGCGGACCAGGTTCACCGACGCCGACGGGTTGCCGGCACCGCTCAGCAGGCCGGTCGCGCCGCGTACCACTTCCACGCGGTCGTAGAGCGCCAGGTCCAGGCCCGAGTCGCCGTAGCTCCAGTTCTGCACCATCTGCGTGGGCAGGCCGTCGAACTGATAGCTGTCGATGTAGAAGCCGCGCGCGTAGAACTCGGTGCGCTCGCTGTCGGACTGGGTGCTGCTGACGCCGGTGGTGTTGGCCAGCACGTCGATGATGTCGTCGAGGTTCTGGTCGGCGATGCGCTCGTGGCTGATGATGCTCAGCGACTGAGGAATCTCGCGCGGGGCCAGGTTGAAGCGGGTGCCGGCCGTGGTCTTGCGGACGCTGTAGCCCTCGGCACGCTCGCCCTTGACCACCAGCCCGTCGAGCGTGGTGACATCGTCCTCGGCGTCCGCGCCGGGCTGCTGGGCCCAGGTCGTGACGGCGGCGAGGCCACAGCACGCGGCGAGCAGCGCCTGCGGCAGGAGGCGGCGACGGGGAAGGCGCGGGAAACGGACGTCGGTGGGGCGGCTCATCGGAACTCCAGGCATGGGGGACTATCCAGCGGCGCACGCCGGTACACGAGGGCGCCGGCGTGGCGACGGATGACGCGACATGGCGGCTGGCGTTGGGGCGCTGCCGGCCGCGGCAGTTTCAGGCTGCTGGCGGCGACGACAGGTCCGGAAGCTGACGGCCGGGACGGCGAATGGACGCCGTGGCGCCCGTCCGGCATCCGGGCAACACGGCCGGACAGGCGCCGACCGCGGTCATAACTGATATCGATTCTCATTCACAATGGAGGGTGGCGCTGGCCGGGACGCCTGCCGCGTCCCGGGCCTGCGCCGCTAGGGGATTGCCGCGCCGCGCTTCGTCATGGCAGGACACGCGAACGATTCCCGTTTCCATTCAAGGTCCTTTCGACGACATGACATCGCCCCGTATTGCCGCCGTGCCGGGCCGCGCCCGCCGCGCGCTGCTCGCCGCCGCCGTCTCTGCCGCCGTCCTGGCCGGCGTCCCCGCCATCGCCCCGGCGCAGGACGCTCCCGCCGTCCCGCTGCGGCAGGTTCACGACATCGACATTCCTTCCGGGCCGCTGCCGCAGGCGCTGGCCCGGCTGTCCGCGCAGACCCGGCTGCAGGTGCTGTACACGCAGCAGGAGCCCTACGGCGTCGTCGCCCCCGCGGTGCGGGGCCGCTACGCCGCCACCGACGCGCTGGCGCGCCTGCTGGCCGGCAGCGGTTTCGCCTGGCGCGAGGTCCGGCCGGGCACGGTGACCCTGGTGAAGGCGGATGCCGCAGGCGGCGGGGAGCCGATCGTCACCGACACGCTCAGCGTCGGCGGGCAGCGCCTGGACGCGCCGACCGGCGCCGAGCGCGACGTCCGCGGCTACGACGACGTCTACGACCTGGACATCTCCACCGCCTACATCGGCCGCGCGGAAGTCGAGCGCTACAAGGGCAAGACCCCCGCCGACCTGGTCACCGGCGTGCCGGGCGTGTTCAGCGGGGACGCGCGCAACAGCGGCGCCCTCGACCTCAACATCCGCGGCATCCAGGGCCCCGGCCGCGTGCCGGTCACCATCGACGGCACCGAGCAGGCGCTGACCGTCTGGCGCGGCTACAACGGCGCCAGCAACCGCAACTACATCGACCCGTTCCTGATCGGCGGCATCCAGATCCACAAGGGGCCGTCGCTGACCCGCAACACCTATACCGGCATCGGCGGCGCCATGGTGGTCGACACCCTCGACGTCGACGACGTGCTCGACCCGGGCCAGGGCTTCGGCGGCGAGTTCAGGGCCGAGAGCAGCAGCAACGGCGTCGCCCCGCGGCTGCCGAGCCTGCATGCCGGCGAGGACTACCGCAGCGTCGAGGGCTATCCGCAGGACGCCACGGCCGCGTTCCCCTATACCGACCGGACCCTGGTGGTCGCCCCGGATACCGGAGGCGGCGGCTACAACGTCTTCGGCGGCGAGGACTATGCCTGGCGCCTGGCGCTGGGCTGGCGCCCGACCGACCGCCTCGACCTGCTCGCCGCCTACGCCTACCGCGAGCGCGGCAACTACTACTCGGGCGAGCAGGATGCCGACTACTACTCCAGGGAGCGCAGCTCCTCGGCCGACGACTACATCACCAACATGGCCAGGTACTGGCTGCCCGGAAACGAGGTCCCCAACACCTCCAGCCAGATGGAATCCTGGCTGTTCAAGGCGACCTGGCGCCCGACCGACGCGCAGGCGCTGCAGTTCGGCTACCGCGACACCCTCTCGCACCACGGCGAGATCATGCCCTCGCGCATCGTCGAATCGGACGAGCGCGGCGGGATCCAGTGGCCGCTGAGCCGGGTCGACGCCAAGGCCTGGAACCTCGAGTACAAGTGGCAGCCGCAGGGAAACCGCTGGATCGACCTGTACGCGAACGTCTGGCGCACCGACACGCTCAGCGACACCTATACCGCGGGCGGCTTCCCCAACTACGGCTACGACGCCGCGCCGATCATCCGCAACACCGCGCTGGCCAACGCCACCAGCACCCGCAACGGCGTCACCCTGAGCAACAGGATCGCGCTGCACGACACCCTGGACCTGACCCTCGGCGGCAGCTTCCAGCACGAGAAGCTGCGTTCGGACGACGAGGTGCTGCCGTCCGACAACTGGCGGATGTACCCGCGCGCCGGCCGCCGCGAGGAATGGCAGGCCAACTTCGAGTTCGAATGGCGGCCGGCGGATTTCCTGACCCTGACGGCCGGGGCGCGTTACGCATCGTATTGGGCGTTCGACGATTTCCTGGCGGCGAATGAAGGGAACATCCGGCAGGCGGTGACGACCGGATACAACATCGAGTACCAGACACGCGATGTCTACAGGCGGTCCGATGCAGAAATTGAGGCGATTCAGGATGCGCAACTCGGCAACGTTCTCGAGCTGCTGCGCCAGCGGGCGGAACGCTTGGGGTGGGACCAGGCGACACTCGACGCGGCGATCGCCCAGGCACGTAGCGGCATCCAGGTCGACCGCGAAGCCGTCACCGTGAACTCCCATCAACTCCCGTGGGAGCCCGATGCCGCCGGCAACTACACCAAGGCCGGCAATGCCTGCCTGAACGGGTCGCTGGACGGTGTGGACAACATCGTAGGGAACATCTGCCGGGCAAGTGCCGTCAGGACGACCATCGATGCGACCGCCAGGAAGCGCAAGGACCGGGGGTGGACGCCGTTCTTCTCCGCCACCGCGCACTTCAGCGACTACAGCCGCGTCTACTTCCGCTACGGCGAGACCCTGCGCTACCCCAGCATGTTCGAGAGCACCATCGCGTTCTCGGCGTCGCTCAATCCCTGGGACCTGAAGCCCGAGCACGCCTACAACTGGGAGCTCGCCTACGTCCACGACCTGGGCCACCTGCTCGGCCCGGATACGCTCGCCGACGTCAAGCTCGCCTACTACGTCAACAAGACCCGCGACGTCATCGAGCGCGACGGCAACTTCAAGTTCGACAACATCGACAAGCAGACCATCCGCGGCATCGAACTGCAGGGACGCTACGACAGCGGCCGCTTCTTCACCGACCTGGGCGTCAACTACCAGCTGGAGAACGAGGTCTGCGACGAAAGCACCGCGGCGATCCTCACCACCGGCAGCAACGGGTATGTCCTCGGAAGCGACCGGATCGCGCCGAACTGCGTGGAGTACGGCTTCGTCGGCGGCTACCTGCTGACCCAGAGCGCCCCGGAACTGTCGGCGAGCTGGTCGCTGGGCGGGCGCTTCTTCGACCGGCGCCTGGAGCTCGGCACCCGGTTGACCTACTACAGGCAGTACGACAACCCGGACCTGGAGTGGTTCCGGAGGAACTCGTACCAGGACTGCGCCGATACGCCGGCCGACTGCACGGGCCGTTTCGTCTACACCTTCAACGTGCCGTTCTCCTGGGGAGAGACCACGCTGGTCGACGCCTACGCCAGCTACCAGCTGCGCGGGAACCTGAGCGTCGAGCTGTCCGGCACCAACCTGACCGACCGGTACTACGTCGACCCGGCGACCCGTTCGGCGATGGCCGCGCCCGGCCGCACGCTGAAGCTCAGTTTCACCGGGAGGTTCTGACGCCCGCATTTCCGGAACAAGGGACGCGTTGGCTGTAGCAGGACAGGACGTCCTCGACCATGTCTGTTGACCCTCACTCAAAGGTGGTAATCATGAACACGAAGCAGAAATTGTCCGTGCTGTCCCTGGCGATCGGCATGGCCTTCGCGGCCGGCGCCGCGAACGCCGATCCCTTCGTCGGCGGGTCGAGCAACCAGAACTACGTCAAGGTCGGGAAGTCCATCATCGACGCCGGTCCCCACGATCCGGACCTGGCCGGTATCGGCGTGAACGCGACCGGAGTCGACAACTTCATCGATTTCCAGGGCCTGACCGCCTTCACGACGAAGACGGTGGAGAACGGCCAGACCGTCCACCAGCTCGACTTCCCGTACACCGGCTCCCCGGAGTCGCATGACAACCTGGGCGTGTTCGCCTTCGTCCAGGCCGGTGACCTCGACGTCTGGGCGGGCGAGTGGTACTCGCGCAAGGACAACCAGGCGGGCCTGGACACGCATATGGTGTACTACATCGGCGACGAAGCCGACGCCAGTATCACATCCACCGGCCAGGTGGACTACACCGTCGCGGGGCTCAGCGACTATTCCGGCGGCAACCTGCTGTCCGGAACGTTCACCGCCAACTTCGCGGGCGGAACGGGTACGCTGACCGGCAGCATCGCGACCAGTGACTTCTCGCAGGAGCTCGATATCGGCACGGTGGCGATCAACCAGGATGCCTCCATCACCGGCAACGGTACCGCCACGGCGTTCTCGGGAACCAACACTGCGACCGGCGGTGACGTCTCCGGCCAGTTCTACAGCGGCCAGGCCGCACTTGCCGGCATCGCCACCTTCACCGACAACCAGTACGACACCGCGTTCGTCGGCACCCGGGACTGACCGGCCGCAGCGTGAATCGCTGCATTTGAATCGACCCGAAACACGGCAAGGACGAGCGGCCGCCAGTCCTTGCCCCAGTCCCGGTGACCTTGATCGATGCGATTGGCTACTCCAGCGCGATGCCGGGCACGGTATCGCGCCGTTCCGTACATTCTGCTGCTGCTCGTACTGGCGTGCGCGGCGATCGCGACGGCCCACGCCCAGGAGCAGGACGAGATGCGCCGCATCCTCGAACAGCGCAGCCTCGGGCGCAGCGCCGAGCGCGAGCGCGAACTGCTCAGGGAGGAGGGCGACGCCGGGCGCCCGACGATCACGATTGACGGCAGGTCGTACACGGTCGAACACACCGCCAACGACGTCGGCCGCGCGCTGTACCTGTCCCTGCAGAACAGGCAGTGGGACGCGGCGCAGCGCTTCCTCGACGAATACCTGACCCTGCAGGACCGCGATCCGATGCTGGTCCATTACGCGCAGGGCGTGCTCGCGCGCGTCCATGGACGCTACCGCGAAGCGGAGCGGGAGATCCGCTCGCTGCTCGCGCTCAAGCCCGATTTCCTGCTCGGCCGGCTGGAACTGGCCCGGATCCTGTTCGAGGATCAGCAGGACCGCGGGGCCGACGCCCTGTTCGCCGGGATCCAGGCCTCGATCGATGCCGACGATCCGAGGACCGACGGCGTCCTGCGGACCATCGACAGCTTCCGGCAGGCGTTGGCCGCCCGTCGCGCCTGGAGCGGTTCGTTCGCGCTGGGGCCGGCCTGGAGCGACAACGTCAACCGCACCTCGGCCAGCAACACCTGCCTGCTGGAACTGGACGACACGTGCTTCTACGTCCGGCGCACGCCCGCTGCGATCGTGTCCCCCGGCATCGACTTCGATGCCAGTCTCAACAAGCGCCTGCCGCTGCGCGGCCATCATGGCCTGTACCTGCGCGGCCTGCTGTTCGGCCAGAGCTGGCGCGACAACGGTGTCTACAACGAACTGAACGCGCTCGTGCAGGCCGGCTACAGCTTCCGCAGCGGCCGCCACCAGATCGCGCTGGCGCCTTCGTTCGACTACGGCGCGCTGGGCAACTCGGCGCTGTTCGGCGCGTGGGGCGTCCACGCCGAATGGAGCTGGATGCCGTCGGCACGCTCGCTGCTCAAGCTGGAAGCCGACTGGAAGGACCAGCGCTATCGCCATCCCGTCTATGCGGACAACTTCGACGGTCCGCTGCGATCGGCCTACCTGACGTACTTCCGCAGCCTCGGCCAGCGCTGGACCGTGTTCGGCGGCGTCGACGTGGTCGACAACGCGACTCCGTTCGAGGTCAACGACCACCTGCAGAAAGGCGCGCGCCTGGGCGCGACGCTGCAGTGGCCGGAGGGCGTCTCCAGCACGCTGTTCGCCTCGTACCGGCGGCGCGGGCACGGCGCCTACAGCCCGGTGTTCGAAACCCGGCGCAAGGACGACGAGCAGAGCTACACCCTGGTCGTCAAGCTGTCGCGCTGGCGCTTCGTCGGCCTCACGCCGCTGCTGACCCTGCGCCACAACCGGATCAGGAGCAGCGTCGACTGGCTCTACAGCTACGACAAGGGCCTCGTCAGCCTGAAGCTGGAGCGGACGTTCTGAACCGGATGTCCCGCCCGCCCGGGGCGTGCCCTACAATGCACCGGCCAGCAAGATGGAGATGCCGCGGGACCGCCCCGGCGCCTGCGCGGACCGCAGGTTTCATCGCATACCGCCAGCCCTTGTCCGATGCAGGCAGGGCCCTGCATCCCATTCGATCATGCTTCGAGGGCTGACAGATGACGCGATTCGCATGCCCCACGGCGGCTCTCATGCTGCTGTCCATGGCGGCCGCGAGCGGCTGCGGGCAAGGTGCGCAGGATGCCGCCGCTCCGTCCGATGGGTCGCCGCCGGCTTATGAGTCTCCGCGGGTCAAGCGCGCCGCGATAGCACGCGGCCTGTACGAGCTGGTCTACAGCCGGCGCCAGGGCGCGGTGTTCGTGGCCTCCAGCGGCGGGTTCGGCGAGGGTGCCGCGCCGTCGCGGGTCTATCGCCTGGACCCGGACACGCTTGAAGTGCGGCAGCAGATCGAACTGCCGGCGGAGGGTTTCGGCCTGGCCCTGGACGATGCGGGCGATCGCCTCTATGTCGGCCACGGCATCGCGGGCGCGCTCTCGGTCATCGATACCGCTGCCAATCGGCTGCTCGGCACCCTGCAATACCAGCACGGGATCGGCGGCGAGGGGGACGAAGTGCGCGCGCCCTATCACACCCGGCAGCTGGTGCTCGATGCCGACAGCCATCGCCTGTACGCGCCGGGAATGTCCATCGACGCGCCCAGCGTGCTGTTCGTGATCGATACCCGGGATCTCAGCCTGGAGAAGACGCTCGAGGGCTTCGGCATGGGGGCCGTCGGCATCGCCCTGGACGGCCCGGGGCGGCGCCTGTTCGTCTCCAATTTCGAGGGAGAGGTCATCACCGTCGATACCGCCTCGCTCGACATCGTCGCGCGCCATGCGCCGGCGTGGAGCAGCCGCTGAACCTGGCCTACGACAGCGCGTCCGGGCGCCTGTTCGCCACCGACCAGGGGCTCGAGCAGATTCGTGGGCTGCAGGCCGACAGCCTGGACGGTTTCGAGTCGAAGCATCCGGGCAATCGCGTCGTGGTGCTGGATCCGGACGACGGCGGCGAAATCGTCAGCATCGACGCTGGCGAAGGTCCGATCGCGCCGCTGCTGGATGTCGCCAACGGCCGGTTCTACGTGACCAATCGCGGCTCGGGTTCGGTCAGCGTATTCGACAGCGGGAGCTACGCGCTGCTCGATACCGTCGAACTGCCGGCCCACCCCAACAGCCTGGCCGTCGACGGCCAGCGCAAGGTGCTGTATGTGACGATCAAGAACGGACGCGATGCTGCGCGCGATGCCGATGAGAGCGTGGCCCGGCTTGCGTTCTGAGACGGCGCTGACGTGCCGGCGAGGCGTTCTCCGCAGGAGGTTCCGGCCGTGGCCGGATCGGGCGTCCGGGCATCGCCGGAACGCCGTCAGCCGGGAACTGGCCACCGGGGCCTGGGCGACGGAGTGATCCATGTCATAATTACGAATAATTCTCATTCGTGATTGCATCTCCGCCCGTGCCGCCGCCGCCGCCCGCCCATGGCCATGCCCTGGCGCTGCTGTTCGACCGCCATCAGCCGTGGCTGCTGGACCGGCTGCGGCTGCGCCTGCGCAACCGCAGCGACGCCGAGGACCTGGCGGCGGAGACCTTCTGCCAGCTGGTCGCTTCGCGGGTGGATCCGGCCGAGATCGCCGAGCCGCGCGCCTACCTGACCACCATCGCCAGGCGGCTGGTCTTCCACTTCCAGCGCCGCCATGCGCTGGAGAAGGCCTGGCTGGAGCGGGTGGCGCAGAAACCGGAGGAATTCGCCCCGTCCGCGGAGGAGCAGGCGCTGCTGCTGGAGGCGATCGTCCGCATCGACCGGGCGCTGGACGGACTGCCGTCGGTCGCGAAGCAGGCCTTCCTCTACAGCCTGCTGGACGATCTGGGCTACGAGGAGATCGCGCGGCGCCTGGACGTATCGGTGCGCACGGTCGGCCGCTACATGAAGCAGGCCCTGCGCCAGTGCTGGCTGGCCCAGGCGGCATAGCCGCATCCATGGATGTCTCCCTCGAACCGTCCCGACGCCATCGCCGACCAGGCCATCGAGTGGATGGTGCTGCTGCGCTCGGGCGCGATGAGCGCGCGGCAGCGCGGCGACATGGCGGCATGGCTGGCGCGGGACGCGCGCCACCGCCAGGCCTGGGAGCGTCTGCAGGGGATGCTGGCGGGGGCCGCGGAGATCCGCAGGGTCGGGGCGCGCTGTCCCGGCGCGGCGGACGATGCCCGCGACCTGCTGCTGCAGCCGCGCCGGCGTGCGGTGCTGCGCGGCGCGCTGGTGGCCGCGCTGGCGGCGGGCGGGGGGCTGTGGCTGGGCGATCGCGCCACGCCGCTGCAGACGCTGGCCGCGGACCTGTGCACCGCCACCGGGCAGCGGCGCACGTTCGACCTGCCCGACGGCAGCCGGGTCACCTTGAACGCCCGCTCGGCCGCGGACGTCGCCTTCGGTCCGCGCCGCCGCCTGCTGCGCCTGCGCCAGGGCGAGCTGCTGGCGCGGGTGGCGGCCGATGCGCCGCGGCCGTTCGAGGTCGAGAGCGCCCAGGGCACGGTGCGCGCGCTGGGCACGCGCTTTTGCGTGCGCCAGGAGGGCGATGCGACGGTGGTGGCGGTACTGCGGCACGGCGTCGCGATCGCGACCCGCGGCGGCAGCCGCGCGACGCTGGGGCAGGGACGGACCGCGCGCTTCGGACCGGGGGGAATCGAATCCATGCGTCGGCACGCGGAGCGGGAGGCGGACTGGTCCAACGGACGGCTGTCGGTCATCGACGTGCCGCTGGCCGAGGCGGTCGAGCGCCTCCGCCCGTACCGGCGCGGATGGCTGCGGCTGTCACCCGAAGTCGCGGGCCTGCGGGTGCAGGGCGTGTTTCCGCTGGACGATACCGAACTGGCCCTGCGGGCGCTGGAGGAGACCCTGCCCGTGCGGCTGCGGCGCTACGGGCCGGTGACGGTGATCGATGCGGCCTGATGCCGATGTGGGCCGCGGCGCCGGCGGGGCTGCGCGCGCCGTGTCCGGTTTTCCGCGCTCGTTACACAGACCTCTGGAGTCCCCACGTTCCGGAGAGTGAAACGATGACGTCTTTCCCGTGCCGACTGTGCCGCTACGCCCTGGCCCTGGCGATCGCCGGCGGCCTGTCCACGCCGCACCTGGCCGCGCAGGAGCCCGTCTCCGCACCGGCGGCGTCCCCGGTCGACTATCGCATCCCGGCCGGACCGCTGGCCGAGACCCTGAACCGCATCGCCAGCCTGGCCGGCCGCACGATTTCCGTCGATCCGGCGCTGCTGCGGGGCCGGCGGTCACCGGCGATCGAGGGGCGGATGACGGGCGAACAGGCCGCGCGGCGGGCGCTGGCCGACAGCGGGCTGGTCCTGGAGACGACGCCGAGCGGCGCGTGGACGGTGGTCGCCGCGCCCGCGGCCGGACCGGACGGCGCGATCGTCACCGGGACGCTGGCGGTGGAAGGCAGTCCGTCGGGCACGGGCGCGTCGGCCGGTGCCGACAGGTTCTACCAGAGTCCCCAGTCCGGGGCGTACCTGGACCGCGAGCGGATCCAGCGCTTCCGCGGCACTTCGGTCGGCGACATCGTGGCCGGCACCCCGGGGGTGCTGGCCGGCGAGAACCGCAACAGCGGCGCGCTCGACCTCAATATCCGCGGCATGCAGGGCATGGACCGCGTGCCGGTGGTGATCGACGGCAGCCAGCAGTCGACGGTGGTCTACCGCGGCTATTCCGGCGTGGCCTCGCGCACGTACCTGGATCCGGACCTGATCGGCAGCATGTCCATCGAGAAGGGGCCGAGCGCATCGCCCGAGGGCGTGGGCGGCACCGGCGGGGTGGCCGTCGTGACCACGATCGGCGCCGACGACATCCTGTCCCCGGACGAGACCTTCGGCATCCGCCTGCGCGGGGAACTGCGCGGCAACACCGTCTCCGCGCCGCCGCTGGGCACCAGGGGCGGATTGCAGAGCGATGCCGCCAACCCGCTGACCCATGGCGCGCCCAGCACGCTGGGCTGGGTGCGCGGATGCGAGCCCAACGAGGGCTTCCCGAACTTCTGCGACAGCCGCCCCGTGGACACCAGCCCGCTGCCCGACAGCGTCTTCGAGGACGCCGAGCAGGCCGGCAGCCGGCCGGGCGCGCTCGAGCCGACCGATGGCGCCGGCAGCATCGCGCTGGCCAGGCGCTGGGAGCACGTGGACCTGGTCGCCGCCTACGCCCGGCGCCGAAGCGGCAACTATTTCGCCGGCACCCGCGGCGATGCCGGCCGCCTGGAAGCCCATACCGTCGAGCATGCCGTCAACGGCGGGACGACGCTGTACGAGCGCCTGCGCCTGGCCGGCGACACCCGCTTCCGCGCCGGCGAGCAGGTCGTCAACAGCGCTTACGACAACACCTCGTGGCTGCTCAAGGGCAGGACGCACTGGGGCGACGGCCATTCGCTGGACCTGGGCTACACCCGCTTCGACAGCGACTTCGGCGACATGATGCCGTCGGAGATCATCCGCGGCGAAGGCTTCCGCCAGGGGCTGATCAGCAACGTGGTCGTCGATACCTACACGTCGCGCTACCGCTTCGACCCGGTCGGCAACGATCGAGTCGACCTGAGCGCCAGCCTGTGGCGCACCGACCTGGAGGCCGAGCGCAACCTGTACTACGGCATCCTGGTCTGGATGGGCGAGTACTACCCGGACGGCATCGAGATCCTTCCGGCATCGCCCGAGTTCGCAGAACGCCGCGGCTTCGACATCGACAACACCAGCCGCTGGGACGGGCGCTGGGGAGACCTGTCGCTGCGCTACGGCGTTTCCGCACTCAAGGAGAACATCCACTACAAGCACGACCCGCTGTTCGATCTCGGCGTCCCGGCGACCGGCCAGGCCACCGCGGACCTGCTGGGCAGCGCGCGCCGCGACGGCAAGCGCGACCAGCAGAGCGCCTTCGTCTCTGCGCAGTGGCGTCCGCTGGACTGGCTGACGCTGGACGCCGCGCTGCGCCATACCCGCTCCAACAGCCACGACAGGAAGCTCACCCGTACCAACCTGGGCCGCGACGGGAACAACCAGATCATCTGGTCGGACTGGATCCACATGGAGCAGCGCAACAGCGCCACCAAGCCGATCCTCGCGGCGACGTTCGAGCCGTGGGACGGCCTGCAGCTCTACCTGCGCCATGCCGAAGCGATCCGCACGCCGAACCTGTTCGAGGCCACGTCCGGCTTCTCGCTCGACCAGCAGAACCCGTTCGTCGACCTGAAGCCGGAGCACGCGCGCAACCGCGAGGTCGGCGTCAACTTCAGCCGCGACGGCGTGTTCGCCGGCAACGACACGCTGCGACTGCACCTGGCGTACTTCGACAACAGGGTGCGCGACTACCTGACGCGCATCAATTTCGCCGCGGCCAACATCGAATCGGCGCGCTTCCGGGGCGTCGAGCTGGCCGGCGAATACGACAGCGGCTTCTTCTTCGGCAACCTGGGGCTCAACTACTACACCGACCTGGACTACTGCCACTACCCGCCCGAGAACGCCAGCGGCGGTTTCGAGCCATGCACCGATCAGGGCATCGGCTACGCCGATCTGCAGGTTCCGCCCGAGCGCAGCGCCAGTCTCACCCTGGGGCTGCGGCCGATGGGGGGCAGGATGACGGTCGGCGCCCGCGGCGTCTACAACGACGAGCGGCCGGCGCAGGGATTCGCCGGCGCCGGCCGCGCCGGCAATGCCTGGAGTGCGTACACGGTCGTCGACCTGTTCGCCGAATACGAAATCGGCGAACGCCTCTCGCTGGACTTCAACATCGACAACGTCGGCGACCGCTACTACGCCGATGCGCTCCTGGTCGGGCTCACCCCGGCGCCGGGGCGGACGTTCCGGCTCGGCTTCACCTACGGCTTCTGACCGCCATGCGAGGGCCATGCATGCGCCAACGATGTCCGGAACTAGTGGAACGCGCCATTCCCGCTCGTCTAGCAAAAATGGGCTCTCGATCCCTTCGCTCACTCATGGCCGAAACCGACATGATCACCACGACCGAAACAGACCTCGAATCCGCCCGCAGCCAGCGCCTGAAGGCGGCCACGCAAGCGATCCACGCCGCGCTGGACAAGCGCATCATGGGCGAGGACATCTTCGCCAGCCGCGAGCGCTTCGCCGGGTTCGTGCGGGCGCAGTACCGGTTCCACCGCGACGTCGATGTCCTGTATGCCAGCCCGGCGCTGGGGGCGCTGCTGCCGGGCCTGTCCGAGCGCCGCCGGCTGCCGGAGATCGCCAACGATCTGAGCGATCTGCGGCAGCCGCTGCCCGCGCCCGCTCCGGGAAGACTGCGCGCGGATACGCCGCTGGCCGAGGCGCTGGGCTGGCTGTACGTGGCCGAAGGCTCCAATCTGGGTGCGACGGTCCTGTACAAGCTGGCCGCCGGACTGGGGCTCAACGCGAGCCACGGCGCACGCCATCTCGTTGCGCACCCGCAAGGGGCGGCGCGACACTGGCGCGCGTTCACCGCGGTGCTGGACGCGGTGCCGCTGTCGCCGGAACAGGAAGCCGTGGCGATCGTCGCGGCCGAGGAGGCCTTCCGCACCGTACGCGGCTACGTGGAGGAAGAATTCGGCATGGACCGCATGAAGCGGGTACGCCCGGCTTGATGCGTTGGATGTGGCGCTGTCTCGGATGGGCAATGGTGGCGCTGGGCTTCATCGGCGCGCTGCTGCCGGTGATGCCCACGACGATTTTCCTGATCCTGGCCGCGGGCTGCTTCGCGCGCAGTTCGCCGCGCCTGGAGCGCTGGCTGCTGGACCATCCCCGGTACGGCCCGGCCCTGCGCACGTGGCGGGAACAGGGCGCGGTCTCGCGCAAGGGCAAGACCTGCGCGTGCCTGGGCATGGCGCTGGGCTTCGCGCTGTTCTGGTGGGGAGCGCATCCGTCGTGGAAGCCAGCGCTGGGGGTGGGCCTGCTGTTCCTGGCCAGCGCGGCCTACGTGCTGTCGCGGCCGGCGCCGCGACCCGCCGCTCCGCCATAGCGTCCCGTTTCCAGCGCAAGCCATATCGCCAGCGCCCCACGTTCCTTTTTTCCGATCCGGGTGATGACGATGCAATCCGAAGCTTTCAATACGGCGACAACGCTTTCCCATGACCTGACTCCATGGGGCATGTTCCAGGCCGCCGACTGGGTGGTGCAGGCGGTGATGATCGGGCTGGTCGTTGCGTCCGTCGTGACCTGGACCGTGCTGCTGGCGAAGGCCTGGGAGTTTGCGCGGGTGCGCCGCCTGCTGACCGTGGCCCGCGACGCGGTGCTGCGTTCGGCATGCCTGGCCGATGCCGCCGACGAGGCCGCCCTGCAGGAGCAGGCGCCCAGGACGCTGGTCGAGGCGACCACCGCCGAACTGCGGCTGTCCGCGGGCGTCGGCGACAAGGCCGGTATCCGCGAGCGCGTGGCCTCGCGCCTGGAGCGGCTGGAGGCGGCCCATGCGCGCCATCTGCGCAGGGGCACCGGCGTGCTGGCCACGATCGGCGCCACCGCGCCGTTCGTGGGCCTGTTCGGCACGGTGTGGGGAATCATGAACAGCTTCATCGGCATCGCCGAATCCAACACCACCAATCTGGCAGTGGTGGCGCCGGGCATCGCCGAGGCGCTGCTGGCCACCGGGCTGGGCCTGGTCGCGGCGATCCCGGCGGTGGTCGTCTACAACCACTTCACCCGCACCCAGGGCGGGCTGCGCGGCCTGCTGGGTGACCTGTCCGCGGGCATCCAGCAGCTGGTCTCCCGCGATCTGGATCGCGGCAACTGAGGGCATTGGCATGGGAATCAAGACAAGTCCCCGCGACGAGGACGATCTGGAGGAAAGCCACGAGATCAACGTCACCCCGTTCATCGACGTGATGCTGGTGCTGCTGATCATCTTCATGATCGCGGCCCCCCTGGCGACGGTGGACATCCCGGTGGACCTGCCGGCCAGCGCCGCGCGGCCGCAGCCGCGCGAGGGCGAGCCGTTGTTCCTGACCGTGCGCGAGGATCTGAGCCTGAGCCTCAACGAACAGGCCGTCGCCGCCGGGTCGCTGGCCGAGACGCTCGACGCCATCACCAACGGCGACAGGGACGAGCGGGTCTTCCTGCGCGCGGACAGGGCGGTGGCCTACGGCGACCTGATGGAGGCGATGAATGCGCTGCGCGATGCCGGCTACCTGAAGGTGGCGCTGGTGGGGCTGGAACGGACCGGGGAATGAGCATCGGCGACCGCGACGGCAGGCGCTGGGCGATCAGCCTGGCGGTGGTGCTGGGCGTCCATGCAACGGGCGTGGCGACGGCGGTGTGGTGGGCGCAGCACGCGCCGATGTTGATCGACGCGTCGCCGATGGAAGCGGTGATGGTGGAGCTGGCGCCGGAACCGGAAGCGCCCCCCGCACCGCCGACCGAGCTTCCGCCCGGTCCGCCGCAGCAGGAGCAGCACCGTCCGGAGCCGGTTCCACGGCCTCGCCCGGAGCCGCGCGCGGAAGCGCCGCCGCTGGAAGATCCCGAAGTCCAGGATCCGTATCGGCAGCAGGAGCCGCCCGAACCGGACCGGGACCGGCCTTCGGATGAGGCCAACGTCGCGCAGACCCTGGCGCCGCCGAACGTCGACGCAAGGCACGGCGACCGTTACGCCGCGCAGCAGACGGTGTCGGGCGCCACCGGGCAGGCCGTGGCGACCTGGCAGGGCAGGTTGCTGGGGCACCTGGAGCAGTACCGCCGCTATCCGAGGCAGGCCGCGCGGCGGCGGATGGAAGGCGTGACCCACGTGCGCTTCACGGTGGACCGCCAGGGCAACGTGTCCGATCCGCACATCGGGCGCAGCAGCGGGCACGACCTGCTGGACGAGGAGACCCTGGCGACCGTGCGCCGCGCCAGTCCGGTGCCGCCGCCGCCGCCCGACATCCCCGGCGATCCGGTGGACGTCATGGTGCCGGTGGACTTCTTCCTGGGCCGCCGATGAGCCGCCGGCGCGGCCGTCGCGGCCCCGGTCCAGCGGCGGCACCGGTCCTGCGGCAAGCTATCGGGCACCGCCCTCCGTCGATTCGGGAACATAGATCATGCTGCCGTCCCGCAGCCGGTAGGCCACGCCTGCGCGAGTGCCTTCGCCTTCGCCCACTTCCCCGCTGGCCTTGTATTGCTCCAGCTTCTCCCCGTCCTTGACCATGACCTGCATGTCGGCCTCGCCGGGATTGACCACCATCACTGCGCGCTCGTGGCTGAAGGGGTTGAACGGGTTGCGGATCAGCGCGATCAGCAGGATCGCGATGATGACCAGGAACACGTCGATCAGGTTGACCACCGACAGGATCGGGTCGTCCTGGTCGTCCTCGTCCAGGTAGCGCCGGCGCGGTTTCATGGACGCTCCTGCAGCAGGCGTTCGATCCTGCGCAGATCCTGCAGCAGCCAGCGCCGACGCACCACCAGCACCGAGTAGATGGCCGAGGCGGCCAGCAGCGACACGATGACCGCGGCGAAGGCCACGCCGACGTGCCGCGCCACTTCGTCCATCCGGCCGTCGGACAGGCCGACCAGGGCCGGGCCCATCGGGATCATGGTCGCCACCAGGCCCAGCATCGGCGCGGTGCGCGAGCCGATCCGCAGCGGCTCGAGCCGGCCCAGGATCCACAGGTCCAGGTCCTCCAGGGCCGCATCGCCGCGGCGCCAGTGGCGCTCCAGCGCGTGCGACCGTCCCTGGCCGCGGCGCTGCACCGCTTCCACCAGGAACGCGCCCAGCGCATAGCAGGCGTAGAGGAACAGGAACACGATGATCGCCAGCACCGGCGCGAGGAACCAGCCCGACAGCTGGTACAGGAAGTCTTCGATGAAGGTCATGGGAGGTCCGTGCGGAGAGTGGAAAAGGGAGGGGGACGGCCGCGACCCGACTGCACCCCGGCGCCGGCGGCGAACGCCAGCGCGGCCGGCAGCAGCCACCACCACGTCCACGGCGCCGGCGGCGGCGCGGGCGCGACGGCCTGCAGGCGCAGGCCCTGCACGCGCGACGGCGCGGGAGCGGGCGGCGGCGGTTCGGCGGCGGGTTCCGGCGGTGCCGCATCGCGCGGCGCGGGCGGATCGGCGCGCGGCGTCGCGGCGGCAGGACGCGGCGGCGGCGTGGACGTCCGCGGGGCCAGGCCGAATCCGGCCGCCAGCTGCGCCACGTGCGGCCGCAGCTGGCTGCTGCCCGGCAGCAGGTCCAGGCGCGACTCCAGTTCGTTCCAGGTCCGCACCAGGCTGCGCAGAGTCGCCTCGTCGGCCTGCCAGTAGTCCTTGCGGTGCGCCTCCAGCATGCGCTCGACGACCTGCGCCAGCGCGTGCGGGTTGTCGCGCTCGAACCACTCGCGCACGCCGAGCTGCAGGCGGTCCTGCACGTACACGTCGTGGAACTCCTGCCACTGCCGGTCGCGCACCGTGCCCGGATCGACCGCCTGCCAGCCCCAGAAGTTGTCCAGCGAGGACACCACTTCCAGCGTGCCGGCGTAGCCCTCCTGCTGCATCTGCCGGATCCAGCCGGGATGGAACTGGCGGGTCTGCAGTTCGGCGGCCAGGAAGCGCGCCGCGCTCTCCACCCGCGTGCGCGACGGGTCGCGCAGGTTGGAGACGAACAGCGCCGGCGACGCGCCGTCCAGGTGACGCACCGCCAGCGCCAGCCCGCCCAGGTAGGAGAACGGGTCGTCGGTGGTCAACATGCCGTACAGGTTGGACGAGCGCGACAGCACCGCCGCCCGGGTGCCGCGCAGCTGCTCGGCGTAGGCGTTGACCCCTTCGGGCAGTTCGCCCCAGTGCGCCGGATCGGGGCCGTAGCCGTACTGCATGCGCTGCAGGTACGACTCGGCCAGCGCGGCGTCGCCTTCCCATGCGTCGGTGCGCAGCACCTGGCCGCCCAGGCCGCTGCCGTAGTTGCCCTGCGCGCTGGAGAAGATGCGGGTGCGCGCGTAGCGGTCCGCCGCTTCGTCGTCCAGTCCCTGCGCCATCAGTCGCGCGCGCACCGCGGCGGTGTGGCGGGCAATTGGATTGCCGTCGCCGTCCTCGGCGGCCTCGGCCAGCGCCAGCGCCTCGTTGAGCCGCTGCATCACCGCCGGGAACTGGTCGCGGTACAGGCCGGTGGCCGACAGCACCACGTCGATCCGCGGCCGTCCCAGTTCGCCGGCGGGGATCAGCTCCACGCTGTCGATCCGCCCGCCCTCGTCCCAGGTCGGGCGCACGCCCAGCGCGGCGAACACCTGCGCCTCCAGGATGCCGTTGTGGCGCATGGTCTCCACGCCCCACAGCGAGAACGCCAGCTTCTCGGGATGCCCCCCGTGCTCGTCGCGGTACGCATCGATCAACTGGTCCAGCGCGTCCTGCCCGGCCTGCCAGGCCGCGCGCGAGGGCACCCGCAGCGGGTCGAAGCCGTACAGGTTGCGGCCGGTCGGCAGGCTCTCCGGCGTGCGCAGCGGATCGCCGCCCAGGCCCGGTTCGCTGTAGCGTCCGTCCAGCGCGTCCAGCAGCGCCCGCATCTCGCTGCCCGCGTCCAGCGCTGCGTCGGCGCGGCGCGCGGCCTGCAGCAACTCGGCCTGCGCGGGGTCCGCACCGTCGGGCAGCGGCGCCCCCTCGCGCAGGTGGCGACGCAGCCAGGCGCGTCCGGGCTCCTGCGCCAGCTCGCAGTAGTCGACGCTGGCCGCGTGCTCGGTCGGCAGTCCCAGCGCGCGGTCCAGGCGCTCGCCCAGCATCAGCCGCACGGTGTCGAGGCGGCGCGCGTCGTCCGCCGGCGTGCCGAAGGTGTGCAGGCCCTGCGGCTGGGCCTGCTCGGCCAGCGCATCCAGGTAGTCGTGCAATGCGGTCAGGAAGGCGTCGAAGTCCGCCTCGACCCGCTCGCGGCTCCAGCCCAGGTCGCCGGCCAGGCTGCCGTCGGCGGCCAGCCCGGTCAGTTCGCGCCGCACCTGCTCGCGCACCGCGCCGTGGTCGAGCTGGTGGTATTCCTCGATCAGCTGGTGCATGCGCAGCGGCTCGCCGTGCAGCCCGGCGGCGCCGAATGCGGGGGTCTGGTGGCTGACGATCACCGCGCGGCCGCGGCGCTTGGCCTGCAGCGCCTCGCCCACGTCGTCGACGATGTACGGATAGACCACCGGCACGTCGCCGACCAGCAGCATCGGGTTGTCGTGCACCGACAGGCCGCGCTCCTTGCCGTAGGTCCACTCCTGGGTGGCATGGGTGCCGAAGTGCACGATGGCGTCGCTGGCGAGCGGCTCGCGCAGGTACAGGTAGGCGGCCAGGTAGAAATGGTCCACCGGTACGCCGGTGTCGTGGTACGAGGCGCCGCTGTCGGTGCGGCCGGCGCCGCTGCGGGTGGGCTGCGGCAGCAGGACGAGGTTGCCCAGCGCCAGGCGCGGGATCGCGAAGTGCGCCTCGCCGCCGCGCCGGACCACGAACGCGCTGTCCTCCGGCTCGCCCCAGCGTTCCGCGATGGGCCCGCGCACGGCCTCCGGCAGCGCCTGCAGCCAGCGCCGGTACTCGCGCACCGGCAGCAGGCCGAGCAGGCCTTCGCGCTCCAGTTCGTCCAGCGTCCCGTCGCGGTAGTACGGTGCCAGCAGGCGCTGCAGCCGCGGCAGCAGCGCGTCGGCCGACAGGTCGTCGTCGCCGGCCCCGGTGTCGTAGCCGGCCGCGCGCAGCGCGGCCAGCGTCGCCGCCAGGCTTTCGGGCAGGTTCAGTCCGGACGCGCCCAGGTTCTTTTCGCCCGGTGGATAGTTGTAGAACACGATCGCCACGCGCTTGTCGGCGTTGGGCTTGCGCCGCAGCGCGGCGTAGTTCAGCGCCTTGCCCAGCAGCGCGTCCACCTGCGCGGCGATCGGCCGCGGCGGCGTGCGCGACCTGGCCGCGGCGACGATCAGCGGATCGACGAAGCCGGCCTGCTCGGGGATGGCCAGGTAGAACGAGGTGACCCCGGGCGAGATGCCCTGGCGGTCGGCCTGCCACGCCTCCTCGGGCCCGTCCCAGTAGGTGATCGCCTGCAGTACCGGCACGCCGAGCCGGGCGTAGTCCCGGCCGATGCTGCCGCGGTACAGGATCTCGAAGTTGACCACCACGTCGACGAACGCGGCGCCGTCGCGCATCAGCAGCGTCTCCACCGGCGCGCCGCCGTCGGTGTCGCGGAAGAACGGCACCGCGATGCCGCCGCTGCGCTCGACCCCGCGGATCAGCGCGTCGATGTGCGCGGTGGAATCGGAGCCGATCGCCGAGGCGAACATGGCGATGCCGACCACCGGCTGGCCCGGCCTGACCTTCGGGCCGAGCCAGGACAGGTAGTCGTCCAGGCCGGCGAACGCCAGGTCGGCGTAGTCCGGGTGCCAGATGCCGGTCTTCGGCATCACCAGCGCGGGCTCCGGATCGGCCGGCGGGCGGCCGTCGGCATGCCACCGGGCCAGGTAGCGCATCAGCGCGGCGAGGTTGCGCTCGCCGCCGTTGCGCGCGTAGGCGGCCAGCAGCGTCGCCGCGTCGCCGGGCAGGCCGCGCGCCTGCTCGCCGTCGCGGTCCACCAGCAGCACCCGCGGCAGGCCGGCCAGCTGCCGCGCCAGTCGCTCGTCGCGGTACATCGGCACCGGCGGCAGTTCCGCCAGCACCAGGTCGGCCGTGCGCATCCGCGCCAGCGTTTCCGTCAGCGCGTCGTCTGCCAGCGGCGCCGGCGTGTAGTCCAGCGCCACGCCCTCGGCCTGCGCCAGCCGGCGGTACAGGTCCAGCTTGCCCTGCGGGAAGAAGCCGCTGCCGACCAGCGCCAGTCGCGCGCGCGGTGGCCCGCTGTCGTCCTGGGGGGCCGGCGGCTGGGCCCAGGCCGATGCGGATGCCGCCAGCAACAGCCACAGCAGGGGAGCGAGCAGGCGCGGCATGCGCTCAGAAGCCCAGGCTCAGCGTCGCGTAGACGTAGCGCCCGCGTTCGCGGTAGTTGTAGGGGTCGCCGCCGTCCTCGACCCGGTGGTCGGTCAGGTTCTCGACCCCGACCTGGACGGAAGCGCGCTCGCCCAGCCGCCGCCGCGCCGAGGCGTTCCACAGCCCGTAGGACGGCTGATACAGCATGGCCGCCCCGGACGCCGCCGGATACACCAGCTGGCCGCCGGTGTACTCGTAGCGCAGGCCGAGCTGCCACGCCTCCGACGGGCTGGCCCAGTCCAGGCGCACGCTGCCGGTCTGCAGCGGCCGTTCGCCCAGCCGGGTATCGTCCGACGCGTCGCGCGCGTCGCTGTAGGCGTAGCTGGCGTCGAGCCGGAAGCCGGCCGGCAGTTCGGCGCCGATTTCGGCCTCGGCGCCGCGGATGGTCGCGTCGTCCACGTTCTCGTAGCGGTAGAGCCGGCCCAGCGGCTGGCTGCAGCGCGCGATGCAGACGTTGTCGATCAGGCCCTCGACGGTGTTG
This sequence comes from Luteimonas sp., assembly GCA_052090405.1. Classification (GTDB taxonomy): domain Bacteria; phylum Pseudomonadota; class Gammaproteobacteria; order Xanthomonadales; family Xanthomonadaceae; genus Luteimonas. Next base: position 213,250 of record JBQDAV010000001.1, read on the forward strand.
CGGTAGGCGGTCAGCCGCCACCAGTAGTCGTCCCGCGAATAGCCCAGGGAGAGCTCCACGTTGTCGCTCACTTCCGGCTGCAGGTCCGGATTGCCGATGAAGCTGTGCGGACCGTCGAAGCGGTATTCGGGCGAGATGTGCTTGAGCATCGGCGCCTTGAACCCGCGCGAATACCCGCCCTTGAGGATCCAGCGCTCGGCGAGCTCCCAGACCGCGTACAGGCGCGGGCTGAATTCGCTGCCGAACAGTTCGTGCTTGTCCCAGCGCACCCCGTAGACCAGGTCGAAGGGAGCGGCGATGGCCCACTCGTCCTGGACGAACAGCGCGTACTGGTCGAGCTCCTCGTCGCCGGCGGAGAAGGAGGGGTGCACCAGCCGTTCGATGCGCGCCTCGAAGCCGCCGGTCAGGCGGTGGTCCTCGCCCAGCGCCAGGCTGTAGTGGCCGTCGGCGGCCCGCTCGCCCGCTTCCTGCTCGGGCGACGGTTCCACGCCTTCGGTGTTGTGCTGGCGCTGGTGGATCATGGCGGCATAGGCGCGCAGGCCCAGCTGTCCGCCGCCGACCTGTCCCTGGTACGACGCGCCGACGTGGCGGCGCTCGAAATCGTAGGACTGCAGGTAGTGCAGCGTGCCGGCGGCGTTGCCCGTGCCGTACCAGCGGTCCTCGTCGCTGCCGAGCGCGGTCAGCGCCAGCCGGTGCCCTTCCGCCGGGCGCCACTGCAGCCGCGCGCGCAGGGTCTTCTGCTCCTGGCCCTCGCGCTGGGCCAGGCGGGGATCGGAGGGCTCCGGTACCGGCTGCTGCTCCTGCCAGGCGCCGTTGAGGGTCAGGGCGAAGGCGTCGCCGAGCGGACCCGAGGCATAGGCGCCGAACTGCCGGAAGCCGCCGCCGTCGTCCCCGGGGAGGTGGCCCCAGGTGCCGCGCAGGCTGCCCCGCCAGTGCCTGGTGTCTTCCCGGGTGATGATGTTGATCACGCCGCCGAGCGCATCGGAGCCGTACAGGGACGACAGCGGGCCGCGCACGATTTCCACCCGCTCGATCGCGTCGAGCGGAATCCAGCCGAACTGCAGGTCGCTCAGCCCGAACACCTGGTCGGTGGCGGCGATGCGCTCGCCGTCGACCAGGACCAGGGTGTGCCGGCTCTCCATCCCGCGGATGCTGACCACCCGCCGCCCGAGGCCTCCCACCGCGCGGATGTTCAGGCCGGGCGCATCGCGCACCGCGTCCAGCACGTCGCGCGCCGGGCGCAGGCGCAGCTCCTCGCCGGTGATCACGCTGACGCTGGCCGGCGCCCGTTCGACGAGGCGCTCGGTGGCGGTGGCGGTGACCACGATGGCGTCCAGCTCCTTGATGCGGCCCGTGGTTCCGCCGTCCTCGGCCCGCGCGGGCAGGCCGGCCACCGTCAGCAGCGTCAGCGCGGCCAGGCCGCCGCGGGCGAGCAGACCGGGACGCGGGAACGGGCGGGAGCTGCGGCACGGACAGGCCGATACACCTTTCCGCACCGGAAAGGCGGGTTTGGGGTCGCGCACGACGGAGTCTCCGTGGGGAAGGGATGACGGCTCGTCACGCTGGCGACCGGCTGGCATGAACCACGCAGGGATGTAAACAGTTCTCATTCACATTTGCTTTGACCTGGGTCAAGCCGACCCCGGTTTCACCTGGTGGAGCCATCGGCCCTGCCGGCCGGATGTCCGCACCGGAGCGCGCGGAATGCCGGGCGGGTCCCGGGCCTGGTGCAGGGCGGCGTGCCTGCCGCCGGACCACGCGATGTCGGTTACTTGATCCAGGTCAAACAACATGTCGTTGTTTTGGAGCAGCATCACCACAACATATTGTGATTGGCGAGGCACGAATGGAGACTTCCACACTGGCGGGGAAGATCACCCCGGAGCGTCTGATCGACCCGGCCGCGTCGATTGGCGAGTACCTGAGCCGGGCCGACTGGCGGGTCAACGCCAACGCCAACCAGGGCTACTCGCTGGGCGGGCTGATCCTCAACGTATCCGGCAAGGTCACCGCCAACTACTGGCTCTCGCACGTCTACCCGGCCGAGGTGGGGCGGGCGCACCGCGAGGGCGACCTGCATATCCACGACCTGGACATGCTGTCGGGCTACTGCGCCGGCTGGTCGCTGCGCACCCTGCTGCACGAGGGGCTCAACGGGGTGCCGAACCGGGTCGAGGCCGGGCCGCCGAAGCACCTGTCCTCGGCGGTCGGCCAGATCGTCAACTTCCTGGGCACCCTGCAGAACGAGTGGGCCGGCGCCCAGGCGTTCTCCTCGTTCGATACCTACATGGCGCCGTTCGTGCGCAAGGACCGGCTGTCCTACGCCGAGGTGCGGCAGGGCATCCAGGAGCTGATCTACAACCTCAACGTGCCCTCGCGCTGGGGCACCCAGACCCCGTTCACCAATCTCACCTTCGACTGGGTGTGCCCGGCGGACCTGCGCGAGCAGGTCCCGGTCATCGGCGGCGAGGAGATGCCGTTCACCTATGGCGAACTGCAGCCGGAGATGGACCTGATCAACCGCGCCTACATCGAGGTGATGACCGCCGGCGACGCCAGGGGCCGGGTGTTCACCTTCCCGATCCCGACCTACAACATCACCGCCGACTTCCCGTGGCAGTCGGAGAACGCGCGGCTGCTGTTCGAGATGACCGCCAAGTACGGGCTGCCGTACTTCCAGAACTTCATCAACTCCGAGCTGGACCCGGGGATGATCCGCTCGATGTGCTGCCGCCTGCAGCTGGACCTGCGCGAGCTGCTCAAGCGCGGCAACGGCCTGTTCGGCAGCGCCGAGCAGACCGGCAGCCTGGGCGTGGTGACGGTCAACTGCGCGCGCCTGGGCCATCTGCACGCCGGCGACGAGGCCGCGCTGATGCGCCGACTGGACGCGCTGCTGGAGCTGGGCATGCGCAGCCTGGAGATCAAGCGCGGGCTGATCCAGGAGCTGATCGACGACGGCCTGTTCCCGTACACCAAGCGCTACCTGGGCACCCTGCGCAACCACTTCTCGACGCTGGGGGTGAATGGCATCAACGAGATGGTGCGCAACTTCACCGGAGACGCCCACGACATCACCAGTGATTGGGGCCACGCCTTCGCCCTGCGCCTGCTCGACCACGTGCGCGCACGCATGGTCGAGTTCCAGGAGAAGACCGGACACCTCTACAACCTGGAGGCCACCCCGGCCGAGGGCACCACCTACCGCTTCGCCAAGGAGGACCGCCGGCGCTGGCCGGACATCCTCCAGGCCGGCACCGACGCCAATCCCTACTACACCAACTCCTCGCAGCTGCCGGTGGGCTTCACCGACGATCCGTTCGAGGCGCTGGAGCGGCAGGAGGCGCTGCAGTCGCGCTACACCGGCGGCACCGTGCTGCACCTGTACATGAACGAGCGCCTGTCCGGCGGCGACGCCTGCCGCGAACTGGTGCGGCGCGCGCTGAGCCGCTTCCGCCTGCCCTATGTGACCGTCACCCCGACCTTCTCGATCTGCCCGACCCACGGCTACCTCGCGGGCGAGCACGAATTCTGCCCGCAGTGCGACGAGCAGATCCTCGCGCGCAAGCGCGCGGAGGCCGCGGCCTGAGCCGGCCGTGGCGCGCACCCACCGTCATCCAACAGGAGTATCCGCATGAGCACCGCAACCGCATCCCCGCCAACCACCACCGGGCTGCGCCCCGAAGAGCGCCAGCGCTGCGAAGTCTGGACCCGGGTCATGGGCTATCACCGCCCGGTCTCGAGCTTCAACATCGGCAAGAAGGGCGAGCACGCCGAGCGCCGCTTCTTCCTTGAATCCGCGGCGGGGCTGGACCGCGCCGCATGATCCGCATCGGGGGAATGGTGCCGATGACCACGGTCGATTTCCCCGGCCGGCTGGCCGCGGTGCTGTTCCTCCAGGGCTGTCCCTGGCGCTGTACCTATTGCCACAACCCGCACCTGCTGCCCGCCCGCGGCAAGACCGGCGTCGAGTGGACGTCGGTCCTCGCCTTCCTGCAGCGCCGCGTCGGCCTGCTGGACGCGGTGGTGTTCTCCGGCGGCGAGCCGACCCTGCAGCCGGCGCTGGCCGCGGCCGTCGACCGGGTGCGCGGGCTGGGCTACCGCATCGGCCTGCATACCGGCGGCATGTACCCGGCCCGGCTGGAGCGGCTGCTGCCGCAGCTGGACTGGGTCGGCCTGGACATCAAGGCGCCGCGCGAACGCTATGCCGGGGTCACCGCCCGCCGGCGCGGCGTGGACGCGGTGTGGACGTCGCTGGACCGGCTCGTGGACAGCGGCGTGGACCATGAGTGCCGCACCACCTGGCATCCCGAGCTGTATCCGGAACCGGAGCTGCGCGCGCTGGGGCGCGAACTGGCCCGGCGCGGGGTGCGGCGCTGGGTGGTCCAGGAGTGCCGCCTGGATCCCGCGCGCCACGCACCGTGGACGCCGCCGGACGTGGCCGCGCTTGCCCATGACTTCCCCGGCTTCGAACTGCGGCGCGCCTGAGCCCGGGCGCGGGGTACGCATCCGCGTGCGGGTACGCGTATCCTTCGGTCCTTTCCGGGCCAGCCAAAGGCAGCATGAACGAGGCAGCAGAAGGCAATACCCTCAGCCGCGGGCTGAAGAACCGCCACATCCAGCTCATCGCCCTGGGCGGTGCGATCGGCACCGGCCTGTTCCTGGGCACCTCGACCGCGATCGGCCTGGCCGGACCCTCGGTATTGCTGGGCTACGCGGTGGCCGGCGCGATCGCGTTCCTGATCATGCGCCAGCTCGGCGAGATGGTGGTGGAGGAGCCGGTGGCCGGATCGTTCAGCCACTTCGCCTTCCGCTACTGGAACGACTTCGCCGGCTTCCTGTCGGGCTGGAATTACTGGGCGCTGTACGTGCTGGTGAGCATGGCCGAGCTGACCGCGATCGGCATCTACGTGCAGTACTGGTGGCCGGAGATACCGGTCTGGGCCTCGGCGCTGGCGTTCTTCCTGCTGGTCAACGGCATCAACCTGCTGCACGTGCGCCTGTTCGGCGAGATGGAGTTCTGGCTGTCGATCGTCAAGGTGGCCGCGATCATCGCCATGATCGTGTTCGGCTCCTGGCTGCTGGCCAGCGGCACCGGCGGGCCGCAGGCCTCGGTCGGCAACCTGTGGGAACTGGGCGGCTTCTTCCCCAACGGGGTGGGCGGGCTGCTGATGGCGATGGCGGTGATCATGTTTTCCTTCGGCGGGCTGGAGCTGGTGGGCATCACCGCGGCCGAGGCCGATGACCCGGGCAAGACCATTCCCCGGGCCACCAACCAGATCATCTACCGGATCCTGATCTTCTACATCGGCGCGCTGGCGGTGCTGCTGGCGCTGTACCCGTGGAACCTGGTGCAAGAGGGCAGCAGTCCGTTCGTGATGATCTTCCACTCGCTCGACAACGGCTGGGTGGCCACCGCGCTGAACGTGATCGTGCTGACCGCGGCGCTGTCGGTCTACAACAGCTGCGTGTACTGCAACAGCCGCATGCTGTACGGACTGGCGCTGCAGGGCAATGCGCCCAGGTCGCTGACCCGGGTGAACCGGCGCGGTGTGCCGGTGGCGGCGCTGGGCGTGTCGGCCGCGGCCACCGCGCTGTGCGTGGTGCTCAACTTCTTCATGCCCGAGGGCGCCTTCGGCCTGCTGATGCTGCTGGTGGTGGCGGCACTGGTGATCAACTGGGCGATGATCAGCATCACCCACCTGCTGTTCCGCCGGCACCTTGTGCGCGAAGGCCGGCGGCCGGCGTTCGCCAGCCCGGGGGCACCGGTGACCAACGTGCTGTGCCTGCTGTTCCTGGCCGGGATCCTGGTGGTGATGTGGTTCACCCCGGGCATCCGCACCGCGATCCTGCTGATCCCGGTCTGGCTGGTGCTGCTGGCGGCGATGTACTGGCTGCGCAAGCGCACCGCCGGCGTCGCTCCGGCCGCACCGGCGGAAAGCTGACCCCGGCCGACATCAGGCTGTCATGAGGGCGCGGGACAATGGTCCCGCAGCACGATGTCCCTCTCTCCCATCTGTCTGCAGGGAATGCCCGGACCTCCCCTCCGGGCATTCTTTTTCTGGTTCTTCTGCCAACTTCGGGAAGACAGGTTCCGACGTCTCTTCGTCATGCCTCGTCGTGACCTGACAGGCCCCGCCGCGGCCGGGAGGCCTTTGCGCTTCATGTCCCCCGGCCCCCGCCTGCGGCGGCTGCCTCCTCCTTTACTTACGCGCAAAGGCCTCCCGGCCACGGCGGGGCCCGGCTTCGGAACGGGTGCGGCACCCGGCGCCGCCGCGCTTTCCCTCAATTGGGAGATGAACCTTTTTTTGCGACGCCGTCAGGCGCGACGCCTGCGCTTGCGCGGGCGGGTCTTCGCGGTGGGCGTCCCGGCGCCTGGCGGCGTGAGGCTGCCGGCCGCGCGCATCTGTTCCAGCCACGACAGCGCGTCCAGGTGGGCCATGAAGTGCTGCAGGTAGCCGGGGCACGTAGTGCGCATCAGGGCCAGGGCGCGGTGCGCCAGGCTGGCCGAGTTGAGCGGGCCGGCGCCGGCGGGCGGCGGCTGCAGCGTGGCGCGAAGCTGTTCACGGGTGCGCTGCTGCGACCACAGGCGGCGGAACTCCTCCAGCGCGGGCAGCTCCGGGTACTCGCCCGCGGGCTGGCCGAGTGCCTGCAGCAAGTGGTCGCGGTCGCGCGCCTGCTTCCGGAGGTGCGCGAGCAGGCCGACGAGGGTGTCGCGCTCAGCCATCGGCGGGTGCCGGGCCCTGCCGCGGGACCGGGGCGATTTCCACCCGCCGGTTGCGGGCGCGGCCGGTGGCGTCTTCGTTGGAGGCGACCGGGTGGCGGTCGCCGAAGGCGGCGGCGAACAGCGACGAGGCGGGCACGCCGCGGTCGACCAGGGCCCGGGTGACGGTGAGCGCGCGCTGGGCGGACAGGTCCCAGTTGTCGTGGAAGCGGCGGTTGCCGGCGTGGACCTGGCGGTCATCGGTGAAGCCGCTGACCATCAGGATCTCATCGCGGCCGGCGAGGTATTCCGAGAGCGGGCCGGCCAGGGAGTCGAGCAGTTCCTCGCCTTCGCCCTGCAGGCGGTCGGAGTTGAGCGCGAACAGCAGGCTGCCGCTGATGCCGATGCGCCCGTCGGCCAGGGTGATGCGGCCGGCGGCCAGCGGCGCGGCCAGGGCCTGTTCGAGCGTCTGCCGGCGCTGCTGTTCGGCCTCGCGCTGGGCCACTTCCTCCTGCAGCTGGATCTCCAGGTGCAGCTGCACGCCGATCACGCCCACCAGGATCAGCACGAACGCGCCCAGCAGCACCGCCATCAGGTCGCCGAAGGCGGCCCAGATCGGGGTGGCCGAGCCGTCCTCGCCTTCCAGTGCCGCGCTCATGCCGCGCCGGTCCCGGCGGTGGCTCCGGCCGGTTCGGCCTGCCGGGCAAGCTGCTGCAGGCTGTCGATGATCTGGCGCTGGCTGAGCACGCTCAGGTCCACCACCTCGCGTGCCTGGGCCACGTAGTAGGCGAGCTGTTCGTCGCTGCGTTCCAGCGAGCGGTCCAGCGCGCCTTCGATCGCCTGCAGCCGCTCCACCAGTCCGGCGCCGGTGTCGGAGAACGCCTGCACGGCGCTGCCCAGCGAGGCGCCGAGCGCGGCCACTTCCTCCACGCCGGTGGAGAGGCGGGTGGAGGCGCCCTGCAGGCGGGTTTCCCCGGCCTGGATCTGCTCGCCGAAGCGGCTGCCCACCCGTTCCAGAAGGTCGGAGGAGGTGGTGACCAGGGCCTCGATGGCGGCGCGCTGCTCGCCGGAGGCGCTGTTCACCGCGCTCAGCAGGGTGTCCAGGGTTTCCAGCATGCGGCTGCGTTCCTGCAGCATGGCGGCGTCGCGCTGCATGCTGTCGGACAGGGTCTGGCGCAGCTCGGCGATGGTCTCGGCAGCGGCGCGCGGACCTTCCGCGGCGGCTTCCATCAGGCGCGAGATCTCGGCCACGGTGTCGCTGGCGTGGCTGCGGCTCTGCGCGGTGAGCTCAGCCCACTGCCCGCGCAGCTCCCCGCTGATGCCGGCCAGGCTGTCACGCCAGGTGGCCAGGCGCTGTTCGTCGCGCTCGGCCAGCGCCTGCTGCAGCTTTTCGTGGGCTTCGCTGACGCCGGCAATCAGGGTGTCGGCCTGGCCGGCGAAGCCTGCCACGGTGCTGTCCAGCGCCTGCTGCTGGCGGGCGACCAGCGCTTCATGGCCGGCCTGCTGCGCGCTGAGCGCCTGCTCCCAGCCCGCGGCGGTGCCGTCGGTGATCGCCTGCATGCGCTCGCCGATGCGCTCCAGCAGCGCTTCGGCGCGCTGGCTGAAGCCGGATTCAAGTGCCTGCAGGTGCTCGCGGGCGCTGGCGGTGACCTGCTCGTGTACGGAGGCGGCCTGCCGCGACATGTCGGCCATGGCCGATTCCATCAGCGGCGCCAGCGCCCGGCCGGCCAGGCGCGCGCCTTCGGCGGCGCTGGCCTGCAGCGACTGGCCGACCGACTGCGCCAGTTCGCGGCAGGCGGCCCGGGTGCTGGCGTGGAAGGCGTCCTGCTGCCGGGCCTGCTGTGCGTGGGCGGCCTGCGATTGCTGCTCCAGCGCGGCCATCATCGATTCCAGCCGCTCCACCAGCGTGGGCATCGTGGCGGCCTGGGCCTGCAACAGTTCAAGCGCCTGCTCGCGCTGCTGGGCCTGGGAATGGCCGCGCAGGGTGGTGGCGATGTGGGCGTCCAGGCGTTGCACCGCGTCGATCCGCTCGCGCCGCACCAGCGCGGCGAGCAGTCCCAGCGCGGCGGAGCTGGCCACGCCCGCGATCGAGGCGCCGAAGGCCACGCCCAGGCCGCTGACCGGCGCGGCCAGCGAATCGCGCACCGCCTGCAGGTCGGTGGCGGTCTGCAGGGCCATGCCGGTGCCGCGCAGGGTCAGCACCATGCCCAGCAGGGTGCCGAGCATGCCCAGCAGCACCAGCATGCCGACCAGGTAGGGCGTGAGCGCGGGCGTGGGCAGGCCGGCGCGCCCGCCTTCCACCCGCAGCCGCACCGGGCTGCGCAGTGAAGGGTGCAGGCCCTGCAGCCACTGCGCCAGCTCCGGCGCCTGGCCGTCCAGCGCGGCCAGCGCGTCGTCCAGCGAGCCGGTGGCCTGGCGGTAGCGGTACAGCTCCAGCGCGCCGACCAGGTACAGCGCCGCGATCAGCAGCGTGACCGCCAGCGCCGGCAGGTTGCTGCCCAGATAACCCGACCCGACCCAGCACACCGCGGCCAGGCCGAGCACGAATACGGAAATGCCCAGGTAGTTGGTTTTCATCTTGTCCTTGATCAGGGGCTGCGAAGGGCCGCGAGCAGCCCTTCGACGGGTTGGAAGCGCAGGTCCAGCTCGGCCAGCAGCAGTTCGCGCAGTTCGCGGTGGAAGGTTGCCGGCCGCTGTTCGCGTTCGTAATGCGCGGCCAGCAGGGCCGGCACGGCGGACAGCAGGCTGGTCTCGCGTGGGCTGAGCGCGGCCTCCATGGCTGCGTCCAACTCGGCCAGACGGGCCTGCTGCGCGCAGCCGCCGGCCAGGCGCTCGCGCAGGTCGCCGCGCAGGCGGCCGGTGGCGGACTGCATGGCGCGCTGCATTGCCTGTATGTGCTGCTGGAAAGGGGAGAAGCCGGCGTCGGCCGCGACCGGACCGGGGCCGTTGTCGATGTCGGCGGCCAGCGCGGCGCGGACCCGTGCGCACTCCTCCGCCAGCCCGGCGGCGCTGGCCGGTTCGCCGCGGGCGGGGTCGGCGGGCTGCTGGTCGAGCGCCCGCGACAGGGTCACCGCCCGCGGCCAGTCGATCCATTCGCCCAGCCGGCCGGCCGGGGGCAGCCCCGGCGGCGGGAACGGGCGCTCCGCGGCCCGCGCGAGCAGGCGGATGAAGGTCGGCCCGCCGACCGGTCCTGGAACGAAAGCTTGCACTGCGGTGCCTGGCCAAAACCCGTCATTCTACAGCGCGTGCGCCCCGCGCCGCCCTGCTGCAAGCGCCGCCGCGGCCCGCGCCCGGGGCCGTCCGGCGCGGCCCCGGGGTATCATTGGAGGTTGCGGAATCCCGCCTTCTCCCCCTCCAGACGACAGGAATTCGACGTGGCCATCAATCAGCAGCAGCGTGACAGGATCGCTTCCGGCAAGGGTTTCATTGCGGCGCTCGACCAGAGCGGGGGCAGCACGCCCAGGGCGCTCGGCCTTTACGGCATCGAGTCCTCGGCGTGGTCGAGCGAGGAGGAGATGTTCGGCCTGGTGCACCAGATGCGCACCCGCATCGTCTCCAGCCCGGCCTTCAACGGCGACCGGATCCTGGGCGCGATCCTGTTCGAGCGCACCCTGGACGACAGCTTCGAGGGCCAGGACGCGGCCGCTTTCCTGTGGCAGACCAAGGGCGTGGTGCCGTTCCTGAAGATCGACAAGGGTCTGGAGGACGAGGCCGATGGCGTGCAGCGGATGAAGCCGATCCCGGGCCTGTCCGAGCTGCTGGCCAAGGCCAGGGCCAAGGGCGTGTTCGGCACCAAGGAGCGTTCGGTGATCAAGTCCAACAACGCCAGCGGCATCGCCGACGTGCTCGACCAGCAGTTCGACCTGGGCCAGCAGGTGCTCGACGCCGGCCTGGTGCCGATCCTGGAGCCGGAGGTGGACATCAAGGCGGCCGACAAGGAAGCCATCGAGGTGGAGATGAAGAAGGGCATCCTCGAGCGCCTGTCGCGCTACAGCACCGACAACCCGGTGATCTTCAAGCTCACCCTGCCCAGCGTGGACGGCTTCTTCCAGGAGATCGTCGACCACCCGGCGGTGCTCAAGGTGGTGGCGCTCTCGGGCGGCTACACCCGCGCCGAGGCCAATGAGAAGCTGGCGAAGAACCCCGGCGTGATCGCCAGCTTCAGCCGCGCCCTGACCGAGGGCCTGACCGCGCAGCAGAGTGACGATGAGTTCAACCGCGCTCTGGACGAGTCGATCGAGTCGATCTACCGCGCTTCGATCGCCTGATCGGCGGCGGCTGCAGGTGACCGGAAGGCCGGCGCGTACTCGCGCCGGCCTTTTTCATGCAGAGTTCGGATTCCGCGCATGGCTGCCGCACCCGTTCCGAAGCCGGGCCCCGTCGTGGCCGGCAGGCCTTTGCGCGTAAGTAAAGGAGGAGGCAGCCGCCGCAGGCGGATGCCGGGGGACATGAAGCGCAAAGGCCTGCCGGCCACGGCGGGGCGCGTCAGGTCACGACGAGGCATGACGAAGAAACGCCGGAGCCTGTCTTCCCCGAAGTCGGGAAAAGAACCTTTTACTTGCGCCGGCCCGCGTTCTCGACGAACCGGGCGAAGATCTCCAGCGTCTCCGGGCTGACGTGGTGCTCGATGCCCTCCGAGTCGCGGCGGGCGATGTCTTCGGGCACGCCCAGCGCCACCAGGAACTCCTCCACGGTGCGGTGCCGCTCGCGGCTGGCGGTGGCCAGGGCCTCGCCCTTTTCGGTGAGGAACACCCCGCGGTAGGGGCGCTGCATTGCCCAGCCCTCGCGCACCAGGCGCTTGATCATGTTCGCAACGGTCGGCTGGGTGACCCCCAGGCGGGCGGTGATGTCGACCTGGCGGGCTTCGCCGCCGTCGGCGATGAGGTCGGAAATCAGCTCCACGTAATCCTCGATCAGCTCCAGGCGGTGTGCTTCGCGCACCTGCTGGAAGCTCTCCATCTGTATCCGGGCGTCGAGCAGCGGCGCCGGCTGCCCCGCTTTCCGCTTTCCTGATCGTCGTGCCCGTGACATTCCGCGCGGCCTCCATTTGCCGTCAACGGCAGCCATTGTCGCCAATCCGACTGAAACATGTGGTCAAAGGTTAGTATTTACACATGAAAAAAGTAATATATCTATAAGATAGTAGATGCTATATCATGCTGCGCTTCCTCCCCACGATGAGCCGATTCATGTCCGAATCCGTCTCCGTCCCGGCCGTTCCGCTGTCGCCCGGATGCCTTCCCCGCCGCCTTGTTCCGGCGCTGCTGCAAGTTGCGCTGGCTGCCCTGACGGGTGGCCAGGCGGGGGCGGCCGGGCGTGAGGCAGTGGAGCTGGACCGGGTCCAGGTGGTGAGCACCGCCACCCGCACCGAGCGCCTGCTTGCCGATGTGCCGATACGCACCGAGGTGCTGCACAGTGAGGACATCGCCCTGCGCGCGGCCACCGACTTCTCACGCGCCGCGGAACTGATCAACGGCCTGCGGGTGGAAAGCAACTGCCAGAACTGCAACACCTCCGAGGTCCAGCTGCTGGGCCTGGGCGGCGCCTACAACCAGCTCCTGTTCGACGGCGCGCCGCTGATGTCCACGCTGGGCAGCGTGTATGGGCTGGAACAGATCCCGGTGGCCTTCATCGACCGGGTCGAGGTGGTGAAGGGCGGCGGCTCCGCGCTGTACGGGCCGGGCGCGGTGGCCGGGGTGGTCAACCTGATCCCGCGCGAGCCGGTGCGCAACGGCGGCTTCGTGCAGCTGACCACCGAGAGCCAGAAGGGCGCGCCGCTGCACGCGCTCGATGCTCGTGCAGACCTGGTATCGGTCGACGGTCGCGCCGGGGTGTCGTTCGTGGGCCAGTGGCTGCGGGGCGATCCGGTGGATTTTGACGGCGACGGGTACACCGAGATCGTGGACCGCGAACAGTGGGTAGCCGGGATGCAGGGCTGGGTCGCGCCAGGCGAGAGCACCACCCTGCGCGCGCACTACCTGTACACCGACGAGGACCGGCGCGGCGGCAACCGCCTGGACCAGCCGGAGTGGCTGGCCAACACCGCCGAGTCGCTGCAGACGGAATTCCATCGCGGCGGCCTGCACTGGGACCAGATCATCAGCGATGATGCCGACTTCACCCTGGGCTACTCGTTTGCCTGGATCAGGCGCGGGAGCTTCTATGGCGGCCTGGGCGAGGTGGTCGCCGATCCTTCCGCTCCGGGATTCGATCCGGACGAGCTGGATCCGACCGTTCCGGACAGCGCCGCCTCCGAGTCCTGGTACCAGTACGGCTACACCGAGAACCCGCTGCATTACCTGGACAGCCAGTTCAACCTGCGTCGCGGGGCGCATGCGCTGGCGTTCGGCGTGCAGTACCGGCGCGAGCAGGTGCGCGACGACCAGCGCGACGGTGCCGGTGCCACCGTGCTGCGCGGGGTGCGCGAGACTTACACCAACCTGGGAGCGTTCGTGCAGGACGAGTGGGCCGTGGCCGATACGGTGGACCTGGTGATGGGCGTGCGTGCGGACAGGAGCTCGGCGCTGGACGATCCGATTTTCTCGCCGCGGGTGGCGCTGGCATGGAAGGCGGGCCCGGCCGCGACCTGGCGCGCTGGCGTGTCCACCGGCTTCCGCGCCCCGGAGGCGTTCAGCGAGGACCTGCACGTGGACACGCTGGGCGCCGAGCCGGTGCGCATCCGCAATGCCGACGACCTGCGCGAGGAGCGTGCCACGACCGCGATGCTGGGCTTTGACTGGCGCCCGGCCGGCAGCGCGCTGACCTGGGATGCGACCGCTTCAATGACGGAACTGCGCGACACCTTCGTGCTCAGCGAGATCCGCGGGGACGATGCCGGCCTGTACCAGGTGCGCGACAACGCCAGCGGCTCGAAGGTGGCCGGGTTCGAAACCAACCTCGGCTGGCAGGCAAGCGACACCCTGCGCCTGGCCAGCGGAGTGGCCTGGTACCGCTCGCGGTTCGATGAGGCCCAGGTGATATTCGACGACGGGGAGGACGGCGACGCCACCGTGATCGCGTCGCGCGAGTACCTGAAGACCCCGCGCTGGAGCGGGCAGGTGCAACTGACGTGGTCGCCTTCGCCGCTGGTCGATGTCTACGCCGGGCTGAACTACACCGGCCCGATGTGGGCGCTCAACAACAACACCGCCAGCCTCAACCGCAGCAATGGCTTCCGGGTGGTCGACGTGGGCGCGGCCTGGCACCTGGGCCCGACCGACAGGCATTGGGACCTGGGGCTGGGCGTGCGCAACCTGTTTGATGAGCGGCAAAAGGACCTGGAAACCGGGCCCGGGCGCGACAACGACTATGTCTACGGCCCGCGCTTTGCGCGTTCGGTCCATGCCAGTGCACGCTTCAGCTTCTGAGGCGGCCGTGGAGGCGCGGGTGATGGCAGTGGCCTTGCAGGCCTGGCTCCGGGTCGGTGTGCTGGCGCTGATGCTCACGGCCGCCTGGCCGGCGGCCGCCGGCGAGCGCGGCGAGGCGGCGCCGGACCTGCGCGAGAGCATCGGCGATCACCTGGTCCGTCCCGAAGGGGCGCGCTTCGTGCCGTTGCGCTGGGACCGCGAGCCGGAGATCGTCGCGCTGTACTTCGGTGCCGACTGGTGTGCGCCCTGCCACGCTTTCGTGCCGACCCTGCGCGAGGTGCGCGATGCGCTGCGCCTCGCCGGTGCCAGCACCGAGGTGGTCTACGTCAGCCTGGACGCGGCCGAGTCCGACATGCGCCGCTACATGCGCCTGCAGCAGATGCCCTGGCCCGCCATCGACCATCGCCGCCTGCGTGCGCTGCCGGCGATCCGCGCGCTGGGTGGCGCGGCGCCGCCGAACCTGGTGCTGATCGGCCGCGACGGCCGGGTGCTTGCCAGCGGCTGGCAGGGGCGCCGCCGGCTGGGGCTGGAGCCGGTGCTCGAGGCCTGGGTGGACGCCTTTTCTTCCAGCGAGGAGATCAAGTGATGAAACGATCGAGCCAGCGCATGTTGCGCGGCGTGGCCGCGGCCGCGCTCGCCTGCACGGTATTGGCCGTGGCCGCCTGCAGCGGCCCGGCCCCGGTTGGGGACGACGCCGACGGGAGGTTCAAGGTGGTGACCAGCTTCACCGTGATCGCCGACATCGCCCGCAACGTGGCCGGCGATGCCGCGGTGGTCGAGTCGATCACCCGGCCGGACGCCGAGATCCACGAATACCAGCCCACGCCGGGGGACCTGGTGCGGGCGCGGGGCGCACAGCTGGTGCTGTGGAACGGGCTGAACCTGGAGCTGTGGTTCGAACGGTTCTTCGCCCGCCTGGGCGACGTCCCCGGCGTGGTCGTCAGCGAAGGCATCGAGCCGATGGGCATCGCCGAGGGGCCGTACACCGGCAGGCCCAATCCGCACGCGTGGATGTCGCCCGATGCCGCGCACATCTACGTGGACAACATCCGTGACGCCCTGGCCGAGCATGATCCGGACAACGCGGATGTCTATCGCGCCAACGCCGCGGCCTACAAGGCGCGCATCGACGCCACCTTCGGGCCGATCCGCGAGCGTTTCGCGGCGCTGCCGGAGGACCGCCGCTGGCTGGTGACCAGCGAGGGCGCCTTCAGCTACCTGGCGCGCGATTTCGGCCTGCGCGAACTGTATCTGTGGCCAATCAACGCCGACCAGCAGGGCACGCCGCAGCAGGTGCGCAAGGTGATCGACGCGGTGCGCGAGCACCGCATCCCGGTGGTGTTCAGCGAAAGCACCGTCTCGCCCGATCCGGCGCTGCAGGTCGCGCGCGAGACCGGCGCGCGCTATGGCGGGGTGCTGTACGTGGACTCGCTCAGCGGCCCGGATGGCGAGGTGCCGACCTACCTGGACCTGCTGCGGGTGACCAGCGACCGGATCGTGGAGGAGCTGTCGCAATGAATGATTCCCCGCCCGGGCCCGCGCCCGGACTCGAGGTCGACGACGTTACCGTCATCTACCGCAACGGCCACATGGCGCTGGAGCGGGCGACGTTCGCGATCCCGCCCGGCTCGATCACCGCGCTGGTGGGCATCAACGGCAGCGGCAAGTCCACCCTGTTCAAGGCCGCGATGGGCCTGGTGCCGCTGGCCACCGGCCGCATCCGCATCCTCGGCCGGCCGGTGGCCGGGGCGCTGCGCGACAACCTGGTGGCCTACGTGCCGCAGAGCGAGGACGTGGACTGGAACTTCCCGGTGCTGGTCGAGGACGTGGTGATGATGGGCCGGCAGGGCCGGATGAACACCTTCCGCAGGCCTTCGCGCGAGGACCGCCGCCGGGTGGATGCGGCGCTGGAGCGGGTGGGCCTGGCGGAGCTGCGCCGGCGCCAGATCGGCGAGCTGTCGGGCGGGCAGAAGAAGCGCGCCTTCCTGGCCCGGGCGCTGGCCCAGGACGGGCGCGTGATCCTGCTGGACGAGCCGTTCACCGGGGTCGACGTGACCACCGAGGACGCGATCATCGGCCTGCTGCGCGGGCTGCGCGACGAGGGCCGGATCCTGCTGGTGTCCACCCACAACCTGGGCAGCGTGCCCGAGTTCTGCGACCGCAGCGTGCTGCTGCGGCGCACGGTGCTGGCCAGCGGCCCGACCGCGCAGGTGTTTACCCGCGGGAACCTGGAGCGCGCCTTCGGCGGCGTGCTGCGCCATTTCGTGTTCGCCGACGGCGAGCAGCGCGCGTCCGGGCTGGGCATCCTGACCGACGACGAACGCCCGCTGGTGCTGGTGGAAGGCCGCGCGACCCCGCGCGGGCAGCAGGACCCGGCGCCATGATGGAACTGCTGCTCGAGCCCTTCGGCTACGCCTACATGCGCAATGCGGTCTGGATCTGCGCGCTGGTGGGGGCGGTGTGCGCGTTCCTGTCGGCCTACCTGATGCTCAAGGGCTGGGCGTTGATCGCCGATGCGCTGTCGCATTCGATCGTGCCGGGGGTCGCCGGCGCCTGGATGCTCGGACTGCCGTTCTCGCTGGGCGCGTTCTTCGCCGGCGGGCTGGCCGCGGCGGCGATGCTGTTCCTGCGCCAGCGCACCCGGCTGCGCGAGGACGTGGTGATCGGGCTGATCTTCACCGGTTTCTTCGGCCTGGGCCTGTTCATGGTGTCGCTGTCGCCGATGCCGATCAACGTGCGCACCATCGTGATGGGCAATGTGCTGGCGATCACCCGCGAGGACACGCTGCAGCTGGCGGTCATCTCGGTGGTGTCGCTGGCCTTGCTGCTGTGGAAGTGGCGCGACCTGCTGGTGGTGTTCTTCGACGAGCACCACGCGCACTCGATCGGGCTGCGTCCGACCCGGCTCAAGGTGTTGTTCTTCGCCCTGCTGTCGGCCTGCGCGGTGGCGGCGATGATGGCGGTGGGCGCGTTCCTGGTGATCGCGATGGTGGTGACGCCGGGCGCGACCGCCTACCTGCTGGCCGACCGGTTCCCGCGGCTGCTGGGCATCAGCGTCGGCATCGGCGCGCTGACCGGCGCCGTCGGGGCCTATGCCAGCTACTACATCGACGGGGCCACCGGCGGGATCATCGTGCTGCTGCAGACGGCGCTGTTCCTGGTCGCGTTCGCGTTCGCGCCCACCCACGGCCGGCTGGCCGCACGCGGGCGCATCCGCGCCGCGCGGGCCGGCCATGCGCAGGAGACAGGCACGTGATCGACCTGCTGTTGCTGCCGCTGCAGCTGGATTTCATGCGCGATGCGATGCTGGTCGCCGTGCTGGTCTCGGTGCCGACCGCGCTGCTGTCGTGCCTGCTGGTGCTGCGCGGCTGGGCGCTGATGGGCGACGCCATCGCCCACGCGGTGTTGCCGGGCGTGGTGCTGTCCTGGCTGCTGGGCCTGCCCTATGTGCTCGGCGCGTTCGCCGCCGGCATGGGCTGCGCGCTGGCCATCGGCTACCTGAAGGAGCACAGCCGGGTGCGCCAGGAGACGCTGATGGGGGTGGTGTTCTCGGGGATGTTCGCGTTCGGCCTGGTGCTGTACGTGGCGATCGAGACCGACGTGCACCTGGACCATATCCTGTTCGGCGACATGC
This sequence comes from Luteimonas sp., assembly GCA_052090405.1. GTDB lineage: Bacteria > Pseudomonadota > Gammaproteobacteria > Xanthomonadales > Xanthomonadaceae > Luteimonas. Next base: position 230,951 of record JBQDAV010000001.1, read on the forward strand.
TCGGGATCCTGCCCGCCGACCTGTGGCTGGCCGGCGGCATCGGCCTGCTGGTGGTTGCGGCGATGGCCTGGCGCTGGCGCGACCTGCTGCTGCACGCCTTCGACCCGGTCCATGCCGCCAGCCTGGGCCTGCCGGTGCGGTGGCTGCACTACGGCCTGCTTGCAATGCTGTCGCTTTCCATCGTCGGCGCGCTCAAGGCGGTCGGCCTGGTGCTGGCGATCGCGCTGTTGATCACCCCCGGGGCGATCGCCTACCTGCTGACCCGGACCTTTGCGGCGATGCTGCTGGTGGCGGTGCTGGTCTCGCTGCTGGCGTGCCTGGCCGGCGTGTACCTGAGCTTTTTCCTGGACAGCGCGCCGGCGCCGACCATCGTGGTGCTGATGAGCGCCATGTTCGTGGTGACGTACCTGGGGTACGGCTGGCGGATGCGCCGTGCCAGGCGCAGCGCGGTGCCAGGGCGGTCAGCACCGGCTTGATGCCGATGACGCGCGCCTCAGCCGCCCGTCCCCGGGGCGCCGAGTATGGCGACCGCGATGGACAGGTAGATGACCACCCCGATCGCGTCGCAGATGGAGGTGATCAGGGGCGCGCTGGAGGTGGCCGGGTCCAGCCGCAGCCGTGACAGCAGGAACGGCAGCGACATGCCCACGATGCTGCCGGTGAGCACGATCAGGACCATCGAAAGCGACGTGGTCAGGGCGATCTCGTAGCCGCCGCGGTAGATGCCGATGGGGGCCACCGCCACCGCCATGGTCAACCCCAGCAGCGCCGCGACGCCGAATTCGCGGCCCAGCATCCGGCCCCAGTCGCGCATCTTCACGTCGCCGGTGGCCAGTGAACGCACCATCAGCGTGGAGGCCTGGGAGCCGGCGTTGCCGCCCGAGCCGATCAGCAGGGGCAGGAAGAACACCAGCGCGATGTAGGTGGCAATGGTCTCCTCGAAGTAGGCGATGCCGGCGCTGGAAAGCAGGTTTCCGAACACCAGCACCACCAGCCAGAACACCCGCTTGCGGTACAGCAGCCAGGCGGAGGCGCCCAGCAGGCTGGTGCTCTTGAGCGGCAGGCTGCCGCCGCCCTTGTGGAAGTCCTCGGTGGCCTCGTCCTCGGCCGAGTCGAGCACGTCGTCGACGGTGACGATGCCGATCAGTGCGTGGCCATCGTCGGTCACCGGGACTGCCAGCAGGTCATAGTGGTCGATGGCGTTGATCGCTTCGCGCACGGGTGCGTTGGCCTGTACCGACACCACGTCGCGGGTCATCAGCGCTTCCACGCTGGTGGTGGCGGAGGCGACGATCAGTTCGCGCAGTGAGACCACCCCCAGCAGGCGCCGCTGCTGGTCCACCACGTAGGCGTGGTAGATGGTTTCCTTGTCGGG
>JBQDAV010000002.1:0-131141 GCA_052090405.1 Luteimonas sp.
GATTTCAATCGGCGATAACGGGCCAAAGTGGGTCAGAATTCAATCGGCGTTGACAAGGGCGGCCAGGTATCCGGCGTAGGCGATCTCGGGCTGGCCGCAACGCTCGTGCGCCAGGCCCAGGAGCAGCCGCGCGACGAAGAAGTCGGGATCGTCATCAACCGCCTGTTGGAGCACGTCCGCGGCGCCTGCGGCGTCGCCCGTCTGCAACAGCAGCATGCCGAGGTTCTTGCGCACGCTGCCGTCGCCGGGTGCGACGGCCAGCGCCTGGTGCAGCATCGCCCCGGCCTCGTGGAACGCGCCACGTGCCGTTGCGCTGGCGCTGAGTACGTTCAGGGCCTCGACGTCCTCGGGCGACTGCCGCAGCAGTCCGCCGAGCGCCGCCTCGGCTTCATCCCAGCGGCCGGAGTCGGCGCAGGCGCGCGCACGTGCGCGAAACTCCTCGATGCTGGCTGCGGTGGAAGTGCTCAATGTGGCCATCGGGCGGGGTGTGGACGGTTAAACCGATGATCCTCCCCGCATCCCCGCATTGTCCAATGCGTACAAAAAAAGTGGCCCCGTTTCCGGGGCCACTTCGCCTTGCTTGCGTCGAGCTTCCGATCAGAAGCGCTGCACGTACTCGAGGTACATGTAGCGGCTGCTCGGAATGTCGTACTGCGGATCGAACGAGTTCGCAAATGCCTGCTGCGAGTACGGCGGGTCCTTCTTGAAGATGTTGTTCACACCCACCTTGACGGTGCCGTTCCACGGCAGGAAGTAGCTGACCTGCACGTCGTGGTACGTGGTGGCCGGCAGGCGGTTGCGCGGAGCCGCGCCGTCATCAGTGCGACGGTCCTCATCCGAGCACAGGCCGAAACCGGGGTTTGCACAGGACTCGACCAGGCCGGAGTGGTAGCGCGTCATCCAGGTTGCGGCGAAGTCACCGTAGGTCCAGTCCAGCGACCCGTTGGCACGCAGGCGCCAGTTCGGATCCCGGTCGTAGTACATGCCGACGTTGTTCACCACCGGCGAGGCTGCGCTGTTCTGCGAGTCCCACGTGCTGATGTAGGAGGTGTCCACGCCGAGACGGAACTGGCCGTACTCGGTCTCCGGGAAGGCGTACTGGACGTTGACGTCCCAGCCTTCCACTTCCATCAGGGCCGCGTTCTGCGGCACCAGGTTCATCTCGGTGATCACGCCCTGGTTCACGCCGGGCGAGGTGTCGCGGACGAGCATGTTGCAGAACGACTGGTCGCCCTCGGCGTAGCACTGGTCGAGAATGAACGCGGCGGACGGGGTCGTCAGCGCGCCCTCGATCTCGATGTTCCACCAGTCGACCGAGACATCCAGGCCGCGCGCGAAGCCGGGGCTGTAGACGAAGCCCAGGGTCTTGGACGTCGAAGTTTCCGGACCGGCGTTGGGATTACCGCCCAGGGTGAACGGGAATACCGTCTGGCCACTGTAACCGCGGCCTGCGTTGGTCAGCTGGAGGTAGTCGGCCGGCACGCCCGCCGCGGCGCAGTTGGCCGCGATGGTGTCGGTGCGACCGGCATAGTCGGCCGAGCAGATGTCGCCGAAGCTGGTGTAGGTGTCGGAGGCGCCGCGGAACAGCGTCTGGATCGGCGGAGCGCGGAAGCCCTCGGCCCAGTTACCACGCACCAGCAGGTCTTCGATCGGCTTCCACTTGAAGCCGAACTTGCTGTTGACGGTGTCGCCGAAGTTGCTGTAGTCCGAGTACCGGCTGGCCAGGCTGAACTCCAGCAGCTGGGCGCCCGGCACGTCGGCCAGGACCGGGATCAGGAGCTCGGCGTAGATCTCGTCGAGGTCATACGCACCCGAGGTCGCCAGGCGAGAGTTGCCCGAGGTGTAGCCGGCGGCCACGAAGGCGTCGGGACGGTCGAAGCCGCTTTCCCTGCGCGATTCGATGCCGGCCGCGAAGCCCATCATGCCGCCCGGCAGCTCGGCGATCTCGCCGGTGAGGTTGGCGGTGAAGCTCTCGCTGCGGCCCTGGAACGTGTCCTGGGCGGTAAACAGGATGTAGTCCAGCATCTCCTGGGTCACGCCGCCGGCCGGCGACAGCGGGTTGAACGGCACGCAGCCGTCGATTACCGCGCCACCGGGCGAGTCGACACAGACCACCTGGCCGTCACGCATTTCCGAAGGGCCAACGCCCAAGGCCACGTTGAGCATGTTGGCGTCGCCGATCTGGGCGTCGTGCTGGTCGGTCTTGTTGAAGTTGTAGCCGACGTCCCAGTTGAAGAAGCGGTTGCCGATATCGAACGCGCCCTCCAGGCCCACGTAGGTGTGGATCGTCTTGACGTCCTGCTCGTAGTAGCGGGCCTGCTCGGTGAGGCGATGGCTCCACTGCAAGTCGCGTCCGTCACCGCCATACAGCGGGTTGTACGGGTTGAAGTAGCTGTCGCCGCTCATCGCCGTGTTGGACGCGTTGCCGAACCAATCGCCGCCGCTCAGCGGGAAGCCCGCAAGCTGCTGGGCCGAACGACGCTCGTTGTACATGGCATCGGCGCGGAAGCTGATGTTGTCGGTGAGGTCGTAGCGACCCTTGAGGAACACCGAGGTACGAGTCTGCGGGGTCAGCAGGTAATTGTCGGCCGCATAGTTGTACGAATGCTCGTCGGTGTCGTACGGGACGAACTGGTCAAGACCGTAGCGGCCGTTGATCGATGTGCCACCGTCGATGATTCGGGACAGGTCGTCATAGTCGCTATCGGGATCGAAGCCGCCGTTCCAGATTCTGCCGTGGTTGGAGTAGCCGCTGTTAAGCGCGCTGCCCAGGCCGTAAAGCGGCACAGCTGACAACGTACGGTCACCAGCGGAGACAGCCTCCTCCTCGACGCGCGACAGGCTGATGACCACGTTGCCGCGCTCGCCGCTCATGCCCAGCGTGGCGTCGACCGAGGTGCGTTCGCCGTCACCCTGGTTGAACTGGCCGATATGGGTGCGGAATTCCGCGCCCTCGAAGTTGTCGCGGGTGATGATGTTCACCACGCCGGCGATCGCGTCGGAGCCGTAGATCGCAGAGGCGCCGTCCTTCAGGACTTCGATGCGTTCCACGACGGCGGTCGGGATGGTGTTGAGGTCGACTGAGCCGGTCAGGGTCGAGACCCAGCGACGGCCGTCAACGAGCACCAAGGTGCGCGAGGAGCCGAGGTTACGCAGCGAGATCTCCGCGGAGCCGTCGCCGCCGTTGTTGAAGGTGCGGTTGATGCCGGCGCCGTTGGCCGAAATGCGCGAGAGCACTTCTGCGACCGAGGTCAGGCCCTGCTTCTCGATGTCTGCACGGTCCAGTACGAGGACAGGCTGCGAGGTTTCGGCATCGACCGAACGAATGCGCGAGCCGGTGACCTCGATGCGGTCCAGGGTGGTGGCTCCCTGCTGATCGCCGGTGTCCTGGGCAACTGCAACGCCCGTGCCGGCGACCGCGGTAGCGCCCGCAACGAGCGCGAAAGTGATCGCGTCGCGGAGCTTGGTGGTCTTGAGTGTCATTTCTCTCTCCAAGTGAGGCTTGGGAAATTCCCATGGGAACCCGCCGGGGACGTCAAGCAAGACGCCAAATTCGGCAAGGCCGGGGCCGATACTAGCCCCCTTGGGAGAGAAATTAAAGTGTCGTTAACAAATCGTGCCGGTTCCGGTAAACCGGCCCGGAAAGCGAGGATCTGTCAGAGATCCTGCTCGTAGCGGACGTAGGGAACGGTGCCCTCGTCCTCGCCATTCTCGCCGCGCGGTGAGAACGGGTTCTTGCCCCTGGTGACGACGTTTTCGGCGCCGACGGTGAGCTGGCCGCTCCAGGGGGTGCGCCAGGTCAGGCCCAGGCCGACGCCTTCGAAGCGTTCCTGCCCGGGGGTGTCGATGACCTGGCCGACGATGCTGGCGCCGAAGTTGCCGTAGCCGCCGCCCAGGCGGAGGCTCCTGCTGTCCCAGTGGTCCGCCAGGCCGGCGGGCGCCTGGGCATAGGGAATCAGGCGCGCCTTGGCCACGGTGCCGGCGATGGTCACGTAGCCCTGGTCGCTGATGTTCTTCTGGGCGAAGACGGTGAGGTCGCTGCCATCGACCTGGGCGTTGCCGGCGCCGGTGCCCGGGGCTAGCCATGCCGGCAAGCTGCCCTGGGTATCGCCGACCGTCACGCCCACCTGGCCACCGGGGCGGTTGAAGGCGGCGGTGGCGGTGCTGCGCTGCGCGTCGGCGTCGTCCCCGAGGGAGGCCAGGCTGCAGTTGTTGGCCAGGTTGCCGAGGGCGACCGCCAGGCCGCCCTGGTGATTGCACAGCAGGGCCAGCGAGTCGCCGGCAGCCAGCCCGAACGTGGTGTCCAGGCTGCTGGCGCCGAAGCGCCAGCGGGTGCCGGCGCGGGCGCCGTCTTCGGTCGGTTCCAGTACCAGCAGGGCCTCGATCTGGCCGCTGTTGTTCCATACCGGAAGTACTGCCTGGTCATCGTCACCCCGGTCCTGCGCATGCGCTCCCGCTGCGACGCCGAGGGCGAGCAGGGCAGGGAGCGCAAGCTTGGCGAGGCGCAATGACATGGTGGACAGTCGACCCGTGGCGGGGGCCGGAAGTTCCGGTTCTGGAGACTTCCGACTCTAGCCCGTTTATGTTTCTTTAACAATCCCCGAACAACTCCCGCTCGCCTATTGCAGGCGGGGCGGGGCTTCCAATGGAGCCTGCACCGCAGTGAAGAGGGCGTCAACGTCCGATTGCTCAAAATCGTAGGTCTGCCCGCAGAATTCGCAGCGCACCATGGCGGCGCCATCGCCGGCGACCACGGCGGCGTCGGCCTCCGCGCGGCCCAGCGCCTGCAGCACCGCGGCTACCCGCTGGCGCGAGCACGAGCAACCGAAGCGCAGCGCCCGCCCGCCCATGGATTCGGGCGTTTCTTCGTGGAACAGCCGGTGCAGGAGGGTGTCGCCGTCCAAGGCCAGCAGTTCGGCCGGGGCGAGGGTGTCGAACAGGGTGCTGGCCCGGTTCCAGCCGTCGGCGTCGCCGTCCGCGCCCGGAAGCTGCTGCAGCATCAGCCCGGCCGCGGCGTTGGCGTTGGCGGCCAGCAGGATCCGGGTGGGAAGCTGCTCGGACTGGCGGAAGTAATCCTCGAACGCGCCGGAGAGCGATTCGGAGGCCAGTTCCACCAGCCCCTGGTAGCGGACCGGTTCGCCGCGGCCGATCCCCCGGTTCTCGATGGTGATGGCCAGGGTGGCGCCGGGACCGGCCTGGCGCAGGTCGCGCGGGATCGACTGCGCGCCCTCGGCCAGGCGCGCGATGCCGCGCAGGGTGCCGTCGGCCGTGCATTCGGCGAACAGGGTGCGCAGCGCGCCTTCGCCGCGGAGCTGCACCGACAGCCGGCCGTCGACCTTGACGTGGGCGGTGAACAGTGCCGCCGCGGCCGCCGCTTCGCCCAGCAGCGCGGCCGCGTCCGCCGGCACTTCGTCGGTGCGCGTGGCGATCTGCGCCCAGGTGTCGAGCAAATTCACGCGCACGCCGCGCACGCCGGCATGCGGGAGCAGGAAACGGGTAAGGCGGTCGCTGTCGGCGATGGATTCATTCATGGGAAACGACACAGGCGCGACCCGGTCATGGCGATAATGGCGACCATGACATACGGGGATGCGGGATTGCCCAAGATGGGGCCACTTGGCCGGATGCACAAGCCGGGGCGGCGCGGATGAGCGCGCGGCCCCGCAGGCGCCGCTGGCTGCGCCGGCTGCTGATGCTGCCGGTGCTGCTGGTTGCCTTCAGCGTGCTGCAGGTGCTGGTGCTGCGGTTCGTGGACCCGCCGCTGTCGATGGTGATGGTCGAGCACCGGGTGGCGGCGTGGATCGATGGCGACCGCGACTTCCGCATCCGCTACCGGTGGCGGGACATGGATCGCATCGCGCCGGCGCTGCCGCTGGCGGCGATCGCGGCCGAGGACCAGCGCTTCGCCAGCCACCGGGGCTTCGACCTGGAGGCGATTGAAAAGGCGCGCGAGCAGCACGCGCGCGGCGGGCGGCTGCGCGGGGCCAGCACGATCAGCCAGCAGACCGCGAAGAACGTGTTCCTGTGGAGCGGGCGCAGCTGGGTGCGCAAGGGAATGGAGGCCTGGTACACGGTGCTGATGGAGCTGCTGTGGCCCAAGCAGCGGATCCTGGAGATGTACGTGAACGTGGCTGAGTTCGGCGACGGGGTCTACGGCGCGCAGGCGGCGGCGCAGGCGTTCTTCGGCACCGACGCGGATGCGCTGAGCCAGGCGCAGGCCGCGCGGCTTGCCGCGGTGCTGCCCAGTCCCCGCCGCTACAGCGCTTCCAGTCCCGGGCCCTACGTGCAGCGGCGCACCGGCCAGATCCAGCGGCAGATGCGGCAGATCGGCGGGGAGTCCTATCTGGAGCAGCTGGATTGACGAGCCAACGGCGGGCGTAGCCCGGCCGGCGGGCGGTAGGATGTGCCGATGAGCCGTGAACTGCTGACGATGGTGGTGGCTGCCTGGAACGAGGCCGAGGCGCTGCCCAAGCTGCATCCGCGGATTGCCGCGGTGCTCGATGCGCTGCTGCGCGAGGAGGGGGTGCACGGCCGGGTGCTGTACGTGGATGACGGCAGCAGCGACGGGACCTGGCAGGTGCTGCAGGGAATCGCCGCCGGCGACCGGCGGGTCTCGCTGTTGCGGCTGTCGCGCAACTTCGGCAAGGAGGCGGCGCTGACCGCCGGGCTGGACCTGGTGGAAGAAGGCGCGGCGCTGATCCTGGACGCTGACGGCCAGGACCCGCCTGAGCTGGCACCGCAGTTCGTGGCCCGCTGGCGGGAGGGCTTCGACGATGTCTACGGCACCCGCACCGTGCGCGAGGGCGAGGGGTGGTTCAAGCGTGCCTCCGCGCACGGCTTCTACCGGATGATGCAGCGGCTGTCGAAGACGCCGATCCCGGTGGACACCGGCGACTTCCGCCTGCTGTCGCCGCGCGCGCTGGCCGCGCTGCGGGAATTGCGCGAGCGGCACCGGTTCATGAAGGGGCTGTTCGGCTGGGTCGGCTTCAACCGCGTCGCCGTTCCCTACGAGCGTCGGCCGCGGCAGGCCGGGCACAGCAAGTACAACGTGTGGCGGCTGTGGAATTTCGCCCTTGAGGGGGTGACCAGCTTCTCCACCGCGCCGCTGCGGGTGGCCACCTACCTGGGCCTGGCCACGGCGCTGCTGGCGTTCGGGTACGGGGTGTGGATCATCGCCAAGGCCCTGCTGTACGGCGATGCGGTGGCGGGCTGGCCGACGATGATGGCGGTGATCCTGTTCCTGGGCGGCACCCAGCTCATCGCGCTGGGCCTGATCGGCGAGTACCTGGGCCGGCTGTACCTGGAATCCAAGCAGCGTCCGCTTTACTTGGTCGACGCCTGGCTTCCGGCGGAAAGGGTAGAGTTGGGGGACACCCGGTCAACCAGAGGAGTACGCGATGCGTACGGTCAGGCATCTGCTGGAGGCGAAGGGGCATGAGGTCTTCGCGATCGATCCCGGTGCGGCGGTCATCGACGCGATCCGGCTCATGGCAAGCAAACAGGTTGGTGCGGTCTTGGTGATGCAGGACGGCGCGCTGGTGGGAATGCTTTCCGAGCGCGACTACGCGCGCAAGGTGGTGCTGGAGGGGCTGTCGTCCAAGAGCACGCCGGTGCGCGAGATCATGACCGCCGACGTGGTCACCGTCGGCCTGGACGACCACGTGCCACGCTGCATGGAAATCGTCACCCGCCAGCGCATCCGCCACCTGCCGGTGGTCGACGCCGGCGGTACCGTGCTGGGGCTGGTGTCGATCGGCGACCTGGTCAAGGCGGTGATCGAGGACCAGCAGATCGAGCTGGACCAGCTGCACAGCTACATCGCTGGGTGAGCACCCGCGTTTGGCAGTTGCCCTATCGGCAACTGCCGCGGGTGCGAACGCCCGGCCATGGATGGCCGGGCCGGGCGATCCGAAGCCGGCGGCGCCTCGCCATGGATGGCAAAAGGCGCACATTCTGAAACGGCACCGTCCGGATTCACGCGGCTTCGCGCGCATGGCGCGCTCCTACTCCGCGTATTCGCCGCCGCAGCCGGAGTCTTCGCCGGGGCCGGTTTCGATGGTGGCCAGCAGCGCGGCGGGCGGGGCGATGCTGCCCAGCGCCAGGGCGATGGCGCCGCGCACGCCCAGACGGCCCATGTCCGGGCGGAAGCCCGGGTCGGCGAAGGTGCCGTCGATCACCAGCGGCGAGCGCAGCGTGAGGATGCTGCGGTCCTTCGGTCGCGGGCGCAGCTCCAGGTCCAGGGTCTCCTCGCCCAGGTCGATGTTGCCTTCACCGACGATAATGGTGTCGGTGGTGTCGAAGGCCAGCGCGCGCGCCTCCATCACCCCGTTCTCCACCGCGAAATCGGCGAACGCGCAGCGGATCGGCACCACGCGGTCGCCGGTGAGCAGGAACCGCAGCGCCTCGAAGATGTCGATCCCGGCCAGTTCCAGGATCAGATTGCCGACCTGCCCCTTGCCCATGCCCACCGCCACCTCGCCGTCGGCGCTGCCGAGCATGCGCGCGATCGAGTTGCCGCTGCCGGCCAGGGCCACGTGGCCACCGATCGCGCCCAGCGCCTGGTCCGCCAGCGCGGAGTCCGGGAACAGGCGGCCCAGGTTCAAGCCACCGACGTCGGCGTCGAGCCGGGTCTGGATCGCTTCGCCGCGGGCGTCCATGCGCACGCTGGAGCGGATGGTGCCGCCGGCGACGCCGAAGTCCAGCGGCTGCAGCGTCAACAGGCCCGCATCCAGCGCCAGCGTGGCGTCCATGTCGTCCAATGGCAGTACTGGCGATTCGATACGGGTCGCGCGCAGGCGCACGTCGGCGTCCATGGCCCGCAGCTTTTCCAGCGCATACGGGGTTTGCGGCAGCACCTTGCCGGTGGTGGCGCGCTCGGCGCTGCGCTCCTCGAACTCCGGGTTGGTGGTGTCGTCGGGTCCTGCGTCCGGCGAGCCGCCGACCAGGCCCGCGAGGTCATCGAAGTCGAGCAGTTCCGACACCAGGTCGGCCTGGAAGTGCGGGCGCTCGCCGCCGACGGTGACGGTGACGTCGCCGGCCAGGTCGCTGTCACCGACCTGGCCGCTGAACCCTTCATAGGTCCACACATTGCCGTCGCGGCCAAAGCGGCCGTCCAGCGAATAGGGCGGGGTGTCCGGCAGCGCCACGCCCAGCAGCGGATACAGGTCCTCCAGGTTGCTGCCCGCCAGCTCCATCTGCAGGTCGAAGCGCTGCAGCTGGAAGGGATTGAACAGGCGCCCGCGGGCGTGGGCGCTGGTGCGGCCGGCGCTTGCCTGAAGGTCGATGCCGTAGCCGCGGCCCGCATCGGGTTGCTGCAGGTCCAGCAGCGAGGCCACACGGCCTTCAAGGGTGAAGTCGTTACCCTGCCACCGCCCGCTGCCCTCCACCGCCACCGGCGGCGCGGCCTCCCCGCTTGCCGCCTCGCGGCTGTCCAGTGTCACTTCGATCCGGGTGTCGTCGGCCGACTGCAGGAAGACCAGCTCGCCGCCTTCGATCCACAGTCGTTCGATGCGCGGCGGCGGGCCGCCGGAAGGCTCGCCGAACAGGTTCCAGTTGCCGCCTTCATCGCCCATTTCCAGGTGCACGCGCGGCTGGTCCAGCTCGATCGCCGGGATCCGGGTCTCGCGCCGGAACAGCAGCGAAGGCAGGTGCACGCGGATTTCGGCCCGTTCCGCGCTGGCCATCTCCGGTTCGTCCGACCAGTCAGCGTTGCCCAGGCGCAGGGCGCCGGCACGGATCGCCACGGTGGTGCCCAGATCCACGTCGAGGTCACCGCCGATGTCGAAGCTGCGGCCGGTGCGTGCCTCGACCGCGCGTTCCAGCGGTCCCTTGAACCAGTTCCAGTCCCACAGCAGCACCAGCACCACGAGCGCCAGGGCGCCCGCTGCGGCGACCGTCCACCACGGATGCCGGGTGGCGGCTTCGATGTATCGCGGTCTGCGGCTGGCGGTCGGGGGCATTGCCTGAGTGGCGTGTGGCCTGCCGCCACCATCGGTGGCGCCCGGTATAACCACGGTGAACGTGTTGTCGGCGGTTCAGTGCCGGTGGGGGCTCATTCCGCCGGCTGGCAGGGCAGGTTGCGCTCGCCGTTGGTCTGGCCCAGTTCAACGAAGTCGCCGTCAATGACGAAACGCAGGCCCACGTCCGCCCAGGTTTGCGGATCGCTGCCGGCCATCTCGCCCAGGCGGATCGTGCGGCCGTCGCTCAGTGACAGCCGCGCCACCCGGCCTTCGCGGACCAGGTCGACGCCGTTGCCGCCCTCGCAGGCGTAGCTGGCGATGACTTCGCCGTCCGCGGCAAGTGCCTCGGCTTCGGCGGGGTCCGGCTGTGCCTGGACGGGGGCGGGTTCGGGCGTCTGCGCCTGGCAGGCGGCCAGCAGCAGGCAGGCGGGAATCAGCAGTGGCTTGATCATGGCGTTGCGACTCCGCGTTGCGATGGTGGCGTAATGATAGAGCGGCGCGGGTCAGGCCGGTGTTACGACCTGGGCCATGACCGCGACGTAGTGGCAGACGCTGCCGGCGATGCAGAACAGGTGCCAGATCGCGTGCGAGTACGGGATCGACTGGCGGTGGTAGAAGATCGTGCCCAGGGTGTAGAACAACCCGCCGGCGACCAGCCAGCCGAAGGTCCAGGCGTCCAGCGCGGCCAGCACCGGCTTGATCGCCACCAGCACCAGCCAGCCCATTGCGACGTAGACGAGGGTGGAGAGCTTCTTGAAGCGGCCGGTGTAGAAGAGCTTGAACACCACGCCGGCCAGCGCAAGCGACCAGATCGCCGCGAACAGGCCCCATCCCCACGGCCCGCGCAGGGCGACCAGCGTGAACGGCGTATAGGTGCCGGCGATCAGCAGGTAGATCGCGCAGTGGTCGAACACCTTCAGCCGGCCCTTGACCACCGGGTTGTGGAAGGAGTGGTACAGGGTCGATGCCAGGTACAGCAGCAGCAGGCTGGTGCCGAACACGATGGCCGAGCCAAGCTGCCAGCCATTGCCATGCAGCGCGGCCAGGGTGACCAGCACGATCCCGGCGACGAGCGCCGCAGTGGCGCCCAGCCCGTGGGTCAGGGCGCTGGCAAATTCCTCGCGCTTTTCGCGCGGACTCAGTGCAAAGGTGTGCATCGGGGGGCCGGGGGAGGTCCAGAGCCGATCATGCCATTACCCGGGCGTGCGTGGGTGCGCGACAAGAAAAGTCCTTGCAGGACCAGCCTTGTCCCCCTAAGGGGCGTGTTCGCGGGTGGCGTCGAAGCGCACGTCCGGCCAGCGCTCCTGGGCCAGCTGCAGGTTGACCCGGGTCGGCGCCAGGTAGACCAGCTCGCCGGCGGCGTCGATGCCCAGGTTGTTGGCGTTTTTCTCGCGGAACTCCTCCAGCTTTTTCGCGTCGTCGCAGTGGATCCAGCGCGTGGTGACCACGCCCACCTGCTCGAAGATCGCGTCCACCCCGTACTCGGCCTTGAGCCGGTAGGCGGCCACGTCGAACTGCAGCACGCCGATCGCGCCCAGGATCAGGTCGTTGCTCATCAGCGGGCGGAAGAACTGGGTGGCGCCTTCCTCCGACAGCTGCTCCAGGCCTTTCTGCAGCTGCTTGAGCCTGAGCGGGTCGCGCAGGCGGGCGCGGCGGAACAGCTCCGGGGCGAAGCTGGGGATGCCGGTGAACGCCAGCGGCTCGCCCTCGGTGAAGGTGTCGCCGATGGAGATGGTGCCGTGGTTGTGGATGCCGATGACGTCGCCCGGCCAGGCCTCGGCGGCGATCTCGCGGTCGCTGGCCATGAAGGTCAGGGCGTTGGCCAGCTTCATGTCCTTGCCGCTGCGCGAATGGAAGGCCTTCATGCCGGCCTCGAAGCGGCCCGAGCACACGCGCATGAAGGCCACGCGGTCACGGTGCTGCGGGTCCATGTTGGCCTGGATCTTGAACACGAAGCCGGTGAGCTTGTCTTCGGCCGGATCGACCTCGCGGGTGGTGGTCTCGCGTGGCTGGGGCGCGGGTGCGTGCCTGACGAAGAAGTCCAGCAGCGGTTGCACGCCGAAGTTGTTCACCGCCGAGCCGAAGAACACCGGCGTCAGCCGGCCGGCGCGGTACTCGTCCAGGTCGAACGGGTGGCTGGCGCCCTGCACCAGTTCAAGTTCGTCGCGCAGTTCGGCCAGCATCGCGGCGCCGATCCGTTCTTCCAGCTCCGGCGCATCGATGGAGGCGAAGATGGTCGAGTCCTGGCGGGTGAAGTTGCGGCCCTGCTCGTACAGGTGCACCTCGCCGCTGAGCAGGTGCACCACGCCCTTCAGGCGCTTGCCCATGCCGATCGGCCAGGTCACCGGTGCGCACTGGATGCCCAGCACGCTTTCCACCTCGTCCAGCAGCTCGATCGGCTCGCGGCCCTCGCGGTCGAGCTTGTTGATGAAGGTCATGATGGGCGTGTCGCGCATGCGGCACACCTCCATCAGCTTGATGGTCCGCTCCTCCACGCCCTTGGCCACGTCGATCACCATCAGCGCCGAGTCCACCGCGGTCAGCACGCGGTAGGTGTCCTCGCCGAAGTCGGCGTGGCCGGGGGTGTCGAGCAGGTTGACGATGCGCCCCTCGTAGGGGAACTGCATCACCGAGCTGGTCACCGAGATGCCGCGTTCCTGCTCCAGCTTCATCCAGTCGGAGGTGGCGTGGCGGGCGGCCTTGCGGCCCTTGACCGAGCCGGCCATCTGGATCGCCCCGCCGAACAGCAGCAGCTTTTCGGTGAGGGTGGTCTTGCCGGCGTCGGGATGCGAAATGATCGCGAAGGTGCGGCGGCGGGCGGATTCTTTGGAAACGTCGGGCATTGCGATACCCGCCGCTGCTGGCGCCGGGGCTTCTGGGAAACCGGAAATTATATCTCCGGATCGCGGAAGCGCAGCACGCCGCCGGGGCCGAACATGCGGAACGGGATCGACTCCAGGCGCATGCCGCGGTTGGCCTGGACCACGAAGTGCAGGTGCGGGCCGGCGCTGAAACCGGTGTTGCCCGACAGGCCCAAACGCTGTCCGCGGCGGACGCGGTCGCCCGCGCGCACCGACGCGCCGTTGGCGTCCAGGTGCGCGTACAGGGCCATGGTGCCGTCGTCGTGGAGCACGCGGATGAAGTTGGCCCGGCCGTGCAGGCGTGGATCGAAGGCGCCGGCGCTGAAGCTGGATTCAACCTGCATCACGATGCCGTCGCGGGCCGCCAGCACCGGGGTGCCGACCGGTGCCGCCAGGTCGACCGCGTGGCGGCTGGCGGCGGCGCGGTGACTGGAGCGCCCGCCCCAGCCCTGGGTGACGCGTAGCTGCGCGGCTGCCAGTGGCCAGGCGTATTCGATGTCCCGTGGGCGGGTCGTGGGATGGCCGGGCACGGCCTGCAGCCGCAGCCCGGCGCCGCCGGCGGTTGAAGCGGAAATGCGCGCGACCAGGGTGTGGCCGCGGGCCGGGACGGTGGCGCGTGCGGGCAGGGGTGGCCGTGAAACCGGGGCGCCGCTGTCCGCGTGCAGCATGACCTCGACCGGTCCGGCCAGCAGGTTGTCGACCCAGGCCAGCAGCTCGCCTTCGCGGTGTTCCAGCCGCAGCCGCGCGGTTGCCGCGGGCTCGGGCTCCACGCCTGGCGCGGCACCGGCAGCGGCCGGTACCAGCGCAGCCAGCAGCGTGGCCACCATTACCAGGGCTGGCGCGCGCCGCAGCATCGTTCACTGCACGCAGGCGGGGTCCAGGCGCAACGCCCTGGCCACGTCGCGCAGGTCGAAGGCGGTCACCGCGCGGTCGTCGTGGACTGCGTACATCACGCCGCCGGGGAATCGCGGCGTTGGCGACAGGTGCAGGGCGATCCCGTCGGTGTTTCCGGTGAGGCGGCCGTGGAAGCTGCCGCGCGGGGCCAGGCTGGCGCGGTCGTAGAGGTGGAACAGCGTCAGCGGGCTGAGCTGGTCGACCGCGATCCAGTAGCCGCTGTCCGGGGTGCAGTCCCACAGCGCCAGGCCCTCGGCCTCGCCGCCGAAGCTGCCGTGCGGCATGGCCTGCCCGGTGAAGCGTCCGTCGAGCGTGTATTCGCGCAGGGTCGAGACGTGGCGGCGGTCCTCGTCGGCGACCAGCAGCCGGTCGTGCGCCGGGTCGCCCCAGATCGACTCAACCATGCGCAGCGCCGACGCTTGGCTGGTATCGCCGAACGATCCCGCGTAGCCGGCTTCGATGCCGCCGTCGGCGCGCACGCGCAGCTGGTAGCGGCGCACGCGCTGGTCCAGTTCGTCCAGCGGCGGGACCACGGTGAAGTCGGCGCCGTGCATGAAGCTGTCGGTGACGTAGGCCTGCAGTTCGCCGGGCGCGGATTCGTGCAGCCAGATGCCGTACGGGCTGCGCAGCTGCGCTTCACCGAACGAGCCGACCGGTTCGAAGTCCGGCAGCGAGAGCACCTGCACCCGGGGCGCGTCGCGCTCGACCACGAACACCAGGTCGCCGTAGACCAGCACGCCATTGGGACGGTTGAAGCGGCCGGGCTCGCTGCCCTTGCCGCCGACGTCGCGCAGCCGTTCGCCGCTGCTGCCGTCGTAGACCACCAGCCGGTGGCTGGACTTGGCGCTGGCGATCACCAGCACCCGCCCGTCCGCGGCGGTCCAGGTGGCCAGTGAATCAAGTTCGTCAGTGCGGCTGGCCGCGGTGGCAAAGGCTTCTTCCACTTCCACCCCGGGCCGCGCCTGGCCGGTGACCGGACCGGCCGAGGTGCGGACGGGCTGGGGACTGGTGGCGCAGGAGGCGAGCAGGGCGCCGCACAGCAGCGCGACCAGGGAGCGGGGGATCGGCATTGCAGGATTATGCCGAGCGATGCCGGTTTGCGGAACGCCCGCGTCGCGCGCTTTCGTAAATTGCATCTCTTGATCGGCATGAAGAGATTGACTTGCCGGAAGCCGGCTGGCAGGATGGATCCATCCATCGAGACCGGCGGAGGGACAGGCCCTTTGATGCCGGGGCAACCTCCCCCCTGGAGCCGCGGCGCGGCGACGGGGCGGAAGGTGCCAAGTCCTGCGGGGACCTGCGCGTCCACCGGAAGATGGTTGTCGAATTCCCGCCTCCCCCACGGCGGGCGCATCGACCTCCGACCGGCTTCCCGCATGCATCGATGGCTTTTTTCCTGCCGGAGATGGATGCGATGAGCCTGTTCGAACCCGCGGTTGTCCTCCCCAACCCCCCGCCTGCCGCGCCCGTGGAAGCCGGCGCTGCGATCGGCCGTGTTGCCTCGCGCGGCGAACTGTTGGTGGCGCTGGAGATGCGCCATGCGGGTCGAAGGCACGTACGCATCGCCTGGGAGAGCCTGGGCCCGGAGGATGCGCCGGCGGTATTCGTGGCCGGCGGCATCTCCGCCGACAGGCACCTGGCGGCCAGCGCGGATTTCCCCGATTGCGGCTGGCTGGAGGACCTGGTCGGCCCGGGCCGCACCCTTGATCCCTCGCGCCGCCGGATCGTGTCGTTCGACTACGTGGGCGCCGACGGCAGCCTGGACGCGCCGATCGATACCGCCGACCAGGCCGACGCGGTGGCCATCCTGCTGGACGCGCTGGGCATCGCCACGCTCGACGCCTTCATCGGCTATTCCTACGGAGCCTTGGTCGGGTTGCAGCTTGCGGTGCGGCACCCGGGGCGGCTGTCGCGGCTGGTGGCGGTGAGCGGCGCGCATCGCGCCCATCCTTATGCCGCGGCCTGGCGCGCGCTGCAGCGGCGCGCGGTGGCGCTGGGCGGGTTGCAGTGCGCGGACGCACAGGGCCTGTGCCTGGCCCGCCAGTTCGCGATGCTCAGCTACCGCACCCACGAGGAGTTCGGCGAACGCTTCGATGCGCCGGCGGAGATCGTCAGCGGCCAGGTGCGGGTGGCGGCGGAGGACTACCTGGATTCGGCCGGGGCGCGCTTTGCGGCGCGCACGCCGGTGACCGCATGGTTGCGGCTGTCCGAATCGATCGACCTGCACCGCATCGATCCGGCCGCGGTGGAAGTGCCGGCCACGGTGGTGGCGGTGGAGGGCGACCGCCTGGTGCCGCTGTCCGACTCGGTTGCCCTGGTCGAGGGACTGGGAACGCCCGGCCGGCTGCGGATCCTGCGCTCGCCGTTCGGCCACGATGCGTTCCTGAAGGAAACCGGGCGCGTGGACGCGATCCTGCGCGCCGCGCTGCGCGGCCAAGGAGGTGCTGCATGAGCGGCGCCGCCTGGAACGCTGCCGCCACCACCCGCGCCGTCCGCGCCGGCATCGACTGCGACCCGGCCTGGGGTGCGGTGGTGCCGCCGCTGGTGCTCTCGTCCAACTTCAGCTTCGAAGGGTTCGGCAGCAAGCGCGAGTATGACTACACCCGCAGCGGCAACCCCACCCGCGACCAGTTCGGCAGCGCGCTGGCCGCGCTGGAGGGCGGCGCGGGCGCGGTGGTGACCTCCACCGGCATGTCCGCCATCACCCTGCTGCTGCACGCGCTGCTGGAGCCGGGTGACCGGCTGGTGGTGCCGCACGACGCCTACGGCGGGAGCTGGCGGCTGTTCGACGCCTTGGCGCGCAAGGGCCACTTCGAACTGGTTACCGCTGACCTGACCGACCCGCGCGCGCTGGCCGACGCGCTGGCCACCGGGCCGAAGCTGGTGCTGGTGGAGACGCCCTCCAACCCGCTGCTGCGGATCACCGACCTGCGCTTCGTGATCGAGGCCGCGCACCGGGCCGGGGCGCTGGTGGCGGTGGACAACACCTTCCTGTCGCCGGCGCTGCAGGCGCCGATCGAATTCGGCGCCGACGCGGTGCTGCATTCGACCACCAAGTACATCAACGGCCACAGCGACGTGGTCGGCGGCGCGCTGGTGGCGGCCACGCCGGCGCTGCACGAGCGGTTCGCTTGGTGGGGCAATGCGCTGGGGCTGACCGGTTCGCCGTTCGACAGCTTCCTGGCCCTGCGCGGGCTGCGCACGCTGGATGCGCGGCTGCGCGTGCACCAGGAAAATGCGCGGGCGATCGCGCTGCAGCTCGATGCGCACCCGGCGGTGTCGCGGGTGTACTGGCCGGGGCTGGAGTCGCACCCCGGGCACGCGGTCGCCGCGCGCCAGCAGAAGGGCTTTGGCGCCATGCTCAGCGTGGAGCTGGCGGGCGGCGAGGCGGCGGCGCGTGCCTTCGTCGACGGGCTGAGCTGTTTCACCCTGGCCGAATCGCTGGGTGGTGTGGAGAGCCTCATTGCGCACCCGGCCACCATGACCCACGCGGCAATGTCGCCCGACGCGCGGGCCGCTGCGGGCATCGCGGACGGACTGCTGCGGATTTCGGTGGGAATCGAAGGGCTGGACGACCTGCAGGCTGACCTGGGTCTCGCGCTGGAGCGCGCGCAGTCGGTGCGGGGTGCGGTCGCGCTCGGGCAGGTGGACGCATGAGCGCCGTGGTACCGCTGTCGCGGCGGACGCGCGGGTCCGGCCCGCAGCCGCGTTTCGAACCCCCCGCGCCCCGGATCGCGCTGCTGGGTACCGGCACGGTGGGCAGCGCCTTCGTTGCCCGCTGCGAACGGCTGCGCGAACGCGGCGTTGCCGTTCCCTCATTCGCCTGGTTGTGCAATTCCCGCGCCCTGCTGCCTGCAGGCGAACGCCCGCTGCAGGCACTGGACGAGGCCAGGAGTGCGCCGGTGCGGCCCGGATCGTGGGCGCCATGGGTGGAAAGCGAGGGCCCGCGTCCGGGCGACGTGGTGGTTGACGCCACCGCCAGCGATCGCGTGGCCGGCTGGCACAGCGAGTGGCTGGCGCGGGGCGTGCACGTGGTCAGTGCGAACAAGCTCGGCAACGGAGGCGACCTGTCCGTTGCGCAGGCGATTGTCGCGGCGCAGGGCGAGGGTGGCGCCCGCTACGGCGACAGCGCCACGGTTGGCGCCGGGCTGCCGCTGCTGCGTTCGATCCGGGAGCTGGTGGCCGGCGGCGACCGCATCCATGCAATCGAAGGCGTGCTGTCCGGTTCGCTGGCCTGGCTGTTCGACCGCCATGACGGCGCGCGCCCGTTTTCCGGGCTGGTGCGCCAGGCGCGGGCGGGCGGCTATACCGAGCCTGATCCGCGCGAGGACCTGTCCGGGGAAGACGTGCGCCGCAAGCTGCTGATCCTGGCGCGCGCGGCCGGGCTGGCGCTGGAGGCGCACCAGGTACGCATGGATCCACTGCTGCCGGCCGCACTGGCCGCGGCCGCGCAGGGTGAAGTGGACGGGCTGCTGCCGACGCTGGATGCACCGATGCGTGCGCGGCTGGACAACGCCCGTCGTGCCAACGCGCAGCTCCGGTTTTTGGGCCGCCTTGTCGATGGGGTTGCCGAAGTGGGCCTGCGCGAGCTGCCCGCGGCGCACCCGCTTTGCGGCGGACGCGGCACCGACAACCTGGTCGCCATCACCAGCTGCCGCTACCGGGAGCAGCCGCTGGTGATCCGCGGCCCGGGCGCCGGCGCCGAAGTCACCGCCGCGGCCCTGCTCGACGACGTGCTGAGGATCGCGGCCAGCACATGAAGAGGGGGAGCGTGCTGCCGTCTCAGCACCCGGTGACGTGATGGCTATCATGGCCGGATGAGGATTGATCCCGGCCGCCTTCGCCGGCTGCGTGAACAGCGCGCCTGGTCGCAGGAACAGCTGGCCGAAGTGGCCGGGCTGAGCGTGCGCACGGTGCAGCGCGTCGAGTCGGGCGGCGCCGCATCGCCGGACACGCGCATGGCGCTGGCGGCGGCGTTGGACGTGAGGCCCGTCGACCTGTGCGCGCTCGCCGACCCGGAGGCCGGGGCGGCTGGTACGTCCATCCGACAGGAGAACGCGGGCCGTGACGAGCGGGCTTTCCGGTTGATGGTGGTCGCGCTGGGGGTGGTGATCGTGTTCGCCCTGTTCCTGCTGCTGGGCTACATGCTCGGACGCGACCTTGCCAGCAAGGACAATCGCCAGGCCTGCATCGCCGAGGGGCGGACCGACTGCAGGTGAATCCACGTGGCCAATGGCCCATGTGCAACTTATTGATTTTTAAAGGGTGTCGGGTTGCTGTCGGGTGCGTGTCCAGTCGCCGGCATGGTCCGGCCGGCAAGGCGGGCACAGATTGTCGGCTCCCACACGCTGCAAGGAGCCCGCGATGGGCGATGAAGTCCCTGTCGATTCCCGCCAACTCGACAGCTTGCTCAAGGCGCGCGGCTGGAGCCGCGGCCAACTGCTTGAACCGCTCGGCATTCCGGCCGATGCCCTGGAGCGGGCCGAGGCGCATGGCGCGGCGCCTGCGTCGCTGGCCTGCGCCCTGGCGACCGCGCTGGATGTCTCCCCGGCGATGCTCGACGGCGGCTCCCCACAGGCGCGGGCCGCACGCAGGAAGACCTGGTACTGGATCGCGGTCGGCCTCGGCGTCGTATTGCTGCTGTCGTTGGCGTTCGGTTACCGGGTCGGGGCCGATCTGGCCAAGCGTGAGAATGACAGGGATTGCGTTGCCGCCGGCGGGGTAGGCTGCGAGCGCCGCTGAACAGCGGCGCCGGCATCAGCACTCGATGACGTTCACCGCCAGGCCGCCGCGCGAGGTTTCCTTGTACTTGTCCTGCATGTCGCGGCCGGTGTCGCGCATGGTCTTGATCACCTTGTCCAGGCTGACCTTCTGCGTGCCGTCGCCGCGGAAGGCCATGCGCGAGGCGTTGATGGCCTTGACCGAGCCCATCGCGTTGCGTTCGATGCAGGGGATCTGGACCAGGCCGCCGATCGGGTCGCAGGTCAGGCCCAGGTTGTGCTCCATGCCGATCTCGGCGGCGTTCTCGACCTGCACCGGGGTGCCGCCCAGGGCGGCGGTGAGGCCGGCGGCGGCCATCGAGCAGGCCACGCCCACCTCGCCCTGGCAGCCGACTTCGGCGCCGGAGATCGAGGCGTTTTCCTTGTAGAGGATGCCGACCGCGGCGGCGGTGAGCATGAAGTCGAACACGCCCTGCTCATTGGAGCCCGGGCAGAAGCGGTCGTAGTAGTGCAGCACCGCGGGGATGATGCCGGCCGCGCCGTTGGTGGGGGCGGTGACGACGCGGCCGCCGGCGGCGTTTTCCTCGTTGACCGCCAGCGCGTACAGGTTGACCCAGTCCAGCGTGGTCAGCGGGTCGCGCAGCGCGGCTTCGGGCCGGGAGGACAGTTCGGCATGCATGGACGGCGCGCGGCGGCTGACGTTGAGCCCGCCGGGCAGGGTGCCGCCCTGGCGGATCCCGCGCTGGACGCAGGACTGCATCGCCGCCCACAGCTCGCGCAGGCCGTCGCGGATCTCGTCCGCGCTGCGCCAGCACTGCTCGTTCTCGAACATCATCTGCGCGATCGACAGGCCGGTTTCCCGGGCCCGTGCCAGCAGGTCGTCGCCGCTTGAGAACGGATGCGGCACGGTGGTGGTGTCGGCGACAATCCGGTCTTCGGCCGCTTCGTCCTGGTTGACCACGAAGCCGCCGCCGACGGAGTAATAGTCGCGGCTGGCGATTTCGTTGCCTTCGGCGTCAAAGGCGGCAAAGCGCATGCCGTTGGTGTGGTAGGGCAACTTCTGCCGCTTGTTCATCAGCAGGTCGCGCTTTTCCTCGAACGCGATCTCGTGGCTGCCGTGCAGGCGGATCCGCTTCTGGCCGCGTATGCGTTCGAGCGTGCCGGGGATGATGTCCGGGTCGATCAGGTTGGGCATGTTGCCTTCCAGCCCCATCATCAGCGCCTTGTCGGTGCCGTGGCCGCGGCCGGTGAGGGCCAGCGAGCCGAACACTTCGGCGCGGATGCGGGCGACGTCGGCGAGGCGGCCGGGTTCAACCAGCCAGCGTTCGACGAAGCGCGCGGCGGCGCGCATCGGTCCGACGGTGTGGGAGGAACTCGGCCCGATGCCGATCTTGTAGAGGTCGAATGTGCTGACGGCCATGCGGCTATTCTAGCCGGCCTGTCACCTTTTCCCGGGCCATCCGATGCAGCAGTCCGTTCCAGTCCTGATCCTGTACCAGCGCGACGATTGCCCGCTGTGCGACGAGGCGCTGGGCGTTCTGGCGCAGGCACGGGCGCCGGAGTTCGAGACGGTGTGGATCGATGGGGACGAGGGCCTGGAGGGGCGTTACGGGATCCGGGTGCCGGTGTTGCGCGACGGATCTTCCGGGCGTGAGCTTGATTGGCCTTTTGACGCTGAGGCGGTTCGTGCGTTTGTGGGCGGGTTGGCGGGGTAGCTCTGCGAATTTAGGCATCCATATTCGTAGCCTTCGCGATGCCTTCGGGGGGACGCCGCGCCCTGCCGGTGGGGGGTATCGCTTTTCGCGCGGCGGGACGTCCTGTCCCGACGCGCGCGCAATACATCCATGTATTGCTTGACGCGATACCCCCCACCGACAGGTCACGGCTCACTCCATCGGAGGTGGCGGCTCTTCGGAGGGAGGGGGGCAGCGTTGGCACTCCGAATGCGCCGCGTGGGTCAAGGGGCCGGCGGGGTAGCCCTTGGCGGGACTGTCGGCGGCATGGACGCCGCCGACAAGCCCCCATGGGTGAGACAGCGCGCTTGCGAAGCATTGCTTCGCGCGCTGTCGAACGCCCGGAGGCTACGCCGGAGGAGGGCCGGGCCCGCGAAGCGGGGGTTTACGTGCGTGTCCCGCCAAGGGCTACCCCGCCGGCCCGCCTGCGAACGCTTCAGTCGGCCCGGCCGCCTACGGTTTTGGGGCAGGTCGGAATACAACTCTCGTGCTGATTGCGATTTCAGCAGGAATCACCGAGGTGTCGGCCCACATGCCGGCGCCAATGTCGAAGGCGAGACGGTCGACGGTGGCGCGGCCGGAAAGGACGGGCTGGTCGCCGTCTTCCCAGGTGAAGGCCAGGGTGACCGGGTGGCTGGTGCCGTGCAGTTCCAGGGTGCCGTCTGCGGCATAGCGGCCGTCGTCGAGGAGGCGGAAGTCTTCGGCGACGTAGCGTGCGCTGGCGAATCGGGCGACGTCGAAGAACGCCTTGCCGCGCATCTCGCCGTCGTAATCGGCGTTGCCGGTGGTGGCACCGGCCAGCGGGATGTCCACGTCCAGCCGGGCCGATTCCAGATCCGCCGGATCGAACCGCAGCCGGGTCTGGAAACCGGGGAAGTGGCCGCTGAACACTTCGCCCTGGTAGGTCCCGGCAAACACCAGGCTCGAGCCGGGCGCCTGCACCCAGTCGGCGGCTGCGGCCGGGGTGGCCAGCAGCAGGGCGGCGGCGAACAGCAGGGCGCTACGCATCGCGGGAATCCTCTTGGGCAGGGTCGGGCGCGCGCAGCCAGCCGGGCGGCAGCATGCGCGCCAGGGTGGCGTCGCCCTTGAACAGGTGATGGTGGAGCGCGGCCGCCGCGTGCACCAGCGCCAACGCGACGAGCAGCCAGAACAGCCATTCGTGGGTCGCGGCGGCAAGCTCGCGCAGGGCCGGGTCGGTGGCGGCGATCGAAGGTAGGTTGAACAGGCCGAACCACTGCAGCGGGAACCCGGCGGCGGAGTTGAACAGCCAGCCGCTGAGCGGGATCGCGAACAGCAGCGCGTACAGCAGCCAGTGCGAGATCCGTGCCCCTGCCCGCTGCCAGCCGGGCGTGCCCGCCACCGGCAGTGGGGCGCCGGCATGCATGCGCCAGCCCAGCCGCAGCGCGGCCAGGGCGAGAATGGTCAGGCCGATCGACTTGTGCAGCGCGTACGCGCGGATCTTGTCCGGGCTGTTGGGCATGTCGACCATGAGCAGGCCAAGCGTGCCCTGGAGCAGGATCAGCGCGACCACCAGCCAGTGCAGCGCCTGGCTCACGCCGCCCCAGCGTTGGGCGGTGTTCTTCCAGTTCACGTTCCCGGCTCCGGGTCGGTGAACTCCGCGTCCGGTGCATGCAGGGCCTCCACCTCGATGCGCAGTTCGATGTCGTCGCCGATCACCCCCGGCCAGGCGGTGATGCCGAAATCGGCGCGGCTGAGCATGGCCACCGCTGAGAACCCGGCGGTGCGCCGGAACGGCGGCATGGGGTACCGCTTCAGGGCGTTGAGGGTGGCCTCCAGGGTGACCGGCCGGGTCACGCCGGCAAGGGTGAGCGCGCCGTGGATGCGGACGCGGGTTTCACCCAGCGGTTCGACCCGTTCGGAGACGAACACCGCGTGCGGGTGGCGCCGGGCATCGAGCAGGTTGCCGGCCAGGGCGGCCTGGTTCCAGTCCTCGTCGCCCAACTGCAGGCGCTGCAGCGGCACCCAGGCCTCTACCCGCGCGCTGCTCCAGTCATCCGAATCCAGGCGCAGGACGCCGGTGGTGCCGGAAACGGTGCCGATGGCCCGGGAAAACCCGGCATGGTCGACCGCGAACATCACCCGCGTGTGCACCGGGTCCAGCGCATAGGTGCGCGCCTGCGCGGCCGCATTCCCGGTGCCGGCCAATGCGACGCACAGGCTGAGCACCGCCGCCAGCAGCGGCATCCGCCCGCCGGCCCGCGGTTGCGCCCGCGCCGCGCCGTTGCGAGGATGCTTCGACACCGGGGGGTGAGGGGATGCAGGAAGCATGTTGCGCAAGGTAGCGATGATCGGCCTGCTTGTCATGGCGACGGCGGCCAGTGCCCGGGCCGGGTTGCCGGAGACGCCGCGCCTGCGGCAGGTCACCGTGGGCGATGGCTTGCCCTCCAACGTGGTCCACGCGCTGGCCGAGGACCGCAGCGGCCACCTGTGGATCGGGACCGGCGATGGCCTGGCGCGCTACGACGGCGTCGGGTTCCGGGTCTGGCGCGAGGAGGACGGGCTGCCGACCAACGAGATCATCGATCTGTACGTGGACGCCGACGACCGGCTCTGGATCGCCACCACCAATGGCCTGGCGATGCTGGACCGGGAGCGTGCCGGCTTCCGGGTCCATGACACCGCCCGCGTCCCGCAGATGGGTAGCAACGTGATCTGGAGCCTGGCCGGAACCGATGACGGCTCGGTGTGGTTCGGCACCGCCAACGCGGGCCTGTACCGGATCAGCCCCGATGGAAGCATGCGGCGTTTCATGCCCGATCCCGACGATCCGCGCAGCCTGCCGTCGGCAGGCGTGCCGCTGCTGGAGACGGGGGAAGACGGCACCCTCTGGGTCGGCACCCGCGGCGGGGTGGCGCGCTGGACCGGGAAGGATTTCGAGCCGGTCCGCGACCTCCCCGACGATCCGATCCTGTTGGGACTGGTGGCCGACGGCGACGGGCGGCTCTGGGTCGGGTCGCCGCAGGGCCTGGGCGTGGTGGAGGCGGACGGTGCGTTTTCCCAGCGGCTGCCTTGGGTGGAGGGTGACGCCAGGGGCAGGATCTACAACCTGCTGCTGCATGACCGCAGCGGCCACTACTGGCTGGAGTCCCGCGGCGGCCTGGTGATGGCCACCGGATTGCGCGCCGAGGCGGTCCGGACCTACAGCGACCTGCGCCAGGGCGCGGTCACCCCGGCATGGACGGAGGCGCACGAGGATCGCGAGGGTGGGCTTTGGCTGGGCAGCGTCGACGCCGGGCTCTGGTACCTGGCACCGAACTGGCGGCAGTTCTCGGTGCTGCTGCACAGCAAGGAGGATCCGGGTTCGCCGGGCAATGTGGATGTCACTGCGATCGCACCGGCCGCGGACGGCTCGATGTGGCTGGTCGGCAACAGCGGCGTGCTCGACCTGCTTGATCCGGATACCGGCGCGATCGAACACGTCTACCGCGACGCCGAGGATTACGTGCCCAGTCGCGTACTGGAGGACGATGCCGGCAACGTCTGGATCGGCTTCCACGGTGGCCTGGCGCGCTACGACCGCGCCGGCGGCGACATGCGACTGTGGTTCGCCGACGATGCCGACGCCCCGCCCCCGGCCGGTGACTGCGTTGCGCTGGTGCAGGCGGCGGGCGGCCTGGTCTGGACGGTGTCGAGCTATCGCGGCCTGCAGGCCCGCGACCGCGCCGGCGCGGTGCGCGAGACGGTACGGCCCGGCGATGGCCGTGGGCTGGAGCCCGAGCTGCACCTGGCCCATGCCGGGCGCGGGCCCGACGGTGCGCTCTGGGTGTCGGGCCAGCCCGGGCTGCTGATGTGGAATTCCGGAACGCGTGCGCTTGAGCCGGTGCCGGGAGGACCGGAGGGCGAGGTCGTGGCCTTCGCCCTGGATGGGCATGGCCGGGTCTGGACCACGCGCGCCGGCGTGCTGGAGTCCTGGCGCTGGGACGGCGCCCGGCTGTCCGCGGAATCGCGCCTGGACGGCAGCGACGGACTGCCGTTGCTGGACTTCACCGGCCTGGCGGTGGACGGGGAGGGCGTGGTCTGGCTCAGCAGCGCGCGTGGCCTGGTGCGGGTGGAACCGGGGCGCAGGATGGTGAACGTGTTCGGGGTCAGCCACGGATTGCCAGCCCAGGACATCACCACCCCGCCGGTGCCCCGGCGTTCGGGCGGCAGCATGTACCTGTCGACCGGTGCCGGGCTGGTGATCTTCGATCCGGCGACGGTGCGGCCGGATGAAGGCCCTCCCGAGCTGGCGATCAAGACCGTCGAGGCCCGGGGGCGCGACGGGGTGCGCCAGCTCGACCTGTCCAGTCCGCTGAAGCTCGGCTACCGCGACCACGAGCTGCGGGTGCATGCGCGCGTGGCCGGCTTCAACTCCGCCCGCCACAACCGCTACCGGTTCCGCCTGCATGGTTACGACAGCGACTGGGTGGAGACGGACGCGACCGGCCAGCGCGTGTTCCCGGCGCTGGCGCCGGGCCGCTACCGCCTGGAGGTGATGGGCAGGACGCCGTTGAGCGTGTGGTCGGAGCCGACGACGTTCGCATTCGAGGTGGTGGCGCCCTGGTGGCGGACCCGGTGGGCATTGGCCGCCTATGCGGTTGCGGCGCTGCTGCTGGGCGGCTGGATCGTGTACGCGGTGCGCGGGCGGGTGCGCCGGCGCATGGCCTGGATGCGGGTGCGCGACGAGCGCGAGCTGGCGCGGCAGGCGTCGGAGGCCAAGACCCGATTCCTGGCCACCCTGGGGCACGAGGTGCGTACCCCGATGACCGGCGTGATGGGCATGAGCGAACTGCTGCTCAAGACCCCGCTGGACGCGCGCCAGCGCGGCTATACCGAGTCGATACGCCGCGCCGGCGACCACCTGATGCGGCTGGTCAACGACGCCCTGGACCTGGCCCGGATCGAGGCCGGCAGGCTGGAGCTGGACCCGCAGCCGTTCGAGCCGCGGGTGCTGGTCGAGGAGGTGGGCGCGTTGATGGCGCCGCTGGCGCAGCGGGGTGGCCTGGACTACCGGGCGGAGCTGGATGCCGATGTCCCGGCCGGGCTGCGCGGGGACGTGGTACGGATCCGCCAGATCCTGCTGAACCTGCTCGGCAACGCGATCAAGTTCACCGAGCAGGGGCGGGTGACGCTCGCGGTGCAGGCGCTGGCGCCGACGGGGATCCGGTTCACGGTGTCCGATACCGGGCCCGGGCTGAACGCCGAGCAGAAGTCGCGCCTGTTCCGGCGCTTCGAGCAGGCCGAGGGTGCGCGCACCGCCTCGCGCTACGGCGGCAGCGGGCTCGGGCTGGCGATCTGCCAGGAGCTGGCGGCGGAAATGGGCGGCCGGATCCAGGTCGACAGCACGCCGGGCGAGGGTACGCGCTTTGCCGTGGAGTTGCCGCTGCAGCCGGCGGCGATGCCCCCGCGGCCCCAGGCGCCGGTCGCCGCCCGGGCCAACGGTGTGCGGGTGCTGCTGGTGGAGGATGACCCCACCGTGGCCGAGGTCATCTGCGGCCTGCTTGCCGGCCACGGCTGCACCCCGACCCGCGTGGGCCACGGCCTGGCGGCGCTGGCCGCAGTGCAGCGCAGTGAATTCGACCTGGCGCTGCTGGACCTGGACCTGCCGGGCATCGACGGGATCGCGCTGGCGCGCCAGCTCCGGGCGCAGGGCTGGCGCCGGCCGCTGATTGCGCTCACCGCGCGCGCCGACGCCGCGGCCGAGCCACTTGCGCGGCAGGCAGGCTTCGACGCCTTCCTGCGCAAGCCGGTCAGCGGCCAGACGCTTGCGCTGGCGATCGGCGAGGTGCTTGAGCGCGCGGCCGCGTTACCCTTGGCCTCCCCGGGGGAGCGGCATGTCGAGACGGATGGGCCCGATGGCGAAATGGTTGCTGGCGGCGTGGCTGTTGCTGGCGACGGCGACCGCGACGGCGACGACCGCGCACGCGGCGGGTGACCTGCCGCGTCCCAGGCAGCTCTCGGTCGCCGACGGCCTGCCGTCCAACCACGTCAACGACATGGCCGAGGACCGCGAGGGCTACCTGTGGCTGGCCACGTCCGACGGCCTGGCGCGCTACGATGGCACCGGCTTCCGGACCTGGCGGATCGGGGAAGGCCTGCCGGACAGCTACCTCTGGTCGCTGGACATCGATTCGCGCGGCAAGGTCTGGCTGGGCACGGCGCTGGCCGGGCTGGTGCGCTACGACCCGGGGACCGACAGCTTCACCAGCGCCGCCGACGTGGGTGCGCGCGGCGTGGATGGCGAACAGGTGTGGACGGTGGCGGTGGACGCCGAGGACAGCGTCTGGTTCGGCACCGCCAGCGCCGGGCTGTACCGCAGGCACGTGGACGGGCGGATCGAGCGCTTCGTGCCGGTCCAGGACGACGTGCGGAGCCTGCCCTCGGCGTCGATCAGCGCGATCGAGGTCGCGCCCGACGGCACGGTGTGGATTGGTACCCGCGACGGCGTGGCGCGCTGGACCGGGCGTGATTTCGAGCGCTTGCCGCCCGGGTCGCTGCCGGACGGACGCGTCAACAGCATAAGCTTCGGCGCCGACGGTTCGCTGTGGGTGGGGACCGCGGGCGGGGTGGGGAAATGGCGGCCCGACGGCAGCGTGGCAACCGTGGCCTGGGGCCAGGACATCGACCAGCGCGTCTTCCAGGTGCTGATGCGCGACAGCCGCGGGGACTACTGGCTCGACATCCGCGCGGGTCTGGGGTTCGCCGACGCCCCGGGCGGGCCGGTCAGCGTGGTGCCGCTGTACAGCGAATCCTCCCGTGGCGAGGTGCGACCCTACTGGAACGGCGCCCACCAGGACCGCGAGGGCGGCGTATGGCTGCTCAGCAACAGCCACGCGCTGTGGTACGTGCCGGCGGGCTGGCGCAGGTTCTCCATCCACGTGCGCCGGGTCGGTGATCCGGCGACGCTGGGCAACGCCAACGTGGTCGGGATCTCGCCGGCGAGTGGAGGCGGGGTGTGGCTGGTCGGCACCAGCGGCATGCTCGACCGCTTCGACCCGGCCACCGGCGCGGTGGAGCGGGTCATGGAAGACGTCGGCCAGGGCCTGGTGCTCAAGCGGGTGCTGGAAGACAGCCGTGGCAACGTGTGGGTGGGCTACTCGTCGGGGCTGGTGCGGCTGGAGCCGGACACCGGCACGGTGCGCCGCTGGAGCGTCGACCAGGAGGATGATGCGGTGCCGGCGCGGATGGCGATCAGCGGGTTTGCCGAGTCGGCTGACGGGCGGCTGTGGATGGTCAGCGGCGATACCCACGTGCAGGCACGTGACCTTGAAGGCCACGTGCTGGCCAACTTTTCCCAGGGCGACGGCACGGGACTGGCGCAGGACGAAAGCATCAAGGCGCTGGTGATCGGGCCGGACGGACGGCCCTGGCTGGGCACCACCCGCGGCCTGCGCCGGCTCACCGACGACGGAGCCGGCTGGGAACCGGTGCCCGGAACCGGCGACAGCGTGGTCTCGGCCATGGCCGTGGACGGCGACTCGGTCCGGGTGACCGGGACGGGGAGCCTGGAAGCCTGGCAATGGGATGGCGAAAAACTGCGGCGGACGCTGGCCCTGGGCGCGCAGGACGGGCTGCCGATGGTGACCTTCAGCGGCGTGGTGCCCGACGCTGGCGGCGACCTCTGGCTGACCAGCACCCGCGGCCTGGTGCGGGTAGAGGCAGGCGATGGCACGGTCCGTACCTGGGCGGTGGGTGATGGCCTGCCCAGCCAGGACATGCGTGATCCGCCGGTGCGCGATCCCGCCAGCGGCATGATCCTGGTGGGCACGCCCGACGGGCTGGTGGCCTTCGACCCGGCGGTGCGGGACCAGGCCGGGCAGCAGCCCAACCTGGTGATCGCCGGGGTCCAGGTGCGCGGCCAGCCCGCCTTCGTCCCCGAACAGCCATTCGAACTGCAGCACAGCGACCGCGACCTGTGGGTGGTGGCGCGGCTGCTGTCATTCCGCAACCCGGACGCCAACCATTACCGCTTCCGCCTGGTGGGTTATGACGATGGCTGGGTGGACGTGGGCGCCAGCGGCGAGCGGGTGTTCTCGCAACTCCCGGCCGGCGACTGGCGCCTGGAGATCGTGGCCCGCAACGCCGACAACCTGTGGTCGCAGGTGCGCACGGTGCGGTTCCGGGTGGCGCCGCCGTGGTGGCGCACGCCGGCGGCGATTGCGCTGTTCACGCTGTGCGCGCTGGCGCTGGCCTGGTGGCTGGCGCACGCGTACCGGGCGCGGCTGCGGCGCCGCCATGCGTGGCAGCTTGCCGAGCACAAGCGCGAGCTGGCCGAGCAGGCGTCGCTGGCCAAGTCGCGGTTCCTGGCCACGCTGGGGCACGAGGTGCGCACACCGATGACCGGCGTGATGGGCATGAGCGAGCTGCTGCTGGGCACGGAGCTGGACGACAGGCAGCGCCGCTTCACCAGGTCGATCCACGACGCGGGCGAACACCTGCTGCGGCTGTTGAACGACGCACTCGACCTGGCCCGGATCGAGGCCGGGAAGCTGCACTATGACCACAGCCCGTTCGACCTGCGCGCGCTGCTGCGCGAGGCCAATCGCCTGACCGCGCCAATCGCCGGCCAGCGCGGGCTGGAATATCGCAGCAGCGTCGGTGGCGACGTGCCCGCCTGGGTGCTGGGCGACGTGGTGCGGGTGCGGCAGGTGCTGCTGAACCTGCTGGGCAATGCCATCAAGTTCACCGAACGCGGGCGCGTGGAGCTGGGGGTGGAGCGTGCCGGAGGCGACACCGTGCGCTTCGTCGTGGCCGACACCGGGCCGGGGCTCAACGCCGAGCAGCGCGAGCGCCTGTTCCAACGCTTCGAGCAGGCCGGGGGTGCGCAGACCGCCACCCGCTACGGCGGCAGCGGCCTGGGCCTGGCGATCTGCCAGGAGCTGGCGGCGGGCATGGGCGGGAGGATTGCGGTGGAGAGCGCGCCGGGGCAGGGCACGCGCTTCGAGGTCGACCTGCCGCTGCCGGCCACCCGGGCCGCGGACGTGCCCGCCGAGGTCCGCGACGAGCCGGAGGCGCCGCTGTCGCTGCTGCTGGTGGAAGACGACCCCACCGTGGCCGAGGTCATCGGCGGGCTGCTGCGGCGGGAAGGCCATGCGGTGACCCACGCCGCGCACGGCCTGGCCGCGCTGGCCGCCCTGGCTGACACGGCGCCGGACGCGGCCCTGCTGGACCTGGACCTGCCCGGCCTGGACGGCTACGCGCTGGCCCGCCAGATCCGCGCCCAGGGATTCACCGGCATGATGATCGCGATCACCGCGCGTGCCGATGCGGAGGCCGAGCCGCTGGCGATGAGGGCCGGGTTCGACCGCTTCCTGCGCAAGCCGCTGACCGGGGCGATCCTGGCCCGGGCGCTGGCGGAGGTGGCGCCGGCCGAACGGGGCGCGGATGGCAGCGCGTGAGCGCCCGCCTGCTTGAGGCCGGGGCCGCGCTGCTGGCATGATGCTTGGCGACAACGGGCTGGGTGGGCCCGGATCCGCGCCGGGATCCCGGGGTGAACACAGGGAGTGTTGTTTGCAATGTCCGAGTTCCTGGCCACGGTGTTGGGCTTCCCCACGCTCGTCTACAGCATGGTGCTGGCGTTCTGCGTGATGTACTGGCTACTGGCGGCTACCGGCCTGGTGGACATCGACGGCCTGGACATGCCCGATGGTGGCGACGCGGAGGGCCTGGCGGGGATCTTCGCCAAGGCGGGCCTGGACCGCGTGCCGCTGATGGTGGTGCTGACCCTGCTGGCCTTCTTCGGCTGGCTGTGCACCTACTTCGTCCACCTGTTCCTGCTGGGCCCGCTGTGGGGCTGGCTGCGTTGGCTGCTGGGCGCTGCCGTGGCCGTGGGTGCGCTGGTGCCGGCAGTGCTGGTGACGGCCCTGGTGCTGCGGCCGGTGCGTGGCTGGCTGCTCTCCATGCAGCCGGCCGAGCCCGCTTCGATCCTGGGCAAGGTGGCGGTGGTGCGCTCGCCCGAGGTGTCGACCTCGGCCGGCAGTGCCGATTTCCACGACGGCGGGGCAGGGCTTGTGTTGCAGGTGCGTTGCGACGCCGACGCACGGATTCCGCGGGGCGAACGCGTGGTGCTGCTTGAATACATCCCCGCCGAGCATGCTTACCGGGTGATGCGGGAAGGGGACTACCTCAGCCTGTGATGGGCTCGGGCGATATCGGATTTCAGTTGCAAAAGGAGATGCTCCAATGAGTTTTGCCATGATCGCCCCGCTGCTGGTCGGCGTGGGAATCCTGGTGGTGCTGTTCATCGGCATCGCCGGGCTGTTCAAGGCCTTCTACAAGAAGGTCGACCAGGGCACCGCGCTGATCGTCAACGATCTGAGCTCGCAGCCCAAGGTGCGCTTTACCGGCGCGTTGATCATCCCGGTGCTTTACCGCGCCGAGCTGATGAAGATCAGCCTGATCACGCTGCAGATCGACCGCCGCGGCAAGGAGGGACTGATCTGCCGCGACAACATGCGCGCCGACATCGCCGTGGCTTTCTACCTGCGCGTCAACGAGACCCAGGACGACGTGCTGCGCGTGGCCAAGTCGCTGGGTGCCAGCCGCGCCTCCGACAAGAACGCCGTGGACGAACTGTTCAACGCCAAGTTCTCCGAGGCGCTCAAGACGGTGGGCAAGAAGTTCGAGTTCACCGACCTGTTCGAGAAGCGCCAGGAGTTTCGCGACGAGATCATCGCGGTGATCGGCAACGACCTCAATGGCTACGTGCTCGAGGACGTGGCGATCGACTACCTGGAGCAGACCCCGAAGGGCCTGCTCGACGCGAGCAACATCCTCGACGCCGAGGGCATCCGCAAGATCACCGAGCTGACCGCCTCGCAGAACGTCATCACCAACGAGCTGTCGCAGAACGAGCGCCTGGCGATCACCAAGAAGAACGTCGAGACCCGCGAGGCGACCCTGTCGCTGGAGCGCCAGCAGGCGGAGGCCGAGGCGCGGCAGAAGCGCGAGATCGAGACCATCCAGGCGCGCGAGACGGCCGAGACCTCCAAGGTGCAGGAAGAGCAGCGCCAGCTGGCCGAGAATGCCCGCATCGAGGCCCAGCAGCTGATTGACATCCGTGAGGAGAACCGGCTGCGCGAAGTCGAGGTGGCGACCCAGAACCGCCAGCGCGCGGTGGCCATCGAGGCCGAGCGCGTGGAGCGTGCCAAGCAGCTCGAGCAGGTCACTACCGACCGCGAAGTACAGCTGCAGGGCGTGGAGCGCGACAAGGTGGTCGAGCAGGGCAAGATGGACGTGGCCAACATCACCCGCGAGCGGATCTCGATCGACAAGACCGTGGCCCAGGAAGAGGAGCGCATCAAGGAAGTGCGCGAGGTGTCCGAGGCCGATCGCCTCAAGCAGGTCACCATCCTGGACGCGGAGGCCAAGGCCCAGGAGGCGCTGGTGCGCCAGGTCAAGGAGGCCGAGGCGCGCGAGACCGCGGCCAAGCACAGGGCGGTCGAGGTCACCACGCTGGCGCAGGCCGAGTACGAGGCGTCCGGCAAGCAGGCCGAGGCCAAGAAGGTGCTGGCCGAAGGCACGCGTGCGGAGCAGGCCGCGCCGGGCCTGGCCGATGCGCAGGTGCAGGAAGCCAGCGCTGCCGCTTACGAGAAGCAGGGCCTGGCCGAGGCGAAGGTGATCGAGGCCAAGGCCGGCGCGAACCTCAAGCAGGGCACCGCCGATGCCAGGGTGCTGGCCGAAAAGCTTGGCGCGCAGGCGCAGGGCGAGGAGCAGATGGGCCAGGCGAAGGCCACCGCGTCGGAGTCGCTGGGGTTGGCGGAAGCAGCGGTGATCGAGAAGAAACTGTTCGCCGAGGCAGAGGGCCTGACGCGCAAGTTCCAGGCCATCGACGCACTCAGCGACAATGCACGCAGCCACGAGGAATACCGCATGGCGCTCGATACCAGCCTGCAGCAGGCGCTGGCCTCGATCCAGGCAGGCAAGGAGGTGTCCAAGGAGAACGCCGAGATGCTGGCGACCGCCCTGCAGACCGCGGATATCGATCTGGTGGGTGGCGATGGCGGCATGTTCGACAACCTGGTCAAGGCCGTTTCGCTGGGACGTTCCATCGAGGGACTGACCGAGAAGAGCCCGGTGGTCCAGGACCTGCTGCAGCGCTACCTGGGGGTCCAGCACGGGGCCGACAAGAAGGCCGGTTGAGTTCGCGCGCTGGGCGGACGGTGTTTGAGCACCTCACCGCCGTCCAGTGACGCCCAGGACAGGATGTAATCGTTCAATGACGGATCCGCACCAGGACAACGACGCTTCCCGGGACGACCCGAAGCAGGATGCCGCCGCCGACGGCGTGGACCGGGCGGTCGCCCAGGGCGGCGCCTACGAGGTGCTGCGGCGCCGGCTGGTGGAGCAGGGCGCACGGTTGCGCCAGCTTGCCGACTCGCTCAACCAGCAGCGCCTGGAGGAGTTCGGCGACAGCCGGCTGGAGGTGGACGGCC
This sequence comes from Luteimonas sp., assembly GCA_052090405.1. Classification (GTDB taxonomy): domain Bacteria; phylum Pseudomonadota; class Gammaproteobacteria; order Xanthomonadales; family Xanthomonadaceae; genus Luteimonas. The sequence goes on from JBQDAV010000002.1 coordinate 33,602, forward strand.
GGTTCCGCATCCGCACAGAGAACAACTGCGTCGGCCGCGACATCGTGCAGGTTCCCGGTGACCGGCTGCTGTTCGGCTATAACGTCTACATCGGCCTGAAGACCCAGACCCGGATCGAGGACGTGTTCGGCCTGTACCGGCTGACCCACGGTCCGGACGGTTATGACGTGATCCCGGTGGCGGCCAAGGACAGCTTCCTTGGCGCCCCGGGCTTCGTGCGCGACTTCACCGAGCTGTACGCCTACTACCGCCACGCACGGCTGCTGCAGCTGATCGTGAGCGAGGGGCGGCTGCTGGCGGCATTCCAGATCGGCGAGCGCAGCACCGACATCCGGGTGTTCCGCTGGTCGATCGACAATGCCGGCGAACTGGCCTACGTCGATTCACGCGGCGAGCGCGACATCGCCCTGCCGCCGCCGTTCGATTTCGAATGGACCCGCGCCACCCGCGAACTGGCGGTGGACGGGCGTCACCCGCACCTGAACATCCTCGACACGATCTTCGTGGAAACCACCGGCGGCGACCTCACCGTCAAGGTGGAAGACAACACCGAGACCGGCGAGGGTATCTACAGCGAACCGGTGGAGGACCGCACCCAGTCGATCGACGACGCGGTGTTCGACTTCGCCCAGGTCGGCTCGCTGATCCTGCTCAAGATCCTGCCCTACCGCGAGGAACAGTGGCGGGGCCTGATCTACAACACGCTCACCGGCAAAGTGGTGCGCAACGACGCCATCGCCCAGGCCTGCGTGCAGTTGCCGGAAGACCACGGGGTCATCTTCCCCGGCGGCTACTACCTGCAGAACGGCGAGCACAAGGCGTTCGACGCGCAGATGGACGGCATGCAGTTCAAGCGCGCGGTCCGCTCGCCCAACGGCGAGGACGTGCTCTACGTCTTCTATGACCGCGAGGCCGGGCGCTCGGCGCTGTTCGTCTACAACACCATCCAGCGCGCGTTGCAGAACCCGGTGTTCGGCCACGGCTACGCGGTCCTGGACGACGGGCGCATGGTGCTGTTCCATGCCGAGGGCGACGAGCCGACCCGGATCCACCCGATGCAGGTCTGGCAGACGCCATTCACCAGCGACGAATTCGCCGCCACCGCGTCGGCCGGCAACGGCTTCATGGGCCGGATCGGCAACCCCGAACTGGTGCGCGGCATCTCCAACCTGCTCGACCTGGGACGTGAAATCGAGGACCGCGAGGTCTCGGTGCAGCGCTACCAGCTGCTGGTGCACAACACCCGTCGCATGTTCGACGCCCACCACTGGCTGGAAGACGAGGCCTGCGGCGGCGTGGGCGCGCTGCTGCACGAGATCAGCGCCACCGGCGAGTCGGTGCTCGACGAGTTCGAGAAGGTGCAGAGCATCCGCCAGCAGTCCGATGCGGCGATGCGCGAGGCGGTGGCCGGGCATCGCGCATTGCTCGGGCGGATGCAGCCGGACAGCTGGAACCGGGTCGAGGATTTCGTGGAGGCGCTGGGCGAGATCTCGCGCCAGCGCGGGCACCTGCTGACCATCCGCGAGCTGCGCTACATCGACACCGATGCCATCGACCGCATGGGTGAGTCGCTGGAGGAAGCGCAGGACCGGGTCGGCGCGGCCACTGGCGCCTTTCTCGGCAGCGATGCGGCGCTGCAGCCGTTCGACCAGCGCCTGGGCGAGATCGACGCCGCCGCGCAGCAGGCGCAGACCGCCAGCGCGCTGGCCGCCGAGATCGAGCACATGCAGGCCATGGGCGCCGACCTGGACACGCTCTCGGAGTTGATGGCCACGCTCAAGGTGGACGATGCTACCGAGCGCACCAAGGTGGTGGAGGCGATCTCTGGCATCTACGCCCGGCTCAACCAGGCCCGCGCGCGCGCCGACCAGCGCCGCCGCACGCTCGGTTCGGCCGAGGCGGTGGCGCAGTTCGGTGCCCAGTTCAGTCTTTTCGGCCAGGCCATTGCCAGCGCGCTGGGGCTGGCCACCGATCCCGAACGCGCCGACGAGCAGCTGTCGCGGCTGATGGTGCAGCTGGAGGAACTGGAGAGCCAGTTCGGTGAGCACGAGCAGTTCCTGGCCGACATCCTGGCCAAGCGCGAGGAGCTGCTGGAGACCTTCGAGTCGCACAAGCAGGCGCTGCTGGACGATCGCCAGCGCAAGGCGCAGGCGGTGATGGATGCTGCCGAGCGCATCCTCGACGGCCTGCCGCGACGTACCGAGCGTTTCACCGGGCCGGACGAACTCAACGCCTTCTTCGCCGGCGATGCGCTGACCCTCAAGCTGCGCGAGCTGGCCGGGCGCCTGCGCGGCTACCACGACAACGTCAAGGCCGACGACGTGGAGGCCCGGCTCAAGGCCATCCGCGACCAGTCGGTGCGCGCGCTGCGCGACCGGACCGACCTGTTCGAGGACGGCGGCCAGGTGATCCGGCTCGGGCCGCGGCATCGTTTCAGCGTCAACACCCAGCCACTGGACCTGACCATCCTGCCGCGCGGCGACGGGCTGTCGATCCATCTCACCGGCACCAACTTCTACGCCCCGATCAACGACGAGGAGCTGGAGGCGCTGCGCCCGTACTGGCAGGTGGCCCTGGATTCGGAATCGCCGTCGATATCGCGCAGCGAGTACCTGGCCGGCCTGGTGCTGGACGCCGCGATCGCCGGTCGCGAAGAAATGAGCCTGGAGTTGCTTTCGCGCCAGCTGGCCGAGCCCGACGCGCTGGAGCGCACGGTGCGCGCGTTCGCCGCGCCGCGCTACCGCGAAGGCTACGAGAAGGGTATCCACGACCACGACGCCGGGTTGATCCTGCGCGCCCTGCTGCCGCTATACAGCGCCGCCGGCGCGCTGGTGCACCCGGCCGATGCGCGTGCCCTGGCGATGCTTTATTGGGCGCGGGCCGGCGCTGAAGGCGATGCGGCGCAGTGGCCGGCACGAACCGCCGGTGCGCTGGCGATCGAGCGCCTGTTTGGCAGCCGCGGCGGCATTGATGCGCTGCGCGCGGAGATCGCAGCGGAGCTGGACGGGTTCGCAGCCGAGGCGGCGCTGCCGTTGGGTCCGGGGCTGGGCGGTGCCGCGGCCGTCTACCTGATCGACGAGCTGCGCGAAGGCGACCCCACCTTCGGCATCACCCGCTACGCGCGCCAGCTGGTGGATGCGTTGGGCCAGGCGCTGGACTCGGCCGGCGTTCGGGAAGGCTTCGAGCAGGCGCTGCGGCAGGCAGCCGATCGTCCCGCCGCGCAGTGGGCGCTGGCGTCGCAGTGGCTGCAGGCGCTGTGCGCCGACGACGGGCATGCCGCACTGGCCGGTTACGTGTCCGAGGCCATCGTCCTGCTGCTGGCCGGCGATGACCTGCGACACCAGGTGCGCGACGTGACCCTGATCGCCGAGGTCCAAGGCCTGCTGGCCGAGCACCCCCGCATTGCCGAAGGCCGCCTGCGCCTGCCGGTGGACGACTTCATCGCCCGCCTGCGCACGCACCGCGAGACCTTCGTGCCGGCCGTCCACCGCTACCAGGAAGTACGCCAGCGTATCGCCGCGCGTGAGCGCGAGGCGCTGCGGCTGTCGGAGTTCACGCCCCGTCCGCTGACCTCGTTCGTGCGCAACCGGTTGATCAATGAGGTCTACCTGTCGGTGATCGGCGACAACCTCGCCAAGCAGATGGGCACCGCGGGCGAGGACAAGCGCAGCGACCTGATGGGGCTGTTGATGATGATCTCGCCCCCCGGCTACGGAAAGACCACGCTGATGGAGTACGTGGCCAGCCGCCTGGGCCTGGTGTTCATGAAGATCAATGGCCCGGCGCTGGGCCACGAGGTCAAGTCCCTGGACCCGGCGCAGGCGCCGGACGCCACCTCGCGCCAGGAGCTGGAGAAGCTCAACCTGGCGCTGGAGATGGGCAACAACACCATGCTGTACCTGGACGACATCCAGCACACCCATCCCGAGTTCCTGCAGAAGTTCATCTCGCTGTGCGACGGCACCCGACGCATCGAGGGCGTATGGCAGGGTCGCACCCGCACCTACGACATGCGCGGCAGGAAGTTCTGCGTGGTCATGGCCGGCAACCCGTACACCGAGTCCGGGGAGGTGTTCAAGATTCCGGACATGCTCGCCAACCGCGCCGACATCTACAACCTTGGCGACGTGCTCGGCGGCATGGAGGATGCCTTCAAGCTCAGCTATATCGAAAACAGCCTCACCTCCAACCCGGTGCTGGCGCCGCTGGCCACCCGCGACATGGCCGACCTGTACCTGCTGGCCGACCGCGCCGCCGGCAAGGAGGTCTCCACCAACGACCTGTCCCACGCCTACAGCGGCGCGGAGGTGAACGAAATCACCGCCACCCTGGAGCGGCTGATGCAGGTGCGGGACGTGCTGTACCGGGTCAACCAGCAGTACATCACCAGCGCCGCCCAGGCCGATCGATACCGCACCGAGCCACCGTTCCGGCTGCAGGGCAGCTACCGCGACATGAACCGGCTGGCCGAGAAGGTCTCGCCGGTGATGAACGAAGCCGAGCTGCAGCAGCTGATCGACGACCACTACCTGGGCGAGTCGCAGCTGTTGAGCACCGGGGCGGAGGAGAACCTGCTCAAGCTGGCGGAATTGCGCGACGACCTGGACCAGAAGCAGGCCGCGCGCTGGGTGCAGATCAAGCGTGATTTCATGCGCAACAAGGCGATGGGCGGCGAGGATGCCGACACCGGCGCGCGGGTGGTGGCGCAGCTGGCCGACATTGCCGATGGCCTGCAGGCGATGGGGCGCAATGGCGAAGCCCAGGCGCAACCGGCGCCGTGGCCGGAACTGCTGGCCGCGCTGAGGCACATCGCAGGGCGCGAGGGCGATGCCGTCCCGGATTCGGCGCTGCTGGAGGTCCTGCCTGGCTCGGTGCGTGCGGCGATGGAGCCGCTGGTCGAGCGCCTGCAGCATAGCCACCAGCAGCAGGCGGGTTTCAATGAGGCGCTGGTGCGGCTGATCGACCTGTTGCGTACGAGACAGGCAGAGGCGCAGTCGGGCCAGGGCCGCAAGCGGCGCGAACGCACGCCGGCCGAGCGGCGGCTGGACGAGGCGCTGGATCAGCTCAATTTCTTCGGCCCGTCCAGGGACCGGGAACAGTGAGCCATGCATCCGGCCGGCCGGATGACGCTGGGGGACCGGCAAAGCCCATGCCGGCGAGCGCCGCCGAAGCGGCCTCCTTCGCCGCGGACGCGGTGGACGCGCTGGTCCGGATCGATACCGACCCCGTGCTCGACCCTGCGCCGGCCGCGGCACTGGTCGAACGGCTGGAAGCACTGCACCTGGCCATGCGCGCGCAGGATGCGCGCGCCCTGCGCCGCGGAACAGGGCTGGTTGGACGCCTGCTGGGACGTGACCTGCGGGTGCAGGCGCGGGCGCGGCAGCTGGCCGAGCAATTGGGGGTGCTGCTGGTCGGAGCCGACGGGGCCGCACGGGCGCTCGCCGCGCACGCCGCGGCGCAGGCCGAGGCGGGCGCGCGCATCCGGGCGGCGTGCCTCGGACTGGATGCGGTGGTGTCGCGGGCGCAGGCCTGGCGGGACGGGCTTTGTGCACCGGAGCGTGCCACCCCGCTGCAGGTGGCGCTGGAACAGCGGCTCGACCACCTGGGCCGGGTCGTGGTGGCCCATGGTTTGACTGCCCGCCAGCTGGAACTGCTGCACGAGCAGAGTGTCGGTCTGCAGGCGCGCTACCACAACATCCGCGACGCCTTGTTGCCGGCGTGGCGGCAGCGCGCGTTGGGCGAGGCCGCCGCGGCGGGCTCGGCGCGGGCTGCCGATGCGGCCGCGATCGAGGCCGCGATCGGCTCCGAAGTGGCGGCGATGACCGTTACACTCGATGCGCGGCCGGCACCATCATCGCTCTGCCTTTCCGATCAGGAGAACGCCCCATGACCCAACCCACCACCGACAACGCGCTCGTGGCCTCCGAGGGCGCCACCGATGCAGCCGCGCTGCAGGCGTTGGGCCTGAGCGAGGCGGACCGCGACGAGATTGCGGCCGTCGGCCGCTCGCTGCAGGACATCACCCCGGGCAACCTGCACGTCTTCGGCCGGGACGCGGCCAGCAAGACTTCTGCATTCTCCACCCAGCTGCTCGACCAGGTCCGCAACCACGACCTGGGCCAGACGGGGGACAAGCTGGGCGAAGTGGTGCGCATCGCCCGCACGCTGGACCTGGGCGGCTTCGCCGGGCGCTCCAAGGTGCCGGTGATCGGGAAGCTGATCGACCGCCTGAAGTCCTCGCGCGACGAGTTGGTGCAGAAGTTCAGCACCACCAACCAGCAGATCGAACAGCTGATGCAGGACATCGGCCGCCAGCAGGACGTCCTGGCCGGGCGGATCACCGATTTCGACCGCATGTACGACATCGTCGTGGACGAGCGTCGCGCCCTTGGCGTACACGTGGCCGCCGGGCGGCAGAGGCTGGCCGAGCTGCAGGGCGAGGAGCGCTCGCTGGTGGCCCTGGATGATCCGCAGTCGCGCGATCGCCGCGCGGAGCTTGCCAACGGCATCCGCCTGCTCGACAAGCGGGTCGGCGACCTTGCGGTGATGCAGCATGCGGCTGACCAGTCGCTGCCGATGATCCGCATCATCCAGGCCAACGCGATCCAGCTGGTGGAGAAGTTCAACACGGTGCGCAACATCACGATTCCGTCGTGGAAGCGCCAGTTCGCGATCCAGCTTTCGCTCAGCGAACAGAAGAACGCGGTGGAACTGTCCAACGAAATCGACGACGCCACCAACGAGCTGATGCGCAAGAACGCCGACCTGATGCGCCAGACTTCGGTGGATACGGCCAAGGCCAACCAGCGCGCGGTGATCGACGTGGACACCCTGCGCCACGTGCATGACCAGCTGATCCAGACGGTGGAAGAAGTACGCGGCATCCACCGCGACGGCATGGCCCAGCGCCGCCAGGCCGAGGCCGACCTGGCGCGCCTGCGCGAGGACGTGCAGAAGCAGCTGGCCAAGCCTGCCTCGGAGGGCTAGCGCATGCAGGGCCCGGGGTGGGCGCCGGTTCGCCGGCCCGGTCAGCGCTGGCTGTAGGCGTGCACCTCGTCGACCAGCACGGCGACGTGATCGGGATCCATGTCCGGCGACATGCCGTGGCCGAGGTTGAACACGTGGCCCTCGCGTGAGCCGGCGTTGCCGTCGCGGTAGCTGTCCAGTGCGCGCCGCACTTCGCGCCGGATCGCTTCCGGCGGGCCGTACAGGGTCGCCGGATCCAGGTTGCCCTGCAGCGCGACCCTGCCGCCGGTGGCGCGCGCGGCGTCGGCCAGGTCGATCAGCCAGTCCGCGCCCACGCCCTCGGCGCCGGTATCGGCCAGCTCTCCCAGGTACGCCCCATTGCCCCGGCCGAAGACGATCAGCGGGGTGCGATCTGCGCCGTCGCCGCGTTCGAGTTCACGCGCGATGCGAGTGAGGTAGGGCAGCGAGAATTCGCGGTACATCGCCGGCGACAGCACCCCGCCCCAGGTGTCGAACACCTGCAGCGCCTGGGCGCCGGCCGCGCGCTGGGCGGCGAGATAGGCGATCACCGCGTCGGTGGTGACGTCGAGCAGGGCGTGCAGCGCCTTGGGGTCGGCGTGGGCCATGCCCTTGATGATCGAGAAGGTCTTGCTGCCGCCGCCTTCGATCATGTAGCAGGCCAGGGTCCACGGACTGCCAGAGAAGCCGATCAGCGGCACCTTGCCGTCCAGTTCGCGGCGGATCACCCGCACTGCGTCCATGACGTAGCGCAGGTCGGTTTCCATGTCGGGCACGCCGAGCCTGGCGATGGCGGCGGCGTCGCGCAGCGGGCGCTCGAACTTCGGGCCTTCGCCATCGACGAAGTACAGGCCCAGGCCCATGGCGTCGGGGATGGTGAGGATGTCGGAGAACAGGATCGCCGCGTCCAGGTCGAAGCGGCGCAGCGGCTGCAGGGTGACCTCGCAGGCCAGCTCGGGGTTCTTGGCCAGGCCCAGGAAGCTGCCGGCGCTGGCGCGGCTGGCACGGTATTCGGGCAGGTAGCGGCCGGCCTGGCGCATCAGCCAGACGGGAGTGCGATCAACGGGTTCGCGGCGTAGTGCGCGGAGGAATCGGTCGTTCTGCAGGGGCTGGGACAATGTTCTGGTCTCTGGGATCGTGGTGCGATGCTCAGCCGCGGGGGGTGTCTGCGCCTTGCGCGAACATGAGCTGGAAGCCGCGTTTTAGCTGCTGGTCGCGGGCCTGTTCCAGGGCGGTGAATGCTTCGGCCTGGTCCAGGTACTGCTGGCGCCGGACGGTGCTGCGGCCGCCAATCTGGCCGGTTTCGCGGATCAGCGTCCAGCCGCCGAGCAGGTCCGGCTGCAGCATGAGCTGCACGAACCGCGGGGGTTCGGTGCCGTCGGGTCGCTGTTGCAGGAGCAGGCGCATCCGGCAATTGTAAGGCTTGCCCTGTTTTTGAAGTGCGTGGGCGGGCCGGCGGCGGGGCCGGCCCGTTCCTACCGGGGTTGGGTGGCTTCGTGCAGGAGGGCGCGGACCGCGTCTTCGGGTACGTCGTCCAGCACGCGTGCGCGGCCGGCGCCTTCCCAGACGATGAAGCGTAGTTTGTCGGCACGGGCCTTCTTGTCCAGTCGCATCAGTTCCAGCAGCCGCTCTGGATCCAGCCCAGCCGGCAGTTCCACCGGCAGCCCGAACCTGGCCAGGAGCGCGCGCAGGCGTTCGCCGTCGGCGGGTTGGGCCAGGCCGAGGGCTTCCGACAGCCGCGCCGCCAGCGCCATGCCCACCGCCACCGCTTCGCCGTGGTTGAGGCCGCCGTAGCCCTGGGCGGTCTCGATGGCGTGGCCGAAGGTGTGGCCGAAGTTGAGCAGGGCGCGTTCGCCGTGCTCGAACGGGTCGCGCTCCACGATCGCGGCCTTGTGCGCGCAGCTGCGCGCGATCGCCTCGGCCAGCGCCGTGTCGTCGCCGGCCAGGAGGGCATCGGCATGGGCGTTGAGCCAGTCCAGGAACGGGGCGTCGGTGATCGCTCCGTACTTGACCACTTCCGCCAGCCCGGCGCGCAGCTCGCGCGGGGGCAGGGTGCGCAGGGCCCCGGTGTCGGCCAGCACCGCGCGCGGTGGATGGAAGGCGCCGACCAGGTTCTTGCCCTGCGCCAGGTCGACCGCGGTCTTGCCGCCGACCGAGGAGTCGACCATTGCCAGCAGGGTGGTGGGCAGCTGCACGCAGTCGATGCCGCGCATCCAGCAGGCGGCGGCGAAGCCGGCCAGGTCGCCGACCACGCCGCCGCCAAGCGCGTACACGCAGGCGTCGCGGCGGGCGCCGAGCGCGGCCAGCGCGTCGATTGCGCTGGCGAAGCCTTCCAGGGTCTTGGATGCTTCGCCGGACGGCAGCACGAAGCGGGCCAAGGCCAACTCCGGTCGCGCGGCGCGCAGGGCGGCTTCCACCCGCGCCGCGTACAGCGGGGCGACGGTGTCGTCGCTGGCAATCAGCGCCTGGCCGCCCCGCAGCGGCGCGGCCAGGGCGGCGCCGTCGTCAAGCAGGCCCGGGCCGATGGAGATCCGGTACGGCTGCGCGCCGCCGACATCGACGGTCGTGACGCCCGCGCTCATGCCGATTTCGCCCGGGGCGGCGCGTGGGTGGCCGGCGACGGGCGCTGCCACTGCGGCTCCAGCAGCCGTGCCAGCCGGGCGCAGGCCGCCCGCGCCGGATCGCTGCCGGTGTCAAAACGCAGGTGCGCCGCTTCCCGGTACAGCGGCTCGCGTTCGTCGGCGAGGCGTTGGAGCACGGCCTCGCGGTCGCCTCCGGCCAGCAGTGGCCGGCTGCGGTCGCGCGCCAGTCGCCGCAGCTGGTCCTGTACGCCAACGTGCAGGTGCACCACGAATCCGCGCCGCCGCATCAGTTCGCGGTTGCGTCCGTGCAGCACCGCGCCCCCGCCGGTGGCGACCACCTGGCCGGCGCCTTCCAGGGTGTCGGCCAGCGCCGCCTGCTCCCTGTCGCGGAAGCCGGCCTCGCCCTCGCATTCGAAGATCATGGCGATACTGGCGCCCGTGCGGCGCTCGATTTCGTGGTCAAGGTCGACGAAATCCATCGCCAGCCGGCGCGCAAGCTGCCGGCCGATGGAGGACTTGCCGGCGCCCATCGGGCCGACCAGCACGAGGTTGGGGGCGGGATCCATGGGGCGATGCTAGCAGCGGCCGATACCGGAGTGGCCGCCATCTGTTCGCGCCGGCATTACAAGCGCCGGTGCATCCTCGGGCATTCCGGCCGTTGGCCATGCACAGCAGGAGTGAATCATGTCCGTTGCGAAAGTCATCGAGCTCACCGCCTCATCCCCCAACAGCGTTGAGGACGCGGTCAAGCGCGGCCTGGCCAAGGCCGGGGAATCGGTCAAGGGCATCCAGGGCGCGTGGGTGAACGACATCAAGGCCATCTGCGGCAGTGATGGCGGGATCACCGAATGGCGGGTCAACCTGCGCATCACCTTCGTGGTCGACTGATCACGGCCAGGTCGGCCGTCGGTCCGCATCCAGCGACACGCTGGAATCGGCGATGCCGGGATAGGCCCGAAGCCCGTGCCGGCTGATCCGTTCGAAGTGACGCACGAAGCGCTCGACCCCGGCGCGGTCCATGCCGCGCCGCTGCGGGTCGGCCTCGCGCAGCGCCTGCTCCTGGTCCCAGCGCCAGCCGGGCACCACTTCGAACGCCGGCGGCTGCAGGAACAGCAGGCGGTCGATGCGCTGCCACAGCGGCGGATAGTCGCGTGCGAGCGCGTCGTTGCACCAGCGGCGCCAGCTGCCGTCCGGATCCTCGTCGCGCTCAAGCGCGTTGACCGGCTCGGCCAGCTCCGCTTCCGGCTGCGGCGGGATGCCCAGGAACCAGCCGTCGAACACCACCAGGTCCGCGCCTTCCAGCACCGGCCACTGCGCGCGCGGCAGGCGCCGGTCGGTGAGCTTGTCGAAGCGCGGCAGCGCCGCGGGCCTGCCCGCGCGCAGGGCGTCCAGGGTCTCGCAGGCCAGGGTGATGTCGTGGGTGCCGGGCGGGCCGCGGGTGGCCAGCAGCGGGTGGACGTCGCGCGCCAGCGCCTGGCGGGCGTCGTGGTCGAGGTAGAAGTCGTCGATCGAGACGCTGGCCATGCGCAGTCCGCGCCCGGCGGCGGCGCCGGCAAGCTGCGCGGCGAGCGTGGACTTGCCGCTGCCCTGCGGGCCGGTGATGCCATAGATGCGCGCGCCGTGACCGAGCACGTCGTCGAGTACGCGCTGTACGAACCCGCTGTCGAAGGCGTGGGCGTGACCCGGGTGCAGGAACGGCGCCATGCCGCCACAATAGCCCAATGACTGGCAACGATCCTTACCTGGAGGCGCTGGCGACCTTCGAGCTGCTGTTCGAGGAGGCGCAGGCGGCCGGCGAGCCCGACCGCACCGCGATGGTGGTGGCCAGCGCCGACGCGGCCGGCCGGCCTTCGGCGCGCACGGTGCTGCTCAAGGCGCACGACGCGCGCGGGTTCGTGTTCTACACCCACCTGGACGGGCGCAAGGGCGGCGAGCTGCAGGCCAACCCGCGCGCGGCGCTGCTGTTCCACTGGCCGCGGGTGCGCCAGGGCGTGCAGGTGCGGATCGAGGGTGCGGTGTCGATCGTCGACGACGCGGAGGCGGATGCCTATTACGCGTCGCGCGCGCGCGGCAGCCAGCTTGGCGCCTGGGCCTCGGCGCAGTCGGAGACGCTGGACGCGCGCGAGACCTTCGAGCACCGGTTGGCCGAGCGCGAGCGCGAGTTCGAAGGCCGCCAGGTGCCACGGCCGCCGCGCTGGGGCGGATTCCGGGTGGCGCCGGAGCGGATCGAGTTCTGGTATGGCGCGCAGTACCGGCTGCACGAACGCCAGCTCTACGCGCGCGGGTCGGATGGAACCTGGTCGCGGCGGATGCTGTACCCGTGAGCCGGGTCGTGGGGCCGCGGCGCATTGTCTGCCTGACCGAGGAGCCGACCGAGACCCTGTACGCGCTGGGTGAGCAGGACCGAATCGTCGGCATCAGCGGCTTCACCGTGCGTCCGGCGCGGGCGCGCAAGGAAAAGCCCAAGGTCAGCGCATTCACCAGTGCGAAGATCGGCGAGATCCTGAAGCTGGAGCCGGACCTGGCGATCGGGTTTTCCGACATCCAGGCCGACATCGCGGCCGAGCTGGTGCGCAGCGGGGTGGAGGTGTGGATTGCCAACCACCGCAGCGTGGAGGAGATCATCGATTACGTCCGCCGCCTGGGCGCAATGGTGGGTGCCGGAGCGCGCGCGGATGCGTATGCGGACGAACTGCAGCGTGGGCTGGAGGACATCGAGCGCGAGGCGGCGGCGCTGCCGCGGCGGCCGCGGGTGTACTTCGAAGAGTGGGACGATCCGCCGATCACCGGCATTCGCTGGGTTGCCGAGCTGATCCGGATCGCGGGCGGTGACGACGTGTTTCCAGAGCGTGCCGCCGAGCCGCTGGCGAAGCAGCGGATCCTGGAAGACGCATCGGAGGTGGTGCGGCGGGCCCCGGACATCATCCTGGGCTCGTGGTGCGGCAAGAAGTTCCGCCCGGAGAAGGTCGCCGCGCGGTCGGGCTGGGACGCGATCCCCGCGGTGCGCGACGGCGAGCTGCACGAGATCAAGTCACCGATCATCCTTCAGCCCGGCCCCGCCGCCCTCAGCGATGGCGTCCGGGCCATTGCCGACGTCATCCAGCGTTGGTCGGACCGGTCCTCTCGCTGAGATTCCGTCCGTGGGCGGGCCGGTGGGGTAGCCCTTGGCGGGACACGCACGTAAATACGTCCATGTAGGCTTATCGGCGACATCCATGTCGCCGATAGTCCCGCCAAGGGCTACCCCACCGGCCCCTCATGCGCGCGGTGCTTTGAAGTAACGTCAGTGCGGATAGATGTCGCGGCTGAAGGTGAGCCGGGCGGGTGTGCCGGCGGCGTGTTCGATCTCAAGCTCGAAGCGCAGGGTCTCGGGCGGCGTGACGCGCACGGTGCCGACGTAGTCGATGAAATCGCCGCTGCGGATCTCGCGCATGTCGATGGTGGTGCGCGCGCCGCGCAGGTCGGTGGTGCTGGCCGAGATGCGGGCGGGCAGGGCGGTTTCCTGCATTTCCGGCCCCTGGCGCACCCCGACCAGCAGCATCGCGCTGCGGCGGTCGGGTTCGATGCCGTACTGGCGGGCGACTGCGGCGTTGAGCGAGGCGGTGGGCACCACGCTGGCGCGGACGCTGACGTCGCCGGCGCGGGCCACGGCCTCTTCCATGGTTGCGTTGACGTGGCCTTCGGGCGGCGAGGGCGCCCCGCAGGCGGCAAGCAGGATGGCCGCCGTGACGGATATGGCTCGCATGGCGCCTCCTACGCGGGGCCGCCTGCGGCGGTTTCATCGTTGGCGGCGGAGAGCTCGCGACCGCGCTCGGTGGCGCGGTCCATCGCGCGCGCGACGAGGGTGCGCAGGCCGCCGTTTTCGAAGGTCTCGATGGCGGCGTGGGTGGTGCCGCCGGGCGAGGTGACGCGGCGGCGGAGCTGGGCCGGGGATTCGCCGGATTCGGTCAGCATGCGGGCCGCGCCGAGAATGGTCTGCAGGACCAGGGTGCGGGCGGCATCGTCTGGCAGCCCCTGGCTGATGGCGGCGTCTTCCATCGCTTCGGCCAGCAGGAAAATGTAGGCCGGGGCGCTGCCTGACGCGGCGGTGACGGCGTCCATCTTCTTCTCGTCATCGATCCAGACCGTGACCCCGGCGGTGGCCAATACGGCTTCGGCCCGCTGGCGTCCCTGCGCATCCACCTTCGGGTTGGCGTACAGGCCGGTGACGCCGGCGCCGAGCATGGACGGCGTATTGGGCATGGCCCGCACCACCGCCGCGTCGCCGCCGAGCCAGCGTTCCATCTGGGTGGAAGTGATGCCCGCAGCCACGGATACCGCTACCGGCCGCGTGGCCCGGGCAGCCGCCTGCAGGTCTTCGCAGACCCCGCGCATGACCTGCGGCTTGACCGCGAACATCCATACCTGGGCACCCTGGACCGCTTCGGCCGCAGTCTGGAATGTGGCCACGCCGAAGTCCGTCTCCAGCCCGTGCCGGGTCGATTCGCTCGGGGCGGCAACCCGGATCGAACCGGGGGCGGCGCCGTTGGCGATCAGGCCGCCGATCAGGCTGCGGGCCATGTTGCCGCCGCCGATGAAGGCGATGACGGGCGGGGCGGCGGAATCAGGGGCGTGGGCTGTCATGGACGATCCTTTCAGCAATTACTTGGGTGTCCACCATTGTAGGAGGGTGGCATGTACGCTCCCACCGCGGGCGGGGGCGGCAATGGCCGGTCCGCCGCGCCCGCGGCGTTAAACAGGGGCGGGCTGGATTTGTGACGCAAGTAGGGGGCTATACTGCCGGCGGGGAGTACGCTTGGGCCGCGCCTGGAGCCGCCCGGGCCCGTATCGATTCAACTGGTGGGCAGGGGACACGCATGGATATCGCCGAACTGTTGGCGTTTTCGGTCAAGAACAAGGCATCGGACCTGCATCTTTCGGCAGGCCTGCCGCCGATGATCCGGGTCGATGGCGACGTGCGCCGGATCAATATCCCGGCGCTGGACCACAAGCAGGTGCACGCGCTGGTCTACGACATCATGTCGGACAGGCAGCGCCGCGACTACGAGGAATTCCTCGAGGTCGACTTCTCCTTCGAGATCCCGGGCCTGGCGCGCTTTCGCGTCAACGCCTTCAACCAGAACCGCGGCGCAGGGGCGGTGTTCCGTACCGTTCCGTCCGAAGTGCTCACGCTCGAAGACCTGGGCACGCCGGCGGTGTTCCGCCAGCTTATCGACCAGCCGCAGGGGCTGATCCTGGTGACCGGCCCGACCGGTTCGGGCAAGTCGACCACGCTGGCGGCGATGGTCGACCACATCAACAAGAACGAGTACGGGCACATCCTCACCATCGAGGACCCGATCGAGTTCGTGCACACCGCGCAGAAGTGCCTGATCAACCAGCGCGAGGTGCACCGCGACACCCACGGCTTCAACGAGGCACTGCGCTCGGCCCTGCGCGAGGACCCCGACTACATCATGGTCGGCGAAATGCGCGACATCGAGACCATCCGCCTGGCCCTGACCGCAGCCGAGACCGGCCACCTGGTGTTCGCCACCTTGCATACCTCCAGCGCGGCCAAGACGATCGACCGCATCATCGACGTGTTCCCCGCTGGCGAGAAGCCGATGGTGCGCTCGATGCTGTCCGAATCGCTGCGCGCGGTGATCAGCCAGGCGCTGCTGAAGAAGGTCGGCGGCGGCCGTACCGCGGCGTGGGAAATCATGGTCGGCACCCCGGCCATCCGCAACCTGATCCGCGAGGACAAGGTGGCGCAGATGTACTCGGCCATCCAGACCGGCCAGTCGGTGGGCATGATGACCATCGACCAGCACCTGCAGGACCTGGTCAAGCGTGGCCTGGTCACGCGCGCCCAGGCAAAGGACTACGCCAAGGACAAGCGCCTGTTCGAGTAACCGGAGCCCATCATGAGCAGCATCGATTTCACCTCGTTCCTCAAGCTGATGGCGCACCAGAAGGCGTCGGACCTGTTCATTACCGCCGGCATGCCGCCGTCGATCAAGGTCCACGGCAAGATCTCGCCCATCACCCAGAACCCGCTCACGCCGCAGCAGGCGCGCGAGCTGGTGCTCAACGTGATGTCGCCGCCGCAGCGCGAGGAGTTCGAGAAGACCCACGAGTGCAACTTCGCCATCGGCGTGTCCGGGGTGGGGCGGTTCCGGGTGAGCTGCTTCTACCAGCGCAACCAGGTGGGCATGGTGCTGCGCCGGATCGAGACCAGGATCCCGACCATTGAGGAGCTGAACCTGCCGCCGATCGTCAAGACCCTGGCGATGACCAAGCGCGGCATCATCATCTTCGTCGGCGCCACGGGCACGGGTAAGTCGACGTCCCTGGCGTCGATCATCGGCTACCGCAACCAGAACTCGACCGGACACATCATCACCATCGAGGATCCGATCGAGTTCGTGCACAAGCACGAGGGCTGCATCATCACCCAGCGCGAGGTCGGCATCGACACCGACAGCTGGGAGAACGCGCTCAAGAACACCCTGCGCCAGGCGCCGGACGTGATCATGATCGGCGAGGTCCGCACCCGCGAGGGCATGGACCACGCGATCGCCTTTGCCGAGACCGGGCACCTGGTGCTGTGCACCCTGCATGCCAACAACGCCAACCAGGCGATGGACCGGATCATCAACTTCTTCCCCGAGGACCGGCGCGGGCAGCTGCTGATGGACCTGTCGCTCAACCTCAAGGGCGTGGTTGCCCAGCAGCTCATCCCGACCCCGGACGGCAAGTCGCGCCGGGTGGCGATGGAGATCCTGCTCGGCACCCCGCTGGTGCAGGACTACATCCGCGACGGCGAGGTGCACAAGCTCAAGGATGTGATGAAGGAGTCCACCAACCTGGGCATGAAGACCTTCGACCAGAGCCTGTTCGAGCTCTACCAGGCCGGCGAGATCTCGTACGAGGACGCACTGCGCTACGCCGACTCGGCCAACGAGGTGCGGCTGCGGATCAAGCTCGCCCAGGGCGGCGATGCGCGCACGCTGTCGCAGGGCCTGGACGGGGTCGAGGTGGCCGAGGCCAACTGAACGGTCGCGGCCGGTGGCCGCGATCTTCGCGTGGCCTTTCCGTCGCGGATGGGAAAATCCCCGGCGTTGCGGATGGCGACATCCGCCGTTCCCCCATCCGACCGGAGGCTCCCATGAACAGCGTGCTCAGACTGGCCGCGACCTTTGCCGCAGGCGCGGCAGCCATGTATTACCTGGACCCGGTGGCCGGCCGCCGCCGCCGCGCGGTTACCCGTGACCGCACCTCGGCCGCCTGCCATGACGCCGAGCACTACGCGCGCGGCAAGGTCCGCCGCGCCGCCGACCGCGCCCAGGGCGTGGTGGCCGAAACCCGTTCGCGCGTGGCTGGACAGCCGGTCGACGACGCCCGCCTGCACGAGCGCATCCGCGCCAGGCTTGGGCACCTGGTCGAAAGGCCGTCTGCGATCGACGTTGCCGTGAACAATGGCAACGTGGTGCTGGAAGGCCAGGCACTGGAAGAGGAGCTGCATGCGCTGGCCGAAGCGGTCTCGCGCCTGCAGGGCGTTGAATCCGTCGACAGCCGGCTGATCCTGCGCGAGCCGGAGCAGGACCTCGACCGTGGTTGAGGCATGCCGGAATATTGCGTTGCGCCTGATTGATCCCTTTTTTACCTCGCCGGGGCCACAATAAGGGCCCTGTTCACATTCCAACGCGGAGACCCCGATGCCTTACACCCTCCCCGAACTCCCCTATGCCTATGACGCGCTCGAGTATGCCTATGACGCGCTCGAGCCGCACATCGATGCGCAGACGATGGAGATCCATCACAGCAAGCACCACAATGCCTACGTCGCCAACCTCAACGCCGCAGTGGAAGGCACCGAGTACGACGGCAAGCCGATCGAGGACCTGATCGCCGACGTCGAGGCGCTGCCCGAGAAGATCCGCAAGGCGGTGCGCAACAACGGCGGCGGCCACGCCAACCACTCGCTGTTCTGGACCGTGATGTCGCCCAAGGGTGGCGGCAAGCCGGAAGGCGACATCGGCAGCCGCATCGACCGCGACCTGGGCGGCTTTGATGCGTTCAAGGAAAAGTTCACCACCGCCGCCAAGGGCCGGTTCGGCAGCGGCTGGGCCTGGCTCACGGTGGATGCCGAGGGCAAGTTCGCAGTCGAGGACAGCGCCAACCAGGACAACCCGCTGATGAAGAACATCGGTTCGGGTAATACCCCGGTCCTGGGCCTGGATGTGTGGGAGCACGCGTATTACCTGAAGTACCAGAACCGTCGCCCGGACTACATCTCCGCGTTCTTCGATGTGATCGACTGGGCCGAGGTGGAGCGTCGCTGCAAGGTCGCCGCGGGCTGAGCGCATGGAGATCGCCGACCGCCGTATTGCCACCGTCCACTTCACCCTCACCGACGAATCCGGGAGCCGGATCACCACCACCCGTGACCATGACCCGCTGGTCTACATGCACGGGACCGGCGGCATCGCCCGCGGCCTGGAGGAGGCCCTGGAGGGCCGCGGCCCCGGGGATCGCTTCGAGGTGACGGTGCCGCCGGAGAAGGGCTTTGGCCCGCACCACAAGGAACTGGTGCAGACCCATCCGCGCAGCATCATCAAGGATGGTGCACA
Organism: Luteimonas sp.; assembly: GCA_052090405.1. GTDB lineage: Bacteria > Pseudomonadota > Gammaproteobacteria > Xanthomonadales > Xanthomonadaceae > Luteimonas. Next base: position 51,783 of record JBQDAV010000002.1, read on the forward strand.
GCCGGAGGTCGGCGCGCGGCTCGACGCGCAGACCGCCAAGGGACCGCTGGAAGTGGTGGTGACCGCCGTGGACGGTGACTCGGTCACCGTCGATGGCAACCATCCGCTGGCCGGACGCAGCTTCCGCGCCGAGGTCGAGGTGGTGGACGTCCGCCTGGCCACGCCCGACGAGATCCAGTTCGGCCTGGGCTGATCCGGCCGGGCTAGTCGTCCTCTACGGGCGCGAGCGAATGCCGCGCCCCGTCCCCGATGCGCAGGTCCGGCCAGCGTCTGGGGACGGCGGTCACGCGCCCCGCGCGCAGGTCGTCTAGCAGTTCGCGCCGGTTGTCCTGGTTGCTGGCCCGCAGGATTGTGCGGGCCGCGTGCATCCACGCGCCGTCGTCGCTGCGGGCGAACAGCGTACAGTTGCCGCCGCTGGGCCAGTTCACCTGGCACAGCAGCACTTCGTGCCGGCCATCCGCGTCGAGGTCCGGGGTCAGCAATATGCAGGGGCTGTCCCCGCGGCAGTCGCCGCCGCGTGCCAGTGCTTCCCACCAGGCATCGCCCGGGACGACGCTGCCGCTGGCGATGTCCACGTGCGCGCGCAGGCCTTCCACGTCCAGTGGCTCGTCGGCCGCCGACGGCCCGGAACTCCAGCGCCCGGGGCGGGCAAGTACCTCTTCCAGGGTCTCCATGTCCGCCTGGCTGGCGGTGAACGCCGGGTGCTCGCGCAGCGACCGTGCGGCCCGGTAGCCACGGCGGCCGGACTCGAACCGCAGATAGGCAAGGTCGACTTCCGCGGCACTGGTGCGGCCGTCGTCCAGGCGATCGAGCTGGCTTGCGACCGCGATCCGGTGCGGGTCCAGCAGCGGCGTATTGGCCAGCAACGCCACCGCGACCACCGCCCAAGACAGCGCCCGGTTTACCGTCGGCAGCGGCCGGAGCCAGTCCCCGCCGCGCAGCGCCGACCACGCATAGCCGAACGCATAGGCGGTGACCAGCACGGATGCCAGCGCCGCCCAGACCCGGTCGGCGGTCCAGCCGTACTGGCCGATCCGCAGCCCCAGCGCCACCAGTGCCAGCAGCGCGTACACCGGCAGTACCACCAGCGCTGCCTGCACCACGCGGCGCAGCCAGGCCGGGTACGGTGGCCGGTCGCCCCCGTCCTGATACACCGCGTTGAGGAACAGCACCAGCAACGCAACCACGCTGACCAGCAGCGCCGCTGCCGAGCGCGTTTCCCACAGCGGCTGCAGGCCGGTGAACGGCAGGCTGGCCATGAACAGCAGGGCGATGAAGGCCAGCAGCGGCAGCAGGCCCTTGAAGATGGCGAACAGGATCTGCCGCGCAACCTGGATCGCGCGCTGGCGGGTGCGTCCGATCAGGATGCCCAGCCCGGCCATGGCGCCGGTGGCCAGGTGGATGAAGGCGTCCTCGCGGAACAGGTCGCGGAAGAAGCTGATTTCCACCAGCGCGAACAGGCCCGCCCACAGCTGCAGCACCATCCAGCAGATGCCGGTGAACAGCGCCGCCAGTGCCAGGGTCAGCGCATTCTGCCAGGCGTGTTCGAACAGCTCCGGGTACGGCGCGCGCCAGCGGCCGTGGGCCAGCCGGCACTGCAGCCAGGGCAGCAGCACGAACGCGGCCAGGGCAACCGTGACCCCGAACGGCGCCAGCACCGCCCCGGCATGCAGGCCCGGGGCGCCGCTGGCGTTCCAGCCCGCCCACGCGGCCAAGGCGAGGAACAGGGCGGCAAGCACGCCGGCGTGCTGCCAGAAGCGAACGTCGCGCAGGCAGACCACGCTCAGCGCCATCACCGTCGGCACGGTCAGCACCAGCGTGTACCAGCACACCCGCCCGCCAAGCGCGGCGAATGGCCACCACCCCAGCTCGTGGCCTTTCTGGGCCAGGTACATCAGCCCGCCCTGCAGCACGGCCACCAGCACGATGAACATGCGGGAACGGTGCGGGAGTTCGGTTTCGCTGTGCATGGCAACGCATCCCGGTGGCGTGGAAGCGGCATTATGCAGTGGCCCGGGGAGCTTGCCGCTAGAATGGGCCCATGTCCGTCGAAGCCACCCCGCTTGCCGGCCAGCTGCTGATCGCCCTGCCGGCGCTGGCCGATCCGAACTTCGCCCGTTCACTGGTACTGGTCTGCCAGCACGACGGTGATGGCGCGATGGGGCTGGTGGTCAATCGCGCCGCCGAGTACACGCTCGGCGACGTGTTCGGGCAGATGGACATCGGCTGCGGCGACGCGGCGCTGTGTGACCGGCCGGTGCTGGCCGGCGGGCCGGTGCATCCCGAGCGCGGCTTCGTGCTGCACGACGGCGAGGGAAGATTCGATTCCAGCCTGCAGGTCGGGCCGGGCCTGCACGTGACCACCTCGCGCGACGTGCTTGAGGCCATCGCCGGGAGCAAGGGGCCCGGGCGGGTGGTCGTGGCCCTGGGCTGCGCCGGCTGGGGCGCCGGCCAGCTTGAGTACGAACTCACGGAGAACAGCTGGCTGACCGTGCCGGCCGACGCCGAGCTGCTGTTCACGCTGCCGCTGGAGGCGCGCTGGCAGGCCGCTGCCGGGCGCATCGGCGTGGACATGCAGCAGGTGGCCGGCTACACGGGCCGGGCATGAGCGGCGGCGACGTCGCCAGCGGCGGCACGGTGCTCGGCTTCGACGTCGGCGCCAGGCGCATCGGGGTGGCGGTGGGCAGCAGCTTTGGCCACGGTGCCCGCGCGCTGGCGGTGATCGACGTGCACGAAGGCGGGCCCGACTGGCGTGGCCTGGACCGCCTGCGCGAGGAGTGGCGCCCGGACCTGCTGGTGGTCGGCGATCCGGTCACCCTGGACGACGGCGACCAGCCCAACCGCCGGCGCGCGCAGCGCTTCGCGCGTCAGCTCCGCGAGCGCTACGCGCTGCCGGTGGTGCTGGTGGACGAGCGCTCCAGCTCGCGCGAGGCGGCGCAGCGCTTCGCGGTGGATCGTGCCGAAGGGCGCCGCCGGCGCCGCGACGCGGCCGCACTCGATGCCGTTGCCGCGGCGATCATCGTCGAACGCTGGCTGGCCGCACCCGATGACGCCACTTCCATTCCCTAGAGTCCCGTGAATGAGCCTGCAACTCGACGACCAAGGCCGCCTGCGCCACCTGCTGACCCTCGACGGCCTGCCGCGCGAGGTCCTGCTTGGATTGCTCGACCGCGCCCAGGCCATCGTCGACGGCGCGGGCGCTGTCTCCACGGCCCTGGCGGGCGAGGCCGTCTGCACCCTGTTCTTCGAGCCCTCCACCCGCACCCGGCTGAGCTTCCAGCGCGCCGCGCAGCGGCTGGGCGCGGACGTGCTCGGTTTCGACGCCTCCAGTTCCTCGACCACCAAGGGCGAGTCGGCCGCTGACACCCTGCGCACCATCGAGGCCATGGGTGTGCGCGGCTTCGTGGTCCGCGACCGCGCCGAGGGCGCCGCCGCCGCACTGGCCGCGGCCGCCGGGCCGGCTACCACGATGATCAACGCCGGCGACGGCCGCAGTGCGCATCCGACCCAGGGCCTGCTCGACATGCTGAGCCTGCGGCAGGCGAAAGGTGATGACTTTTCAAGGCTCCGGGTGCTGGTGGTCGGCGATGTGAAGCACTCGCGGGTGGCGCGCTCGGACCTGCAGGCGCTGCGCACGCTGGGCGCAGGCGAGATCCGGGTCTGCGGCCCGACGGCGCTGATCCCCAACGACGCCACCCTGGATGGCTGCCTGGTGGGCAACGACCTGGACGCAGCGATCGAAGGCGTCGACGCGGTGATGATGCTGCGCCTGCAGCGCGAGCGCATGGAGGAGGGCCTGGTGGAGTCGCTGGACGATTACCACCGCGACTGGGGGCTGACTGCCGCCCGCCTGCGCCGCGCCGCGCCCGACGCCGTGGTCATGCATCCCGGGCCGATGAACCGCGGCGTGGAGATCGACGACGATGTCGCCGACGGACCGCAGTCGCTGATCCTGCGCCAGGTCGCCAACGGCGTCCCCGTCCGCATGGCGGTGCTGCAAGCGCTGCTGGAGCGCCAGTAGTCACTTCCACGGCCCGGCTCCGTGCTGTGGCTCAGCGCAGCAGGATCACCGTCGCCAGCCCGAGGAAGCTGAAGAAGCCCATCACGTCGGTGACCGCGGTGACGACCACGGTGCCGGCCACCGCCGGGTCCACGCGCATGCGCCGCAGCAGCAACGGTACCAGCACGCCCGCAAGCGCGGCGGTGGCGAAGTTGATCACCAGCGCGGCGGCGATCACCAGTCCCAGCCCCCAGTCGCGGAACCACACCAGTGCCACCGCGCCGACCAGGCCACCGATCAGCAGGCCGTTGATCAGTGCCACCCGGACCTCCTTCCACAGCAGGATCCCGGCGTTGCTCGCCGCCACCTGGCCCAGGGCCAGGCCGCGCACCATCAGGGTCAGCACCTGCACCGCGGCGTTGCCGCCGATCCCGGCCACGATCGGCATCAGCACCGCCAGCGCCACGATCTGCTCGATCGTGGCCTCGAAGCGGCCGATCACGAACGCCGCCAGGAACGCGGTCATCAGGTTGATGCACAGCCACACCACGCGACCGCGCACAGCGCGCCGGATCGGCGAGAACAGGTCCTCTTCCTCGTCCAGGCCGGCCGCGCCCAGCGCCTGGTGCTCGGCCTGCTCGCGGATGATGTCGACCACGTCATCGATGGTGATGCGCCCGCGCAGGATGTTGCCGTCGTCGACCACCGGCGCCGATACCCAGTCGTGGTCGGAGAACTGCCTTGCCACCTCGTCGGCGGACTCCTCCACGTGCAGCGCCTCGAGCTCGTCGTCGATCAGCTCGTTGATCGGCGTGGTCGGCTCGCGGGTCACCAGGTCCTGCAGTGCCACCCAGCCCATGAGCTGGTGGCGGCGATTGACCACATACAGGTGGTCGGTGTGCTCGGGCAGTTCGCCGCGCAGGCGCAAAAAGCGCAGCACCACGTCTACCGTGGTGTCGGCGCGCACGGTGACCACGTCCGGGTTCATCAGCCGGCCCGCGGTGTCCTCCTCGTAGGACAGCGCCTGCTCCAGGCGCTCGCGGTTCTCGCGGTCCATCGAGCGCAGGATCTCGGTGGTAACCGCCTCGGGCAGGTCCTCGACCAGGTCGGCCAGGTCGTCGATGTCCAGGTCTTCGACCGCGGCCACGATCTCGTCCGGATCCATGTCCGCGATCAGGCTCTCGCGCACCTCGTCGCCGACGTGGACCAGCACCTCGCCGTCGTCCTCGGCGTCCACCAGCCCCCACACCACCATGCGCTTGTGCAGCGGCAGCGATTCGAGCAGGTTGCCGATCTCGGCCGGGGCGAGCGTGTTGACCATGCGCCGCACCGGGCCGAGGCGGCCGCTGTCGAGCGCATCGGAGAGCAGGCGCAGTTGGCGCGCGGTCTTGTCGTGGCGGGCGGCTTCGGCCATCGGTGATTCCGGTTGGCGCGTCGTGCCACTCGAGGCGCGACAGGGTCAGGCGTTCATGCGTCCATTATCGCCGCTGGGTGGATTTCTGCACAGCGGCCGCCCGCGGCGCTCAGCCGTCGTCGTGGATCACCCCGATGCGCGCGCCCGCCGCGGCCACGGCCGGCAGCTCCTCCAGCGGCTTTTCGGCATAGGCCAATACCCGCAGCAGCATCGGCAGGCTGGCTCCGGAGACCCGTCGCGCCGGGGTGCCCAGGTGCACCAGCCTGGCGGCCACCCGGGCCGCGGCCGAGCCGTGCATGTCGGTCAACACCAGCACCCCGTCTCCGCCGTCGACCCGGCGCATGGCGGCGCTCGCGGCGGGCAGCAGGGCGTCGGGGTCGGCATCGGGCCTGACTTCGAAGGTCCCGCATTCAAGCGGCAGCCCGGGCAGCATGCCTTCGGCGGCCGCCACGAGCGCCGTACCGATGCCAGGCTGGGTGATGAACAGGATGCCGACGGCCATGGCGCAACGCTACCAGAGATACCCCCTAGGGTAAGCCCCAGCTTCCAACGACCGGGCCGCGGGCGCAAGCTTCCATGAAGGCTCTCAAGGAGGAAGTGCGATGTTGGGCTCCATTGGTGACACCCTTTCCAGCTTTGCCGGCAATTTCGTCGGCAATTTCATTGATAAAGTGATTGATCTGGCGCCGAGCCTGATCACCAGCGGGCTTGCCGCGATGGCCAACACCGCGCTGCCGGGTTCCGGGGTGCTGGTGCAGGCGTTTGCCGGCCCGCTCGTCAACGCCGGCGTCCAGGCGTTCGAGTCCGCCGCCCAGCAGATCCTCATGCCCGCCGCCAGCCAGGCCTGGGCCGATGCTGGCCTGCCGGACAACGACGTGGGCAACCTGGTCGAGCAGCTTGGCAACACCTTCCTCAGCGGTGTGCAGCAGGGCTGGTCCAGCTGACCGATGACTGAAGGTAATGACGACCCCTGGCGCAAGCGCCAGGAGTGGATCGAGTCCATCACCGGGCTCCGCGAGGGTGATGCGATCACCGAAGCGGACCGGGAGATCCTGTACAGCGAGTACGACCGCATGCAGCAGAGCGTGCAGGAAGCGATGCAGGAGATGGCGCCCGAGTATGCGCAGCGGATCCGCGAGGACGGCAGGGAGTCGGCCGACGAGTGGATCCACGCCCGTACCCATGAGCTGGGCGTAGAAAATGGCCGGCGCCTGCGCCGGGCCATGGAAAGCCTGAGCTTCGCCGACGAACTCGAGCTGGACGGGCCGCCGAACCCGTAGGGTGGAGCTTGCTCCGCTGGCTTTCGCTCAGTCCAGCTGGCGGTGGAAGGTGGTCACGTCTTCCCAACCCTGGCCACGGGCGTGGGCGGCCATGCGCTCGGCCAGGTACACCGAGCGGTGGCGGCCGCCGCTGCAGCCGAAGGCAACGGTGATGTAGCTGCGGGTGTCGGTGCGCAGCTTGGGCAGCCAGTGGTCCAGGAAGGCGGCCACCTGCCGGAAATACTCCCCCACGTCCTCCTGTCCGGCGAAATAGTCGGCCACCGCCTGGTCGCGCCCGGACAGGGGCTTGAGCGTGGGCACCCAGTGCGGGTTGGGCAGCCCGCGCGCATCGAACACGAAGTCTGCGTCGGGCGGCACGCCGTGGCGGTAGGCGAAAGATTCGAACAGCAGGGAGAACGAGGACTCCTGCGACAGCTCGAGCCGGGTGATGACTTCCCGGCGAAGCTGGTGGACGTTGAACTGGGTGGTGTCGATGACCGCGTCGGCCAGCGCCCGCAGCGGCCGCAGCACCTGGCGTTCCAGGGCGATGGCATCGGGCAGCGACAGCCCCAGGTGGCTGAGCGGGTGTCGGCGGCGGGTGTCGGCGTAGCGCTTGAGCAACTGCTGGTCGCCGGTTTCAAAGAACACCAGCTTCGGATCGAAGCCCATCCCGGCCACGGCCGACAGCCACTGCGGGAAATTGGCCAGGTCGTCGTGGCGATTGCGCACGTCGATCCCCACCGCCAGCTTGCGCGGCATGCCCTCGTCCTTGCCCACGCTGCGCACGAAATCGGGCAGCAGGTCGGCCGGCAGGTTGTCGGTGCAGTAGTAGCCCAGGTCCTCCAGGGTGTTGATGGCAACCGACTTGCCGCTGCCGGACATGCCGCTCACCACCAGCAGCGAGGAATTGGAATCGTCGTTCATGGGCGGTTCCTCTCCCCGCCGTGGCGGGCGTTGCCTGGAATACTGGTCAGCCGAAGCTGCCGTCGCGGACCGGGTTCTCGCCGCGGTGGTGGTCGGCCAGCTTGCCCTTGTGCTTGGCCAGCAGCCGGTCGAGCTTGTCGTAGAGCAGATCGATGGCCGCGTACATGTCCACGCCGGTGGCATCGGCGTGGTGGTTGCGGCCGGCCACGGACACCGTCGCTTCGGCCTTGTGCTTGGGCTTCTCGATGCTCAGCTGGGCGCGCAGGTCGAAGTGCTGGCCGTCGAAGTGCCGCGAGAGCCGCCCGAGCTTGGATTCCACGTACTCGCGCAGTGCGGGCGTGACATCAATCTGGTGTCCGTGGGTTTCGATGCGCATCGGCAGGCCTCCTGAAGATTCGTGATCGGGTGTTTCGCGGAGCTTGGGAACAGATTAACCCAACGCCGCGGACAGGCAAGCACGCTGCCTGCACACCTTGGACCCCGGATCGGCCGCGCAGTTCAGCCCAGGCGCACGCGCTCGTGAGAGGAGGGGATGTTGAGCGCTTCGCGGTACTTGCTCACCGTGCGCCGGGCCACCATCACCCCGGATGCCTTGAGCGCTTCGGTCAGGCGTGCGTCCGACAGCGGCTTGCCCGGGTTCTCGCCCTCCACCAGGCGCATGATCATCTGCTGGATGGCGATGCTGGAGGCCTGGCCGCCGGTGTCGGTGCTGACCCCGGAGGCGAAGAAGTCGCGCAGGGGCACGGTGCCGCGGGGGGTGTGGGCGTGCTTGCGCGATACCGCGCGCGACACCGTGGATTCGTGCATGCCGATCTCCGCCGCCACCTCGCGCAGGGTCAGCGGGCGCAGCGCCTGCGGCCCGAATTCCAGGAACCCGGACTGCTGGCGCACCAGGCAGTTGACCACCTTGAGCAGGGTCTCGCCGCGCTGCTGGATGTTGCGCAACAGCCAGCGGGCCTCCTGCAGGCGCCCGCGCAGGTAGCCGGCGTCGGCGTCGCTGGCGTGGCGGATCATGCCTTCGTAGCCGCGGTGGATGGTGAGCCGGCTGTACGGCCCGTCCACTAGGCTCACTTTCCACATGCCTTCGTAGCGGGTGATCACGCAGTCCGGCGCGATGTAGGTGTCGTGCGGGATTTCGCCCATCCGGGTGCCCGGGTGCGGGTCCAGCGAGCGCAGCAGCTGCAGGGCCCCGTCGGCGTCTTCGCGCGGGCAGTCCAGGGCCTGGGCCAGGCGGTCGCCGCCCAGCCGCGGGAGGGTCTCGATCAGCTCCGCCACCATGCGCTCGGCCAGCGCGCGCCCGGGGGTGTCTTCGGGCAGCGTTTCAAGCTGCAGCAACAGGCATTCACGCAGGTCGCGCGCGCCCACGCCCACCGGGTCCATGCGCTGGACCCGGCGCAGCACGGCCAGGATCTCGTCATGGCCGCAGGGCACTTCCGGCGCCAGCGTGGCGACGATGTCGTCGAAGGTGGTGCGCAGGTAGCCGTCGTCGTCGATGGCGTCGATCAGCGCCTGGCCGATCGCGCGGTCGCGAGGCGAAAGCTGGCTCAGGTGCAGCTGCCAGGCCAGGTGGTCATGCAGGCTTTCGGATTCGGTGAGGCGCTCGGTGGGGTCCCATTCGCCGTCTCCGCCGCTGACCGGGCTTCGCTGCCAGCTTTCCGCGGGATCCCACTCCGGTTCGGCGGCGGCGCGCCCGTCACCGTCGGCGACCTGTTCGACGACGGTGGCGTCGGTGGCCACGGGCCGGCTCTCGTCCCACTCCAGCAGCGGATTGGTTTCCACCGCCTCGGTGATTTCCGCCTCAAGCTCCAGCGACGACAGCTGCAACAGGTGCAGCGCCTGCTTGAGCTGCGGCGTAAGCACCAGTTGTTGTCCCAGCGATGTCTGCAGGCGCTGCTTCATCATTCCCCATGATGCAACGTCCGGAGTTGCGACATCCGGACACCCGTCCCATTCCTCCGGCCTTGCGCTACAGGCGGAACGCTTCCCCGAGGTATACCCTGCGCACGTCGGGATTGGCCAGCAGTGCGTCCGGAGCCCCCTGCGCGAGCACGCTGCCTTCGTTGAGGATATATGCCCGGTCGCAGATGCCCAAGGTCTCGCGCACGTTGTGGTCGGTGATGAGCACGCCGATGCCACGGTCCTTGAGGTGCTGGATGATGCGCTGGATCTCGCCGACCGAGATCGGGTCCACGCCGGCGAAGGGTTCGTCGAGCAGGATCAGGCGCGGCCTCGCCGCCAGTGCCCGGGCAATTTCCACCCGCCGCCGTTCGCCGCCGGACAGGCTGGCGCCCGACTGGCCGGCCACGTGGTTCACCTGCAGCTCGTCCATCAGGCTTTCCAGCTCCGCCTCGCGGCCCTTGCGGTCGAGGTCGTCGCGCAGCTCAAGCACCAGGCGGATGTTGTCGGCCACCGACAGCTTGCGGAATACCGAGGGCTCCTGGGGCAGGTAGCCCACGCCCAGCCGGGCGCGGCGGTACATGGGCTCGCCGGTGATGTCGCGCCCGTCCAGGGCGATCTCCCCGGCGTCGGCCGGTACCAGTCCCACGATCATGTAGAAGCACGTGGTTTTGCCGGCGCCGTTGGGGCCGAGCAGGCCGACCACCTCGCCGGCGTCCAGGGTCAGGCCGAAATCGCTGACGACCTCGCGCGACCGGTAGCGCTTGCGCAATCCTTCGGCGCGTAGCATCAGTCGTCGCCGTCCCGGCGCTCGTTGCGCGGCTCCAGCCGCATCTGCACCCGCCCGGCGTCGCCGCCGCCGGCCTCCACCTGTTCGGTCTGCATGTTGTAGACGATGCGCTGGCTGCGCATGTTGCCCTGCGGCTGCTCCACGTGGGCGTTGCCGGTCAGGACCATGCTGTCGTCGACGATGTTGTAATCGATCCGGTTGGCGCGGGCGGTCATCGACTCGCCGCTGTCCATTTCCTGGTCCATCGTGGCCGGCGAACCGGTCAGCACCACGCGCCGCGGGTCGCCGCCACGGGTGGTGATCTCGGCGCGTTCGGCGTTGATGTTGAGGGTGCCCTGGGTGATGACCACGCCCTGTGACAGCACGATCGGGGCGCTGTCGTCCAAAGCGCCCGCCTGGTGGCCGGCATCGATGTCCATGGGCTGGTTGCGGTCTGACCGGCGCGCGTCGGCGGTCCCGGCCGTGAGCAGCAGGGCGGCAATGGTCAGCAGGACGCTAGCGGCGCGTGGGGACATAGCGGCTCTTCACCTCGGAGTGGAACTCGTACCGCTTGCTGGACAGGTCGATGTCCATGCCGCGGCCCTGGATTGTAGAGCCCGGCTGTTCGACGGTCACGCGCTGATCTGTGCTCGCGGTGCGGGCTTCGGGGAATACGTTCAGTTGTTCGGTGTTCATCGTCACCGGTTGGCCGTTGCCGCCGGTGCCCTCGGCGATGACGTCCTCGCGCAGGCGCATTTCCTCGTGGTTGGCGGTCACCAGGGCATCCTGCGAACGGACCTCCCAGTAGTCGCCCTGGCCGTCGGGGATCAGGAACAACGGGGTGGCGACCTCGATCGTGCGGTCCTGTGGATGCTGCTCAAGCAGCGGTGCGCGCAGGGTGAACGCCTCCACGCCCTCGCCGCTGAGTGCGACCAGCTCGAAGTCGTGGAGGATGAAATCCGAGCGTACCGGCCCGTCGGTTTCCACCGTAGGGTCGGCGCGCTGGTGCCACGCCGACCAGCCGGACACCAGCGCGGCCAGCAGCAACGCAATGACCAGCAGCCCCCGCCAGCTCATGCGCGGCGTCCATCGACGACGGTCGGAACCTGCAGCAGGTCGTCGATGACCCCGTGTGCGGTGAGCAGCATGTCGCACAGCTCGCGCGCCGCGCCTTCGCCGCCCCGCGCGGTGGTGTGCCAGTGCGCCTCGCGCGCGGTCCAGGCGTGGGCGTTGGCCGGGGCCACCGCCAGGCCTGCCGCGCGCATGGGCGCCAGGTCGGGCAGGTCATCGCCCATGAAGGCGACTTCGTCCATGCCGATGCCACGCTCCGCGCATAGCTGCTCCACCGTGGCCAGCTTGTCGGCCACCGCGCAGTACGCGTCGATGCCCAGCTCGGCGGCGCGGCGCTCGACCGCCGCGCTGGCGCGGGCCGTGATCAATGCCACGTGGATGCCGGCCCTGCGCAGCAGTACCAGGCCCTGGCCGTCATGCACATGGAAGGCCTTCATCTCGCCGCCGGCAGCGTCGAAGTGGATGCGGCCGTCGGTCAGGGTGCCGTCCACGTCGAAGCAGGCCAGGCGCACGCGCGCAGCGCGGGCCAGCAGGTCGGGGTCGGGGGGTGCGTGGCTACCCATCACACCACCCGCGCGCGCAGAAGGTCGTGGATGTTGAGGGCGCCCACCACGTGCCCGGCTTCATCAACCACCAGCAGGGCGTGGACCTTGTGGGTTTCCATCAGCCGAGCCGCTTCCACCGCCAGCGCGTCGCTGTCGATGGTGATCGGGTCGCGGGTCATCACCTCGGCGACGCGCGTGGAACGCACGTCGAAGCGCTCGTCGGCCAGGGTGCGGCGCAGGTCGCCGTCGGTGAACAGCCCCAGCAATTTGTCCTGGCCGTCCACCACCGCAGTGATGCCCAGGCGCTTGTGGCTCATTTCCAGCAGGGTTTCGGCCAGGGTGGCGTCTTCGGCCACGCGCGGGACGTCATCGCCGGCGTGCATCACGTCGCCGATGTGCAGCAGCAGGCGCCGGCCCAGCGCACCGGCCGGGTGCGAACGGGCGAAATCGTCGGCGGTGAATCCGCGCGCGTTGAGCAGCGCCACCGCCAGCGCGTCGCCGACTGCCAGCGAAGCGGTGGTGCTGGACGTGGGCGCCAGGCTCAGCGGGCAGGCCTCGGCCGGCACGCTCACGTCCAGGTGCACGTCGGCCTCGCGCGCCAGCGAGGACTGCCTCCGGCCGGTCATCGCGATCAGCACGTTGCCCTGCCGGCGCAGGCCCGGCAGCAGCATCAGGATCTCGTCGGATTCGCCCGAATACGACAGCGCCAGCACCACGTCCACGTCGGTGATCATGCCCAGGTCGCCGTGGCCGGCCTCGCCCGGATGGACGAAGAACGCCGGGGTGCCGGTGGAAGCCAGGGTGGCGGCGATCTTGCGTGCGATATGGCCGGACTTGCCCATCCCCGTGCACACCACCCGCCCCTGGCAGGCCAGGATCTGCTCGCAGGCCTGGCTGAAGGCGCCGTCGAGCCGGTCGTGCACGGCCTGCAGCGCCTGCATCTCGATCTCGATCACGCGCCGCCCGCTGGCGGCGAATCCAGGGCTGGCGAGAGGCTGGGTTGCAGGTTCGGCCATGTCCAAGCGCGGCGCTTTCCGTTAGGCTAATCCATTCATTTTACGCAGATCCCGCCGTGAAACAGCGTGTACCCGCCCAGGGCGCGGATCGCTGCTCAGGCGGGCTTCACCAGTCGGAGCCACCGCAGGTTTGGACGCAAACACCATCCGTGAACTGATCGAGCAGGGCCTGCCGGACGCCCGCGTGGAAGTACAAGGCGCCGACGGCGTGCATTTCGAAGCCGTGATCGTGTCCGAATCCTTCCGCGGCCAGCTGCCCCTGGCCCGCCACCGCATGGTCTACGCCACCCTCGGCGAACGCTTCAACACCGGCGAAATCCACGCCCTCGCCCTGACCACCCTGACTCCGGACCAGGCCGGCGGCTGACTCCCCCCGCATGAAAAAAATCCGAATCACCGGGGGCCACGCCCTCAACGGCGAAGTCGCCATCTCCGGCGCCAAGAACGCCGTCCTGCCGATCCTGTGCGCCAGCCTGCTGGCCGACGGCCCGGTGGAAATCGCCAACGTGCCCAACCTGCAGGACGTGCTGACCACCGCGCGGCTGCTGCGCGAGCTGGGCGCGGGCGTGGAGCACGACGTCGCCAGCTCCCGTTTCCTGATCGACCCGTGCCCCGCCACCGGCCACGTCGCCCCGTACGAACTGGTCCGCACCATGCGTGCCTCGGTGCTGGTGCTCGGCCCGCTGCTGGCCCGCCACGGCGCCGCGGAAGTCTCGCTGCCCGGCGGCTGCGCGATCGGCTCGCGCCCCGTGGACCTGCACATCCACGCCATGCAGGCGCTGGGTGCGCACGTGGAAGTCGAACACGGCTTCATCCGCGCCCGCGCCGAGCGCCTCAAGGGTGGCCGCATCGAATTCCCCATGGTCAGCGTCGGCGCCACCGAGAACGCGCTGATGGCCGCCAGCCTGGCCACCGGCACCACCGTGATCGACAACGCCGCGCGCGAGCCTGAGATCGTGGACCTGGCCGACTGCCTGATCGCCCTGGGCGCGGATATCGAAGGCGCCGGCACCGCGCAGGTCATCGTGCGCGGCGTGGAACGCCTGGCCGGCGGCAAGCATGCCGTACTGCCGGATCGCATCGAAGCCGGCACCTTCCTGGTCGCTGCCGCCATGACCGGCGGCCACGTCACCGCCACCGGCACCCGCGCCGACACCATGGCCGCGGTGCTGGAGAAGCTTGCCGAAGCCGGCGCGGAACCCGCCGTCGATGGCGACCGCATCACCATCGACATGCGCGGCCGCCGCCCGCAGGCCGTGGACATCGTTACCGAACCGCACCCCGGCTTTCCTACCGACATGCAGGCCCAGTTCATGGCCATGAACTGCATTGCCGAGGGCGCCGGCACCATCGACGAGCGGATCTTCGAAAACCGCTTCATGCACGTCAACGAACTCATGCGCCTGGGCGCCGATATCCAGATCGAAGGCAACCGCGCCACCGTCACCGGCGTGCCCGTCCTGACCGGCGCCCCGGTGATGGCCACCGACCTGCGCGCCTCCGCCTCGCTGATCCTCGCCGGCCTGGTGGCCGAAGGCGAAACCCTCATCGACCGCGTCTACCACCTGGACCGCGGCTACGAGAACATCGAGGCCAAGCTCTCTGCCGTGGGTGCGCAGATCGAGCGGGTGTAGCCAAGGGCAGGTGCGGTACGCGCGAGGCCGTCTGCTTCGTCGCCTCCCAGGCGCAGGTGTGTCCAGTTGGAAGTCGGCGAGGGAGCCCAAGGAATAGAAGGCTTGCTGTTCGAAGCATCGGTCGGGGGCTTGGCGGCGGGGCTGGTGGTAGCGCTGCTGGCGCTCCTGGTCCCGCGCAAGCATTGACCGCGCTAACGCCTGTGCACTTGCGGATGAACGCGTTCGTAGTGAAATTCTTCCGGCGTCACCTCCAGGATGGCGGCAAAGGCTGATATCACCATCGACCTGGGGAAACATGCAAAGGAGTGTGTTGCCCACATCGCAGTCCGGTTGTTGCGCCGGACCTGTCACGTAAAACGGGAGCAGCAGTCAGATCAAATGACGACGATTCGAAAAGAGACCACATCGGACGCCTCGGCGATTGAAGCGATGACGGTTGCCGCATTTCGTGATGCAGCCCATGCGAGCCATGCCGAGCATTTCATCATCCGTGCGCTTCGGGACTCCGGCCAGCTCACCGTTTCACTCGTTGCGGTGGATGACGGTTTGATTGTCGGGCATGTGGCAGTTTCGCCCGTGACCATCTCCGATGGCTCGAGCGGATGGTATGGGCTCGCCCCGATCTCGGTTGATCCGGACCGCCAGCGCCAGGGGGTCGGGCCGCTTCTCATGAAGGGCGCGCTTGAGGAACTGCGTGCCCTGGGCGCGGCCGGTTGCGTGGTGCTTGGCGATCCCGGCTATTACTCGCGTTTTGGCTTCCGGGCCGAGCCGGCCCTGGTGTTGCCGGGTGTCCCCGCCGAGTACTTCCAGGCCATTTCATTCGGCGGCGATTTGCCGCGCGGTCATGTCACGTATGGTGAGTCGTTCGAGGCCACTGCCGGGTAAGCAGGCGAAAGGAAGATAATCGGGGGCTCATCATCTGGTTTATCCTTCGCGCATGAGTCCAGCACAACACCTGTTCGGAGCCTGTGCGGCGCTGGTGGCGCTCACCTTCGTTGTCGGCATGCGCATGTATCGCGTCCGCATCGGGGAGATACGGGCCAGGGGGATCCATCCGCAGGCGGTGGCGCTCTCGGGCCAGCGGGCGCAGCGGCTCGAGGACACCCGGGCATCGGACAACTTCAACCATCTGTTCGAACTGCCGGTCCTCTTCTATGCCCTGTGTGCGGTGGCCATCGGCGCCAACCATGTCCCGGGCTGGTTGCCGTTGCTGGCCTGGTTGTTCGTATTCCTGCGGGTCGTCCACAGCGCAATCCAGTGCAGCTACAACAAGGTGATGCACAGGTTCGCGGTGTTCCTGGCCGGCTTCTTCCTGATGATGGCCATGTGGGCCGCATATGCTGTTTCATACCTGGCTGCCTGACAATGCGTGATCCCGTCGCCGCTCCCCGCCGGACCTTTCTTCTTTTCCTGCTGTCGCTTGCGGGAGCGCTGACCGGCATCCTGCTCGGACCGAGGATCGTTGCAGCTTTCTCCGGCGCTCCAGTTTGGCTGCTGCCCGTGGTCATGGTGGCTTCGGTCCTGCTGGCGCTGGTTGCCGGCGCGTTCGCGTTCAAGCTCGCCAACCGCAAACGCCAGCAATGAGCCGGCACCCTGGCTGCAGCGGCGCTGATCCGTGCCGCACGCACTGCATGGCGCGGGTCGGGTTGGTGGTGCTACTTCACGGGACCTGGTGATGCGGAAAGGCCGGTCGCATGTGTCCGGCCGGGCCTGGCGGGCTTCGACAGGCACAAGAATGGGGGAGATCGATGCGTACAACATCCGTTTCAATTTTTTTGGTGCTGTGCTGGCTGTTGCCGTCGCCCGCATCCGCGGCCGCGGCGGCTTCCAACGACGCGCTGGCCCACTACGCGGCGCAGGTGCTCGAAACGGCTTATCCGGATGCCAACGCCCCCGGCGCGGCGGTGCTGGTGGCGCGCGGTGACGAGGTCTTGTTCCGCGATGCGCGGGGCATGGCGAGCGTGGAGCTGGGCGTGCCGCTGTCAGCCGACCATGTATTCCGGCTGGGTTCGATCACCAAGCAGGTTGCCGCCGCAGGCGTGCTGAAGCTGGTCGAGGAGGGCAAGGTTTCGCTTGACGATCCGCTGTCGAAGTTTCTGCCCGAATACCCCGATGGCGATGCGATCAGCGTGCGCATGCTGCTCGACCACACCTCGGGCATCCGCAGTTACACCAGTATTCCCGGTGTCATGGACGGGCCGATCCAGCGGGACCTCAGCACCGGGCAGCTGATCGACAGCTTCAAGGACGAGCGGGCGGATTTTGCCCCGGGCGAGGAGTGGAGCTACAACAACTCCGGCTACGTGCTGGTCGGCGCGGTGATCGAGCAGGCCAGCGGCCAGCCGTGGCACGCCTACCTTGGGCAGGCCCTGTTCGAACCGCTGGACATGGCGCATACCGGCTATGGGGACCAGGCGCAGGTGCTGATCCCCGGCCACGTCACCGGTTACACCAAAGGGGCCGACGGGACGGTGCGCGCGCGGTACCTCAGCATGACCCAGCCGCACGCGGCCGGTGCGCTGGTATCCAAGGTGGACGACATGCTGCTCTGGAACCGGGCCCTGCACGGGGACGGGTTGCTGCAGCCGTCCAGCCACGCCGCCATGGTGGAGCTGGTGGGCAAGGCAGGGGAATCGAACTATGGATTCGGCATCGTGGTCGGCGAGCTGCGCGGGCAGACGCTATACGAGCACGGCGGCGGCATCTTCGGTTTCTCCACCCACCTGATGTACCTGCCCGACAGCGAGTTGACGGTGGTGGTGCTGCAGAACACCGACTCCGGCACGGCCGGCTTCCAGCCCGGCGAGACCGCGCGCAGGTTGGCGGCCTTCGCCCTGGGCGAGCCGTATCCGGACGCGGTTGCGGTCGAGGTTGATCCTGACAGCCTCCGCAGCGCCGAGGGCGTGTACCGGATCGATGACGACAGCGCCCGCGTGCTGCGCGTGGTGGACGGCAAGCTGACCTCCAAGCGCACCGGCGGGCCACGCTTCGACCTGATTCCGGTTGCGGAGGACGATTACGTGTACCAGGACAGCCTCACCCGCATGCGGATCGAGCGCGACGAAACCGGCGATGCCGTGGCGATGCTGTTCCAGGCCGATGGCGACGGCGAATTCGAGCGCGTGGCCCGAACCGACGAGCCGATGTCGCCCGCGCGTGCGCGTATCGAGCTGCCGCGTGAGGCGCGCGAGCAGCTTGTCGGCAGCTATGTCGGCCCCGGCATGACCATGCGCGTGTTCCTGGAAGACGAAAGCATCATGATCCAGCTCGCCGGCCAGCCGTCGGTCGAGGTCTTCGCCGAATCCGCGCGCGTGCTCTATCCCAACGTGGTCGAGGCCACGCTGGAGTTCATGCCCGAAGAGGGCCAGGCCAGGTCGCTGCTGCTCAAGCAGGGCGGCGCGATGATTCCGTTCGCGCGCGAAGACTGAAGGGCTTTGCCCTTTCCGGACGGCCGCCGCACCCCCGCCGGGCGGAGCATGTTCCGCTCTACGGGAGCGCGATAGCTGGACCTGGCCCCGTTGCAGCCAGCACGGTCCAGAAAGGTACGCCGCCGCTGGCGTGGCTGCGGGCCGCGTCTTCGAGGACCTCGAGCAGGGTGTCGAAGTCCTGCGGCGCCGCGTTGCGCAGCCCGTCGGCGTGGTCGAGCAGCAGCATGTAGCCCGGTGCCGGCAGCCAGGACAGGTCGCCAAGGCTGTCGGCCAGCGCGTCCCAGTTGCGGCCGAAGCCCGGCGGGAAGTCGAGTGCCGCGGCAACGGCCTCAAGCAAGGCGGGCTTGTTGCCGGCGTTCTCCAGGTTCACGGTCACGATGGCGAAGTCCCGCGCGGCGGCGGCTTCCACCATCGCGGTGCGCTCGCGGTCGTCGACGATACAGGTGCCGGCGCGGGCGGGGTTGGCCAGCAGCGTGCCGAGCTCGATGTTGGTCATGGCCGGTCCCCGCGTTCGAACTCGCGGAAGCTGCGGTAGTGGTCGGCGGTGTAGTACCACTCGCTGGGCGGGTCGCCGCCAGTGACGATGCGGCGCGCGCCGCGATGGCCGAGCCCGGGGGTGTCGACGGTGAACTCACGGTAGTGGCCGCGCGTGCGCTGCGGCAGCAGGCGTTCGCGGTTCTGGAATACCGTGCCGTCCTGGCGGTACGGATACGGGCCACCGCGGTCGATCAGGGCGAGGGTGGCATGGGCCTCGGCGGGCAGGAAATCCATGGCCGGGTCGGCGTGCGCGGCGGCCGCTTCGACATGTGCGGTGCCTGGCGCGACCTCCGGCAATGGCGCTTCATGGCGCTGCAGCACCTGCCAGGCGCCCAGCAGCAGCAAACCGGCAACCAGCCAGATCCAGCTTCGCGGCGTCTGTTGATGTCTGCGGCGGCGGCCCATGGCGGGATCATAACGGTCAACGGGCCCAGTCGATGATATTCACCCGTCCCCGGACTTCTCCCGCGCCATGCGGTCGCGTACGCCGCCTTCCACGTTGCGTCCGGAGGCCATGGGTTCGTACAGGGTGCCGGTGGTGGGCGGGGCGGGCGGAGCGTCCTTCATCTGCCATTTGTGGGCGACGCCGGCCGAGAAGCGTTCGGCCAGGTCGGCGGCCACCACGTGGGTGCCGGCGGAGGCCTTGGCCTTCCAGCCCACCACCACTTCCTCGCGCGGGTCGAGGATGGCCTCCACGATCTTTTCTACGACCATGGCCGGATCGTCCATGGCGGCCATGCGCGGGGTGCCGCCGCTGTAGTTGGCGGCGTGCTCCCACCAAGGCGTGTCGACCGCCCACGGCATGACCGTGGAGACCCTGATCCGCTCCGCGCCGGCCAGGCGCAGTTCTTCGTTCAGGGCACGGCCCAGGCTCAGCACACCGGCCTTGGAGGCCGAGTACGACCCTTGGTAGGCGAGCGGCACTTCGCTGTCGATCGAGCCGATGTTGACCAGCGTGCCATGGCCCTGCGCGATGAAACCGCGCAGCGCCACGTGGCTGCCGAAGATCACGCCTTTGAGGTTCACGTCGATCACGCGGACGTGGTCTTCCAGCGGGATGTCCCAGAAGCGGCCGAGCGCGCCGATGCCGGCGTTGTTGACCCAGGCGTCGATGCCGCCGAAGTGTTCGACTGCGGCAGCGGCGATGGCTTCCACGTCCTCGGCGCGGCTGACGTCGGCTTCCACCGGCACCGCCTGTCCGCCGGCCGTGTGCGCCTGGCCGACCACTTCTTCCAGCAGGTCGCGGCGGCGGCCGGCGACCACCACCTTGGCGCCGTGTTCGGCCAGCGCCAGCGCTGTGCCGCGGCCCAGGCCGCTGGTGGCCCCGGTGATGACATAGGTGCGGCCGGCAATCACGGCCCGGCGGTCTGCGTTGACATGTGCCATGGGTCAGCCGCCGAAGCTGAGGGTGCCGCGCATCAGGGCCGAGTGACCCGGGAACGAGCAGAAGAAGGTGTAGTCGCCGGCCGAATCCAGGCTGTCGGTGGAGAAGGTGACCGAGGTGCTCTCTCCGCCGCCGACCATGTCGGTGTGCGCGATGACCCGGTCGTCGTCCGGCTGCACGTAGTCCGCGGCCGCGCCGGCGGCCAGTCCGTCGGCAGCTGCCCCCGGATAGTCCGCGGTGGTGGTCACGACCACGTTGTGGCCCATCGCGGCGACCGGCAGCGAGCCGGTGTGCTCGAGGTTGATGGTGAATTCGCCGCAGTCGGCAGGGATGTTGATCGAGTCGACGTTGAACTGCATCCGGTCGTTGCCTTCGATGGTCGTGCTGCAGTTGGTCACCGTGGCGGTGTCGCCTGCGTCGTCGGCCACGGCGCTGCTGGCGTCGGCGGTGGCATCGGAGGCCCGGTCCTGGGCGGCGGCATCCGGGCCGGAGCGGTTGGCGGCCATGCCGCCTTCGGCTGTCGAAGGGTCGTTCTGCCCGGGGGCAGGTGTGGTGGATTCAGGGCTCGGGGCCGGCGCGGTGTCGACCGGCGCCGTGGTTTCATCGGACGGCGGGTCAGCATCCGCGGGCCGGTTGTCGCCGCCGCAGGCGGCCAGGGCGACGGTGCACGAGGCGGTGAGCAGGGCGATTCTGAATTTCATGAGGGAGATCCTTTGATGGTGCCCGGTGACATGTTCGCTCCGGTCGCCGGAGAGCGCCGTGAACGCCGGAGATCACGCGGGTTAGACCGGCCGCGTGCAAGGGTCGGCGGTGAATCCGCGCCGCGGATGCATCCTGGAGAACAGGTGATGACAGGCAGCGTATGGATTGATGCAGCGCGCAGCGCCTCTAGGCCGCTGTCGAAAGAGGTGGAGGCCGATGTGGTGGTGGTGGGCGCCGGGATCACCGGTGCGGTCACCGCGTGGCGGCTCGCCGAGGCCGGGCACAAGGTGGTGCTGCTGGAGGGGCGCCGCGCCGGCGAGGGCAATACCGGCCGATCCACCGGCAACCTGTATGCAACGCTGTCGAGCGGGTTGACCAGCCTGCGCGAGAAGTGGGACGACGATGAAGCGACGCTTGCGGTATCGGCGCGCGCCGAGGCGATCGACTGGATCGAGCGCACCGCTTCGCAGCTCGGCATCGACTGTGGATTCCAGCGGGTGCCGCTGCACCAGTGCGTGGCGGACCGGCATTCGACCGCTTTCGACGAACTGCGCCGTGAGCACGAGGCCGCGCTGGCGCTGGGACTGCAGGCGCAGTGGGCGCACGCGCTTGCGGGTTGGCCGATGGCCGCCGCGGGCGTGCATTCACTGCCCGATCAGGCGCAGGTTAATCCGTTCCGCTTTGCGGCCGGGCTGGTCGCGGCGCTGCGCGAGCGCGGCGTGGCGGTACACGAGGACAGCCGGGTGGTGGACTGGGACCCCGGCGAGGGCGTGGTGGAAACGGCGCAGGGCCGGGTGCGCGCGGGGCATATCGTGCTGGCCACGCATACGCCGCTGGGGATCAACCTGCTGCAGACCAAAATGGAGGTGTACCGCGAATACGGCGTCGCCGCGCCGCTCGCCGACGGCCCCCCCCGATGCCAGCGTCTGGATGAAGGACGACAAGCGTTCGCTGCGCACCTGCGGCAGCGGCGGGCAACGCCACCTGGTGATCGTGGGTGGCAAGCACAAGACGGGGGAGAACGAGGAAGCCGCCGAATGGCCCGAGCGCCTGCGCGCGTACGGCCGGCGCCATTTCGGGCTCGATGGTTTCTCCCACGCCTGGTCGGCCCAGCAGTACAGCAGCGCCGACGGGTTGCCCTATATCGGCCGCAGCGGGCACGACAAGGTGCTGCTTGCCACCGGCATGGGCGCCGATGGACTGGTGTGGGGCACGGTGGCAGGCGCGGTCTTCGAAGTGCTGCTGGGCGGACGGGAAGACGCGCCGCTGGTCGAGCTGCTGTCGCCGCGGCGGCTCGCGCCGCTGAAGTCGGCCAAGGCCTTCGCCGCCGAGAACGCCACCGTGGCCAGGCACATGGTGGGCGACCGCACGCGGTCGCGGCGCGAAGACGAGACGCTGGAAGAGGTACCGGCGGGTCATGGCCGCGTGGTCCACGTGGACGGCGAACACCGCGCGGTACACCGCACCGACGACGGCCGCCTGGTCGTGCTGTCGGCGGTATGCCCGCACCTGAAGTGCCTGGTGCAGTGGAATGCCTCCGCACATACCTGGGACTGCCCCTGCCACGGCAGCCGCTTCGATGCCCAGGGGCGGGTGATCGAGGGGCCGGCGCTGGACGGGCTGGAGCTGCTCGAGACCGGCAGGTGAACAGGCGCCGTTGCGTTGCCGGGGCCGCAGCGGCGGCGGGGCTAGCGCAGCCGCCGGGCCAACCGGCTGCCGATGGCGAGCCCGGTGGCAAACGCGGCGTACACCATGACCAGCCCGCCGCGGCTGAGGTGGCGCTCGAACCCCGGCCTCAGCCGCTTTGGCACCACCCGGTAATCAACCGCCATCGCCGTGGCCGCCACCACCGGCGCGACCTGCAACGCGCGCGCGGTAGCGGTCAATAGCGGTTTCGTGGGTCACGGCCCAGAACACCGAGCTGGCATGGTGGATCGCGTAGCCGAGCAGGGTATGGCGCAGGGTGACGTCGTGGCGGTGGCGGGCGGGTTCGCCCCACAGCCACTGGCTGGGTGCATTCGCGGGGCTGGCGGCCGAGCCGGTGCGCGGCCGCGCCAGCAGCGCCGCGGTGGCCATCGAGAGCACGCTGGCGACGCTGCCGCTGACCATTGCGCGCGCTGCGATCTTCCTCCAGCGCCGCGGCAGGCGGAGGGCTGAGCGATGCGGGTGCTGCTGCTCGGCGCAACCGGCCTGGTGGGCCGGCGTCTGGCGGAGGTGCTCGGGCAGGCGGGGCATGGGGTGGTCCTTGGAGTGCGGGATCGGGCGCGCGCGCCGGCGGGTGCAGAGACGGAGGTCGACTTCGCGCGCGACCATGTTTCCGGTGACTGGCTGCCGCGCCTGGCGGGGATCGACGCGGTGGTCAACGCCGTCGGCATTGTCAGCCCGGCGCCGGGTCAGGATTTCGACCCGGTCCATGTCCACGCCCCGCTGGCGCTGTTCGAAGCCTGCGGGCGCGCGCGTGTACGGCGCGTGGTGCAGATCTCGGCGGTCGATGCGGACCCGGATGCCGCCGCGGACTACCACCGCAGCAAGGGCGTGGCCGACCGCGCGCTGCTCGCCTCAAACCTGTCGGCGGTGGTGGTGCAGCCGTCGCTGGTGTTCTCGCCCGACGGCGCCAGCACACGCCTGTTCGCCTCGCTTTCCGCGCTGCCGCTGGTGCCGGTGCCGGGCCGCGGCCGGCAGCGGGTGCAGCCGGTGCACCTGGACGACCTGTGCGCGCTGGTGCTGGCGTGCCTGGAGCATCCGGCGCCGCCGCAGCGGGTGGAGGCGGTGGGGCCCCATCCGCTTGAGCTACGCGATTACCTGCTGCGGCTGCGCGCGCTGATGGGCCTGGGCGGCGCGCCGGTGCTGCCGGTGCCGCGGCCGCTGGTGCGGGCGGCGTCGCACCTGCCGGGCCTGATGCCCGGCCCGCGGGTGGATGCGCAGATGCTGGACATGCTTGAAGGGGGCGCCTGCGGTGACCCGCAGCCGATGACCGCGCTGGTCGGGCGCGCGCCACGGCCGGTGGAGCAGTTCGCGCCCGGCGGGCTTGAAGCGCTCGGGCTGCAGGCGCGGCTGCAGTGGCTGCTGCCGCTGATGCGGGTGGCGCTGGCGGTCATGTGGATCGTCACCGGCGTGGTTTCGCTGGGCGTGTATCCGGTCGCCGATAGCCTGGCGATGCTGGCCCGCACGGGGCTGCATGGCGGCATGGCGGTGGTCTCGCTGTATCTGGCCGCCGCGCTGGACCTCGCCTTCGGGGTGGCGACCCTGGCCCTGCGCCGACGGCTGTGGCTTTACCGGGCGCAGCTTGCGCTGATCGTCGGCTACACGCTGGTGATCACGCTGCAGCTGCCGGAGTACTGGCTGCATCCGTTCGGACCAATCCTGAAGAACATCCCGGTCATGGCGATGATCGTCGTGCTGCACGAGCTGGAGCGGGGGCGCCGATGGAATACCTGATCGCCAAATGGCTGCACATCCTGACCTCGACCATCCTGTTCGGCACCGGCATCGGCACTGCGTTCTACCTGTTCGCGATCAGCCTGGGGCGTGATGCACGCGCGGTGGCCGCCATCAGCCGCTACGTGGTGATCGGCGACTGGCTGTTCACCGCACCGACCATCGTGCTGCAGCCGCTGACCGGCCTGTGGCTGATGCACGTGATGGGGCTGACTTTTGACGCGCGCTGGCTGGCGTGGTCACTGGCGCTGTACGTGCTGGCGGTCGCCTGCTGGCTTCCGGTGGTGTGGCTGCAGATCCGCATGCGTGACGTGGCCGCGGCCGCCGCGCGTGATGGAAACACCCTGCCGCCAGCGTACTGGCGCCTGTTCGGCTGGTGGACCGCGCTCGGCTTCCCTGCGCTGTTCGCCTTCCTGGCGATCTTCTGGCTGATGGTCGCCAAGTCCTGGTAGCAGTGCCCGTCAATCGGTGGGCTGGCGCAGGCCTTCGAGCATGGCTTCGACGTGGCGGCTTGGATTGCGGTCCGAATGCACCGCGGCGATGCGCCCGTCGCGGCCGATCACGTACGAGGTACGCGAGGAGATCCCGCGTCCGTCGATCATTGCGTCGTAGTCGGTGGCGATGTGCGCATCCTCGTCGGCGGCGACCGCGAACTTGCCGGCGCAGGTGGCGCCGTCGGCCGAGAACGCCTGGAGCTGGTCGGTATTGCCGGCGGTCACGCCGATGACGGTCGCGTCCAGTTCCTCGAAGCGCTCGATGCTCTGCGAGAACAGGGAGGCTTCCAGGTTGCAGCCGGGCGTGTTGGCGGCGGGAAAGAAGTACAGCACCACGGGCCCTTCGCGCAGGGCCTCGGCGAGGCTGAACTGGAAGGCCTCCCCGGCCAGCCAGGCCGGTGCGGTGAAGTCGGGCGCCTTGTCACCGGGCTGCAGGGTCGCCTGGGCCGGCTGTGCGCAGGCGCCGAGCGCGGTGAAGGCCAGGGCCACCAGGGTGTTCTTGAAAGACTTCATCGAGCATGCTCCCGGTGCGGCGCGGGATGCCGCGTGTGGGGTGGATGCTACTCCGGGCTGGTCAGTTGAACGACTGCAGTTGCAGGTCGATGTGGTTGCGGCCGTTGCGCTTCTGCAGGATGCGGGCCGGGACCGGCAGGTCGTCGACGATCCAGGCGGTGATCTCGCGGCGGCCGCTGGTGCGGACCACCCGCGTGGCTTCGCGCTGCTCGCCTTCGACGGTGATGGTCTCGGTGCCGTCCACTTCGAACTGCTGTTCCCGCGCACGGCCGCCTTCCACCAGGCGATAGCGCAGCGGCTTGCCGGCGGCCAGGTCGCGCACCACCGCCAGGTTGATCAACATGCCGTCCATGTCGCCGGGACGCAGCGCAACCGGACCGCGTTCATCGTCGTCGACGTCGCCGCTCCAGCGCGCCTGGTTGCTGTCCCAGTCGTAGGTGGCAGTGACGGTTTCGTTCTTGACCAGCATCGCGGCCAGGCCGGATTCGCCGGCCTGGATGTCCTGGCTGGTCAGCGGGCGCCACTGGCCACCCTGGTCTTCGAAGGTGGTGCTCTGCACCAGCCGCGCGCCCATCCCGGCCGCTTCCATCCGGTATTCCCACTGGTCCTGGCCGGTCCGCTCCAAAGTCATCTTGCCGTCGGCCTGCATGCCCATGAAGTTGGCGCTGTAGTCGGCGGTGAACGGCTCCAGGGCCCAGGCGGTGGAAGCGCCCGCGCCGGCCAGCAGCAGCACGGCGGTGCCCAGCAGGCGGCCGAAGGCGGTCGGGGCGTGGCGTTGCAATGTGCTCATGGTCATTCGGCTCCTCGGTATTCAATCAGGCGCAGGTCGATGTTGCCGTCGTTGTCGCGCTGCAGGATGCGGATGGGGGTCGGGACGCCGTTGGCGACCCACACGATCATTTCGTCATCATCGTCCTCGATCCGTGAAACGCGCAGCGCACGATAGCTGACGCCGGCGACTTCACTGGACTCGGACTCCTCCGACACCTGGTACTCGTGCTCGCGGGCACGGCCGTTGTCGGCGTAGCGGTAGTGCAGGGTGGCGCCGGGTTCGGCGTCGCGGATCACCGCCAGGTTGATCAGCAGCGCGCTCATGTCGCCGTCTTCCAGCGGCACCGGCTCGCTGCGGCGTTCGCTGACGTCGCCGCTCCACTGCGCAGTGTGCGTGTGCCAGTCATAGATGCCGGTGGTGGTGCGGTCGAACAGGAGCACCTTGCGCACCGTGCGCTGGGTGAGCGGACGGAAGAAGTTGCCGTCGTGGTGCACGTCGAACACGGTGCTCTGGTGCATGTTCAGCCGGGCCAGGCCGAGCAGGCCGCGGTTGGCGCGGATGTCCAGCTCGACCTCCCAGTTGGGTGCTTCCTTGCGCTGCAGGGTCATGCTGGCCTCGCCGACGTGCTTGCCGTCGTACCAGGCTTCGTAGGTGGCGAAGAAAGGTTCGAGCTCGACCGCGCGCGCCGCGGCGGGCAGCGTCAGGGCGAGGACGGACAGGAGCAGGGCAATGAATCGCATGGAGGCGTCATCATGCAAAGCGGTTGTTTGACCCGAGCTGAAGCGGGGTTTGCGCGGCGGCGCCGTCAACGTGAACACCGTGTTCATGCAGGCGCACGCGGCCGGCGGCGATCCAGCGCACGGTCTCCACCAGCAGGGGATGTTCGCGCGCCAGGACGCGGGCGGCGAGGGTGTCTTCGTCATCCCCGGCCAGCACCGGCACGCGCGCCTGGGAAATGACCGGGCCACCGTCCAGGTCCGCGGTGACGTAGTGGACGCTGGCGCCGTGCTCGGGCGCGGCCGCTTCCAGCGCGCGGCGGTGGGTGTGCAGGCCCTTGAAGTGCGGCAGCAGCGAGGGGTGGATGTTGACCAGCAGGCCGGGCCGGGCGTCGACCGAGGGCGCGCCGATCAGGCGCATGTAGCCGGCACAGACCACCAGGTCCGGGTGCACGGCGTCGACGCGTTCGAACAGGGCCTGGTCGAACTCCAGCCGCGAGTCGAAGGCTTTCGGCGACAGTGCCGCGGTTTCGATTCCGGCTGACGCGGCGCGCTCCAGGGCGGGTGCTTTGCGACGATCGGAGAACACGCCGACGATCTGCGCGTCCAGCGTGCCGGCGGCGATCGCGTCGATCAGCGCCTGCAGGTTGCTGCCGCGGCCGGAGGCCAGCGCGGCGATGCGGAGCGGGCCGGCACGGCCGCTGGCGGGGTCCACCGGCAAGCCGCTCAGCCGATGCGCACGCGGTCGCCGCCGCCGGCGGTGACCTCGCCGATGCGCCAGTGCGCCAGGCCGTGTCCGGCCAGCGCGGATTCCACGCCGGCCAGCTGGTCCGCGTCCACCGCCAGCACGAAGCCAATGCCGCAGTTGAAGGTGCGCCACATTTCCTCGCGGGCCACGGCGCCTTCGCGCTGCAGCCATTCGAACACCGGCGGCAGCGGCCAGGCGCTGGCGTCGACGTCGATGCCCAGTGGCTCCGGGATCACCCGCACGATGTTCTCGCTCAGCCCGCCGCCGGTGATGTGGGACAGGGCGTGGACGGCGTCGCGGTGCCGGCCCAGCAGATCCAGCAGCGGCTTGACGTAGATGGTGGTCGGTGCCATCAGCGCGTCCACCAGGCGGGTGCCGCCCAGGTCCAGGTCGGCGGGGCTGCCGGCGCGATCAAAGATGCGCCGGATCAGCGAGTAGCCGTTGGAATGCGGGCCGCTGGAGCCGATCCCCAGCAGCACGTCGCCGGCGCCGGCGCGGGTGCCGTCCAGCAGTTCGGACTTCTCCGCCGCGCCCACGCAGAACCCGGCCAGGTCGTATTCGCCTGGCGCGTACATGTCCGGCATCTCGGCGGTCTCGCCGCCGATCAGGGCGCAGCCGGCCAGCTCGCAGCCGCTCGCGATGCCGCCGACCACCGCCGCGGCGGTGTCCACGTCCAGCTTGCCGGTGGCGAAGTAGTCCAGGAAGAACAGCGGTTCGGCGCCCTGCACCAGGATGTCGTTCACGCACATGGCCACCAGGTCGATGCCGATGGTGTCGTGGCGGCCGAGCTGCTGGGCCAGCTTGAGCTTGGTGCCCACGCCGTCGGTGCCGGAGACCAGGACGGGTTCGCGGTAGCGGCCGGACAGGTCGAACAGGGCGCCGAAGCCGCCCAGCCCGCCCATGACCCCGGGCCGCATGGTGCGTTTGGCCAGCGGCTTGATGCGTTCGACGAGCGCGTTGCCGGCATCGATATCGACGCCGGCATCGCGGTAGGTGAGCGGGGTGGGCGTGGTCACGGGGCTGCGCCAGCAAGGGGACTGGCGTGCGATTTTAGCAGTCGCGGGCGCCCCGGGGCCGCCGTGCGGGCTGGCACAGACAAATCAGGGGCCGGCTTTGTGGCAACATTCCGCGGTCCGTACTCTCCAGGAAGCCTACATGTTGCAAGCGAACCGAATCGGATGGTGGATGGCCTGCCTGCTGGCCGGCTGCCTGCTCGCCGCCGGTAGCGCTTCCGCCCAGCGGGTGGAGGGCGACATCGCCCGCGCGCAGGGCCTGTACGAAGCCGAGGTGCAGGTGTACAGCCAGCGCGAGGCGGAGCGCCGGACCGGATTCAGCCGCGGCCTGTCGCAGGTGCTGGGAAAGCTGTCCGGCGACCGCAGCGTGGCCGACCGGCCGGGCGTGGCCCAGGAGCTGCGGCGGGCCGGGGACTACGTGGAGCATTTCGACTACAGGCAGGACGAGGGCACCTCGGCCAGCGGCGCGCCCACCTTCCACACCATGCTGGTGGTGCGCTACGACGAGGAGGCGGTGGACGCGATGGCGGCGGCGCTGGGCCTGCCGGTGTGGCGCGAGCCGCGCCCCAAGCCGGTGCTGTGGCTGGCGATCGACGACGGCCGCGGCGCGCGCCTGGTCACGCTGAACCAGAACAACGCGGTGCGTCCGGTGCTCGACCGCGCCATCCGGCGCGGCTACGGACTGGGCCTGCCGCAGGGCAGCGCGGCCGAACAGGCGGCGACCGGCGCGATCTGGCGCGGGGACCACGCCGCGGTGGCGCGGCTCTCCGCGCGCTATGCGCCGCCGATGCAGCTTGTCGGCAAGCTGTACCGCCACAACGGCGGCTGGCGCGCCGACTGGACCTTCGTCGACGGCGGCCGGGTGCGGTCGCAGTGGTCGAGCGAGGACGCCAACGTGCGCGTGGCGATGGCCGCCGGTGCGGACGGTGCCGCCGATGCCCTGGTCGAGCGGTATGCGAAGGCTGCCGAGACCGGCCCGGCCGGCAGCTACCGGATGACCTTCACCGGCATCGACAGCAGCGAGGATTTCATCCGCCTGGCCGGTTACCTGCAGGGCATGTCCGTGGTCCAGGACATCACGCCGCTGCGGGCCACGCCCGAGGGACTGGAGCTGGAACTGGAGCTGCTGACCGGGATGCCCGGCTTCCGCAGCCTGGCCGACGAAGAGGTGCTGATGGAAATGGAAGTGCTGCTCGATACCGGTACCCCGATCTACCGGCTGGTGCGCTGACATGGCGGAGCTGAGCGCAAACGACCAGATCGCCCGTTTCCTCAAGCGCCTGCAGTGGGCGCTGGTGCTTGCAGTGGTGGTCTGGCTGCTGATGGCGCTGGGACCGATCCTGACCCCGTTCGTGCTGGCCGCGCTGCTGGCATGGCTGGGTGATCCGCTGGTGGACCGGGTGCAGCGCACCGGGCGTTCGCGGGTGTTCGGCGTGAGCCTGGTGTTCGTGCTGATGGTGCTGCTGGTGACGTTGGCGATGTTGATCCTGGTGCCGATGATCGAGCGCCAGGTGGTGACCCTGATCGACACCCTGCCGGCGTACCGGGAGTGGATCGTGGGCACTGCGATCCCGTGGATCGAGGGGCGTACCGGCTATTCGCTGTCGGCGTGGCTGGATCCGCAGCGCCTGATCGAGATCGTGCGCGAGCACTGGCAGGCGGCAGGCGGGGTGGCCAGCACGTTCTTCGGCTACCTGCAGCGTTCGGGCTTCGTGTTCGTCACCTGGATCGTCAACCTGGTGTTGCTGCCGGTCCTGACCTTCTATTTCCTGCGCGACTGGGACGCGCTGGTGGAGCGGGTGGCATCGCTGATCCCGCGCGACCACATCGCTACCGTGTCCCGCCTGGCGAGCGAATCGGACGAGCGCCTGGGCGGATTCCTGCGCGGGCAGTTCATGGTGATGGTGGCGCAGGGCGTGTTCTACGCCATCGGCCTGCAGCTGATCGGGCTGCGGCTGGGCATCCTGGTGGGCCTGATCGCCGGCCTGATCAGCTTCGTGCCCTACCTGGGCGCGGCGGTGGGCGCGATCCTGATGCTGCTGGCGGCGCTGGTGCAGTCGCAGGGGATCGACTGGCAATTGCTGATCCTGGGCACGGCGGTGTTCACCGCCGGCCAGCTGCTGGAGAGCTACGTGCTGACCCCGCGCCTGGTCGGCGACCGGATCGGCCTGCATCCGGTGGCGGTGATCTTCGCGGTGATGGCGGGTGGCCAGCTGTTCGGCTTCCTGGGCATGCTGATCGCGCTGCCGGTGGCGGCGGTGGCCAACGTGCTGCTCAAGTTCGCCCATGAGCGCTACACCGCCAGCCGGATGTATGCCGGCAGGCCGTCCGGAGTGGTGGTCCAGCAGCCCGGGCTGGTCGCTACGGATGGCAACGGCGAGGGGACGCCCGGCGCGTGAACCGGCCGGCCGGCAGCACCGGCGGCGGAGGACAGCTGCCGCTGGCGCTGCGCTTCCCGCCCGACCAGCGCTTCGAGACCTTCGTGGCCGCGCCCGCGGGCGCGGTGGCGCAGCTCACGGCGCTGGCCGGAGCCGCGGATGCGGACTGGCTGTACCTGGCCGGTCCGGCGGCGACGGGCAAGAGCCACCTTGCCCTGGCCGCGTGTGCCCATGCCCAGGCGCAGGGACGCCGCGTGGCCTACCTGCCGCTGGCCAGCGCCACGGGGCGGCTGCAGGAGGCGCTGGCAGCCCTGCACGACTACGACATGGTCGCGCTGGACGGGCTGGAGGCGGCCGCGGGCCGGCGCGGGGACGAGCAGGCCCTGTTCGACTTCCACAACCGCGCGCGCGCTGCGGGCAGCGGGGTGTTGTACGCGGCGCGCGCGCTGCCGGCGGAGCTGTCGCTGTCGCTGCCGGACCTGGGCTCGCGGCTGGCACAGTGCGTGCGCATCCGGCTGGCGCCGCTGGACGAAGCGGGCCGCCGGCAGGTGCTGCGGCTGCGTGCGCAGCGTCGTGGGCTGCAGATCGACGATGCGGCGATCGACTGGCTGCTGCGCCGGGTGGAACGCGACCTGGCCAGCCTCACCGGCCTGCTCGACCGGCTGGACCGCGAATCCCTCGCCGCCCAGCGCCGCGTCACCGTGCCCTTCCTCCGCCAGGTGCTTGGTACCCGCTGACCGGGATTAGGCCCCCGGTTGCGACGTCGACAGGGCCGCGTCGAGGTCCGCCAGCCGCTCCGGCGTGCCGACGTCGGTCCAGCGCCCGGCGTGGTGCTCGCCGGTCACCTGGCCTTCGCCGATGGCCGCGCGCAGCAGCGGCGCGAGCCTGAACCGCGGCGGCTGCGCGCGTGCGCCGGGGGCGTCGCCGATGATCCGCCGCCAGTCGTCGAACAGCGATGCGCGATACACGCCGATCCCCGAGAACGTGAACCGCTCGCCGCCGGAGTTGCGCAGGCTGCCGTCATCGCAGAGGAGGAAATCGCCGCTGCTGTTGTGTCCCGGGTTGTCGACGAGCACCAGGTGCGCGTCGCCGGGGGGCTGCGCCGGCAGGCGGGTGAAATCGTAGTCGGTCCAGACGTCGCCGTTGACGGCGATGAAGGGTTCGTTGCCCAGCGTGCCCAGCGCCTGCCACATGCCGCCGCCGGTCTCCAACGGCACATCGCCTTCATGCGAGTAGCGGATCGACAGGCCCCAGCGGCTGCCGTCGCCAAGGGTTTTGGGAAACTGCGCCGCCAGCCACGAGGTGTTGACCACCACGTCGGTGACCCCCGCAGCGGCCAGCCGCTCCAGGTGCCAGGCGATCAGCGGCTTGCCTGCCACCGCCAGCAGCGGCTTGGGCGTGGTGTCGGTCAGCGGACGCATGCGCTCGCCCAGGCCGGCGGCGAAGATCAGGGCCTTCATGGCCACAGGGTAAACTCAACGCCCTCTCACAGGCGAACAGGCGATGTCGAATCTGCAGGTGGTGTTGCTGTCCGGAGGCTCGGGAACGCGGCTGTGGCCGCTCTCGCGCGAGGCCTACCCCAAGCAGTTCCTGCCGCTGGCCGGCGAGGAAACGATGCTGCAGGACACCTGGCGGCGGGTGGCGCCGCTGGCCGATGGCGCGCCGATCGTGGTCGCCAATGAGGAACATCGCTTCCTGGCCGCCGAGCAGCTCCGGCTGGCAGGCGTGGAAAGCGCTGCGATCGTGCTTGAACCGGCCGGGCGCAACACCGCGCCGGCGATTGCAGCCGCGGCGCTGCAGGCCATCGCCGGCGGTGACGACCCGCTGTTGCTGGTGCTGCCTTCCGACCACGTGGTGCGCGATGTCGATGCTTTCCAGGCGGCCGTGCGCCAGGCGATGCCGGCGGCGGCGCAGGGCGCGCTGGTGACCTTCGGCATCGTCGCCGACGCGCCGGAAACCGGATTCGGCTACATACAGGCCGGGGCCGGGGAAGGCGTGCGGCCGGTGCTGCGGTTCGTGGAAAAGCCCGACGCGGACACCGCCCGCGGATACCTGGACAGCGGCGACTACTACTGGAACAGCGGCATGTTCCTGTTTCGCGCCTCGCGCTACCTGGAGGAGCTGGAGCGGTTCCAGCCGGAGATCGTGGCCGCCGTGCGCAAGGCCTTCGACGCCGCCGCCCGCGACGGCGACTTCGTGCGCCTGGACAAGGACGCCTTCGCCGCCTCGCCGTCGGATTCGATCGACTATGCGGTGATGGAGGGCACGGACCGGGCGATGGTCCTGCCGGTGGACATCGGCTGGAACGACGTCGGCTCCTGGTCGGCGCTGTGGGAGGTCAGCAAGCAGGACGACGACGGCAACGCCGGGCAGGGCGACGTGATCGCGGTCGACAGCCGCAACAGCTACGCGTACTCGCGCAGGCTGGTGGCGCTGGTGGGCGTGGACGACCTGGTGGTGGTGGAAACCGACGACGCGGTGCTGGTGGCGCGCAAGGACCGGGTGCAGCAGGTCAAGGAGGTGGTGGCGCGACTGAAGGCCGACGAACGCAGCCACGCCGTGCTGCATCGTGAAGTGCACCGGCCATGGGGCAGCTACGATTCGATCGACCAGGACGACGGCTTCCAGGTCAAGCGGATCAAGGTCAAGCCGGGCGGGCGCCTGTCGTTGCAGTCCCACAAACATCGCGCCGAACACTGGATCGTGGTGCGCGGCACCGCGCGGGTAACGCGCGACAACGATGTGTTCGAACTGCACGCCAACCAGTCCACCTACATCCCGCTCGGTGCGAAGCACCGGCTGGAGAATCCGGGCGATGAAATGCTGGAGCTGATCGAGGTGCAGTCCGGCGACTACCTGGGCGAGGATGACATCGTCCGCTACGAGGACGTGTACGGGCGGTCGTAGAGCTCAGCGACCGGGTCCGGTGGCCAGGCGGTAGATGTGCACGTCCGGGTCCGGGCTTTCGATGCTTTCCACGTCCGCGCCGGATACGCGGATGCCACCGGCAGGGGGCGGTGCAGCGGCTGCGTGGACCGCGCGCCGGATCTCGCTGTCCAGCGGGGCAGGCCGCAGCGCCAGCACGACCGCCAGCACGCACAGGCAGGCGAGGGCGCCTGCAAGTGGAAGGTGCCAGCCCCGGCGTCCGCGGTTTCGTTCGGACAGGGCTGCGCGCAGACGCTGCCCGCCGCCGGGGGGCGGCGACAGCCTGGCCAATGCGCTGGTGGGCATGCGCGTATCCATCATTGTTCTCCCAGCCATTGTCTGAGTCGTTTCACCGCTGCGTTCCGGCGCGAGGCGACGGTGCCCTCGGGGATGCCCAGCACCGCCCCGATTTCACGCCCGCTCATGCCGCTAAACTCCGCCATCAACACCACTTGGAGCATCGCCACGGGAAGCCGTCGCAGGGCGGCATGCAAACCGGCCTGCTCGGCGGTGGCCTGCGGGTCTTCCCCGCCGGCGACCTCGTCCAGCGTGTCCGGCGGGGCCGGCCAGCCGCGCAGCCGGCGCCAGCGCAGGCGGTTGCGCGCCAGGTTGAGGGCCGTGGTCCATGCCAGCGCGTCGATGCGGGCGGCGTCGACGCGGGCCCGGCGATCCCACAGGCGCAGGTACGCATCGTGGATCATGTCCTGGCATTCCTGTGCATCCCACAGCATCCGGTACAGCGCGTTGTAAAGCGGATGCTCGACGCGCTGGTAGGACGCGACGAGCTCCGCTTCTTCGACCGGCATGCCGTCAGGATTCTTCGGCGGCCAGTTGGGCCTGTGCGACGACCACCCGCATGCTGCCGTCCGCGGCGGCGCTGGTGCCCAGGACCAGGAAGCGGCCGGGCTCCAGCAGGGCGTTGGTTTCGATCTGGGCGTCCCAGTGATCGTCGTTCTGCTTCATGTCCATGTTGATGTCGAGCCTGACGCCTTCGCTGGACAAGGTGGCGCCGCCCCTGACCACGAGGTTGCTGGTTGACGAGGTGAAGCCCTTGGCGGGCACGGTCAGTACCTCGGTGAAGCCCTGCAGCCGATAGCCGTGCAGCCCCAGTCCGCTGGACGCCGCCTCCAGCGCCGGTTTCAGCGGTTCCAGGCGTGGATCGGCGGGGCCTGCTTCGGAGCTGCCTTCCAGGAGCCAGAATCGCAGCCGGATCGGCGTGTCGCGCACCGGCTCCGCGTCCGCGGACGGCTGGGCCAGGCTTGCAATGGCGTCGCCGACGGAAGCCTGCGTGCTGGCGGGGGCCAGCACCAGCAGCCTGCCGTCGCTGGTTGATACCGAGCCGGTGTCGTTGGCGTGCAGCACCTGGACCAGCGCGCGCTGCACCGATTGAAGCTGCGCGGGCGGTACCTCGTAGACCTCCAGCGACTGGGCGGCTGCGTCCCCGGCGGTGGCGTCTTCGCGACCGCACGCCGCCAGCGCCACCGCGGCCACCAGTGCCACGCTCCAAAGCTTCAACATCCCCATGCCTGCTCTCCCTTCGTTTCCGGCCGCGTGCGGGCCGCTCCCCTTCTTCTACACGCCAGCGCCGGATTCCTTCATTCAATCGAACGGAAGGGCACCGCCGCCGTTGCGGTGCACGCAGTCGCAGGCCAGCTACTGCTTTTCCAGCTCCGCATGGATCGTGCTGGCGATCTTCTGCACGATGGGGTTGCCGATGCGCATGGTGTCCTCGTAGCCGGTCGATGCTTCCACTTCGGTGAACACGGCGACGATGGTTTCGCTGCCGGGAACCAGGAAGTAACCCACGTCATGGGTGACCTTGCCGGTTTCCCCGGTCTTGTGTGCGAGGTACCCGTTGTCGAGCACTGCGCCGAACTTGGTATCCACCTCCTGCGCTCGCATCCAGTCCAGGACCTGGGTGCGCGAGTCTTCGCTCAACAGGTCACCGGCGTAGATCGCGTGTAGCAGAGCTACGGTATCGGCCGCGTCGATCACGTTGGCGGGCTGCGCGATTTTGTTGCCCGGAAACATCTGGCGGTTGAACTTCATCGTGCGCAGGCCGAGGTCGTCCAGCAGGTCCTGCACCGTGGGCAGGCCGACGTGGTACAGCAAGACGTTGGTGGCGGTGTTGTCGCTGAGCACCACCATGCGCCGGACCACGTCGCGCACGGTGGTGGTGAAGGGCATGTCCTGCCGTTGCAGGTCGCCGGCGCCGCCGACCACCATGTAGGGCGAGATGCTGACCGGTGCGTCCAGGTTGAGCATGCCGCGATCGGCCTGGCGCATCGCCGTGGCGAGCAGCGCCAGCTTGATCGTGCTGGCCGGGTTGTAGCTGTCCTGCGAGCCGACGATGCGGGTGCCGCCATCGCCGCCCGAAACGTCGGCCAGTCCCACGGAGACGCGGATGCCATTACCCGCAGCCTCGTCCACGACCGTTTGCACGGAAGCCGCGGCCCGATCCAGTTTCGAAGGCCCGCTGCCGGCGGCAACAAGCGGAGCCAATGCAAGCACGGTGAGCAGTGTGCGGATGACAGGTTTCATGGCTTGCTCCAGGAGTTCCGGGCCAACGCCGGAACAGCGCCGAACGGAGGTCGCATGTCCTGTTCCCGGATCGGATGACCGCTGAAAGCCTAGCCGATCGTTCAGCAACGGGCGAGTACGGGCGCTTGCAGAGGCAGTCGCGATCACCTGCGGCCCGGCACTGGTCAGTCGGCGATCGTTGTCACGGCCAGCTCCAGGGCAACTTCCAGCGCCCGCTCCGCAGGCACCGATACGTCCGGCTGCACGCCTCTTCCTTCCCAGTCTGTTCCAGTGACCGGATTGACCGAGCGGCTCTCGGGCAGGCCGAGCACGAAGTGGTTGCTCACCCGCCTGTACTCGAACGGATGTGCGCCGCCGCCACTGGGCTCGCCGACGATGACCGCCCGTTCCAGCGCCTGCAGGTCGTATGCAAAATGTTCCGCTGCGGAGAAGGTCTTCGGTGACGTCAGGATGTACAGCGGCCTGTCGCCACCGAACCGCCTTCCACTGACTTCAGATGGGCTGTTCAGCGGCGTGAGGCGGTCCGTGGGGCGGTGGTAGGTGCCGCTCAGCGACTGCGGGCCATCAAGCAGATAGCCGGCCAGCAGGGCCACCATGTCCTCGAAGCCGCCGCCATTGTGGCGCAGGTCGATGATCAGGGCAGGGGACTGCGCCAGCAGCGTCATTGCGCCTTCGGCCATGTCCGCCGCCATCTGCGTGGGTGCGAATACGCGAAGATCCAGGTAGCCGATGCCGCTGTCGAGCCGTTCCACCGATTCGAAGCCATGGTTGACCCGTGGTCCGTACCAGCGCTCCATCTCGGCGGCTGTGAAGTCGCCACCTGCCTGCACGTCCTCGTCTGCCAGCGCGGCTTCGCTGTAGTCCAGCGCCAGGTGGCCGTCGCCCGACAGCTCGCGCATGCGGTGGGTGACCGCCTTTGCGAAGTCAGCGGGTTCCATGTGGTCCGGCCAGCGGCCCTGCCTGGCGTCGCGGCGCAGCGCGGCTGCCAAATTGCGACCCCGCTGGGGATGGACGTACCGCTCCTGGAGAAGCGTCGCCGCCTGTTCGATGACCTGCGCGTATCCGGTCTCGCCAGGTGCCTGGGCGATTGCCACACTGGTGCCGCATAGCAGTGCCAGCAGGGTCGCGAATAGCCGGATGCTCATGGGCGGGCGCGCTCGCTGGCGTCGCGCATGTCCTCGATGCGCTGGCTGAAGGGGAGGCGTTCGACCGCATCGATCGCTTCCATGAGGATCTTCGAAAGTGGCGCCGAGAGCTGGCGGTCGAGCTGCTGCGCGGCAAGCGCGGTCAGCTTCCACTGCCTTTTGAGCGGCTCGCGTAAAGACGCGCCCTTGTCCGTGAGCGTGACCAGCCGCTGCCTGCGGTCCCGGCCATGCTCCAGCGCGACCAGCCCATGCCGGGCCATGTGGGAGACGGTCTGGCTGACGGCCGAATGGGTCATGCCGGTCTGCTGCGCAATATCGCGGATCGTGGGTCGGTCGCCTGCCAGCAGCGCGCGGTATACAGGGGTGTAGCGCGCGCGGTAATCGACCTGCATCGCGGCGTAGATCCGCTCCAGGTCGCCGTCGAGGAGTTCGGTCAGGTGACGCAGCAGGGTGCCGAGCCCCGGGGCTGGATCGTTTCGCATGCGACGATCGTATAAGCGCTGTTATAAATGCGCAACCCCGCTCACTGCGGATAAACCGTGCCGGTGGGAAGCGGGCTTCAGCGCCCGCGGAAGAGCTGGGCGATGCCCAGGATCAGGATCGCGCCGAGCAGGGCGCCGAGGAATCCGGCCGCCTGGCCGATTGCGTACCAGCCCATTTCCCGGCCCAGCCAGGTGGCCAGCAGTGCGCCGCCGATGCCCAGCAGCGAGGTCAGGATGATGCCCAGGCGCCGGCGGCCGGGGGTGACCAGCCGGGCCAGGATGCCCACGACCAGGCCGAGGATGATCACGTAGAGCCAGCTTTCGCTGCCGAATGGAGGTGGCATGTTTTGTTCCCCTGTGTGGGCCGGGCGATCGGCGGAAGCCTGGCCGATCGCCTGGCGCCGGACGAGTGGTTCAGCGGCTGGTCTCGCCGCGCTGGCTGGCGTGGTGGTGTTCGGTAATGACCTTGGCCACGCAGGCGGTCACCTTCTTGCCCATTCCGATGTGCAGGAATTCGTTTGGCCCGTGGGCGTTGGAGTGTGGGCCAAGCACGCCGGTGATCATGAACTGCGCGCCGGGGAATTTCTCGCCAAGCATGCCCATGAAGGGGATCGATCCGCCTTCGCCCATGTACATCGCCGGCTTGTCGTAGAAGGCCTGGCTGGCCTCGTCGATCGCCTTCCCCAGCCAGGGCGCCAGCGCCGGCGCGTTCCAGCCGGTGGCGGCCTTTTCGAGTTCGACGGTCACGGTCGCGCCGTTGGGCGGATCGGCGGTCAGGGCTTCGGTGAGCAGCTCGCCGGCGCGCGCGCCGTCCACCGTGGGCGGCAGCCGCAGCGAGAGCTTCACCGCCGTCTTCGGGCGCAGCACGTTGCCGGCCGAATCCAGGTCCGGCACGCCGCCTACGCCGGTGACCGACAGCGCTGGACGCCAGGTGCGGTTGAGGATCAGCTCGGTGGGGTCGTCCTGCACGGGCCGCATGCCGTCCAGCAGCGGAAACTTGTCGTATACCGCGGTGTCCAGTACGCCGGCGGCCTGGCGAGCCTGATCGGCGCGCTCTTCGGGGATCGCTGCGTGCAGGGCGTCGATCAGGATCCGGCCGCTGTCCTCATCCTCGATCCGCGACAGAAGCTGGCGCAGCAGGCGGAAGCTGGAGGGCACCGTCCCGGATGCATCGCCGGAGTGCACGCCTTCGCTCAACACCTCGACCGTCAGGTTGCCGCCGGCCAGGCCGCGCAGCGAGGTGGTGCACCAGAGCTGGTCGTAGTTGCCGCAGCCAGAGTCCAGGCAGACCACCAGCGACGGCTTGCCGATGCGGTCGGCCAGGTGGTCGACGTAGGCGGGCAGGTCGTAGCTGCCGGACTCCTCGCACGCCTCGATCAGCACCACGCAGCGCGAATGCGGCAGCTTCTGTTCGTGCAGGGCGAGGATGGCGGCCAGCGATCCGTAGATCGCGTAGCCGTCGTCGGCGCCGCCGCGGCCGTAGAGCTTGCCGTCGCGCAAAACCGGCTTCCACGGGCCGAGGTCGTCGTCCCAGCCGGTCATCTCCGGCTGCTTGTCCAGATGCCCGTACAGCAGCACGCAGTCGTCGTTGCTGCCGCCGTGGGCGGCCGGGATCTCGATGAAGATCAGCGGCGTGCGGCCTTCCAGGCGCACCACTTCGATTTCCATGCCCGGGACCGGCTGTGCCCTGGCCCAGTCCTCCATCAGCGTGACCGCCTGCTCCATGTATCCGTTCTTCTCCCAGTCGGCGTCGAACATCGGCGACTTGGCCGGGATGCGGATGTACTCGACGAGCTGGGGGACGATTTCATCGTCCCATTTGGCGGAGACGTAGCGGTCGACCTGGCTGGTGTCCATGGGGGCTCTCGCTGTTCGGGGAGGCGCTCATTTTAGCGCGTGCGGCATAGGGCTTTTCCTACGTGCCCGCGCGGCGTCCCCCGGCGCGGCGGCGGCTGCTTCGGCGATGGGCCGCGGCGCCGCCGGGATGGACACTGTGCCTGCCGGTCGGGGAGTCACCGGGACCGGACAAGGAAGACACACACATACCAAGGAGCAAGGACCATGAACGCATTCAGGACCATTTTCGCCAGCCTGCTGCTGTCACTGCTGATGCTGGGCGGCGCGGCCGCCAGCGACAAGGTCAACATCAACACCGCCGACGCCGAGACCCTGGCACGGGTGCTGGCCAACGTCGGGCCATCGAAGGCCGAGGAGATCGTTGCCCACCGCGCTGCCAACGGGCCGTTCAAGAGCGCCGACGAACTGGCCACCGTCAAGGGCATCGGCCTGGCGACGGTCGAGCGCAACCGGGATCGCATCGAGGTGGGCGCCCAGAAGCGCCGCGCGCCCGCGGCTGCCACTGCGTCGGCCGGCGCATCCGGCCAGCAGCGCTGACGCACCGGTCACCGGTCGCGTCCGCGCGCCCGGCGCCGGCAGGGGCAGGAGGCCCCCTCGAGGAACCGGCAGGATGCCGTTACAGGGACGTAGAGCCGCCCGTGCGCACCCAGGTGCGTGCGGGCGGCGCCATTGGCGGCGATCGGTTCGGCCGAATGCCGCCCTGCCGCTACACTGCGCGGATGGTCGCATCGCATCCGCGCCCGCAGGTCCTGCCCGCGAACGAGCATCGCCGCGAACGCTGGCGCAATGGCCTGGGCTGGACCCGGGCAATCATGGCCTGGCCGGATGATGCGGACCGGTGGCTGTGGCGCCTGTCGGTCGCCGAGATCGAGCAGGCCGCGCCCTGGTCGTCGTTTCCCGGCATCGACCGGGAACAGGTGTTGCTGGAAGGAGAGGGCCTGCGGCTGCGCTTTGGCGACGGCCGCGTGGAGGCATTGGCACCGCCGTTCGGCAGCGCCCGCTACGCCGGCGAGGCGCCGGTGACCGGCGAACCGGTCGACGGGCGGGCGGTTGCGCTGAACCTGATGTGGCGCCGCGAGGCGGTGCAGGCCGACCTGTGGCGGCGGCCGCTGGTGGGGCCGATGCTGTTCTTCGCCGACGCCGATGAAACCTGGCTGCTGTACCTGGTGGCCGGTGATGGCCGCTTCGACGATGCCAGCGGCCTGCCGCCGATGGCCCAGGGGGATGCAGCGGTGCTGGCGTCGCCAACCCGCCGCCGGTTCCTGCTGGACGGCGGCGGCGAACTGCTGGCGATGCGGCTGCGGACCCGGTAGGTGGACGGCCGTCAGAACCGCACGTTCAGCCCCAGCCACAGATTCCGCGACTTGTCCTTGTTGTTGTAGTCGTCCAGGTAGGTGGGGGACCAGGCGCCGCTGTCCGGATCCTGGATCCACACGGTCTGGAACGTGGTGAAATCCTCGTCGAGCAGGTTGTTGATCCGCGCGTTGATGGTCACGTATTCGTTGAAGCGATACTGGGCGCCGAGGTGGAAGACGGTGTAGTCCTCGTAGTCGTGGCGCACGCCGTCGATCACGTCGCGGTAGCGCTTGGAGCGTGCCTCGGCGGTGAGCTGCAGGCTCAAATAATCGGTCGCGTCCCAGTTCAGGGTGGCGTTGGCCATGTGCCTGGCGGTATTGGTCAGCGGCAGGCCCTGCTGCGGGCCGCTGAGCTGCTCGCTGTCGGTGAAGGTGTAGTTGGCGCGCAGCGACAGGGTGTCGGCCATGCCCCAGCGCCCGGCCAGTTCCGCGCCCTGGATCCGCACCTCGTCGATGTTGATCCTCTGCGCGTAGGTGGTGTAGCCCAGCAGTGCGTAGTCACCCAGGTTGGCGCAGGGACGCACGCCGCCGGTCTGCTCGCAGCTCAGGTTGGTCTCGCCGCGGGCAATCTTGTCCTTGAAGTCGTTGCGGAAGATGGTGGCGTTGAAGTTGTGCCGGTTGTCGGCCGAGGTCCAGTACAGGGCGACCTCGCTGTTGACGCTCGTTTCCGGCTGCAGGTCCGGATTGCCGACGAAGGGTGAGGTGCCCTGGCCGCCAAAGCCGGTGACGCCGTCGTACAGGTCGGTGGTCTTGGGCGTCTTGTAGCCGGTGCTCACGCCGCCCTTCAGGGTCCAGGTCGGGCTGAACTCGTAGATGCCGTACACGCGTGGGCTGAGTTGGCTGCCGAACACGTTGTGATCGTCATGGCGCAGGCCGAAGGTGATGGTCAGCGGGTCGATCGGGTTCCAGTTGTCCTCGGCGAACAGCGACCACATCCGGTGGTCCTGGACCACGCCGGCGCCGTCGTCGCTGCCCTCCATGCCGAACACGCCGTCGTCCAGCTCGCCGTCGATCAGCTGGCCGCCGACCACGAAGTGGTGGTAGCCGCCCCAGCCTTCCATCGGGATATCCAGCTTGGCGTCCAGGGTGTACTGGCTGCTTTCCATGTTGCGCCCGGGCCGGGGCAGGAAGGTCTCTTCCATCAGCGCCTGGCGCTCGTCGGCGGTCATGCCGGCGTAGGGGCCGGTGCCGCACACGTCAGCACCGTCGCAGTACATGTCGATGTGCTGCAGGCGCTCGGCCACCGTGAACGGCAGGGTGCGGCCGTGGTTGCTGGTTTCCACGTGGGCCAGGGAGACGAAACTGTTGCCCCATCCCCAGCCGCCGCGGTGGGTCAGCGACCAGTTGTCGCGGTCGAACGCCTGCTCGGCGATGTAACCCACCCGCGGCGCGTCCCGCCACAGGCTCTCGACGTTGTCCACCGTGCCCAGCGGGTAGGACAGGGTGCCCAGATTGTTGACGAACGGGGTGTTGTCGTAGCTCTGCCGGGAGATGTCGTAGTCCAGGCTGAGGTCCTGCTGGTCGCTGATCTGCCAGGCCAGGGTCAGGCCTGCGCTCTTGCTGGTGCTGTCGACGGTCTTTCCGCCGCCGCCGAAGCCCAGCGTGCGCTCATGCGGCTCGCCGTCGGGATCGTGGATGATCTCGTATTCCGGGGTCGATGCGTTGCGCTCGTACCAGGAGCCGCGCACGTTCAGGCCCAGGACGTCGGCGACCAGCGGACCGCTGACGGCGAAGTCGAAGGTGCTGTCGGCGCCGAAATCGCTGTTTTCCTGGACGTTGTGCGAAATGCTCGCGGAGCCGGTCCAGTACTCGGTCACGGGCTTGGTGATGATGTTGATCACCCCGCCCAGCGCGTCGGCGCCGTACAGGGTGGAGGCCGGGCCGCGGATCACCTCGATGCGGTCGATCGCGTCCAGCGGCGGGATGTGGTTGAACTGGTTGCCGCCGAAATTGTTGGGGTAGATGTCGCCGTGGTTGTTCTGGCGCTTGCCGTCGATCAGGACCAGGGTGTAGTCAGGCCCCATGCCGCGCATGCTGATGGTGCGCTGGCCGGTCTTGTCGGAGGTCTCGCCCACGTCCACGCCTTCCAGTTCGCGGACCGCGTCGATCAGGGTCAGGTAGGGACGGGTGCGCAGTTCCTCGACGGTGACCACGCTGATGCTGGCCGGGGCGTCGGTGATCTTCTGCTCGAAGCCGGAGGCGGTGACGACGACGGTGTCGAAGTCGACGGCCTGGGGCGCGGTTTCGGCCAGGGCCGGGCCTGCGAAGGCGAGTGCAATCGTGGCGGCGAGCAGGGTGCGCGCGGGCATGGCGGGCAAGCGGGCGGAACGTGGGGACATCAGTGGCTCCAGAACTGGCGGTCGTAAGCACTCGGACCTGGTCTGGCGGCGGCTGACAGGCGGGGAGGCAAGAGGATGTATGGCGCTGGTGGAAGCCGCCGGCCCGGGAATTGTAATGAGAATCGTTATTGTTTCAATCCCCGTGGGTGTCCGGCGGTCGCCCCGCGGTCCCATGTTGTGACGGACATGGCCGAGCAAGCTCGGCTCTACAGCTCCGGCGAATGGCAACGCCTGGAGAGCAGAGCTTGCTCCGCTGCCGCCCCCGGTCAGTCGCGGTCGTCGCGGGTCCAGACGGCGCCGTCGTGGACGCGGACCGGGAACTTCACCGCCGGCTCATAGGCCGGCGCGCACAGGGCGCGGCCGTCGCTGACGTCGAACTTCGCGCCATGCAGGACACACTCGATGGTGCCGGTGGCGGGGTCGAATTCACCCGCCGACAGCTCGAAGTCCTCGTGGCTGCAGCGGTCCTCCAGCGCGTAGAGGTCGCCGTCATGGTTGAACACCAGGATCGGGGTGTCGCCGTCCCAGGCCACCTGCATTTCACCGGGGAGCAATTCGGACGTCGCGCAGACGCGGGTCCAGTTTTCGGTGTCCATCTCGGTCATTCCAGGGGTTTTTCCAGGACTTCGAAGCGCAGGTCGTCGCGTTTCGGAATACCGAAGCGCTCGTCGCCGTAGGGGAAGGGCTTGTAGCGCCCGGTGCGGCGGTAGCCGTGGCGCTGGTACCAGGCGATGAGGTCGCCGCGTTGCTCGATCACGGTCATGCGCATGGCCGGCAGGTGCCATCGGCCGCTGGCGATGTGCTCGCATTCGGCGAGCACCGTCCCGCCAATGCCCGATCCCTGCAGTCCGGGCCGCACCGCAAACATGCCGAAGTACCCAGCGCCATCCTCGATGGCCACGTGGGCGCAGGCGGACAGCTCGCCGGGAGCGGCGCCGGCCGTTTCGGCCAGCAGCACGATGCTGTGCTCGCGCCGGATGTCGGCGAGCAGCGTGCCGGGATCGATGCGGGCGCCGTCGAGCAGGTCCGCCTCCGTGGTCCATCCGGCGCGGCTGGCCTCGCCCCGATAGGCCGAGGTGACCAGCGCGACGATGGCGTCGACGTCTCCTGGCGTGGCGTTGCGGAAGTCCAGTCCGGGCATGTTCTTGCTAGGCGAGCAGGGTGCGCACTTTGTGCAGGGCGGCGATGAACGCGTCGATCTCGTCATGGGTGTTGTAGAAG
Organism: Luteimonas sp.; assembly: GCA_052090405.1. Lineage (GTDB taxonomy): Bacteria > Pseudomonadota > Gammaproteobacteria > Xanthomonadales > Xanthomonadaceae > Luteimonas. The sequence continues at coordinate 96,299 of JBQDAV010000002.1, forward strand.
GCCAGCGAGGCGCGGCAGGTGGCGGCGACGCCGTAGAACTGCAGCAGCGGGTGCGCGCAGTGCTGGCCCGAGCGGATCGCCACGCCTTCCAGGTCCAGCAGGGTGGCCAGGTCGTGGGCGTGGGCGCCATCGACCAGGAACGACACCACCGCGGCCTTCTCCGGCGCGCGGCCGATGATGCGCAGGCCGTCGACCTTGTCCAGCTCTTCGGTCAGGTGCGCCAGCAGTTCGGCCTCGCGCGCCTCGATGTTCGCCATGCCGATGCCGTCCAGGTAGTCCACTGCCGCCCCCAGGCCGACGAAGCCGGCGATGTTGGGCGTGCCGGCCTCGAACCTGTGCGGCGGGTCGTTGAAGACGGTGCCGTCGAAGCTGACCTCCTTGATCATCTCGCCGCCACCGATGAACGGCGGCATCGCCTGCAGGTGCTCGCTCCGCGCCCACAGCGCGCCGGTGCCGGTGGGCCCGCTCATTTTGTGGCCGGTGAACGCGTAGAAGTCGCAGCCGATCGCCGCCACGTCCACCGGCCGGTGCGGCATGGCCTGCGAGCCGTCGACCACGGTGGCGATGCCGCGCCGGCGCGCTTCGCGGCAGATGTCGCGCACCGGGTTCACGGTGCCGAGCAGGTTGGACACGTGGGCGATGGCCAGCAGCTTCACGTCCGGGGTCATCGCGGTGTGCAGCGCCTCCAGGTCGAGGCTGCCGTCGTGGTTGATCTCCGCCACGCGGATGCTGGCGCCGGTGCGCTCGGCCACGATCTGCCACGGCACGATGTTGGCGTGGTGCTCCATGCGCGAGACCAGGATCGTGTCGCCGGCCTTGAGCCGCGGCAGTGCCCACGAATAGGCCACCAGGTTGATGGCGAAGGTGGTGCCACTGCACAGGACCAGCTCTTCCGGCCGGACATTGATGAAGCCGGCGAGCTTGCTGCGCGCGCCTTCGTAGGCCTCGGTGGCCTCGCTGCCAAGCTGGTGTACGGCGCGGCTGACGTTGGCGTTGTGCTGGCGATAGAACCGGTCCACGGCCTCGATCACCGCCGCCGGCTTCTGCCCGGTATTGGCGCTGTCCAGGTACACCAGCGGCTTGCCGTGGACCTGCCGCTGCAGCAGGGGGAAATCGGAACGGATCCGTTCCCAGTCCACGGACTGCACCGCAACCTCGGCTGCGCGCGGCCCGCTCATCCGGCCGCCACGCCCGCGACGTCTTCCAGGGTCGCCAGCACGCGTGCTTCCATGGCCTCGCGCAGGGCCGGGTCTTCGATCGCGGCCAGCGGCTCGCGGGTGAAGGCCTGGGTCAGCAACACGCGGGCCTCCCGCTCCGGGACTCCGCGCGAGCGCAGGTAGAACAGCGCGTCCGCATCGAGCTGGCCGACGGTGGCGCCGTGCGCGGCCTCCACCTCGTCGGCGTGGATGACCAGCACCGGCTGGGTGTCGATTTCGGCGTTGGCCGAAAGCAGCAGGTTCTTGTTGGACAGCCGCGCGTCGGTGCCGTCGGCGCCGGCCTGGATGGTGATGCCGCCGTGGAACACGGCGCGTCCACGGCCAGTGCCGATGCCGCGCCAGAGCAGGCCGCAGGAGGTATCGCGGGCGATGTGCTCGATGCCCAGGCGGGTATCAAGGTGCCTGCGGCCGGCGGCCAGCAGCACGCCGTTGGCGTCCAGGCGCGCGCCATCGCCGGTCAGGCGGACGTTGAGCTCATGGCGCGACAGCGCGCCGCCCAGCTCCATGTCCACCCGGCGGTAATGGGCCGAGGCGTGCAGCTCGGCCTCGGTGCGCAGGAACGCGGTGGCGCCATCGGCGCCGGACTGGATCCGCGCGTGCTCGAGCCGGGCATTGGCGGCCAGGTCGATTTCGGCCAGGCCGTTGTCCAGGTGCCGGTGTTCGCCGGCGGTGAGGTGGTGCTCGACCAGCGCCAGGCGCGCGCCTTCGCCGACCTCGATCCGGTGGCGCAGGTGCCAGGCCAGCTCGGCGCCGTCCTGCGGCGCGCCCACGAACACCAGGTGCAGCGGCGCCTTGGACTCCACGCCGGCCGGCACCTTCACCTGCACGCCTTCGCGCGCAAGGGTGGTGGCCAGGCGCGCGAACACGGAGTCGCGGCCGGCATAGCGTTCGTCGCTGTTGCCGGCCGTGGCCAGCAGGTCGATTTCGACGCCGTCGGCCAGCCCTGCGTGGTCCGACAGCGACGGCGCGTGGCGGCCGTTGACGAACACCAGGCGCGGCGCCGGGATGTCGGCCAGCAGGGCCGGATCAATGTCGGCGGTCGCCCGGGCAGCAGCGAACTCGCGCCGTTCGAGCGCGCGCAGCGGCGTGTACTTCCAGGCTTCGCTGCGCGGACCCGGCAGGCCGTCGCCCAGCGCTTCGTCAAGGGCGGTGCGGCGCGCGGCGTCGCCTTCAAAGCCACTGGCCAGCGAGTCGAGCAGGGCGCTCATGCCACCTCCGGTGCGATGCGGTCCTTGACCCAGGCATAGCCGTGCTCTTCAAGCTGCTCGGCCAGCTCCGGTCCGCCGCTCTCCACGATCCGGCCGTCGGCCAGCACGTGCACCACGTCCGGGCGGATGTATTCGAGCAGGCGCTGGTAGTGGGTGATGACCAGGAACGCGCGGTCGGGCGAGCGCAGCGCGTTCACGCCCTCGGCCACGTGGCGCAGGGCGTCGATGTCGAGTCCGGAGTCGGTCTCGTCCAGGATCGCCAGCTTCGGCTCCAGCACCGCCATCTGGAAGATTTCGTTGCGCTTCTTCTCGCCGCCGGAGAAGCCCTCGTTGAGGCCGCGATGCAGCAGCTTGTCGTCCAGGTGCAGCACCTCCAGCTTCTCGCGCACCAGCTTGAGGAACTGCATCGAATCCAGCTCATCCTCGCCGCGCGCCTTGCGCTGGGCGTTGAGCGCGCTGCGCAGGAAATAGGTGTTGTTCACGCCCGGGATCTCGACCGGGTACTGGAAGGCCAGGAACAGGCCGGCGGCGGCGCGCTCCTCGGGGTCCAGGTCCAGCAGCGGCTGGCCCTCGAACTCGACGGTGCCTTCGGTGACGTCATAGCCTTCGCGCCCGGCCAGGATGTTGCCCAGCGTGGACTTGCCGGCGCCGTTGGGGCCCATGATGGCGTGCACCTGGCCAGGCTGCAGGTCCAGCGAAAGGCCCTTGAGGATTTCGCGGTCGTTGATGCCGGCGTGGAGGTTTTCAATCTTGAGCATGGTGGTCACTGGTCTGGGTTGTTGAAGACGTACAGATGGGACGCCCTGGCATCGCCGCGGCATCGCCATCGTGTTTGGCGGATGGAGTGGACAGGTCGCATTCGAGCTGGAGCGGCTTGAGCATGCTGCGATCGGCGCGTGCGGGTGAGCCGATCGAGCCGCGCTGGTATCCGATGAAGCTTTCGCCTGCCGCGGTGGTGATCTCGACGCGATAGTCGACAAGCCGGTCGCCCATCAGCAGCATGGCCGAGGTGGATCTGCGGGCTGGCAGCGAAAACTGTCCCTGCGCATCGGTCGGGCCGCATGTCCGCTCATCAGGGTCCCGCCCCATGACGCAGACCCGGGCGCCCGCGACCGCCGCGCCCGCATGCTTCACGGTGCCCACCAACGGTGGGGAGTCGACGTGGCGGACCGGAACCGGCAGGCAGCCGGCCAGCAGTGCAGCGGTGCCGCACAGGACGAGGTGCCTCATCCCACCGAACCTTCCAGCGAGATCTCCAGCAGCTTCTTGGCCTCGACCGCGAACTCCATCGGCAGTTCGCGGAACACGACCTTGCAGAAGCCGTCGACGATCAGGCTGATCGTGTCTTCCTCGGAGATCCCGCGCGAGCGGCAGTAGAACATCTGGTCGTCGCTGATTTTCGACGTGGTCGCCTCGTGCTCGACGGTGGCGGTGGGGTTCTTGACCTCGACGTAGGGGAATGTGTGGGCGCCACAGTCCTTGCCGATCAGCAGCGAATCGCACTCGGTGAAGTTGCGCGCGCCCTCGGCGTTGCGGTCCACCTTGACCAGGCCGCGGTAGGTGTTCTGCCCGCGCCCGGCGCTGATGCCCTTGCTGATGATCTTGGACTTGGTGCGCTTGCCCACGTGGATCATCTTGGTGCCGGTGTCGGCCTGCTGGCGGTGGTGGGTGAGGGCCACGGAGTGGAACTCGCCGACCGAGTCGTCGCCCAGCAGCACGCAGGAGGGGTACTTCCAGGTGATTGCCGAGCCGGTTTCCACCTGGGTCCAGATCACCTTGCTGCGGTCGCCGCGGCACTCGGCGCGCTTGGTGACGAAGTTGTAGATACCGCCCACGCCGTTCTCGTCGCCGGGGTACCAGTTCTGCACCGTGGAGTACTTGATCTCCGCGTCTTCCAGCGCCACCAGCTCGACCACCGCCGCGTGGAGCTGGTTGTCGTCGCGCATCGGCGCGGTGCAGCCTTCCAGGTAGGACACGTGGCCCTTGTCCTCGCAGATGATCAGGGTGCGCTCGAACTGGCCGGTGTGGTTGGCATTGATGCGGAAATAGGTGCTCAGCTCCATCGGGCAGCGCACGCCCTTGGGGATGTAGACGAAGCTGCCGTCGGAGAACACGGCCGAGTTGAGCGCGGCGAAGTAGTTGTCGCCCACCGGCACCACGGTGCCCAGGTACTTCTTCACCAGTTCGGGATGGTCCTGGATGGCCTCGGACATGGAGCAGAAGATCACCCCGGCTTCCTTGAGCTCCTTCTGGAAGGTGGTGCCGACCGAGACCGAGTCGAACACCGCGTCCACGGCCACGCCGGCCAACTTGGCGCGCTCGTGCAGCGGCACGCCGAGCTTGTCGTAGGTGTCCAGCAGTTCCTGCGGCACTTCGTCCAGGGATTTGTACTTGGGGCCCTTGGGCGCGGAGAAATAGCTCAGCGCCTGCAGGTCGATCGGCTCGATCTCCAGCCGGGCCCACTGCGGCACCGGCATGGTCAGCCAGTGGCGATAGGCGGCCAAGCGCCATTCCAGCATCCATTCGGGCTCGTCCTTCTTGGCGGAAAGCGCGCGGATGGTGTCTTCGTCCAGGCCGGGCGGCAGGGACTCGGATTCAATGTCGGTGACGAAGCCGGCCTCGTACTTGCGGCCGAGCTGTTCGTGCACCAGCACGTTGGAAACGGGTTGGTCGGTGACTGCTTCGAGGATTTCGGTGGCCATGTGGCTGCCTAATATTCAGTTGCCGGCGAGGCGTGCGGGGATGCGCTTGGCCTCGGGCGGAGGGGGAGGAGGAGTGGGTGCTTCTTCGAGCATCTGGGCCAGACTCACGTCACGCAGCGCGGCGGCGACCACGTCGTTGATCCGGCGCCAGTTGGCGCGCACGCCGCATTGGTGGGCAATGCCGCACAGGTGCTCGTCCAGGCTGCATTCGGTCATCGCCAGCGGCCCTTCCATGGTCTCGACGATCTCGATCAGGCTGATCTCCTGCGCCGGCCTTGCCAGCCGGTAACCGCCGTGGGCGCCGCGGAACCCTTCGACCAGCCCGGCCTGGGCCAGCGGCTTGAGCACCTTGCTCACGGTGGGCGCCTCCAGCCCGGCACGTTCGGCCAGCTCGGCCGCGCTCAGCACATCATCCGGCCGCGCGGCGAGCACGGTCAGGACGACGGTGGCGTAGTCGGTCAGGCGGGTGACGCGGAGCATGGGGGTCGCAGGAAGTTAATCAGGACCGAAATTGTACGCTTTCGCGGCGCGCGACTCAATCACCGCCCCAGGTGGACGCTGCCGGTGTTCAGCCACCGATGGCGGGTGCCACGCCCTCGGGCCGACCCCGCGACCGTCGGATGCCGACAGTCGCATCCGCGGCCCGGGTTGGCGACAATACCGGGCCAACCAGCCGGTACCTGACGTCCGATGTCGAAGAAGAAAAAGCAGAAGAAGGTGGAGGCCCGCGGGTCGACGATCCACGGCAAGGGCGTCTTCGCCACCGCCGACATCGCCGAGGGCGAGCGCGTGATCCGCTACAAGGGTGCGCTGCGCAGCCACGACGAGGTCGACGAGGAATACGGGGACGTGGAGGAAGACGGCCACACCTTCCTGTTCACCCTCAACGACGATTACGTGATCGACGGGAACAAGAACTCCAACGTTGCGCGCTGGATCAACCACAGCTGCGACCCCAACTGCGAGGCGGTGGTGGAGGAAGACGACAAAGGCCGTCCGCACAAGGACAAGGTCTTCATCGAAGCGGTCCGCGACATCGCCGCCGGCGAGGAGCTGACCTACAACTACGGCATCGTGCTGGACGAGCGCCATACGCCGAAGCTGAAGAAGCTGTGGGGCTGCCGCTGCGGCGCGCCCAACTGCACCGGCACGATGCTCCAGCCCAAGCGCTGAGCAGGCGTGGCCTGGTCCGGCGCGATCTGGTTCAGTCGGGCGCGGTGAGCTCGCGCCGCCGCGGCCGCAGCCAGGCCAGCAGCATGCCGAGCAGGCCCGCGGCCACCAGGTCCAGCACGCTCTGGCGCAGCATCAGTGACAGCGGCAGCGGCTGGGCGACGTGGGCCAGCAGGTGCCAAGGCACGAACGACACCAGGCCGATCGCCAGGCCGAACTCCAAACCATGGCGCAGCCGCACCTGGTCGGTGTCGTGCAGGCGGTGGTAGAGCCAGGTCATGGAGAACCCGATCAGCGTGTAGGCGGCCAGGATCCAGACGAAGCGCGCGCTGGCGTCGTCCTGGCTGCGATAGAGGGCCGCGTGGGCAAGATAGTCCCCGCGCAGCAACAGGCCGTGCACGATCAGCCCGAACACCAGTGCGGCCATCGCGACCACTGCGCCGCAGATCCAGAACCGTTTGCCCATGGGGGACTCCTGCCTTGGCCGCGCGCGGCTGCGGACCGATGCTAACGCGTGGCGTCCGGCTGCTCCAGCCTGGCGGCGGCGGCCAGCAGCAGCGGCAGCGGGTCGTAGGCGCCGTCGGCGCGGTAGACGCCGTAGTGCAGGTGCGGCGGCGTGCCGCGCGCGTTGCCGGTATCGCCCACGGTGCCCAGCGGCGTGCCGGGCAGGACGATGTCCCCCGCTTCAATGCCCTCAGCCCAGTCGTCCAGGTGCGCGTAGTAGTGGCGCTCACGCGCCGGGCCGAGCACCCACACCTGTCGCCCGCCAAGCCCGCCTTCGCGCACGGCGGCGACGATGCCCGGGGTGGCGCTGAGCACGTCGGTGCCGCGCGGGGCGAAGATGTCGACGCCTTCATGGCGCCGGTCCGCGCCGCGCGGCGCGCCGAAGGTGTCGGCAATGCGCGAGGCCTGCACGTCACGCACGGGCATCGACAGCGCCTCGGGCGGCGGCATCCGTGAAAGCTCCCACCCCATCCGCGGTTTGGCCATGAACGGCTGCTCCCACGCCCAGGCTGCGAGGTACGCGCCCACCACCAGCACGATCACCCAGATGATCAACCTGATCGCGGCGCGGGAGTAGTCCTTGCGCGGTGGCGGTGTGGGGGTCGCTGCTTCTGCCTGCATCGACTGCAGTGTGGGTCGAAGGCGATGAACACCCGGTGTTGGGCGATGGTGGCGGGGGCGGGCCGGCGGGGTAGCCCTTGGCGGGACACGCAGGCAAGTACATCCATGTACGCTTATCGGCGACGTCCATGTCGCCGATAGTCCCGCCAAGGGCTACCCCGCCGGCCCCTCAATCGACGCGGTGCATTTCGTAGGTTGGCCCCGCGCGGCCGACTCTTCCCGCAAGCCGAGCCCCGTCGTGGCCGGCAGGCCTTTGCGCGTAAGTAAAGGAGGAGGTGGCGGCCGCAGGCCGACGCCGGGGGACATGGAGCGCAAAGGCCTGCCGGCCACGGCGGGGCCCATCAGATCGCGACGCGGTAATGGGACAGGGCACCACAAAAAAGGCCGGCTCCCGAAGGACCGGCCTTTTCGGTTCGCGGGACGTGGATGCCCCGGAACGGGTGGATCAGGACGCGGCGTCCTTGAGCTTCTTCAGCGGGCGCACCTTGACCTTCACCGAGGCGGGCTTGGCCGCAAACCACTGCTCTTCCTTGGTGAACGGGTTGATGCCCTTGCGGCGCGGCTTGGCCGGCACCTTGGTCGAGGTGATCTTGAGCATGCCGGGCAGGGTGAACGAACCCACGCCGCGCTTGCTGATCGAGCCGGCAATGGTGTCGTCCAGCGTGGCCAGGACCGCACGCACGTCCTTGGCGGCGACACCGGTGTTGTCTGCAATGTGGGAGACGAGGCCAGCCTTGGTCAGCGTGTCCTTGATCGCCTTGGGAGCCGCCTTCTTCGCCGGAGCCTTCTTCGCGGCGGCCTTCTTCGTCGCCTTCTTTACTGCTTTCTTCGCCATGTTTCCTGTTCCGTAGTGGATGGTGGAGTGGTCTGGCCGATCTGTCGGCACTCGGAATGTAGGCCATGTAAGGCCTCACGCCAATAGGAAAACGCAAAAAAACAGCGGCTTTCTGCTGTTGGACGGCATGCGGCAGCCGGGATTACCGGCGTGGCCGGGGTGGCCACAGCCACCAGCAGGCGACCAGCACGATGGCCAAGAACGTGTAGGCGGCAACGAACGTCCACCACGGGACGTCGAAGAAAATCAGTCGCGACAGCCAGTGTTCGATAAAGGATTCGCCGTAAGTATCCTGGCCTGCGCGGCCTCGCAGCGCCTGTTCCCATTCGGTCAGCGGGCACAACCTGCCCAGCCGCGCCTGCAGGGCGATGAACACCATCAGCGCCAGGTGCGTGATCCGGAACCCGCGGCCGCGCACCCAGCGCCAGCCCAGCGGCCCGCCGACCAGGAGTGCCAGGGTCCCGAGGACCACGAAGGCGACGACGCCCACGTGCAGCACCAGGATGGCATCGGCGAGCAGGGCGGCGAGGGTGGGGTGCATCGCCGGCTCAGTCCTCCTCCTGGCGCGGCCGCCAGGACTCCGTCAGCCGCGCCTGCACCTGCGCCGGCACCGGCTCGTAGTGGCTGAAGTCGATGGCGTAGCGCCCGCGGCCGGCGGTGACCGACTTGAGCTCGGCCGGGTAGCCATCCAGCTCCGACAGCGGCACCTGCGCCTTCACCACGATGTCGCCGCCCTTGGCCGCGTCCGTACCGTTGATGCGCGCGCGTTTGCTGGCCAGGCCGCCGCTGATGTCGCCCATGTGCGCTTCCGGTGCCTGCACCTCCAGGTCCACGATCGGCTCCAGCACCTGTGGCCTGGCCCTGGCGATCGCGTCCAGGAAAGCCTTCCTGCCGGCCGCGACGAAGGCCACTTCCTTGCTGTCGACCGGATGGTGCTTGCCGTCGTGCACCACCACCCGCAGGTCCTGGATCGGGTAGCCGGCGATCGCGCCGCTGCGCAGTACTTCCCGCACGCCCTTCTCGACCGCCGGAATGAGCTGACCGGGGATCACCCCGCCCTTGACCTCGTCGACGAACTCGAAGCCGCCGCCGCGCGGCAGCGGCTCGATCCGCAGGAACACTTCGCCGAACTGGCCCGCGCCCCCGGTCTGCTTCCTGTGGCGGTGATGGCCTTCGGCCCTGGCGCCGATGGTTTCGCGGTAGGCGATGCGCGGCGGCCGCGTGGTCACCTCCACCCCGTGGCGGTCCTTCAGCCGCTCCAGGTTGATCCGCAGGTGCAGGTCCGAGAGCCCGTGGACCACGGTCTCGTTGGTCTCCTCCTCGTGCTCGACGTGGAAGCAGGGGTCCTCCTCGGCCAGCTTGTGCAGGGCGTTGGCGAGCTTCTGCTCCTGGCCGCGGCTGGCGGCCTCGATCGCCAGCCCGAACATCGGCCGCGGAAAGTCGATCGGCGCCAGGTGGATGTGGTCGGCGTCGTGGCTGTCGTGCAGCACCGCGTCGAAGTGCAGGTCCTCGACCTTGGCTACGCCGGCGATGTCGCCGGCCACCGCCCGGTCGGTCTCCACGTGCTCCTTGCCCTGGATCCGGAACAGGTGCCCGACCTTGAACGGCTTGCGACCGTCGTCGACGAACAGCTGGCTGTCCTTCCTCATCGTGCCCTGGTAGACGCGGAAGATGCCGAGCTTGCCGATGAAGGGGTCGTTGACGATCCGGAACACGTCGGCAACCACGTGCGCGTCCGGGTCGGGGGAGAGCGTCAGCGTTTCCGCGTCGGCGCCGCTGCCCTTCAAGAACTGCGGCGGATTGCCTTCCCCGGGATGCGGGAACAGGCGCGTGGCCACGTCCAGCAGCTTCTTTACCCCGATCCCGGCGCGTGCGGAAGTGAAGCACACCGGTACCAGGTGGCCCTCGCGCAGGCATTGCTCGAAGGCGTCGTGCAGCTCGTCGCCGGACAATCCTTCCTCGCCGAGTTCGAGATAGTCGTCCATGACCTTTTCGTTGACCTCGACCACCTGGTCCAGAGTCTTCCGGTGCCAGTCGGAAACCGGGCCAAGGTCGCTCTCGCCCCCGGCCTGGCCGAAGCAGTCGATCACCCGCGTACCGCCGTCGGCCGGCAGGTTCAGCGGCAGCACTTCCGGGCCGAACTCTTCGCGCAGCTCCTCCAGCACCCGCGCGCAGTCGGCACCTTCGGCGTCGATGCGGCTGACCACGATCGCCCGGCACAGGTTGCGCTCCTTCGCCCGCGCCATCAGCCGCCGGGTGCCGTGCTCGACCCCGGCCACCGCGTCGACCACCACCACCACGGTTTCCACCGCGCCCAGCGCCGACAGGGCCGGGCCGCGGAATTCGGGGTAGCCGGGGGTGTCGATGAGGTTGATGTGCACGGCCGGGCCGCTGGCCGGTTTGTGGTCGATGCTGGAGATGGCGGCGTCGATGGAGTGGCCGCGCTGCTTTTCGATTGGATCGTGATCGGAGACGGTGCTGCCGCGTTCGATCGTACCTGCCGCCTGGATGGCGCCGCCGGCATGCAGCAGGGCTTCGAACAGGGTGGTCTTGCCGGCGCCGGGATGGCCTGCCAGGGCCACGTTGCGGATGTCGGATGTCGAATAGGGCATGGGGCCGATCCTCCCTTGGCATGGACGGGAAGTCCGGCCGGACGCGGCCGGACCCGTGCGGGGAACCGCACGGCGGCCGTCATGGCTGTCCGCGGGTAGGGCGCTGCCGCGCGAGCGGGCGCTCGGCGGGCGCTCGGCGGGCGGTCATGGCGGGACAGCACAGTAGCGCGCCCGCGCTTGCAGCGTCCCGTTGCAGCGCACCAATGCGACGCCACGCGCGCGTAACGGGCGCGGCGCTAGCCTGCGCCCTGGTATTCAACCGGAGCACACGCATGGGCATTTCACGCAAGGCCACCGCGCGCTGGGAAGGCGACCTCAAGTCCGGCCGCGGCACCATCAGCACCCCGGACAGCGGGCTGATGCAGGACACCCGCTATGGCTTCAACAGCCGCTTTGGGGACGAGAAAGGAACCAATCCCGAGGAACTCATCGCTGCCGCCCACGCCGGCTGCTTCAGCATGGCCCTGGCCAACGCACTGGCCGAGGCCGGGCATCCGGCCGACTCGGTCGACACCCGCGCCGAGGTCGACCTGTCGATGGAGGGCGGACCGACGGTGAGCGCGATCCGGCTGGCGACGAAGGTGAAGGCGCCCGGCATCGACGAGGCGAAGTTCCGCGAGATCGCCGACGACGCTAAGCGCAACTGCCCGGTGTCCAAGGCGCTGAGCGCGGTGCCGGTGGAGCTGGACGCGGAGCTGGTTGGCTGAGCCTGCCGCTATCGCGGCGGGGTTTGCGACGATGCCGGGCGGCATGCATAGTGGCCGCCGATTCCGGGGATGGAGGGATACCGCATGCGTCGTCTGCTTCCGCTGCTGCTGGCCGGCCTGCTTGCACAGGGTTGCGCGCAGCCGCCCGAGGGTGTTCCCGACGAAACGGGTGACGTCCGGCTGCTGACCGCAGCGCGTATCCACACTTCCGATCCTTCGCGGCCGGTTGTCGAATCGATGGCCTGGGACAGCGACGGCCGGATCGTCGCGGTAGGCACCGCGGATGACCTGGCCGCCGCCTGGCCGGACGCCGAAGTGCTGGACCTGGACGATGCGACCGTTGTGCCCGGCCTGATCGATTCGCACGGTCACCTGATGAGTTTCGGCTTCTCGCTGATGCGCGCCGACCTGGCCGGCGCCGCCAGCAAGGACGAGGTGGTCGAACGGCTGCAGGCGTATGCGCAGGATCTGCCCGAAGACACCTGGGTGCTCGGCCGCGGCTGGGACCAGAACCTGTGGCCTGAGCGGGAGTTTCCGACCGCCGCGGACCTGGATGAAGCCTTCCCTGATCGCCCGGTGTGGCTGACCCGGGTGGACGGGCATGCCGGCTGGGCCAATTCGGAGGCGATGCGCCGGGCCCAGGCGCTGGACGATGCCCGCGAACTGGACGGCGACTGGCAGCCTGAAGGCAGCCGGATCGTGCGCGAGGACGGCGTGGCGACCGGCGTGTTCGTCGGCGGCGGTGCCCGCTGGCTGATCGGACGCGCGGTCCCGGAGCAGGACGAAGCCCTGCGCGAGCAGGCGCTGGAGCGTGCGCTGGCGGCGGCGGTCGCGGTCGGGCTGACCGGGGTACACGACATGGGCGTCTCGCGCGCCGACCTGGAACTGTTCCGCCGCTTCGCCGACGAAGGCCAGTTGCCGCTGCGCGTGGCCGCCTACGCCGACGGCGATGGCGCGGCGTTCGCCGACCTGTGCGCCAACGGCCTGTATACCCACGACGGCGGCCGCCTGTGGATGCATGGGATCAAGCTGTTCGCCGACGGCGCCCTGGGCAGCCGCGGCGCGGCGCTGATCGAGGACTACAGCGACGATGCGGGCAATCACGGGCTGCTTGCGCACGAGCCGGAGGCTTATGCCGACATCGTTCGCCGCGCCCGCGAGTGCGGGGTGCAGGTGACCACGCATGCGATCGGCGATCGCGGCAACCGCACCGTGCTCGATGCCTACGCCGAGGCGCTGGGCGACGGGACCGGCTCCGATCACCGCTGGCGCATCGAGCACGCGCAGATTGTTGCGATCGATGACATCCCGCGCTTTGCCGGCCTGGGGGTGATTGCCTCGATGCAGCCCACCCACGCCACTTCGGACATGGGCTGGGCCGGAGACCGGGTGGGCGAGGAGCGGCTGGCGGGTGCCTACGCCTGGCGCAGCTTCCTGGATGCCGGCGTACGCCTTGCACTGGGTTCGGACTTCCCGGTTGAGTCCGCCGACCCCCGCCTGGGCCTGTATGCGGCCGTGACCCGCCAGGACCGCGACGGCCAGCCGCCCGGCGGCTGGCTGCCGGGACAGCGGCTGACCGCGGCCGAGGCGCTGCAGGGCTTCACTGCTGGTTCGGCCTACGCTACACGCAGCGAAGACGAAACCGGGCGCTTGGCGCCGGGGTTGCGCGCGGATTTCGTAGTGCTGGCCGAGGATCCGCTGCAGGTGCCCGGCCAGGCGCTGGACGACCTGGCGATCCTGTCCACCTGGGTCGGCGGTGAGGCCGTGTACCTCGCCGAGTGATCCGCCGGCAGGTGCGCCTGGCGCCGGGGGCGTAGCCGCGGTCTACGGATTGCAGGAACCCGTACGTAGATCGCGGCTACGCCCCCGACGCCGACCGTCATTCGTGCACCCGGGTCCGTCATCCGGGACGGCGGGTCGGGACCGGCCCTACAATGCACGGCTTCGCACGCCCCTACGCTTGGAACGCAGCCGCCAATGCCACAGACAGCTCCGCCGAACACCCGCTGGATCGTGCTCAAATTCGGCGGCACCAGCGTGTCCAAACGTGAACGCTGGGACACGATCGGCAGGCTCGCGGCCGAGCGCATGCGCCTGCATGACGCGCGCGCGCTGGTGGTGGTGTCGGCGCTGGCGGGCGTGACCAATGCGCTGCAGGAAATCGCGGACGGGGTTGAAGATCCGCCAGCGCGGCTGGACGTGCTGGCGCGGCGGCACCGCGAGTTCGCGGTCGAACTCGGCCTGGAGCCGGACCAAGTGCTTGGCGAGCGCCTCTCCGCGCTGCTCGCCCTGGGCGGGGACGCCCGCGCGGTGGAACGTCCGCTCGACTGGCAGGCCGAGGTGCTGGCCCAGGGCGAACTGCTGTCTTCCACGCTTGGCGCCGCCTACCTGCGCGCGCAGGGCCTGACACCGGGCTGGCTGGATGCGCGCGAGTGGCTGCAGGCGCAGGCGCTGCCCAACCAGGGCGAGTGGGCCGGGCGCATGGCGGCCACCGGCCGGCGCGAGGCCGATGACGCCTGGCGCGCGCGCTTCGCCGCGCAGTCCGACGCGCCGATGCTGATCACCCAGGGCTTTATCGCCCGCCACGGCGACGGCGGCACCGCGCTGTTCGGCCGCAGCGGCTCGGACACCTCGGCGGCGCTGTTCGGCGCGCTGCTTGGCGCCGCGCGGGTGGAAATCTGGACCGACGTGCCGGGCATGTTCAGCGCCAATCCGCGCGAGGTGCCCGATGCGCGCCTGCTGCAGCGGCTGGACTACGCCGAAGCCCAGGAAATCACCACCACCGGGGCCCGGGTGCTGCATCCGCGTGCGCTGGGGCCCTGCCGCGATGCCGGGGTGCCGCTGGCGATCCTGGACACCGCGCGGCCGGACCTGCCCGGCACGGTGATCGACGATGGCGCCGGCAGCGTGCCCGGGGTCAAGGCGATCAGCCGCCGCGGCGGGATCGTGCTGGTGTCGATGGAAACGGTGGGCATGTGGCAGCAGGTCGGGTTCCTGGCCGACGTGTTCGAGATCTTCCGCGCACACGGGCTGTCGGTGGACCTGATCGGCTCCTCGGAAACCAACGTCACCGTGTCGCTGGATCCAAGCGAGAACCTGGTCAACACCGACGTGCTGTCGCGGCTGTCCGAAGACCTGGCGAAGTGCTGCCGGGTCAAGGTGATCGCGCCGTGCGCCTCGGTCACCCTGGTCGGGCGCGGCATGCGCTCGCTGCTGCACCGGCTGTCGGAGATCTGGGCGACCTTCGGCCAGGAGCGCGTGCACCTGATTTCGCAGTCGTCCAATGACCTCAACCTGACCTTCGTGATCGACGAGGCCGACGCCGAGGGCATGATGGCGGCGCTGCACGCGCAGCTGATCGGCAGCGGCGCGATGCCGGTGCACGAGCAGGGCGTGTTCGGACCGCGCTGGAACGAGCTGTCGGGCACGGTGCGCGTGCGCGGCACGCCGTGGTGGCGCGGGCAGCGCGAACGGCTGCTGCAGATCGCTGGCGAAGGCACGCCGGCTTACGTGCACTACCTGCCCAAGGTGCGTGAACGCGCGCGCGCGCTGGCCGCGATCCAGGCGGTTGATCGCCGCTTCTATGCGATCAAGGCCAATCCGCATCCGGCAATCCTGCAGGCGCTGGTGGAAGAGGGTTTCGGACTGGAATGCGTGTCGCTGGCGGAGCTGCGGCACGTGTTCGACTCGGTGCCGGGGCTTGCGCCGGAGCAGGTGCTGTTCACGCCCAGTTTCGCGCCGATCGATGAGTACGCGGCCGCCTTCGAACTGGGCGTCACCGTGACCTTGGACAACGTGGAGGCGCTGGTGCGTTGGCCGGAGGTGTTCCGCGGGTGTCGGCTCTGGCTGCGCGTGGACCTGGGCCGCGGCGAAGGTCACCACGCCAAGGTCCGCACCGGCGGGGTGGCGTCCAAGTTCGGGCTGCCGGTGGGGCGGATCCAGGAGTTCCTCGATGCCGCGCTTGCGCTGGAGGCCCGGATCGACGGCCTGCACGCACACCTGGGCAGCGGGGTGGATACGCCGGAACACTGGCGCTCGGTGTGCGACGAACTGGGCGGGATTGCCAACCGGATCGGCAGCGTTGACACCATCGACATCGGCGGCGGCCTGCCGATTCCCTATCGCGCCGAGGACGAGCCGTTCGACCTGGACGCCTGGAGCGTCGGGCTGGCCGAGGTGAAGGCGGCGTATCCGGGCTACCGGCTGGCGATCGAACCCGGCCGCTACCTGGTGGCCGAGTGCGGCGCGCTGCTGGTCACCGCCACCCAGGTGGTGGAAAAACACGGCGTGCGCCGGGTCGGCGGCGATGCGGGCATGAACGCGCTGATGCGCCCGGCGCTGTACGAGGCCTGGCACGACATCCGCAACCTCAGCCGGCTCGACGACGCGGACCTGGCCGACTTCGACGTGGTCGGCCCGATCTGCGAGACCGGCGACGTGCTCGGGCGCAAGCGGCCGCTGCCGGAGGCAACGGCGCCCGGCGACGTACTGCTGGTCGCTGATGCCGGTGCCTACGGTTTCGTCATGGCCAACACCTACAACCTGCGTGAACTGCCGCGGGTGGAGGTCCTGGAGTGAGCGCGGTGGCGTTCTCGCGTGATGCGGTGCGTGCGTTCCGTTTCGTGCGCTGCGGTTTTGATTCGGCGACCGGCGTGGCCGAACTGGCCTACGCATTTGACGATGGTCCGGAGCTGGTGGAGCGGGTGAGCCTGCCGGGGGGGCTGTTTGAACTGGATGGCGCGCGTGCGCAGGCGGCGGAGCAGGCGCTGCGGCTGCTGCACCTGATCGCCGGCGTGAGCTACTACAAGGCGGCGGTGCCGGAGGAGATCCGGATTGATGCTTACGACATCGACGCTTCCACCGCGGTGCTGCTGGACGATATCTACCTGCATGGGCTGGGCGAGTTCGCCTATCGCAACGGGCTGGACCTGCACGGCCGGATCCGCTTTCCGCACGATGCGCCGGGCGCGGACGTCGCGCCCGCAGTCGGCCTGCGCGAGCATGCGCTGGTTGCGATCGGCGGCGGCAAGGATTCGCTGGTCAGCATCGAGGCGCTGCGCGAGGCCGGGGTGGAACAGACGGTGGCCTGGATCGGCGGCTCGCAGCTCATCCGTGCCTGCGCCGGGCGGACCGGCCTGCCGACCCTGAACATCGGCCGCCAGCTCGCCCCGGAGCTGTTCGAATACAACCGGCTGGGCGCGTACAACGGCCACATCCCGGTGACCGCGATCAATTCGGCGATCCTGGCTTTTGCCGCGGTAGTGACGGGCGTGGACCAGGTGGTGTTCTCCAACGAGCGCTCGGCCAGCTACGGCAGCGTGATCGAGGGGACGGGCGAGGTGAACCACCAGTGGTCCAAGGGCTGGGCGTTCGAGCGCGCCTTCGGTGAACACCTGCAGCGCAGCGTGGCCGCCGACCTGCGCTACTACTCGCTGCTGCGCCCACTCAGCGAGCTGGCGGTGGCGCGGCAGTTCGCCCGGTCCAGCCGCTATGACGCACATTTTTCCAGCTGCAACCGCAACTTCCACCTGCTCGGCGAGCGCCCGGTCAACCGCTGGTGCGGGGTGTGCCCGAAGTGCCATTTCGTGTTCCTGGCGCTGGCGCCGTTCATGCCCAAGCCGCGTCTGGTGGGCATCTTCGGCCGCAACCTGCTCGATGACGAGGAGCAGGTGTCCGGCTACGACGCGCTGATGGAGTTCCGCGAGCACAAGCCGTTCGAGTGCGTGGGCGAGGCGCGTGAGTCGCGTGCGGCGATGGCAGCGCTGGCTGCGCGCCCGGAGTGGCGCGAGGACGCGGTGGTGAAGCGGTTTGCGCGGGTGATCGCGCCGATGCTGCAGGGCGAGGAGCTGGGCATCGCGCCGCTGCTGGTGCCGGTGGTGGATGAACACCGGATCCCCGAAGCACTTTGGGAGCGGCTGCGTGAACGCTTCGCACCCCACGATTGAAACACTCGCCGGCCGGCGGGTCGCCCTGTGGGGTTGGGGCCGCGAGGGCAGGGCGGCGTTCGCGGCGCTGCGCGGGATGCGCGAAGGGCCGGCTTCGCTGACCCTGTTCTGCGCGCCGGGCGAAGAAGAGCAGGCGCGGGCCGAGGGCGGCGCCGGGCTGGTGGTGGAGACCGAAGTTTCGGCCAACGGGCTGGCGGCGTTCGACGTGGTGGTGAAGTCGCCCGGCATCAGCGGCTACGGCCCGGAACTGCTCCAGGCGCAGGCCAGGGGCACGCGCTTCGTCGGCGGAACTGCCCTGTGGTTCGCCGCGCGCGCCGGGGAGCGGACCATCTGCGTCACCGGCACCAAGGGCAAGAGCACCACCAGCGCGCTGGTCGCCCACCTGCTGCGCGCGGCGGGCCTGCGTACCGCACTGGCCGGCAATATCGGCATGCCGCTGCTTGAGCTGCTGCACGGGCAGGCGCAGGCCTGGGTCTTCGAATTGTCCAGTTTCCAGACCCGCGACGCGGCCGGCGCCGGCGTGCGTCCCGACGTGGCGGTGGTGACCATCGTGCATCCCGAACACCTGGACTGGCACGGCGGCGAACAGCGCTACGTGGAAGACAAGCTGGCGCTGCTGACGGAAGCCAGGCCGCGGGTTGCGGTGCTCAATGCCCAGGATCCGCGGCTGGCCGCGCTGGCGCTTCCGGAAAGCCGCATCGCCTGGTTCAACCGCGAAGACGGTTGGCACCTGCGTGGCCGCATGATCCACCGCGGCGATCAAGAGGTGTTCGATGCCGGCGACCTGCCCCTGCCGGGCCGGCACAACCGGCTCAACCTGTGCGCCGCGCTGGCGGCGGTCGAGGCCTTCGGTGTCGACCCGCTGCCACTGGCGGCCAGCGCCGGCGATTTCGCGCCGCTGCCGCACCGGCTGCAGCCGCTGGGCGAGCGCGACGGCATCACCTGGGTCAACGATTCGATCAGCACCACGCCGCTGGCGGCCGCCGCCGCGCTGGAGGTGTATCGGGATGCGCGCGCGGTGATCCTGCTGGGCGGGCACGACCGCGGCGTGGACTGGAGCGTGTTCGCGCAGGCGATCGAGCGGCACCCGCCGCATGCCGCGGTGACGATGGGGACAAGCGGGCCGCGCGTGCACGCCGTGCTGGAGCCGTTGGCCGAACCTGCCGGTTTTCGCCTGGCCGCCGCCGCGGACCTGCCCGTGGCCGTGGAGACGGCGCGCAGGCTGCTCGGCGAAACCGGCGGCGTGATCCTGATGTCTCC
Source organism: Luteimonas sp. (assembly GCA_052090405.1). Taxonomy (GTDB): domain Bacteria; phylum Pseudomonadota; class Gammaproteobacteria; order Xanthomonadales; family Xanthomonadaceae; genus Luteimonas. Next base: position 115,080 of record JBQDAV010000002.1, read on the forward strand.
CGGCGCGCCGAGCTTCGGCCCGTATCGCGATTACACCCGGCGCGGCCGCCATTTCGCCGAAATGGCCGGCTTCGATCCGGATGCCATCACCGCCATACCCGGCCTGGGCATCGCCTGACGCGCTCCTACACGCGTTAATCGTTGGGGTCAGTGGCCGCGTTCGACCGCGTAGCGGGCCAGGCCGCGCAGGGCGGCGACGGCTTCGTTGTCCGGCAGGCCGTCCAGCGCCGCTTCGGCGGCGGTGGCGTACTCGGCCGCGCGCCTGCGGCTGTATTCAAGGCTGCCGCAGGCGCGGATGGCGGCCACGGCTTCGTCCAGCGCGCCGGCATCGCCGGCCTCCACGATCGCCCGCAGGCGCTCGCGCACCGGCGCGCGCGAGTGGGCCATGGCGTGGATCAGCGGCAGGGTCGCCTTGCCCTCGGACAGATCGTCGCCCAGGTTCTTGCCCAGGTCGGCGCTGTCGGCGGAATAGTCGAGGATGTCGTCGGCAATCTGGAACGCGTAGCCAAGCTGCAGGCCGAAGTCGTGCAGGCGCTGCTGCAGGGCCTCGTCGGCGCCGGAGGCCAGCGCGCCCAGGCGGGTGCCGGCGGCGAACAGCACCGCGGTCTTGCGCTCGATCACCTCCAGGTACCCGGCCTCGTCCACGTCCGGGTTGCGCACGTGCAGCAGCTGCAGCACCTCGCCCTCGGCGATCCGGTTGGTGGTGTCGGCCAGGATCCGCATCACCTCCATCCGGTCCAGCTCGACCATCAGCTGGAAGCTGCGCGAATACAGGAAATCGCCCACCAGCACGCTGGCGGCGTTGCCCCAGATGGCGTTGGCAGTGCTGCGGCCACGGCGCAGGTCCGATTCGTCCACCACGTCGTCGTGGAGCAGGGTGGAGGTATGGATGAACTCGATGATCGCCGCGAGCTGGTGGTGTTCCGGCCCGTGACCGCCGCAGGCGCGACCTGCCAGCGCCACCAGCATCGGCCGCAACCGCTTGCCGCCGGCGGAGACGATGTGCTCGGCGACCTGGTTGATCAGGACCACGTCCGAGGCCAGGCGGCGGCGGATCAGGGCGTCGATCCCGGCCATGTCGTCGGCGGCCAGGGCCTGGATCGCGGCCAGGTCGGGCAGGGGGGCGGTTTTGGCCTGGGGCATGGGATCGTGGAAGCCGGGGGAGCGGGGATTATACGGGCGCGTGGCGATGCCCGACGCCCGGCCGCGGCGGAGTCCTACCCCGGGTCCGGGCAATCGCGGATGGCGCCGGCGGCGGCGCTATGCTGCAATGGGCCCCCGAATCCCCTATGGCCTGCCGCCGCTTGCGCAGGCCCCTTTGAAGGAAATATTCATGGCCCGTGGCATCAACAAGGCGATCCTGGTCGGCAACCTCGGCAACGACCCGGAGACCAAATACACCCAGGGCGGCATGGCGATCACCAAGATCAGCCTGGCCACCACCAGCGTGCGCAAGGACAAGGACGGCAACACCCAGGAGAACACCCAGTGGCACCGGGTGACCTTCTTCGGCAAGCTCGGCGAGATCGCGGGCGAGTACCTGCGCAAGGGCTCGCAGGTGTACGTGGAAGGCGAGATCCGCTACGACAAGTTCACCGGCCAGGACGGGGTGGAGAAGTTCTTCACCGAGATCGTGGCCAACGAGATGCAGATGCTCGGCGGCCGCGGAGACGGCGGCGGTGGTGGTGGTGGTGGCTACGAACGCGGGGGCGGCCGGCCGCAGCGCCAGGAGCAGCCGCAGCGGCGGCAGGAGCCTTCGCAGAAGCCGGTGGAAGACTTCCCGGATGACGACATTCCGTTCTGAGGCCCCCGCGGGCGGTCACCCGGCCGGGTTGCACGGCCGGGCCGGCGCTGGCATACACTGGCGCCTTTCCAGCCAATTTCCAGGAGTGTCCAGGATGAAGTTGAAGTCGATCGCACTGGCCGTCGCACTGTCGGCATGCATGGGCGCGGTTGCCGCGCAGCAGCCCGCGGCACAGCCCCAGCAGCAGCCCGAACAGTCCCAGCAGCCGCAGCAGCAGCTCACGCCGGAACAGCAGGAGCAGCTCGCGCGCCAGGACGCGGAGATGGCCAATGCGGCGCAGCAGGTGGTGCAGCTGATCGACGCCGACCGGGTGGGCGAGGTCTGGGACCTGTCCACCGACATGGTCAAGCGGATGGTGCCGCGCGAGAGCTTCGTCGAGCAGGTCGCCGCCGATCGGGCCCGGCTGGGGGCCCCCGCCGAGCGCGGCCAGCCGGTGGTCACCCGCACCCAGTTCCAGGAAGGCGGTGAAGTGCCGGCCGGCCTGTACATCAACATCGCGTTCCCGACCCGCTTCGCCAACAACGCCGAGCCGGTGCGCGAGCTGGTCTCGTTCCGCCTCGACGAGGACCAGGTCTGGCGCGTGTCCGGCTACAGCCTGCGCTGAGTCACGGAACCGGTGAAGCGCACCGCGACGGGATCCTTCGGGATCCCGTCGTCGTTTCTGGCGGTGTCAGCGGCCGCCGACGCCACCGCCGCCGCCGCCCCCGCCCGAAAATCCGCCGCCGCCGGATGAACTCCCGGACGAGCTGCCGGGCGGGGACGACGCCGAGGCAATCTGCGAGGTCAGCCCCGAGGACAGGGCGCGTGTCAGCCCGCCAATGTCGCCGCCGCCGGCATTGCGGCCGCTGGCCGTGTACCAGCTGATCGCCGAAGTGGCCGCGGCGACGGCCGCCGTGCCCGCGGCCGCGGTGAACTTGCCCGTCCAGGCGTCTTCCACGTCCAGCGCCACCGCGTAGGGCAGCAGGCGCTCGAACCGGCCGGCGTCCAGCTCCGGTTCGCTTCCAGGTGGTCCCTCCAGCTTCTGCAGGTCCTGCTTCTCGGCCACGCCGAGGTAGCGCCTGAAGCCTTCGATCTCGTCCAGCAGATGGCGTCCGGCCGGGGTGGGCGCGCCGATGAGAAAGGCGAACACGACCGTTGCGACAACCGTTGCCAGCAACGCCGCGATGGCAAGCAGGATCCCGGAGCCCGTGAACACGATGGTCAGGATCGTTGCGGCAATGGTGGAGACCGCGATCAGGGCCGCGACGACGAGGCTGCCGCCATTGCGCTGGTACAGCGTCGGGATGATGCGCCTGCGCACCAGCTTGCCGTGCTCGCCCATCGCCTTCTGGATCCTGTCCGAGTTCCTGTGGTGGAGTTCCAGGCTCGCATCGGTGCCCGGCAAGAGCAGTCCGGCCAGGTGCGCCGTTGGCGTGTCCGCCGCCTCGCCGGGCGCGGCCGGGCGGTTCCGGCGCAGGGTCCAGCGATCCGCTCGCAACGCCATGTCTTCGCGGTGGATCGTCAGCGCGCCGTCCACGGCGGCGGCCAGCAGATCGGCACTGAAGGTCGTGTTGTCGTACATCCTGCGCTTCATGTAGCGCAGCTCGGCGGGGGAAAATCCCCGGGGCGGTTCGTAGCGGGTGATGATGATGCCCCGGCGCGGGTCGCGCCCGACCAAACGCCAGCGGCGGATGCAGTAAAACAGGAGGATCGCAAGCCCCGCCAGCGCGACGATTCCGGCGCGGTTGTCCTTCAGGCGCCACAGGAGTTTCCGGGCCGTGCCCGGTTCGGCCACGACGCCTTTGGGAAAGGCGAGCACCACCGTGAACCCCTCGCGCGGCGCCAGCGGGGCCGTCAGCTCCCAGCGCGCCATGCCCGGCGCGGGCAGGCTGGCGTGGAACCCCTCGCCGCGGGCGCCGGTGGCGCCGGTGAACCCTTCCGTCAGCATGTCCGCCACCGGTACCGGTGCGGGCAGGTGTACGGCCACGCTGCCCCGGTCGATCGGGAACATCGAACCATGGCCGATGGCATTGAAGTACAGCTCGTCCTGGCGCTCGAAGAAGCCGAGCTGGCGGGTGGTGCGATAGCGCAGGGTGTAGATGTGCTCGGCGGGGACCTGCAGGAGGTCGTCATCACCGGTGTTGACGCGCACGCCATTGGCGATACGTTCGGTGAACCACGGCTCTGGTTGGTCGTTGCGCAGGACTTCCAGGACTTCGAAGTCCACCACCACCCGGTCACCATGGCGGTCGCGGTAGCGGGTCGGAAACTCACGGGTGATGCCGCGGCGAATACTGCGCCCCGCCGCCCGGACCGCGATCCGCTCGGTGATGACCAGCGCGCCGTCGGGCTGGACCGAGATGTCGACGTCATATCCCAGGATCCGCTCGCCGCCCCGGTCCTGTGCGAGCGCCGGGAGCGCCCAGGCCAGTGCCAGCAGCAGCAACAGAAGACGCCTCATGGCTGCAGCTCCACGGCTGGCGCCGCGCGCTGCTCTTTGCCGGCCTGGAAGAACTCGGCGCCATCGAAGCCAAAGCCGCGCGCCACGACCAGGTCGGGGATCCGCTGGGTGGCATCGTTGTAATCGCGCACCGCGCCGTTGTAGAAGCGCCGCGCATACTGCAGGTGTTCCTCCACCTCCACCAGGTCGTCCTGCAGCCGGGCGAAGTTCTCGTTGGCCTTGAGGTCCGGGTAGGCCTCCCCGAGCGCAAACAGCCTGGCGATGCCCTGCTCCAGCGCCGACTCCAGCTCGCCCAGCTCCTGCGGCCCGCGCTGTTGCACAGCCTGCGCCCGCAGAGCGGTCACCGCCTCGAGCACCGCCGCCTCATGGCTGGCGTAGGCGCGCACCGCGGAAACAAGCTGCGGTACCAGGTCATGGCGCCGGATCAGCTGCACATCGATATCAGCCCAGGCGGTGCGAACCTGGTTGCGCAGTCGCACCAGCCGGTTGTAGGCAAAGACCGCCCAGCTCAGCAATGCGAGTGCCAGTACCGTGATTGCGATCATCCTTCGTCCCTCCCTTCCCGGTGCCCATTATCAGGCTATTCCAGCAGTGCCTCGAAGGTGCGCGCATCGTCGTTGCCGGGGATGATCGCGACGGTCTCCATTTGCATGTCCGCCCAGGTGTTGCATGGAAGTGATTCGCCGGACGGCGGGGTTTTGTCACGGGCGCTTGCACGGCACGCCCGTGCGGTCATACATTGCAGGCAGAATTTTCCCGGGTCACAGGCAGTTTTGCCCGGAAACTGCTTCCTCCCCCGTTCTTCCCGCGTCGCGAGCCCCCATGCAAGAGGTTGATTCCAGCTGCCTGCCGCTGCAGGCAGCCCCCGCCCGTGACTGGCTGACGCCGTCCGAACTGTGCCTGCTGGGGGCGATCTGGGGCGCCTCGTTCCTGTTCATGCGGGTGGCGGCAGCCGACTTCGGCCCGGTGCCGCTGGTGGAGATGCGGCTGGGCCTGGGCGCGCTGGTACTGCTGCCGTTCCTGTGGAGGGCGCGCGCCCGTTTCCCGCTGCGGATGTGGCCGAAGCTGGCGATGATCGGGGCAATCAACTCCGCGGTGCCGTTCATCCTGTTTGCCTGGGCGGCGCTGCACGCGCCGGCCGGAATCAGCGCGATCACCAACGCGATGACGGTGCTTTTCACCGCCCTGGTCGGGCACCTGTTCTTTGCCGAGCGCATCGGTGGCCGCCGGGCGACGGCTTTGCTGGCCGGCTTCGCCGGAGTGGTGGTGCTGGCCAGCGGCAAGGTCGCCGGCATGAGCGTGGGCTGGGCGGTGGTGGCCGGCGCCGCCGCGTCGCTGCTGTACGGCTTTGGCATCAACCTGGTGCGCCAGCACCTGACCGGGCTGCCGGCAGCTGCGGTGGCCGCGGCCACGCTGGGCACCGGAGCGGTGCTGCTGGCGCCGCTGGCGATCGCCACCTGGCCGACGCAGCCGATCCCGGCGCTTTCATGGCTGTCGGCCGCGGCGCTGGGCGTGCTGTGCACGGGCATCGCCTTCGTCATGTACTACCGGCTGATCGCCCGGGTCGGCGCCAGCCGCGCCTCCACGGTGACCTACCTGGTGCCGCTGTTCGGGGTTGCATGGGCCTGGCTGCTGCTGGACGAGCCGCTGACCTGGACCATGGCCCTGGCCGGCGCGATCATCCTTGGCAGCGTGGCCTTCAGCCAGCGACGCGGGGAGCGCTGAGCGCGCCCGGCACCGCGCTCAGTCCAGCACCACCACCAGCGGGATCGCGCGGGTGGGGTGTTCGATCACCTGCACCGGCTGCCGGTAGACCCGGACGATCAGCTCCGGGGTGAGCACCTCGCGGGGGCTGCCGTCGGCGGCCACGCGGCCGCCGTCGAGCACCACGATGCGGTCGGAGTAGGCCGAGGCCAGGTTGAGGTCGTGCAGCACCGTGATCACGCAGGCGCCTTCGTCGGCCAGCGCGCGCGCCTTGCGCAGCACGGTCACCTGGTGGTGCAGGTCGAGCGCGGCGGTGGGCTCGTCCAGCAGCACCAGCGCGGTGGTCTGGGCCAGCACCCGGGCGAAGGCGGTGCGCGCGGCCTCGCCGCCGGACAGGGTCTGCACGTTGCGCCCGGCGAAGTCCTGCACGTCGGCGGTGGCCAGCGCCTCATCGACGATCCGCACGTCGGAATCCGGGTCCGCCGGGTGCGGCAGCCGTCCCATCGCCACCACCTCGCGCACGCCGAAGCCGAAGCGCACGCTGTGGTCCTGCGGCATCACCGCGCGCGTGCGGGCCAGCTCGCCCACCTTCCAGTCGCGCACCGGGCGCCCGTCGAGCAGGACCCGGCCCGTCGTCGGTGCGCGGTCGCCGGCCAGCAGCGACAGCAGCGAGGACTTGCCGGCGCCGTTGGGGCCGACCAGCGCGGTCAGGCTGCCGGGGGAGAAGTGCAGGTCCAGGCCGTCCAGGATCGTGTTGCCGTCCAATACCAGCGAGGCATGCTCGACGGCCAGCGAAGGCAGGGCGGCGTTCACGGCGCGCCCCGCGGCTGGCGCCGCATCACCAGCCAGAGGAAGAACGGCGCGCCCAGGGCGGCGGTGAACAGCCCCAGCGGGATCTCCGAGGGCGGGTCGAGGGTGCGCGCGGCGGTGTCGGCCAGCACCATCAGCAGCGCGCCCAGCAGGGCGGACATCGGCAGCAGCAGGCGGTGGCCTGGGCCGACCATCAGCCGCACCACGTGCGGGATCACCAGGCCGACGAAGCTGATCGAGCCGGCAAAGGCGACCGCCGAGCCCACCAGCAGGGCGCTGAAGGAGATCAGCCGCAGTCGCGCGCTGCGCACGTTCAGGCCGATGTGGCGCGCCTGGCGCTCGCCCAGGGCCAGCATGTCCAGCGGCGTGGCCATGGTCAGCAGCGCGCCCACGCCGATCACGAATACCGGCGCGGCCGCGGCCAGGTCGGCCCAGCCCACCCGCGCCAGCGAACCCATCTGCCAGAACACCAGCGACTGCAGCTCGGTGGAGTCGGCGACGTAGGTCAGCAGGCCGATCGCGGCCGAGCAGCCGGCACCGATCGCGATGCCCACCAGCAGCAGGGTGGCCGTGCCCTCCACGCGCCCGGGCCGGGCCAGGAAGTAGATCAGCGTGGTGGCCAGCGCGCCGCCGGCGAACGCGGCCAGCGGGATGGTCCAGTAGCCGAACGTCGAGACTCCCAGCACGATTGCCGCCACCGCGCCCAGGGCCGCGCCCTGGGTAACGCCGACGATGCCCGGGTCGGCCAGCGGATTGCCGAACAGGCCCTGCAGGCTGGCCCCGGCCATGGCCAGGCTGGCGCCGACCAGCGCGCCGAGCAGGGCCCGCGGGATGCGCAGGTTCCAGACCACCGACAGGTCGCGCTGGCTGATGCCAGCCGGGTCGGCGAGGCCCAGCTGCACCCCGATCGCGTGCAGCACATCGCCCGGGGGCACCTTCAGCGGGCCGACCCCGAACGAAAGCACGATCGCTCCGAGCAGGGCCAGCGCCGCGATCGGGATCGCCAGCTGGCGCAGGCCGGGCCGGCCCCGCGACGTCGCCGCGGGGGCCGCCGCCGGGCGGGCGCTCAAGGCGCCTCGTCCGCGAACGTATCGAGCGCCCTGGCCAGCGCGCCCGCGCCCGCGCCGGAGGCCACGCTGGTGTACTTGAGCTGCACGTCGGGCATCACCCAGACGCGTTCGGCGGCGCCGGCGGGCGTCTGGCGCAGGGTGGGGTAGTGGTCCCACAGCGCCTGGGTACCGCCGAACAGCTCCAGGTCGTTCTCGCTCAGCAGGATCACCTCCGGCGCGGCGGCCACCACGCCCTCCTGGCTGAGTACGGAGTAATCGGTCACCCCGGCCGCATCGCCGATGTTGTCGCCGCCCGCCAGGCGGATCAGGCCCGCGGCGGCGGTGTCGGCGCCGCCCACGGTGGGCTGGCCGCCGGCGCCGGTGGCCGATACGTGGATGACCTTCGGCCGGCGCGCATGGCCGGCGGCGATCCGCGCCGCCTCGTCCAGCTGTGCCTGCACCTCGGTGGCCAGCCGTTCACCGGCTTCGGCCATGCCCAATGCGGCGGCGATCTTGCGGACCTTGTCCGGCGCCGGCTGCAGGTCATCGATCACCACCGCCGGCAGCCCGGCGTCCCGCAGCCGGCCGGCCAGGCCGCTGGCCGAGTGGCGGCGCAGGCTGTTGCCCAGGAACAGGCTGCCGTCCAGGCTCAGCACGCCCTCCACCCCGGTGGTGCGGTTGAACAGGAAGTGCCGTTGCGCCGCGCGACCGGCGGCGGTGGTGGTATTGGTGGGGGCGGCGTAGACGTGCCCGCCCAGGCCCAGCGCTTCCATCACTGCGATCACGTCGTCGCCGCCGGCGATGGTGCGGCTGCTGTCGGTGACCGTGACCTCCACGCCTTCGTCGGATTCAACCGTGGCCGGTAGCCGCTGCACGGCGTCGGGCGCGGACGGCACGTCCTGGCCCCGGACACGCTGCCAGCTTTCCGGCAGGGCCTCCACGGTGGCGCTGCCGGCATCGGCGACCTCACCGCCGGCAGGCAGCGGAGGCTGCTGCGAGCAGGCGGCCACGAGCAGGGCCAGCGTCAGGGTGCAGACGCTGCGGAAGAGGAGTCGATGGAAAGGTGCGGACATCTGGCTGTTTACTCGAATGGACGCCGGCAGGGCGCGTGTCGACCCTGCCGGCACCTCATTTTACGGGCTCTTCCGGCTGATCCTGCGGATATGGTCGCCCTGCGGGTCATCGGCGCCGCGCGCCTTGTTGACCGCGTACACGGTGCCGTTACCGTCGTTGAAGGCCTGGTTGGGGTAGGTGCCGCCGTCCAGGTTGGCGACGATTTCGCCATCGCCGTTCACCACGGTGATGGTGCCGGCGGCGCGGCTGGGCACGAAGGCCAGTCCGGTGGACGGATCGAAGCTGACGTTGAGCGCGCCGGCGCCCACGTACACGTCGTGCAGCACCTGTTCGCTGTCGACGTCGAGGATCAGCAGGTTGTCGCTGCCCTGCGAGGCAACGTACAGGCGGCCGTTCGCGGCGTCGATCGCCACCCCGGACGCGCCGTGGGCGCCGGGCAGGCTGAAGACCTTCTCCACCGTGCCGCTGGTGCTGTCGATCACCGCGGCCTCGTTGCTGCCCATGCTGACGGTGTACAGCTTGCCGGCATCGGCATCGAGCGCCAGGCTCATCGGGCCGAACTCCCCGCCACGGACGCCGGAATCGATTTCCACCGTCTCCAGCAGTTCCAGGGTGTCGGTGTCGAAGGCGACCACGGCATTGCCGAAGACCGCCGAGGCCCAGGCCCGGCCGTTGCCCTCGTCGACGATCACGTCGCGCGCGTGCGGCACGGCGCCGGGGTCGAACTGCCGCACCAGCGACAGGTCGGACTGGCGGTAGACGGCGACGGTGTCGTCGCGGGTGTTGGCGATCCAGACGTTGCCGTTGGCGTCGTCCACGCCCACCCCGTACACGGCGAGCAGGTGGCCGTCGTCGCGGCCGGGCGCGGCGGCGGGGGTGGCGCGGGCCGTGATTTCCAGGGTCTGCGGATCCAGCTTGAGCAGCTCCGACTGGGTGACCGGCGGCCGGCCGACCGCCGAGGTGACGAACAGCGCGTCATTGGCGGCACTCCAGGCGACCTGGTACAGGCCCGGCACCAGCTTGTTGCTGGCCACTTCGAACATCTCATGACCTGAAAGCGGCACGTCCTTGGAGATCTTCAGGTCGAACACCGCGGCGGCGTCCGGGTTGGCCACGCGCACCACGACCGGATGGCGCCCGGCCACGGCATCGTCGGGGATCTGCACTGTGGCGGTGAAGCGGCCCTCGTCGTCGGCCACCAGCGGCGCGTCGTTGAGCACGGCATCGCCGCGCAGCAGGGTGACCGCCTGGCCCGGCTTGAAGTCCATGCCGCCAAGCTCGACCTCGTTGCCCGGCAGCACCACCGGGCTCATCGCCCGTACGCGGCCGTTGAAATCGTCGTCCGGCTGGCTGAAGGCCTGGGCGCCAGCCACGCCGGCGACGGCGGACAGGGCCAGGCCCAGAAGCGCCAGGCGCAGGCGGGAGGAACGGGAAGACGGGCTGTGCATTGCAGACTCCTGACTGGATTGGATCCGATGCCGCGAAGGGCCGGATGGAGATGCCTGGGTCGGCGCGCCAACCAATAACGGTGCGTCTGCCTGGGCGAGGATGAAAGGAATGGGGAAAGTGTCGACGGCAGTCGGCTTCACGGGGAGGGGTCCACGCCGTCGGCAAGGCTGGGGGTGCCGCTGCGGTCGGCGACGCCGGTGACCGCGTGCAGCGCCCACATCAGCGATGCGCGGAACATCGGTCCGTGGGTCAGGCCGGGGAATTCACGATACTCCACGTCCAGCCCCTCGACCTGCGCCAGCCGCTGCGCCAGTTTCTCGGCCGAATCCGGCGGCGCTGCCTCGATCCGGCGCAGGTGCACCTGCACCCGCGGGTCGGACAGGTCGCGGTGGCTGACGTCGCGGTTGCGCTCGCCGCCGCCCAGGCCGAGCAGCACGCGCGCGTGGCGGTCGGCGTTGTTGTCGATGAAGCGCTGCTCCGGCGCATCGAGCATGACGCCGTCGCCCCACCACAGGGAGGGGCTGCCAGCGACGTAGGTATCGAACGCGCCCGTGCGGGTGTACAGCGCATGCAGCGTAAACAGCCCGCCCAGCGAATGGCCCCACAGCGCCTGCCGGTTCGGGTCGGTGGCCACGCGCTTCTCCACTTCGGGCCGGACCAGGCGTTCGATCACCTCCAGCAGCACATCGGCGCCGCCGCCATCGGTGATGATGGTGATGTTGTCCCCGTCGCGTTGCGGGCGTTCGCCCTCGACCGGGGTGTAGTCGCGGGTGCGCGCGGCCGAGTCGACCCGCAGTTCGTTGTCGTAGCCGATGAACACCAGCGCGTGCGGCTCCGGCCGGGCGGCCAGCTCGGCCAGCAGCGCATCGTCGAATTCCACCAGCGCGGCGTTGCCGTCGAGCATCCAGAGCGCGGGGAAGCCCGCCGGCGGGGGGGGGGATTTCGGCACCGCCACGTGCACCCGCCAGGTACGGCTGCCATCGGGGCTGGAGACCGTGAAGCGTTCGAAGCCGTAGTGCGTCGAGACGCGGTCGGCGACCGTTTCGCCAATCGTCTGCTGCGGATTGCGCTGCTGGGCGGCGGCGGGCGCGGCCATGGCAAGGCAGCCGAAAGACAGCAGCCCGGCGGCGGTGAACGTCGCGGCCCGGACGCGCATGGATGACTGTGGTCTGGCGGTCATGCGGATGGTGGGAATGTCCCCGGAAAGGAAGAGAATGGTAGTATTAATGGGAATGGTTCTCAATATTTGAGCCTGACTTCCCCTCCTTGCTGCGGCCGGTTCGCGCCTGCCGCTGGAAGCCGTCCATGCGCGTCGCCGTGAGCCCCCGTCCCCTTTCCTCCGTACCCGTGCTGGTGTTCACCGCCCTGGCCGGGACCATGGCGATGATGTCGTTCGTGGCCGTGGTCGGCCCGGTGGTGCGGCTGCTGGGCATGGCCGAATGGCATGCCGGGTTGTCGATGACGGCGGCCGGGGTGCTGTGGATGCTGGCGGCGCGGCGCTGGGGTGCGCTCAGCGACCGGATCGGGCGCAGGCGGGTGCTGCTGGCGGCGCTGGCCGGCTACGCGCTGGTGTACCTGTTGATGGCGGTGTTCGTGGACCTGGCGCTGCGCTTTCCGCCGGCGGTGCTGGTGTCGGTGCTGGCGCTGGTTGGCACCCGCGCGCTGGTGGGACTGTTCTACGCGGCGGTGCCCTCCACCGCGGCGGCGCTGGTGGCCGACGAGGCGCCGCCCGGCGAGCGCGCCGGGACGATGGCGAAGTTGGGCGCGGCCAGCTCGGTGGGCATGGTGGTGGGTCCGGCGGCGGCAGGCTGGATTGCCTTCCACGACCTGGCGCTGGCGCTGTACGCGGCCGCGGCGCTGCCGCTGCTGTCCCTGCTTGCGGTGTGGTGGCGGCTGCCGGCCGCGCCGCCGCCGTCCGCGGCCGGGCGGCCGAAGCCGGCCGTGGCCTGGCTGGATCCGCGCCTGCGCCTGCCGCTGTTCGCGGTGTTTGCGGCGATGGTGTCGGTGTCGATCGCGCAGGTGGTGGTCGGCTTCTTCGCCATCGACCGGCTGCAGCTTTCGCCGGCGGATGGCGCGCGCGTGGCCGGGCTGTCGCTGACCGCGGTCGGTGTGGGGCTGATGTGCGCGCAGGCGCTGGTGATGCGATTGAAGTCGGTGCCGCCGGCGCGCTGGATTGCGGTTGGCGCGGCGATCTCGGCGCTGGGCTTCGGTGCCTCCGCGCTGGTTGGCGCGCAGTGGCAGCTGCTGCTGGCCTACGCGGTGGCGGCGTTCGGCATGGGCTTCGTGTTTCCTTCTTTCCAGGCGCTGGCCGCGGATTCGGTCCAGGCCCACGAGCACGGCGTGGCCCAGGGCACGGTGGCCTCGGTGCAGGGCCTGGGGATGGTGGTCGGGCCGATGCTCGGGACCGCGTTGTACAGCTGGTCGCCGGGCGCGCCCTACGTGCTGATCGCGCTGGTGCTGGGCGGGCTGGCGCTGGCTGCGGCGCTGCACCGCGCGGGAGCGGTGCGATGAACGAATCGGCCACGCTGCGCGAGGTCCACATCGAGGCGGGCACGGCTGACGGCGCCCAAGCCCCGGCGCCGGCGTTCCGACTGGCCGGGCCGCTGCGCTCGATCGAGGCCGAAGGCTGCCTGGCGCGGCTGCCGGCGGGTCCGGCGGCGACGCTGGGCGCGCGGGCGCAGGCGTTCTTCGCCGCGCAGCCCCCGGGGCCGTCGATGCTGGTGGGCGCGCTGCCGTTCGATCCGCATCGCGACGACGCGCTGTACCAGCCGGCGCGGGTCGCGGCGCCGGCCGCGCCGGGTGCGGCACAGGCATCGGCGGCTTCCATGCAGGCCCGCAGCACCGTTGCCGAGCCGGCGGCCCAGGCCTACGCGGAGTCGGTGGCGCGCTGCCTGTCGCAGCTGATGCCGGACGCGGAAGACCCGGCGGCGCTGCGCAAGGTGGTGTTGGCGCGCAGCCTGCGGGTGGAGATGTCCGCGCCGGTGGACCCGCATCGGCTCGCCGCGCGGCTGGACGGCGACCCGGCGGTGACCACTTATGTGGCGCCGCTGCCTGTCGCCTCCGGCCAGGCGCCGGCGTGGCTGGTCGGTGCGACCCCGGAGCTGCTGGTCTCGCGCCGCGGCGATGCGGTGGTGTCGCATCCGCTGGCCGGGTCGGCCCGGCGCTGGCCGGACGCCGGTCGCGATGCCGCCGCGGCCGAGGCGCTGCTGGCCTCGGGCAAGGATCAGGCGGAACACCGTTACGTGGTGGAGGCCATCCTCGACGCGCTGGCGCCACTGTGCAACCGGCTGCGCGCGCCGCCAAGGCCTTCGCTGCGGTCGACCCGGACCCTGTGGCACCTGGGCACCCGGATCGCGGGCCGGCTGAAGGATCCAGGGATTTCCGCGGCGGCCCTGGCCGGGCTGCTGCATCCCACCCCCGCCGTCTGCGGTACCCCCCGCGAGCGGGCGCTGGAGGCGATCCGCGCGCTGGAGCCGGTGGACCGCAGCTTCTATGCCGGTGCGGTCGGCTGGGCCGACGGCGATGGCGACGGCGACTGGTACGTGTCGATCCGCTGCGCCCGGGTGCAGGGGGCGTCGATGCGCCTGTTTGCCGGGGCCGGGATCGTGGCCGGCTCGCAGCCGGCACTGGAAGTGGATGAAACCGGCGCCAAGTTCAGGGCGCTGCTGGACGCGCTGGGCATCGACGACGTGCCCGCCGCCTGAATTGGAAAGAGGACCGATGAACGACACCGACCGCACCGCGCGACTGCCCCTGCGCCAGGCCTGGCCGGAGGACTGCGTGGCCCGCTACCGCGCCGCCGGCCACTGGCGCGGCGAGACCTTCCCCGGCTTCCTGCGCGAGCGCGCCGAACGCTTTGCCGACCGTGTCGCCGTGGTCGGCGGCGATGTGCGCTGGACCTACGCGCAGCTGTGGGACGAGGCCGGCCGCGTCGCCGCCGGATTGCTTGCCCGGGGCCTGGCGCCGGGTGACCGGGTCATCGTGCAGCTGGGCAACGTGCCCGAATTCGTTTCGGTGGTGTGCGCGCTGTTCCGGGCGCAGCTGGTGCCGGTGTACGCGCTGCCTGCGCACCGCATCACCGAGGTGGCGCACTTCGCGCGCAAGTCCCAGGCCAGCGGCTACGTGACCGCGGCCCGCCACGAGGGCTTTGACTACCGCACCCTGGCGCGCGAGCTGCAGGCCGAAGTGCCGGCGGTGCGGCACGTGGTGGTGGCCGGCGGGGCGGAGGAGTTTGCTGCCCTGGATGCGCTGGCCGGAGACGTTGCCGCGCTGCCGGGCGATCCGGATCCGCAGTCGGTCGCTTTCCTGCAGATCTCCGGCGGCAGCACCGGGCTGTCGAAGCTGATCCCGCGCACCCACGACGACTACATCTACAGCTTCCGTGCCAGCAACGAGATCTGCGGCATCACCGCCGACAGCGTGTACATGGTCGCGCTGCCGGCGGCGCACAATTTCCCGATGAGTTCGCCCGGCTTCTTTGGCGCACTGCATGCCGGCGCGCGGGTGGTGATGTGCCCGGGGCCCGGCCCGGACGCGGCGTTTCCGCTGATCGCGCGGGAGCAGGTCACCTGCGTGGGGCTGGTGCCGCCGCTGGCGCTGCTGTGGGCGGACGCGGCGGCGAAGACGGCGCACGATCTTTCCAGCCTGCAGGTGGTGCAGGTGGGCGGCGCCAAGCTGGTGCCCGAGGCGGCGCGGCGGGTGGTTGCGGGGCTGGGCTGCACCCTGCAGCAGGTGTTCGGCATGGCCGAGGGCCTGGTCAACTACACCCGGCTGGATGATCCCGACGACATCATCATCAATACCCAGGGGCGGCCGATCAGCGCCGACGACGAAGTGCTGGTGGTGGATGACCTTGGCGAACCGGTGCTCGACGGCGCCACCGGCCACCTGCTCACCCGCGGGCCGTACACCATCCGCGGCTACCACAACGACGACGCGGCCAACGCGCGAGCGTTCACCGACGACGGCTACTACCGCACCGGCGACATGGTCCAGCGCCTGCCCGGCGGCTACCTGGTGGTGCAGGGCCGGGCGACCGACCACATCAACCGCGCCGGCGAGAAGATCTCCGCCGAGGAGATCGAGGACCACCTGCTGGCGCATCCGCAGGTGTTCGATGCGGCGGTGGTGTCGATCCCGGACGACTACCTGGGCGAGCGCAGCTGCGCCTTCGTGATCCCCGGGGCGGAGAAGCCGCGCCCGGCCGAACTCAAGGCCTGGGTGCGCGGACGCGGATTGGCGGCGTTCAAGGTGCCGGACCAGGTCGTGTTCGTGGACGCGTTCGATACCACTGCGGTCGGCAAGATCAGCCGCCGCGAACTGCGCGCGCAGCTGCGCGCGCGCTTCCTCGCGGAAAAGGAGATGTCCTGATGGGCCTGCCGACGATCGCGCCGTATCCGCTGCCCGGCATCGACGAAGTTCCGGCCGCGGGTGGAAAATGGCGGTTGGAGGCCGGGCGCGCGGCGCTACTGGTGCACGACATGCAGCGCTATTTCCTGGCCCGCTTTGATGCCGGCGAGACGCCGCTGGCACCGGCGGTCGCCAATCTTGCGCGCCTGCTCGAGCGCTGTCGCGCGCTTGGCGTCCCGGTGTTCTACACCGCCCAGCGCGGCAGCCAGGACCGCCGCGACCGCGGCCTGCAGGCCGACCTCTGGGGCCCGGGCATGCGCGCGATCGACGAACACGCAGCGATCCTCGACGCGCTCGCACCCGTCGAAGGCGACCACGTGCTG
>JBQDAV010000003.1:0-118349 GCA_052090405.1 Luteimonas sp.
CCGCCACCGCCACCATCTCGTTGCCCAACAGCTCAATGTCCGGCTCGGAGGGTTGAACCAGGCGTGCATCGGACTTGATGTGCAGCAAGGTTTTCCGGCTGGCGTCAAGCTGGGCGTCCCGAATGTGCCCCCGATCGATGAAGTTCTTGAGGCCTTCGCCGGCAAACACGTCGATCTGTGCCAACGGACGGTGGCTGGCGCACTCGGCCATGGAATCCATGTCCAAGTGTCGCTGATACTGCCCCAGATGACCGATCAGGTCGCCCGCTTTGATGTCGGCAGGATCGGACATGATGTGAACCGATCCCTTGGCGTGAGGTTCGTTGAGCGGCTCCAGACCTTCCCCTGAGGTGGCTGTCCCCTTGTAGATGTACCTGCCGACCACATCGACAGGGTCCGTGGTGCCCTCGACGACCTCCTGGATCTGATAGTACGCCTTGCGTGCGGGATCGGGTTCGCCCAGCTTCAGCTTCACCCCCCGCGGCGCGAAACCCACGAGCTTTCCGTCGGCGTCGCGAATGTTCATTCCGGTTACGGTGGATGCAGAGCCCGATGAGTCCTCGGTCGTTCGGGTATCGACTGCACGCTCCCCAACGAGCCAGGTCGAGCTTCCCCAGAAGCCAGGTCGTTTGAGCTCTGAATTTTCCTCGTACGCCACCCAGTTCAGAAGGTGCATGTAGAGGCTATAGAGCACCAGGGACGGCTCGTTCTCGGGTTGTGCATTGGAGGCACTCGCGTCCTCCGAGTTGCTTGATTCCCCGTTTTTGTTGTCTGTCCTTGGTGCCGGGGGCAGCTGCAGCCGGTGCCTCACCAGGACGAAGCCTTTGGAATAAGTGGCAGGCGGGCAGCTTTTATACTTGACCGTCGGGTAGTCCTCATCGATCCGGTAGGCGATCACCTGGCCATCGGCAATGCAGCGTAGACCCGCCCCCTGGGCCAGCAGCGTTCCCGTCTGTTTACCGAAATGGATTCCACCGTGCCATTGGCCGTTGTAGCCGATGGGAAAGAACCCGTCCTCGGCTTCGGCCAGCGCCTGGAAGTACTCTTGCGCGCTTGCCTCTACGGTCTGCGCCTGGTTGTCGGCAACTTCGCCAGACTTGGGAAAAGGGTAAACCGTCCGGCTCAGCGGGTTCGGATTCTGCGAATCGTCTGACATGATGCGTCCTTGCAGCTAATCATCCTGGAAAATCCAACATGCGCGGCGGTCACGCTTACCGACTGAGCGGTCAGCATGTCCACTTTTAGCCGGGTGGCCAGCGCTGTGAGCGCCTGGCGGGCGGCGGACTCGACGTCCGGGTACGTCCTGTGTACGGCCATCGTGCGTCCTGCACTGGAGATGAGATTTGGAAATTCTGGAAGGCAGGTTGCGACCTGTCAACCGCGTACGCAGGGCATCAGACTGGCCACCTTTCCACCTATCCAACCAGCCAGAACCTGCCACCCCCGGCGGGCCCGCCTTCCTCAGCGCCGCCGAAGCCTCCAGTCCTTGAGATATACCCTCCAGGGCGGCAGCCCGAGCCGCTCACGCGTACCGCGATTGGCCAGCTCAACCAACGTCATGACCACCGGCAGGATGATCGTCAGTATCGTGGCCGCGCTGCGCATGCCCTCCCCCAGAAACGCGGGATTCCACCAGTACTGCACGAACAGCCACAACGGAAGTAGGCAGAAGCTCGCCACCGAGAGCACCAGCGCGTTGAGCCACCACGGCGAGAATGCCATCGGCGGAAACGGAACTCCCATTCGCCAAAACGCGCTGTGCCACAACGGCATCAGCCGGCGGTGCTCGCCGGCCTGCACCAGGCGCATCAACGCCGCCTGGATCACCGGTGGATACTTCTCCACCGCGCCGCGATCACCCGCCGCCAGCGCCAGCAGCCGGTAATCCGTAGGGTCTTTTGGATCCCTGCCGACCACCAGCCTGCCCGCAAGGACCAGGACCACCGGCATCATCAACGGCCAGTATTCGCGGATGGAGAAAGAGAAAGGCAGATCGGTCCGCCAGTCGAACCACCAGGAGATCGCCAGCCCGCCCACCAGCGATACCCCGTCGACGAACCGCTGGTGGCGCGCCTTCGTGCGCCATTCCGTTGCAAGGTTTGCCCGCGTGCCGCGCTTGACCTGAAACATAATCCGTTGCGGCTCCATCCTCCTTGTGGAGCCGGGAGAATACACCGGAGCCGACCGGCTGGATCAACGGCGTCGGGCGTCAGAAACGGTAGGCCATGCCAACGTTGAACACCATGACGCCGTCGGCACCACGCTTGAGCAACGGGCTGTCAGACAGCTCGCCGGGCAAAAACCGATACTGCACTCCGCCGTGCAGGCGCCAGCGCTCGCCGATCCGACGCGTTCCAAACACCCCCACGTCCGGCACCACGGCCTCGCCTGGGTCGTAGGCGGTGACACCGCGGGCAACTTCCCGGTCAAGCGTGCCGAAGTAATAGCCGGCCAGGTCCTTGGACATCCACCTCACACCCGCGGCCGGCAGCCAGGTCCAGGCGCCGGCCTGGACTGGATAGGCGTAACTCACGCCAACCTCCTGTCCTCCGCTGGCATCGGTGACGTCGGCCAGCGCCTGCACGCGCAGGCGTCCGAAGGCACCTGCCCACGCCAAGCCGATGCCGGCATCAAGGCCGTGGTCGCGATCCTCGAGCAGGCGCGCATCGACCCCGTTGGCCGCCAGGCCGGAGGCGCTGAGGTCGTCGATGTCGAAACCATCCAGCCGCGCGGACGCCAGCACGTCAAGCTGGAAGCTGCCGGTATCGACCAGATGAAATGCGCCAGTGAGGCCACGCAGCGAGAAGCGTTCGCCCTCGTATCCAAAGGTCGGAACCGGCAGCACGCGCGTGCCTTCACCCACGTAGGGGCTGTCTGCGGCGATGACGGCAAAGCCGAGGGACCAACCGCCGCGGTCGGCGTCGGGACGGTCCTGGGCAAGGGCCAATCCCGGCGTGAGAACGAGGGCGAAAGCGAGCGCGGCGAAAGTAGATTTCATCGATCATCCAAGGGCGGAGGGTACCCGCCGCATCATGGCGGCGGCCTGAAACAGTAACCGATACTTGTACCCCGCCCAGCGGCGCCGCTGTCGATGCGGTGCTTCCCCGTTCCGGCAGCGGCGCGTCGGCGGCCGCGGCGTGCGGGCTCAGCCCTGCGGCTGGTGTCGGCCTTCGGCGAATTCCTCGACAATCTTGCGGCAGAACGCCGGCAGGTCGTCGGGCTTGCGGCTGGAGACGATGCCGTTATCTGTCACGACCTCCTCGTCGACCACCTCCGCACCCGCATTGCGCAGGTCGGTACGAACGCTTGGCCAGGACGTCATGCGGCGCCCGCGCACCACGTCGGCCTCGATCATCACCCACGGGCCATGGCAGATCACTCCGACCGGTTTGCCGCTGCGGGTGAAATCACGCACGAACGCAACTGCCTCCTCGTCGGCGCGCAGCTTGTCGGGATTGGCGACCCCGCCGGGCAGGATCAGCGCGTCGTATTCATCGATACTGGCATCGGCCACCAGGCCATCGACCTTCAGCTTGTCGCCGGGCTTGTCGTGGTGCATGCCCTGGATCTCGCCTTCCTTGATCGACAGCAGGCGCACCTTGGCGCCTGCCTCTTCCACTGCCTTCCTGGGCTCGGTCAGCTCCACCTGCTCCACGCCATCGGTGGCGAGGATGGCGACGGTGCGGTTTTCCAGTGCCTTGCTCATGCGGCCTCCTCTGGCTGTACGCGGCAAAGTGCCGCCGGAACCGGAAGGATGCGCGTGCAGGCATGGGCGCGGCGTGATCGGAGCGCCGGCAACCCCCCAGAGCCGCACTTTGGACTGCTGGTTGGCGCAGCGGAAACAGACGCCGTAGCATCGTCCGTATCACCACCCGACGACCCCACATGCACCCACCCGACACCGATTTCGACCCGGACGACAACTTCGCCAACGGCACCGACCCGGACCTGGAGATCGACGAGGACGCCGCCACCGAAACCCTCGTCTGGCAGTTCCTGCTGCTCATCAACCCCGGCGACGAAGAGACCGCTCTGCATCAGTTCGCCGCCTACCAGGACGCGGCCACCCAAGCCTGCGGTGACGACTTCGACCCGCCCCGCGTACTGAAAGACATCATCGACTGGAAATCCGGCTTCCAGGTCCGCGACGGCGAAGCCGCGACGCTCGTGGAAAGCATCACTGAACTCGTCTCGCGCTGGAACCTTGTGCTCGACTGGGGCGTCGACGACCCGGACGACGACGAATTCCTGGCCGAGGTCACCCTGTTCGGCCTGCTGCAGGCGGCCTACGAGGCCCTGCGCACCTACGGTTACACCCTGTGGGTGTGGAATGTCGATGCCGAAACCACCGCAGGCTGGATCACCCTCACCCGCGACAATGAAGCCATGCGCACGATCGCGCCGGCGCTGGGCATCAAGTTGGGGTAGCACTCAGCAGTCTTCCTCCCGGAACACCTCCGGCCTGACAGCGATGAAGGCGACACGTAGCATCCGCGCGCGTACCCCAAGGAAAATGTGCATGTCCCGGCAGACGTTTCCCGCCCGCACGCTGTCCGCGGTGGCCATTGCCCTGCTATCGGCCGGCTGCAGCGACAACGTCACCTCCCCTGCCTCGGCGGCGTCCGGCGGGGGCATGCCGCCCGCTTCCGCCCTGCCCGACTGCGACGACGATCCGCTGGTAGCGACAGCCGTGGTGGGCGTCGTCAGCGGCGAATGGCCACCGAGCGGGCGATGCACCACAGCGCCGCGAAGTAGCTGGCCAGCACCAGCAGGGCCGACAGCGGGATCCCGCCGGCGAACCGGTTCCAGGCCAGCAGACTGTCGCTGAGCACGAACAGCGCCCCGCCCCACGCGGCAAAAGCGGCGGGCCTGGCCAGCGCCACGTCCCGTCGCAGCGACCAGGCGCGGGCGGCGGCGAGGCCGGCCATGATCACCAGCACCAGCACATAGGCCAGCACCGGTCCATGCAGCGGCTGCGGGATCATCGGCAGCAGCAGCGCCATGTTGGCCGCGCCGATGGCGCCGTACGCGACCAGCGCCACCATCCGCGCCGGCCAGCGCGCGCCAGGGAAGAACGCCACGAAAAAGCACAGGTGCGCCAGCAGGAACGCCACCAGCCCAGCCACGAACAGATCCTGCGGCAGCATCAGGAACACATCCCCGGCCAGCGAGAACACCATGCCCACCACCACCGCCACGCGGTAGCGCGCCGAGTGCACGGGCGCGCCCCGCGCGGCCAGTGACAGGATCAGCAGCGTCGTGAGCGGCTTGCACAGGTAGTGCAGCCAGATCCACGGGCCACCCAGCAGCGCGCCCGCGATGGCGCCGGCCGCCGCGAGGGCAATCGGACCCCCGGCCATCAAGCCGCCAGCCGCTGGGTCCACGACGCTGCATTGCCCAGCGCGCGGCGCGCTTCTTCCAGCTGGCAAGGTCTTTTTCATCGCAATTCGTCAAGGATAGTTTCAGGAACCGGCGGGTGCCCTGGCCGTGCACAGGCTGATCCGCCGGCAGCGACAGCTGCGGTTGCGATCGTGGACCGTCAGCGCGCCGTCATGCAGCCCATGCCAGCCTGAACTTCCGCGGCCAGTGTGCCCTCCCGACGATACGCACTCCTTGCAGATGCCCAAACCCGCAACGCCTCCATCTTCCCCGCCCCGCGTGACCCTGGCCAGCATCAACCGCGAGGCCTACATCTACTTCGGTGCCGGGGCCACCGTGGCATGGCAGATGGCGAACCCCGGCGTTGGCCGTGGCGTGGCCACGCACAGCAGCACCCTGGAGCGCCCGCTCGAACGCCTGCGCGCCACCATGGCCTACGTCTACGCAGTGACGCTGGGTACGGACGGCCAGCGCAAAGCCATCGCACGCCACGTCAACCGCGCGCACGCGCCGGTCAAGGGGCCGGGCTACAGCGCCTTCGACCCCGACCTGCAGCTCTGGGTGGCCGCCACGCTCTACCGCGGCGCGCTGGATGTGCACCGCCTGTTCGTGGGCCCGGTTCCGGAGGCGGATCGCGAAAGGCTGTACCTCGAAGCCCGGCGCTTCGGCAGCACGCTCCAGGTCGACGACGGGCAATGGCCGCCCGACGTGGACGCATTCGATCGCTGGTGGGACGCCCAGGTGGAAGGGCTTTCCGTGGACGACCAGGTGCGCAACTACATGCACGCCGTGCTCGACGGCCGCCACGCGCCCTGGTACCTGCGGCCGGCGATGCCGCTGCAGCGTTTCGCGACCCGCGGACTGCTGCCACCGGAACTACGAGCGCTGTTCGCAATGGACTGGAGCGCGCGCGATGCACGGCGCTGGGAACGCTTCACCCGCTGGGCGCCACGCCTGTACTGGAAGACCCCACGCGTGCTGCGGCACTGGCCTGCGAAGTACTACCTGCGCCAGATCGACGGATGATCCAGGGCAGGACGGCGCTTCGACAACCCTGGTGGCTCCGGCACCACCTACTACGCCATATGACTCGTTCGTTATGGCTGGCTTTCCAGCAGGAGCAGCGCCACTTCCCGCGCCTCGGCTAACCTTCCCCCATGACAGACGCCCTACATCCTCACCACCTCGCGCCATTCGCCATTGCCGTGCTGCTCGCAATGCCCCCGGTCACACACGCCCAGGATGCCCGCAACGAATGGCCCAAAGGCAGCGCACCGCACACGTTGTACGTGCAGGGCGAGCGGCTTCAAGCAGACCGCACCAGCCTGGACCAGGCCCATGCCAGCCTGCTGGAAGCACTGGACAACGACCCGACCGCCTCGTCGTCGCTTGCCCGCTCAGTGGCGTCCCAGCAGGCGCAGTGGCTTGCATACCGGCACGCCGACTGCGAGCTCGCCGGCACGCTGACCGGAGCCGGCGGCGCCTGGCCCTCTGTCCACGGCCTCAACTGCGAGATTGAATCCATCGCCGAACGCCTGGAGGTCGTCCGTAGTGCCACCGCGTGCCTGCACCAATCCGGCCCTGACGCTCCGCGATACGAGCAGCTCGAATGCCTCCAGGGATTGGTGGCCTGGTCGATGGAGGAGGACTGACGCGGGGCTTATCTTTTTGATTTGTACAGCACATTGTTCCGGACCTCATTCCACGCCCGCCAGCTTCCCGGAATGTCGTCGAAGACCTTGTTACGCATCTGCAGGTATTTGACCGTCGCGCCCTGGACAGCGGCCGCAGCCAGCGCCGGCGCCAAGGTGAACCTCGAGGCTGCCACGATGCGGGGCCGGAAGGGCCTGAGCGAAGAGTGCTGCGCCGAAAGCATTCCCAACATGTTGGAGATGCCGTACACAAGCACATGCGAGCCGGCCACACCGCCAAGAGCCTGGCCGGATGCGTGGATACCAGACTCGGCCAGGCGATCCCTCATCGGCTCCGGAAGGCTGTTCCATGCGCTGTGGGCGTCAGAAAACCGTTTGGACCACAGCAGCTTCTGCGCAGTCCTGATGTCACGCCCGACTTCCCGGATCTCATCCTCCTCCGGCCTGCCGGGAGAGGACAGGATCACCCCGCCCTGCGACACCATCCGCTTCACGCCCGACTGCAACTTCCCGGGGTACCCGAAGAATCCGGAAACAAACCCTCCGAAAAAAGAACCGCAAAGCCCACAGCCGCCATCGGTTTTACAGACGAAGCACATCATCCCACTCCGTGGAATTCCCAATCCGCGAACCTTAGTCGGCGGGAGACGCATCGGACCCGGCAATCCGTCTCATGCACGTGAGGGCTTTCACCAGCCCGTCTCACAGAAGACTACAAGCTGATCTGCACGCGCTGGTTCAAGCTGGATGGGGCACGCCGTCGTCGGCTCAGGACTCGGGCGTCAGCGCCACGAAGCCCCGCAGTTCCCCGGCGTCGCGCTGGACGCGATCTACCCGGAATGCCCGCCGCCCAACTTGTACCTCATCGCCGGGAGCCAGACGCATCTCGCGGATGTCTTCCGGGGCGGTCTTCGCCAGCGGATAGAGCTTCGGCCAAAGGCGCGCCGTGACTGCGCCATCGTCGGAGATTTCGATCAGCTCGATCCGGGTCTGTCCAATATCCAGGCTCCCGCCCAGCGGCACCACCGGCTGGCCCGGCGCCGGGGCGACGATGCCGCCACTGTCATTGGCCGGCGCCAGGTGCAGCGTCGCGCGCGCGCCCGGCTCTACCGCCTCCACGCGCAGGAACCCGCTGCCGGCCGCGAGAACCTGCCCCGGGGCCAAAACCCAATGGGACAGCCATGCCGAATCCTGCGCGTCCCAGACGTCCACCTTCGCACCGCCCCGGCCATCGCCTCCCTGGAACGCCAGCCGCGAACCGCCGTGATCGATGGTCATGCCCTGGAGCAACTGGATGGTGTCGTGCATGGCGTGCCCGGGTTCTGAGGGAGGGGCTGATTCTACCGGCGCATGGAGGCCTGCGCAGACGGCGGTAGCCAGCGCCCAGGACGCAACCACCGTCCGCAGCCTCATTGACCGGTGTCCATCATTCCGCGGGGTGGCTGCTCACCCAGCCAAACACTTCCTGGTAGTCCGAATACGGCATCAGCACATCGCCGTTACCATGCGGATTGTCCAATACCACGACATCCTCGGTCGCCGTCAGCGCCTCACCGGTATTGGGATCGACATAGGTCGTACCGGCGGGAATCACTTCGCTCACCGCGTAAGCGTGGCCCCCATAGATCCCGTAATGGTCGATGAGCTCCTGCTGCGCGTCCGTCACGGTGGAATTGCCATCGTCGTCGGTGAAGGGCGGCGTCCAGGCCACCACCACCTCCCCGTCGGCCAGCTTGTCGGCCATTTCGGTGGAGGAGACATCACCCGTTCCGGTGGTTCCGGACCCGGGCCCGAGGATGCGGTCCATCGCATCGCCCGGCAACACTCCCTGGTTACCCGGCCAGATTGCGTCCTCATTGGCGAATTCCGGGTGGAAGTGCTCCACGTACGCCTTCTCGATGATGGCTGGCCAGATCTCCTGCTTGCCGCCGGCAACATCTCCCGGATGCGCGCCCTCGAACGGCCCGCTGACCACCACTTCCACCTCGCGCCAGAAGGTCATTCCGAAGATTTCCACCGGCTCATGGAACGTCACCGTATAGGTGCCGTCGCCGTTATCCTGGATCATGTCCTGGATGACCGAAGGGTCCTGCTGGGCAATGGAATGCAGGCTCGCCAGCAGCCCGCAGCTGCCGTAGCCACCCTGCCGGATATCGTTGGGGTCGACCGTGTGGCTGTCGCCCTCACCGCGCACGAAAGGCGTTTCCTCCGGCCGTTCCAGGCGCTCAAGGTTACCGCGGTCGAACGGCAGGTCGTCGGAGTCGATGACATCCCGTAGCTTGCCTGCTTCCAGCGGCTGGAGTCCGGCAACGAAGGTAGGGATGGATCCGGAGATGGTGGTCATGGCGCATTCCATTGGGCTGCTTGGTCCTGCTCCAAGGCTATCCCCTGCGCCGGCAGCCTGGCAGCTAGGGCCTACCCCTAATCCCCGGGACGGGCCGGCAAACGGCGGTATGCTCATCGCTGATTCCGGGCTCGACACCCTGCCACCCGAATCCGCCGCCGCCCTGTGCCGGAACATGGACACCCTGGGACCCGCGTGGAGCGATGTGACCGGCCTGACGGCCCCGCACGGGATGTAACGGCCAGCTAACAGCGGCAGGTTCCTCGCCCCCTAAGCCCGGCAGACAAAGGAATCCGTCATGCCCCAACAGCTCGTCATCGACGGCGACCGCATCCGGGACATCGCTTCGTTCTACGACGAAATCAACCGGGTTTTCATGGCCGATGCCGGCTGGACGCTGGCACACAGCCTGGATGCACTGGACGACATGCTGTACGGCGGCTACGGCGCGCTCGACGGCAATGCGCCCGTGACCCTGGTCTGGACGAACCATGAGGAGAACCGCCGCGACCTCGGCCTGGACGCCACACGCGCCTTCCTGAGCGCCAAGCTCGACAAGCCTGGAATGTTCGACAGCGCCCTGATCCAGCGCAAACTCGATGCCTTGGAAGCCGGCACCGGCCAGACCTTCTTCGACATCGTGCTCGAGATCATCGCCAGCCACCCCAACATCACGCTCCAGGTGCCCGCCTGAGATCCACGCATGGCTCTGCATCGGCGTCGATGTAGGCGATTCCGACGGGTAGAAAATGGCTGGGTGCAAGTCATGGAGGCCTGCCGGTAAGCCCCTATTACAAATCGCAATTGGGTGAAAGCGCGACATCCCATCGGCGTGCCGCCTTGCAATCCGTCTCACGCACGCGAGGGCTTTCACCAGCCCGACTCGTCCCGCTCCCCTGCCGCCGCTTACTCCAGATCGGTCTGGATCCAGCGCGGCGAGTGATGGATGTCGATCGTCTGCAGCCGGCCCGGCCCGAGATTCTCGAACTTGTGCGGCACCCCGGCGGGGCCGAAGACGATCTCGCCAGCGCCAGCCTCGATCGCCGTCTCGCCAACAACGAACCTCGCGCGCCCCTCGACGACCACGAAGGTTTCGTCATAGGGATGGACATGCAGGCGCGGGCCCGCGCCCACGGTGTCGGTCCCGTAGGTCAGCACGGTTACCGCGCCTCCCAGCGCGAGCCCCTCGACCGAACCGCGCCACGGCTCCTCGCCGGCCGGATCGAACAACCTGGCGCGCGTGGGCGGGCGGTCATCGGGCTGGAACGAAGCAGGGTCGAAATCCTTGCGTGCCATTTCGTCGTCTCCTGGTTGGACTTCCGAACCGGCAACCATCATTGCTCACGACTCCTCGCGCTTGAGCAACGATTGCAGGCCGGCGAACGGGCTGGATCTGGCAGATGCAGCCTTTGTCTTCGGCTTCCAGCGCACTGGCCCCGGCACAATTCAATACGGTGGCGCCCGACGGACCTTCTGCAAACGCGCGGCCTCGGCCCACCACGTCAGGTCATCCGCGAAGCGGGCAAAGCTGCGTTC
The DNA here is from genome assembly GCA_052090405.1 of Luteimonas sp. GTDB lineage: Bacteria > Pseudomonadota > Gammaproteobacteria > Xanthomonadales > Xanthomonadaceae > Luteimonas. Next base: position 10,912 of record JBQDAV010000003.1, read on the forward strand.
GAGCGACTTGCCGGCCGCTTCCAGAGGTTGGCCCTGGTCGTCCAGGGTCTTTGCAATCGGCCCGACTTCCACCGTGCTGGAGATCACCACCATGCCCATTTCCGACAGGGTGCCGTGCCAGGCGGCATTCGCGCGCGCACCGCCCAGGCGTCCGGCTGAATAGCTGACGAGACCGGCGGGACGCCAGAACCATTCCTCCAGGAAGTGGTCGGTCAGGTTCTTCAGGCCCGGCTGCATGCCCCAGTTGTATTCTCCGGTGACGAACACGAAGCCATCGGCGCGGCGGATCTTACCGGCCAGCGCTTCCATTGCCTCCGGTGCCTGGCCCTCCGGATACTCCTTGTACATGCGGTCCAGCATCGGCAGGCCGACCGCCCTGGCATCGATCAACTCGGCGTCGATACCGCGCGCCTGAAGCGTACGCACGCAATAGTCGGCCAGGCGGATGCCCATGCGGTCGGAACGATAGGAGCCGTAGAACACCAGGATGCGTTGGGACATGACCTTGCCTTCGAGGGGACGGTGTCTGCGCTGGATCATTAAGTCATTGGGGCCCGCCCTCCGGAAGCAAGTTGAAGCCGCATTGACGGTGATGGCGCAGCGTCAGCAAATGGATGCAGTCCCCATGGATGGCATACAACGCCAGATAATCTTTGAAGATGTACTCGCGCAGCTCGATGTCATCGCCCAGCAGCTCGCGCACCGTTGACCATGCAGCGACCACTTCGGGCGCTTCAGCATCGTGGGCGATGAACTCGCGCCCGATGCGCGGCGACTGCACCAACAGTTCCGGCAAGGCGTCATAGGCATGGTCCAGCAGCTCCTGCGCTGCGGCGTCCGCGCCAACGCCGAGGAGATACTCGACGGCCTCGTCCAACCTGCTCTCGAAGGCCGCACCCAGGACGACCCGCATCCGTCAGGCGTCCGTCTTGCGTGCGGCCCTGGCCGCGTCCAGCCGGCCCTGCGAGCGCGCCCTGGCCTCTTCCAACGGGATGCCGGGCTTGCCCGCGCGGATGCCCTGCAAACCGTCGGCCACCTCGTTCAGCAAGCCCAGCTGGGCGTTGGCCCGCGCCAGCTTTTCGCGCTCCAGCCGGTGGTAGTAGTCCAGTTTGCGGGCATCCACCAGCGCCACGTAACTCTCGCCATTGCGGGTGATGATCTTTTCGTGACCGGCGCGGACCTCATCGGCCAACCGGGTCAGTTCGGCTCGGGCCTTGTTGAAGGGCACGATGTCCTGCGAGGTGATTGTCATGGATGACTCCTGTGAAGCATGCATTCAAACGTTAATGCATTCATCTAGGTTTGGCCATCCTTCGCATTCGGCCTCAGGCCGACAGCCCAACCCACCCCAAACGTAGCTTTTAAGCTACAATGATGGACACTGAAGTCCGCGAATACCTCGCGCCGGATGGGTCCTGCCCATTCGGGGAGTGGTTGGTCGCACTGCGAGACCACCGGGCTCGCAACCGCATCCTCGGGCGGCTCGACCGCGTCCGCGCTGGGCTGCGCGGTGACTGGAAAGCGGTAGGCAACGGAATCTTCGAGCTGCGTATCGATCATGGGCCCGGATATCGCGTCTACTGTGGACAGGATGGATCCCGCCTGGTGCTGCTGCTGTGCGGTGGCGACAAGCGAACCCAGCAACGAGACATCGAGACCGCCTATGAGTACTGGCAAGACTACAAAGTCCGCCGCAGCGAGCAGAACCTTTAAGGCAAGCGCATACCTGCGCGATGAAGCTGATATCGCCGCCTATCTTGAATCCGTCCTGGAAGACGGCGACATGCGTGCGGTACCTGTCGCCTTGCGCACCGTGGCCGAAGCGATGGGCGGCATGACCGCCTTGGCGGCAAGGACCGGGCTGAACCGGGAAACCCTCTATCGCACGCTCTCGGAAAAAGGCAATCCGCGCCTCGACACGCTGACGGCCATCCTCTCCACGTTCGGACTTCGGCTGGCCGTGGCGCCCCTGCCCGCCACTCCCGCCCAAGCGAGAGTCCATGGACGTTGATTCCCGCTGACCCCTCAGAGCGCCCCCGGCGCCAACCGCCCCGCCCCAGCCCCGACCAATGCACGCCAGAACGTGGCCGCACACCTGCGCCGCGTGCGCATCAAGTTGGGCCTGACCCAGCGCGCCGCGGCCGAACTCACCGGCGGCGGTCATAACGCGTTCTCCCGTTACGAAAACGGCCAGGCCGCAGTGGTCAACCTGTTCACCCTGCTGGACCATCACCCTGAACTGCTGCACGAGCTGCGCGCGCTCCAGCGCCAAGACGCACACTCATAGGATTCAGTTCCGCCGTTCTCCCGCAGAACAACCAGACCTCACGTTCCAGGACGGCGAGTCACTGGTCGACGAGGCATGATGAAGACATGACTCGCCCATCCGCCAACTTCACCTGGCCCCGCTTTCGCCCGGACGGCGGCCTGTTGCTGCCGCTCTCCGTCGAGCAATTCCTCACCGGCCTCCCGCCCTCGCTCGCCTGGCAAGGGCCCACGCTGAAGCGCAAGGACGAATGCCACGTCACGGTGCTGAACCGGGCCTGCGGGAGCGCGGCGCGGGATGCACTTGGCGAAGCCCGCGTGCAGCACCTTTTCGAGGACCAAGAGTGGACCCTCCACCGCACCGGAGATGCACGACTACTGCGCAAGTCAGGCACGCCCGACGCGTTCTCTCTCATCGAGGAGCTGGACTTACCTTCCTTGAACGCGTTCCGGCAGGCGCTGTCGCTCGCAATGTCGGCCGATCTGCCAGCCGTACCCCCGCACGTCACCCTGTATACGGCGCGCAAACCGGAAGGGATCGGGCTGCCCGACCGGCAGACATTGGCGAAGCTGGAGATCGCGCGCCTGCGGCTCCCGGGCATCACCAACCGCCATCCGCCCGCACTGTCATCCGCCTTGCGGCAGGCCTACCGCGCCACCCGCTATAGCGTGGAGGCCGGATCAGGCCTGGACATCCGCATCGGGGAACACTCCCCGACGACAGACGCCCTGCTGGACACACACCACGCCCACCGGGCGCTGCTCCTGTCGGCCTGCAACCCCTTCAGCGAGGCGGGCAGCGAAACCGCGAACCAGTTGCGTTACGGCATGCTGGAAGCGGCAGTGCAGTCCCTTGGCCTTGCCGTGCTACCCGCCGAAGGACGCGACCCCACCGACGAATGGCCGCCGGAAGCAAGCCTGCTACTCATCGGCACAACGCCCGGGCAGGAACTCCGACTCCTCCGCGATTACGAACAGCACGCCGCCGTCCTGCTGCAGCACGGCCATCCTGCCGAACTGCTTTACCACCCGGGCGGAAATCAGGAATACAGCGCCGCGTAGCCCGCGCGATCGACCTGGCTCAGGCCCATCCGGTCGAACTGCTCCCACATGCCCTGCCAGCGCGCGGCATCGCGCCGCATCGGGGCGACCAGGCGCGGGCAGGTATCGGCGATGATCGCGTCCATCAGTTCCGCCGGCTGCGTGCCGCTGTACCGGTACCAGAGCTCCGCGGCCTGGGCCGGGTTGTCGCGGCACAGGCTTGCGCCCTGCCCGACCAGCCCGACCACCGTTTCCACCACCTCCCCATGCCGCGCCAGGAACTCCGCGGAGGTGAACAACTCCAGCGCCGAGAAGTTTTGCAGGCCCACCTCGCCGGTGGTGATGAAGTCCGCATCCAGCCCCGCCAGCTTCGCCTCCACGCCCTCGAAATTTGCGAAGCACAGCCACGCGCCATCAAAGCCGGCGCGCAGGTTGGCCAGGTGTTCGAAACCGGCCTCCTCGATCCGCACCTGGGCGGGATCGAACGATGCACCGCGCGACGTGCACCAGCGCGACAGGATCTCCACCGCAATCGCGTCCGTCACCCCGCCCGCCACCGGCGAGGCCAGCCGCACCGCCTCGCCCTGCAGCAGGCGCTGGCCGGCTGCGCGCTGCAGCAGGATGCCGCCGTCGGTCTCGAAGAAGCAGCCCAGCGCCTTCAGGCCCGGACGATGCGCATCGACCATGTGCAGCGGCTCGTTGCAGGCGAAGGCCACTTGGCCGGCCACCGTCTCGGCCAGCCCGTCGTAATGGTCGTCGGGCACCAGCAGCTCCAGCTCCAGGCCCGCCTCGCGGTACCAGCCAAGCTCGATCCCCGCGATCAGCGGCAGGTGATCGGGATTGAGGAACCATTCGAGCGACAGCTGGAGCTTCATGGGCGGCTTCCGGCGGAAATTTCGGGGACCGGATTATGTCACGCAGCCGCCGGCGGCCATCCTCCAGGCGCAGGTCCATCCCGCTGTACGCTGCACCCATGCAACCCCCGTCCCCGCCCGGCGCGCCCGCCCCCGGCGCCGATGACCGCGCACTGCTGCGCGGCATCCTGGTGCACGACATCCGCCGTGACCTGCGCCGGCACCTGCGCCCGATGCTGGCCTGGTACCTGCTGTTCACCCTCTTCGCCACCGTGGCGGCGGCGCCGCTGACCACGTGGTCGCTGTCGGCGCTCCTGCACTGGATCGAGCGCCCCTTCGCCGGCCAGCTCGGCGGCGTGCTGGACAACCTGCTGGCGCTGGTGTGGATCATGCTGGCCGGCGCCCTGTCCTGGTACGTGGTCATGCTGCAGCAGGCCGGCATGCTGCTGGTCTCCGCCAGCCACGGCGCCCGCTACCGCGTGGCGGCGGCGGCCCTGCTGGGCATGCTGCGCCGCGCCCTGCCGCTGGCCGTGCTCGCCGCCCTGCAGGTGATCGCACACGCCGTGCTGGCGCTGCCGTGGCTGCTGACCGGCGCCGCACTCTACTGGCTGCTGCTTCGCGGCTATGACCCCTACTTCGTGCTGGCGGCGCGGCCCGCGGCACTGTGGTGGTTCCTGGGCGGTTTCCTGCCCGTGCTCGCGATCGGCCTGCTGCTGCACGCCACGCTGTACTTCCGTTGGCTGCTCGCCACGCCTGCGCTGGTGCTGGAAGCGCGCTCCCCGATTGCCGCACTGCGCCGCAGCCACACGCTGACCCGCGGCCGCTACCTGCGAATCGCCGCACTGGTGGCCGGCGTCGCACTCACGGTCGCGGCCCTGCCACTGGCCGTGACCTGGCTCTATCAGCAGGCCGCGAATCCGCTGCTGGACTGGCTTCCCCAACACCGGCTGGTGCTGAGTATCGGGATGGTGGCCTACCTCACGCTGCACGCAGCGACGGTGTTGGGCGCGCTGCTGCTGGGCACCACCTTGAACACGCTGCTGGTGCGCGCCCTCTTCCACCGGCTGGGCGGCGCGCGGTGGGCCCGGGCCCCGGACGCCACGCCGCACCATCCGGGGCGGATGGTCTGGGGTGCGGAAGCCACGTTCCTGATGATCGCACTGGTGCAGGCGATCATGGCGGTGGGCAGCATGAACCTGCGCCGCGATGTCACTGTGACCGCGCACCGTGGGGCCGCGACGGTGGCACCTGAAAACACCCTCGCAGCATTCCAGGCGGCGATCGACGCCGGCGCGGATGCGGTCGAGTTCGACGTCCGGCTGAGCGCCGACGGCGCCGTGGTCGTGTTCCATGACAGCGATTTCCGCAGGGTCGCAAACGATCCGCGCAGCATCCTGCACACGCCGCTGTCGGACATGCGCGACATCGACGTCGGCAGCTGGTTCGATACACGCTTCTCGGGCGAGCGCATCCAGACACTGGCCGAAGCTCTCGCCTTCATCGACCGCCGCGCGCTTGCGCTGGTCGAGCTCAAGCCCGACGCAGACAACGCCGAGGCCCTCCTCGCAGCCACGCTGCGCGAGATCCGGCACAACGGCTACCAGGACGCGGTCGTGCTGGCCTCACTCTCCCCGGAGCTTGTCCGCGCCGCGCGGGTGGCCGCCCCCAATGCACGACTGGCCCTGTTCGCGAATGCCGCCCTTCCCGGGACCACACGCCGGACCGACTTCGACATGCTCGGCCTCAACCACCTGCGGGTCGACGCGGCCGCGGTAGCGGATGCGCGCCGCCGCGGCTACCTGCTTCAGGCATGGACGGTGAACGATCCGGTGCGCATGGCGCGCTACATGGACCTGGGCGTCGACGACATCAGTACGGACGTGCCGGAGCTTGCGCTGCGGCTGCGCGACGAACGGGCCGCGCTGACCGACGTCGAGCTTCTGCTGGTACGCCTGCACAGCTGGTTCCGGCACTGAAAACACCGAACAGGCTTCTTGAGCAACGTCAAAACCCGCACCACACCATCAGCTGCTCAGTGTTGTCGGCGCCGGTCTGCCCAACTCCCCCGTCAGTTCCCGGGATCGTCGATGGCCCGCTGGATGTACCCAACGATCGCCGCACGCTCGTCCTCCGGCGGCGGGAAATGCGCCTGCAGGACCGTGCCAAGCCACTGGCCGCGCGCCGTCGGGTCCGGATGCTCCCGCGCCCAGCCGGCAAAGTCCCCGGGGTTGTGGCAGCGCCCGCAGCGCGCCTGGAAAGACACGGCGCCGTCCCCGGGGCTGGCCGGTTCCGGGCCACCGGCCACCGGTGGACTTTCGGCGGTGGGCAAACTCCCGGCACCTGCGAACACGATGGCGGCCACGACGAACACCGCGGCAACAGCGAGCGTTGCGCGAGCGAGCTGGTGGTGGCGCATGCGTGTCCTCCCCTTTCAGCGGTAGGTAAAGCGTTCCGAGACAATGTTGCGGTCGTCCACGCCCAGGTCGGATAGCGCGGCTTCCACCGCGTCCATCATCGGCAGCGGGCCGCAGACGAAATGGAGCGCTTCGGGGTGCAGGCGGCCGTCGCGTGCAAGCAGGCATGCCTGGATCACCCCGCGGTCCAGCACGCCGGTGACGCCGGTCCAGCCGGGCGGTGCTTCCGACAGGACCAGGTGCAGGCGCAGGTCGAGGGCACGGGCAATCGCCTCAAGCTCGTCGCGGTACAGGATCTGGCTGGCCACGCGATTGCCGTAGATCACATCGACCGGGTGCGGCCAGCGGCGCGCCCGCAGCGACCGCAGGATGCTGATGACCGGCGCGAAGCCGACCCCGCCCCCGATCAGCACCAGCCGCGTCGCATCGCGGCCGGCAGGCGTGAACGCACCGTACGGCCCATCCAGCCAGGCGATGGTACCGACGGGCACCTCGCCAATGCGGTCGGTGAAGTCGCCGCTCTGCTTGATCGTGAAGTCGACCCGGGGCCGGTCCTCTGGCGCCGACGAGATCGAGAATGGGTGCTCCACCAGGCTGAAGGGTGAATGCCCCAGGTTGAGCCAGGCGAACTGCCCGGCGTGGAAGTCGAAGCCGCGGCCCTCCGCGGGCTTGATCGTTACCCGCCACATCCCCTCGGCCACCTGTTCGTTGCCCGTCACCCGCCAGGGCGCGCGCCGCTTCAGCAGCGGCTTGACCATGTACGTGTAACCCAACGAAGCCAGTGCGATCGCGGCCAGCACCAGCCAGAATCCGGCCAGCATCGGGTCGGCCGCGTAGCTGCCCACACCCAGCGTGTGGTGCGCCCCAAGCACGGCCACCAGGGCGGCGCCGACCCCGTGGGTCAGGCGCCAGCCCTCATGGCGCAGCGGCAGCCGGTCACGCCAGACCGCCATCGCCACCAGCACGACCAGCACCCCCCACGCCACCACGCCGGGCCTCAATCCCGGCGAGGCGAACATCCCCGACAGGCGCGCGAGCGCCGCGCCGGGGCCGTCGGCGAGGGCGGGCAGCACAAGGAGGACGGGATGGACCAGCAGGAAGGCGAGTGCAACCCACGCCGCGAGCTGGTGGAAGCGCATCGTCACATCGATACCGACCCGCCCCGAGACCCGCCGAAACCGGCCGGACAGCAGGAACTGCGCCAGCAGCATCCCGAATCCGATCATCGCCAGGCCGGATGAAAGCGCGCGCCAGAATCCAACATTCGGGCCGCCCCGCAGCGCGGCCAGGAGCAGCGGCGCAAGGCCGAGGATCGTATAGAGCAACAGGAGGACCCGCGCCGATGGACCGGGCAAGTGGCGGCTGTCGCGCTGGGCGGAGGGCGTGCGCATCCGTTCTCCGTGTCTCGCAAAGTACGGCCAACGCAGTCGAGTGTGACAGAAGCCGCCTGCCCCCGGTGCCCATCGCTAAGTGCCGCCGGACACGCTTGCCCCGAAGTTGGAGGAAGTCTCGGTATTGCCGGTGCCGTTCACGACTTGCACGTTCACGCCATTGAACCGCACGGTCGGTCGGCCGTGGAGTTGGACCATGGAAACAGCGCGGTGGCGAACCGGAGTGGAAACCGGCGGGTTTTTATCCGGCAGCATTCCCACTGACCTGCAGGCAGCTTAAGGTTCACGGATGGACGCCCATGAACCACCCCACCCCGCCCCATGGGCTGCCACAGCCGAGGGCCTGGCCGAAAGGCTCCGGACCGATCCCGAGGCCGGGCTGGATACCGCCGAAGCCACCCGTCGACTTCGCCTGTACGGCGCGAATGCCCTGGCCGCGACGCCGCCGGTGCCGGCCTGGCAACACTTCCTCGCCCAGTTCCGCGACCCGCTGGTCGCCCTGCTGATCGTCGCGATCGCGATCTCGTCGGTGGCCTGGTGGGCCGAGGGCGCGACGGGCTGGCCCGTGGATGCCCTGGTGATCGCGGTGATCGTGCTGCTCAATGCCGTGCTCGGCTTCGCGCAGGAGGCCAAGGCTTCCAGGGCGGTGGCGGCGCTGGCAAAGATGACCCAGGTCACCTCGTCGGTGCTGCGCGACGGCGTCGTCCAGCGCATCCCCAGCCGCGAGCTGGTGCCCGGCGACGTGCTGCTGCTGGCCGAGGGCGATGCCGTCGGCGCCGATGCGCGGCTGTTCCAGGCCGCCGCCCTGAGCGTGCAGGAAGCCTCGCTCACCGGCGAAAGCGCGCCGGTCGCCAAGAGCACCGCCGCGCTGCCCGCCGACACCGCGCTGGCCGATCGCAGCTCGATGGTGTTCAAGGGCACCTCGATCGGCCAGGGCACCGGTGGCGGCATCGTGACCGCCACCGGAATGGACACGGAGATGGGCGGCATCGCCTCCATGCTCGATGCCGTGGTGGAGGAACGGACCCCGCTGCAGCGCGAAGTCGGGCGCCTCGGGCGGATGCTGGGCATCGGCATGGTGGTGGTGGCCGTGGTGGTGATGGCCACGCTGTTCCTGGTGGCCGACATCAACAGCCTGCAGGACGTTGTCACCGTCCTGCTGCTGGGCGTGGCGCTGGCGGTGGCGGCCGTACCCGAGGGCCTGCCGGCGATCCTGTCCGTCGTGCTGGCGCTGGGCGTGCAGCGCATGGCCAGGCGGCGGGCGGTCGTGAAGCGCCTGTCATCGGTGGAAACGCTCGGCTCGGCCTCGGTGATCTGCACCGACAAGACCGGCACCCTGACGCGCTCGGAAATGACCATCCAGCGGGTGGCAACCGCCTCCGGCATGGTCCACGTCACCGGCGTGGGCTACGTGCCCGAGGGCGAAATCCGCGCCATTGGTGACGGGGAACCTTCCGCCGAACAGCGCGCCGAAGGCATCGTGGTGCTGAGCGGCGGCTGCCTGGCCAACAACGCGCAGCTGCGCCGCGGCAAGGACGGGGGCTGGGAAATCCAGGGCGACCCCACCGAAGCCGCCTTCCTGGTCGCCGAACGCAAGCTCGGCCTGCACGAACAGCGCAGCCGGCGCTTCCACCAGGTGCGCGAGATCCCGTTCTCCTCCGAACGCAAGATGATGTCCACCGTCGAGATCGACCACGATCACGGCGATGGCCGGAGACTGGTCTCCAAGGGCGCGCCCGACGTGCTGCTCGGGCGCTGCACCCACGTGCGGGTGGGCATGGAAGTGGTGCCGCTGGACCAGGACATGCGTGCGCGCATCCTCGGTGACGTGGCGGCAATGGGCCGCGATGCCCTGCGCACGCTCGGCGTTGCCTACCGGCCGCTGGCGCCGGGCGAAGAGGACGCCAGCGACGAACAGCTTGAGCAGGGACTCGCCTACGTGGGCACCGTGGGCATCATCGATCCGCCGCGCGAGGAGGCGGCAACAGCCATCGCCGAGGCGCAGCGCGCCGGCATCCGGGTGGTGATGATCACCGGCGACCACCCGGACACCGCGGCGCGCATCGCAGCCGAGCTGGGCATCAACGGCCACGGCGCCGGGGCCCTGTCCGGCAACGATCTCGACGCCCTCGACGACGCCGGATTCGAGGCCGCCGTGCGCCGCACCTCCGTGTTCGCCCGCGTCGCGCCCCGGCACAAGCTGCGCATCGTCCACGCGCTGCAGGCCCAGGGCAACGTGGTGGCCATGACCGGCGACGGGGTCAACGACGCGCCGGCGCTGAAGTCGGCCGACATCGGCGTGGCGATGGGCATCAACGGCACCGAGGTCAGCAAGGAAGCGGCCGACATGATCCTGGCCGATGACAACTTCGCCACCATCGTCGAGGCCGTGCGCGAAGGCCGCGGCATCTTCGACAACATCCGCAAGTTCCTGCGCTACCTGCTGTCCTCGAACATGGGCGAGGTGCTGACCGTGTTCCTGGGCGTGGTGCTGGCCAGCGTGATCGGCCTGCGCGGCATCGACGGCGCGCTGGTGTTGCCGCTGCTGGCTACCCAGATCCTGTGGATCAACCTGGTCACCGATACCGGGCCGGCGCTGGCAATGGGCCTGGACCCGACCAACGACGACGTCATGCTGCGCCCACCGCGGCACATAACCGATCGGGTGATCGATGGCCGCATGTGGTCGGGCGTCCTGCAGATCGGCCTGGTAATGGCCGCGGCCACGCTGCTGACGCTGGACATGTACCTGCCCGGTGGCCTGGTGGAGGGCAGCCGCAGCCTGGACAGCGCACGCACGGCGGCGTTCACCACGCTGGTGTTCGCGCAGCTGTTCAACTGTTTCAACGCGCGCTCCGACACCACCAGTGCCTTCCGCGACCTGTTCACCAATGCGTGGCTGTGGGCGGCCATTGCCACGTCGGTGCTGCTGCAGGTGGCGGTGGTGCACGTGCCCGTGCTCAACGTCGCCTTCGGAACCGTGCCGCTTGATGCCGGCCAGTGGCTGGCGTGCCTGGCAATGGGCAGCGCGGTGCTCTGGTACGACGAGCTGCGCAAGCTGGTACTGCGCCACACCGACGCGCACGTGGCCCCTGCCCGCCCCGGCGCTTGAGCCACTTTACGGCGGCCCCACCGGCCCGTGGCAGATCACGCCCGGATCCGGCGCGGCCCGGCAACCGCCGGGAAGGAGCCGCGCGCCAGATTTTATCGGCTTCCTGCCCGGGCGGGAGCCCAGTCAGGAAGAAGCCTGGCGCGTATCGCCGCAGCTGCCTTCGAGCAGGCGCGACTGCGCCAGCCAGTCGCTGTCCGGGTAGTAGGCGAACACCAGCGAACCGCCGCGGATGCGGTCGATCAGGTCGCGCGCGATCGCCGGGCGCACGGCGGGGCAGCCGAGGCTGCGGCCCAGCCGGCCCTGCGCGCGCGCGATCTCCGGGCTGACGTAGGACGCGCCGTGGATGACGATGGCGCGGTCGCGCGCCAGGTCGTTGAAGCCGGGCTCCAGCCCGTCCAGCCGCAGCGAGTAGCCGTTGGCGCCAACGTAGGATTCCGCGGTGCGGAACACCCCCAGGCTGGACATGTGGCTGCCGGAGCGGTTGGAGAACGCGGTAGCCAGGTTATCGCCGGTGTTGCGGCCGTGCGCCACCAGCTCCTCGAACAGCAGGGAGTGGCTGGCCAGGTCGAACACCCACAGCCGCGGCTCGGTGGACGGCCGCGAGAAGTCGATGACGCTCAGGGTCGCCGGCGGCGGGCCGGGCTGTCGCAGGGTGCAGGAGACGGCGCGGGTGGCGAGCGACAGCACCTTGCGGTCCAGTTCGGGAGCGGCTTCCGCGAGTTTGTCGAGCAGCGGCTCGCCGGAAAGCGGTGTGGCCGACTGCGCCGAAGTGGCGGCGGCGGCGAGCAGCGCCGCGACGCAGAGGCGGCGGCAAATAAATGAAAAGATCATTGGCGCAGGATAACAGCGCCGACGGCACGCCGACTTGAACCGGGCAGCTATTCGCGGGGCGGCGCGGTGGACGCCTGCCCCGCTGCGGCAGGACGCTCCGCCTCCAGCAGCGGCTGCAAGGCCTGCGCAGCCGGATCGGGCCGCACGGCCGGCAGGTCGGTCAGCAGCACCGTGGCGCCCGGCACCAGCAGGGCGCGCAGCCGCCGGGAGAAGTCCTCGTCCACACGCAGCGGACGCTCCCGGAGCCGCAGCTGCAGCATCGCCATCGCCGCGGGATCGGGCCCCAGGATCGGATGCACCGCCCAGCGCCGGCCCGGGAAATCCGCAGCCGTGTCGACGGTCGCGCCTGGACCGGCGCCCCCCGGCGCGGCGGAACCGGGAGCCGCGCCTGCACCTTCCGCCACCGCCAGCACCGTGCCGCCGATCGCGAAACCATCCTCCACCTGCAGCGCCGCCTCGCCGATGGCGATGCCGTTGCGCAGCACAACGACCCGGCGGTCGGCAAGGCTGACCAGCACGCTGACGGGTCCCTCGGGGCTGGCGTCCTCGTCCCAGGTGCTGTCCCATGCCGCGGCCTCCGATGGTGCGCTTTCCCCGCGCGCGTCGACCGGCGCCAGCAACCACGGATGCGCCAGGCTGGCCGCCGAAGCCTTGGCATCGGCAACCACCACCGTGTCGCCGTTGCGGGTCTCGGAGAACAGCAGCCTGGCGAACTCCAGCGGCAGCCGCACGCACCCATGCGATGCCGGGTGGCCGGGCAAGGTGCCGCCGTGCAGGGCGATCCCGTCCCAGGTCAGCCGCTGCATGTACGGCATCGGCGCGTCGTTGTAGAGATTGGAGCGGTGGTCGCGGTTCTTCTGCAGGATGGTGAACACGCCGGTCGGCGTTTCCTTGCCGGCCTTGCCCGAGCTGATGGTCGACACGCCGATCGCCAGGCCGTTTCGGTAGACGTAGGCACGCTGCTCGTCGAGGCTCACCACCAGCACGATCGGCCCGTGCGGCGCGATCTCCGGATGCCACAGGAACGCGCCCGGCTCGAGCCCATCGGAGGCGGACGCCGGCGGTTCGGCGGCCGTGGCGCATGCCAGGGTCACCATGGCGAGCAACAGGGCCAGAAGCACGGGCATGGCCAGCGCGCGTCCGCGCTGGTCGCCGTTGCGCTGTCCGGCGTGGCGCCGGGTTTGGAGGGCGATCCGGTCGAGCCTGGTCGGTTCGGGAATGGTCATGGAAGAAGTCTAGCTGGTGCGGTCTTGGCGGGATACGGCGATGCCACCGCCCGGTCCTTGCCTTCGCGCTTGCCCTCGAACAAGGCCGTATCCGCTGCCTTGATGCAGTCGTCGAGCGCGGTGCCCGGGGAATATTCGCTGTAGCCCAGGGTGAGCGTGATTGACACCGGAGTGCGCTGCGGGCCGACCAGGATCGGCTCCGCCGACACGTGCCGGCGGAGCTTGTCGGCCAGCTTCGCCGCGCCCGCCGCGCGCGATCCGGGCAACAGCAGCAGGAACTCCTCGCCGCCCCAGCGGGCGACCGAGTCCTGCTCGCGCACCGTATCGCGCAGCCTGCGCGCGACTTCGCGCAGCACGGCATCGCCGGCGTCATGGCCGTGCCGGTCGTTGATGGCCTTGAAGTCGTCGAGGTCCGCCATCACCAGGCAGAACGTGCCACCGCCGCGGTCGACCCGCTGCACCTCGAGTTGCATCAACTCCAGGAGATGGCGACGGTTCGGCAAGCCCGTCAGGTGGTCGGTGCGCGCGGCGACCGACAGCCGGCGTGCACTGGAAATGCCGATCCGGAAGCGGCTCCACGACACCACCAGCAGCCCGGCGGCAAGCAGGGCGGCCAGGAAACCGAGCTGGCTCACCTGGCGCTGGCGCTGCAGCTGGAGCGCGGATGCTTCGGCATCGCTGCGCAGGGAATCGATCTCGCGCGCCGCCCGGGCGCTGTCGAAACGGTCCTGCAGCGCGGCGATGGCGCTGCGCTGGTCGGCGTCTGCGGCGAGCGCGGCCAGGCGGCTGAACTCGCGCTGCGCCTCCAGCGCGCCGCGATAGTCGCCGCGCGCCTCGGTGATCAGGGCACGCTGCGCAGCGGCCTCCTTCCTCAGGTTGAAGGCGTCGTCGGGCACCCGCGCATCGACCTCGTCCAGCGCCGTCGCCGCCGCATCGTGGCGACCCAGGTTGGCCTGCGCCGATGCGATGCTGAGCAGTGAGTTGATGGTGCCGAACAGATCGCCCAATTTGCGGCGCACCGCCAGCGAGGCCATGTGGTGGGACAGGGCGGCTTCCGGCTGGCCAAGGCGGTCCAGCGCAAGCCCGATGTTGCTGTCGGCGTACGCCACGCCGCGCTCGTTGCCCAATGCCAGGAAGAGTTCCCGCGCGCGCTCATTGTGGCTGCGCAGCAACAAGTGTTCCCGCCGCGCGGCGGCGACGTCACCCGCCTCCACCGCGTTCAGCCCGGCCTTGGCCGCGACCGAGCCGAGGTTGAGCAGGGGCGCCTGGGTCACCGACATCACCTACATCCGCACGCACGAAGGCTGGCTGTACTTGGCAGCGGTGATGGACCTGTTCTCGCGCAAGATCGTCGGTTGGGCCATGGGGCCAACCATGCACACCGACCTCGTATTGCAGGCGTTGATGATGGCGGTGTGGCGGCGCAAGCCGCCGGCCGGGTTGCTGGTGCATTCGGACCAGGGAACGCAGTACACCGGGCACGACTGGCAGGACTTCCTGAAGGCGCACGGCCTGGTCAGCAGCATGAGCCGGCGCGGCAACTGTCACGACAACGCCGTCGCCGAGAGCTTCTTCCAGCTCCTCAAGCGCGAGCGCATCAGGCGCCGGATCTACACGACTCGCGACGACGCCAGGTCCGATGTCTTCAACTACATCGAGATGTTCTACAACACCCGCCGGCAGCACAGCCACAACGATGGGCTGCCTCCGGTAGAGTTCGAAAAGCGACAATCAATTTGAGGCTTCGGGGTGTCTACAGAAGCCGGGGCGATTCATCCCCACTTTTCTCGAGTGCTGCTAAAAGTGAGGGTATTACTACTACATCTCCTCGCTCGCAACCGCCCTCAGACAAAACCGCCATCTACAGCCTTTTCCCACGCCTCTTTTAACTTCTGCAGGCGAAAGCCCTTGAACCCAAAGCTGTGTGCAATCGCAGCACGCTCTACCAGGTCCCTCTCTCCGGGCGAAAGCACGCTCTGCTCCCCGTCCCAAGTAATCAGACGCTTCCAGGTTCCGTCAGCCCATAAATTATGTGCTCGCTGTGGCCACGAAGCTGTCTTGACCTCGGTGGCAGCCTGCTTCCTGGTTCGGGCTACAAATTCATCGCTTAATACGATGTCGGACTCCCTTATCCGGATCCAGCAGGCCTCTCTCTTGGCCCACTCTGTAACGAGCCGATTGCGAACTTGCTCCGCTGGAATATCCTGAAGCAACGGCGCAACCTTTTCTGCAATACGAAGAGCCTCGTCGATGAAATAGCTTGGAGCCGCTTGCGCCTTCCATGCTCCTTCGAAGTCCATTATCCGACCAATCCCGATGAGTCGATCGGCAATCAAGGCGATCGTGTAGGTGACAACCTGTCGAAGCATGGAGCCGGGATACCACTCTTGGCTTGGCACAACGCCGTCCAAAGCGCGCGTAAGAATGGCCTTGCCAACAACAGACTTGTAGTACTCGTTGTCGAACGCTTCCGGGCTCTTGGACCACTGGTTACTTATGATCTTTGCGAAGGCGGCCGTATTCTTCTGTGCTCCAGCACATACGCTGTGAGGCACCGAACTCCACGTCACTTCGTAACGCGCGACATCCGTTTTCGTGACTCTTTGCTTGCGTGGATGAAGAAGCTCCCAGGCTTTTGCGGCAAGCCCTTTCTTTCGCTTCAACTCGACGTTGTAGCTACCTTGAGTTCGCTCAAAGAACCAGTAACTTCCGACGTCTCCAGCCTTCGACGCGGGAGCCAACACCTGGCGGGAGATCGTCTCGATTCGTTTGAAATACGGATGTCCTGCGAACAAGTCGGAGGCTGACACAGCGTTTTGAGCATTGGCAAATCGCGCAATATCGTGTACGGCCTCTTCGAAACCCTCCTCTGGCAGCTGAGACAGCTTCATCTGCACGGACACCTGGTCGAGTGGATATCCGGCCTTCCTTGCCCAGTAAAGGGAAGCAGTGGTTTGCCCCCCGTTGACAACCTGAAAATCAGTTGCCGATGTGATCATGGTTAGTCCAGATTCGTTCGTCTCCAGCTCCAAATCTGACACCGTCGCTGTCAGTCCATTGTTGTACGCGAAGAACATGGATGGGTTCTCTCGCAATGTCTGACGGATGCCCTTGTTGACCTTTCGCCCTTCTCCCAAGAATGCACGAACGTTCTGCTCAAGAATTCGACCACCGAACCGGTCGTAAAGACTGGCCAAAACGTCGCCCGGCATGACGCAGAGAAACGACTTGTAATCGCTACCTTCCGACAAGGCAGGCAACGCTGGAAGCCCTGCCCCATATTCCTCAGCGAAATTGATCGTGATCGCCTCCCGCCCCGAATTGGACATATCTGCACGGGAGAGTCGTGCGATGTCCCAGACTTGAACCTCGACCTCCTTGGTCCCGAGTTTGGGAGCCTGGATCCGTCCTAGCTTCGTTCCGACTGGTCGATCGGAGACAACGAAGATCCGGGCTTTGGTGAGCAGCTCGTTCGAGAAACTGAAAATTTCACGGGAGAGGGCATGCGCCTCATGGCTCTCGTCCCAGAGGGAGGCCACATCGCCGTAAACACTCCCTTGGAGGAAATTGTGAACCTGATCGATCAGGCTCCTCAGTTCCTCCGTCCTGAGCGCTTCGGGCTCCTCGGCACCTGAGTAGCTTGCAACGATCAGGCTGAGTACGCCGTCGGCCTCGGAAAGACTGTAGCCATCCAGCCTGACCTCGGATCGCTTCCACCATGCGTGTGCCCTGCAGAGACCGTAGTCGGTGAACTCCTCACCTGTCTGAAGGATCTCGCAGGCGCGCTCAATGAAACGGGTACGCTCATAGTCCGAAGCTGTGACGGCACCTGCCTGGATTTCGACCAAAAGATCGGCACGATAACGCTGAATCTCTTCTTCCATCAGTCCGCCCCCCTAGCGGTTCTCAATCATCCCTGCCAGGTCGACCGCGAATGATCCGAGCGCTTGCAATCCAAGGACGTAACTGCCGTCCATAATCCTGGGATCAGTCTCGGAGCGCGTAAACCTCGGAAAGCCATCGGTTACGGCAAACGCAGAGATCGAATGGATGACGAATCTGTGGCGGTCATAGTTCCGCGACGCCACGTAACCCCATTCCGCGAGTTTCCGCTGGGCATCCTCGAAGACCTGGCTTCCGCATGCCTCGGCTTCATCAAGCAACCCGATCACGAAATCGTTGAGCGACTTCCCGCCATCCGCTTCACTGGCAGGAAGCAGTTCGACCACAACCAGCCCAAGACCACCACTCTGGGCCTCAAGCTGATCAAGCGATGAGATTCGTACTTGATTCCTGGCACCAGCCACGCGACTCTTGACTTCAATGGCGTAGCCATCGAGCACGAAATCCTGCGCGTGTCGCATTGGCGCAACCCAGGCCGAAAGCGCGGACTCGAGCCCAAGCTTCCCGGTGAGCGGACCATGAAGCAGCGCCAGCTCGCCGACAAGGCCGCGCATCTCCTCATCGGACAGCTCATTTCCTTTGGCAAAGCCAAAGAGCGACTGCCAGCGGCGCAACCGACTGAACAGCCTGAGCGCCGATGAACCACGGTCGTCGGACTCGCCAGAGTAAGCCAGCACGTCCTCACACAGCCTTAGGAATACGTCTCGATCCTCAGGCACCTGCAGGTGAAGCGAAACGGCGCTAGTCTGATCCGGCTCCTCACGGACGGCGATTCCAAGCCCCCTGAGCTTCGGAAGTTCAGCAGGCAAGCTGTCCAATGGCACCTGTTTCACAAGCAAGGCGGGCGAGCCGTCCGGATGGATCATCCAGAAGGTAGCGAGCGGATGTCCCACCACGGCGCGCCGCCCCACCCATTCGCCTCCTTGGGGCGAGAGGGTGGTCCATGGGTCATTCCTGGCTTTCGTCATCATCATCGTCCCCTTCCGCATCCGGATCGCCGTACATCTCACGGAATGCGATCACATTCGCGGTGTAGACCACCTTCTGCTCTACCTGTCCTTCCTGCAGTCCCGGGAAACTGATCCCGTAGGCGGCATGCCGTTCCGACTTCGGCGCATTCCCTTCCGGTTGTTCCACCTGCATATCCAGAAGGTGGATCATCAGCAAGGGCCGCTGGCGCACCTCACGATACATCCGGTCAGGAATGCTTGCGTCTCCCTTTTCCGACCGCCAAGCCTCCTCGACGGCCTTCCGCTGACTCGGCGTCAACCCAGCCGCTTCCTGACCGCGTGACGCGACACGTCGCTTGTTCTTCGAGACCGAAAGAGCAGTGTGCGCTCCCGCACCGCGCACATTCGCGGCCCGCGACTGGAGACCGACTTTAATACCCGCAATATCGATCGTACTCGCCTCATCGGCACGAGTATTCGACGCCACCAGAACGTCCCACAACTCGAACCCCCGTTTCGTCGCATAGTCGATGATGGGAGGTGCGGCCATTTCCGGGTTCCCCGGCGGGAGCACGAAGCCTCCGATGAACTCCAGCACCAAGTCCTGAGGCACATCCTGAAATACCGTGGACACCTTCAAACCAGGGCCCTCTCGGAGGGGCGCACGCGGAAGATCTAAGTCAGTAAGACGCCTGATAAAGGTCTCCGAGCGCTCCCAGTTGCCGCCCACCGCCTCACCGCGCGCGACAACAAGGGATGACTCAACAAGCCTGGCCGCCAAGCCGACCTTGCGTACGATCTCCTTGGCAGTGCGCATCTTGTTCCTCGCCGTCACAATGAGCGATCCCGGGTGAGAACGCACGGCAAGCCCAAAGTCGATCGGCCGCAGCCCGTAACGCTCCATCTTGGCGATTTCGTCGCGAAGCTCCTCGCTGGCTGAAGCTATATAGGCGTACCAATCAAAAGCGTCCGACTTGATGAAAAGCCTGCAAAGGTCTTTGTAACCGTCGCGATAGCCGAACCAGCGCCCCATCTGAAGAAGCGTGTCATACATCTGGGTGTTTCTTAGGAAGTAACTGACCGTCAGTCCTTCGAGTGTAAACCCGCGGGAAAGTGAGTTTCCGCCCACGGCGATAACGTTCAGACCGATGTCCGCATATTTCCGATAATCCAATGTACCTGGACCGGATCTGGCATTGACTTCAACCACATGCACACTGGCCGCAGCTTGGTGCAACCCCCTCTGGATGTCCGCCCAAGGCTCGTCGGTGGACGACCCGTAGTGCTCCAACCAAGACTCATGCAACGACTTCATGATTGGATCACGAAGGGCGGCGCTCTCTGAAAGACAGTGCCTGTTCTCAATGGCCGCCGCGACGATCTCCATGCGCTGGCTGATCAGGGATGCCACGCGACCTTGGACCCCGGTGAAACGCGATACGTTCACCAGCATGGAGTGATGCCTGCCTCCCTGACCCCGCAAGATTCTGATCGCTTTGGATACCAGAAAGCAGTTGATTGCATCTTCCAGGCTCTCCGGAAGCGAGCCGATCTGTACATCGATCTTGTGCTTTACCGGGAGCCACTCCTCCGCATCCTCAAGGAGGACAGAGAGGTTCTGACCTGACTCTTTGTCGTCAAGGAAGTAGTCCACGGGGCCCACGTAATTTGAAGGAGCGTCAAGACCGATGATGAAGTCTCTCGGAAATAGGTCCTCCTTGTGCAGCTCGTCATCATTCTCAGGATCAACGAAAATGTTGGCGAACGGCGTCGCCGTAAACCCGATGTATGTGTTCCTTGTCGAACTTGCAAGAAGTTGCCGGATAAGCGAATTGATCGTATTGGGAAGACTGGGGTCCTTGGACGTGTTGATCGACGCATTGTCCGCCTCGTCGTCAATCACCAATATCGGCATGGTAAGCAAATCACCAGAGGAACTTGTGCTTCGTAACCAATCAATGAGATTGGTGAGAATGGACTTGTTCTTCTTGATGACGAAAATGGCGGGATCGGAGAGACTATTTATCGATATGCCAAGTCCATCTGCACGGGGCTTTGTAAAATCGTATGCGCGGCTCGTATAGGCAACTGCGCTGAAGGACTGGTCGATGTTTCCAACCCCAAGCCAAGTGGCGTTGGTGTTGCGGCCAAGCAGCTGATCCGAGTCACGCCCGACAAATCCCTCGTCGATTCGCTCCTGTGTCTGCGAACGCAGATTGCTGTGCAGTCCGGCGATAAGGATGATGAGCTTGTAGCCGGCGTCGGCCGCCTTGTTGATCAACCCAATGTAGTTGGCGGTCTTTCCGCTTTGGACGTGTCCTACGACAAGTCCACGGCGACTCCATGTACCTTCTTCAACCGGATTTCCGGCTAGGTCGAGGGTTCTGTCTGAAATTTCATCAATTCCATCCACCACGCGCTTTGGAAAGCCGAAGTGGACCCGCAGAAGGTTGTTGTATCGGCGCCAGTACTTGAAGTTGATTTCGTGGCGCCGGCCGTCAAGCCATGGTTTGTGACCGACACCTACGATGGCATGGGCAGGCCCCAGCCTGACCATGAATTCGTGTTCGATCTGCTCTACTACTGCGTTGATCTGAGCTTGTGATGCCTTCTCTGGAAGTAGGGGCGGACCCGCGTAGCGCTCGACCAGCTCTCGAACCTCTTCACGGGATTTGATGTCACTTGTGGACATGCCTGTCCGCGCAAACGCAAGGAGTACATCCTGGGTCATGCGATCCTCATTGGTCGTCAATTTCTCGATACTTCTCGACGAGTTCCCGCACCCGGTTGTCGTCCTTGAACGGTGCAGCGCCCTTGATCTGGTTGTAGATGAGCCCCGGAAGACGATCGCTGTTAGGAGCTAGGACATCCATGTAGGACAGCAGCAGCTGCTCCAGTTCCATCTCGCCAAGATCGCTCTGACGAACATCCTGGGGATGCGAGCCGACGTCCGAGAACATAGCCTCAAGTGGAAGGCTGGTCTCGATTACCGCCAGGATCGATTCGAACTTCGAGAAATCGTCGCCAGCTGAGCGGATTCCTTCGATCAGGGGATGCGTGCGATTGATCACGTAACGTATATGGCCACGTTCCTCAATCCGTTCCCACATGGGAAGAGTCGCGTCCTGAACCTGCTTGCGTCCACGGTATGTGTACGGCCGCTTGGCGCTTTGCGTCATCCTCTCCACCAGTGGCCGGAGCCTGGATCTCACTGCGGACGGCGGACGAATCCTCGATTTCCGAACGTCCACGCCCCAGAAGGAATCCAGCGATGTCGGAACATCCACACGGACGCGCAGCAGCTTGGACATCTCCGACCGTTTGCCAAGGCCGAGCCACGTTCCGCCGCTGATCAGCCTCTTCGCCCGATATATGTAGAGACCTTGGGTCTCCGCCAAGGTCGAGCCGAGCGCCATTTTCTCGAGCTGGGCAGGTGTCAACCTGGAGTGGTGTGGCAACGTGAATGCCTGTGCCGTGATCTGCGAATTGCCGGCCTTGAGACGAGCGACTTCATGACTGTCCGATGTCGGGGATATATGGAGCGCGAACGGATCGGCGGCCTCGATCAGGTGACCGTTGATCGAGATCTCGATTGGCGCCAAATCGTCGTCAAACGGCTCGGGTCGGATGTATCGATGGAAGGTTAGGGCCAGATGGCGACGTGCTTCCGCGAAGAGTTCATTCAATGCCACTGACAATCTGGCCGGAGAATGATCCTCGGAATCGAGTCGATCAAGCGCTTGCCAGAGAACGAGCGTTCCTGTCGGCGGGAGCGATTCGATGCCGGGAAGCTCCTCAATTTCACGGGCATCCAGCCTCTGAAGCAGCCATTCGTCAGCTTCGACAACACGGTCTAGATCCCACCGGCGTCCATGTGCTTCACCGTCCTTGCGACTGACGACCGTGAGCCTTCTGCATTGGGAGAACGACGCAGTCTTCAGGCCAAGGCCGAAGCGCCCCAGATCCCCCTCTTCCCTGGAAGCCAGCGGACTCTTGCTTCCATGCCGCATCGCGGCAGTCAGCTCGTCGGCCCCCATCCCATGGCCGTCGTCAACGATTGCCATGTACGGCTGATTCTCGGCATCCAGGCCGTTGAGGATCTCGATTCTTCTGGCGTTTGCGGAGATGCTGTTGTCCAGGATGTCCGCAAGGGCGCTATCGAATGAGTAGCCGATATCGCGCATCGACTCCAACAGCGTTCCTGCGCTTGGACGCAGTATCAGCTCACGTTCTTGATTCACCATGCGACCCGCCCCCTACGGGATCACTTGACAGGATATTCCACACGACACCCGCAATCTGCCGGGCTATCACAGGCGGAACGGCGTTCCCAACCTGCACATACTGTTGCGTCCTGTTGCCAAGGAACAGGTAGTCGTCCGGGAACGTCTGCAATCTCGCGGCCTCACGGACGGTCAGGCTGCGGCATTGCGACGGATCCCAATGAATGAATGCGTGGCCATCCTTGGAAAGGTGGCTGGTAACCGTACTGGATGGCCTACCGCGCACCTGCACGCGGAAACGGTCTGCAAAGGCTCCCGTTTCCCAGTTGACGTGGTCGGGTGCCAGACGTTTCGGGAACTCGCTGCTTGTCGGGGAGCGCTTGAAGCTCTCCGCAAAGGCCGCGCAGAACATGTACCGCCCCAGATCCGATTTCATGTGGCCGCGGGTTTCATGGTTCAGAACGACCGACTGTGCAGGTGATTTCAGGATTTCGGCAAGCGCGCTTGTCTCGCTGGTGTATCCGATGGCACGTCGAGGCAGTTTGTGTGCTGGAATCAGGTTTTCGAGACGTTTGGAGACGTCCGGGTGGCTGTTGCGGGTAAGCTTCGCGATCCGGTCCCGCTCGGATTCCATCGCTTTGCGCCACTTTTCGGGGTCGTCCTCCTGCCGGCTGAGCCCGCTTCGGAGCTTCGGCAGACCAGCGAGCGCCTTCGCAATGGAGATTCTTTTGCCTTGGACGACGGCGAGTCCAGGAATGGTGGCGATTCCCGGATGCATCACGTCCTCACGTACGCCCATGATGATGACCCTGTGGCGCGCCTGCGGTACCCCGTGATTCTCGCAACGGATGATGAAGCCGGCCGGATCCTTGGCGACGAGCTCGGAGGTCCTCTCCCCTTCATCCACATGGATGGGGAGCAACACATAGCGCTCTCGGCTTGTGCCTTGGTGGGACGGCGAGGCGAGCGCCGCGGATGGGTCTTCGAGATCGCGCATGATGGCGCCGAACATCTCGCGGTTTCCAACCTTCGATGTAAGGATGCCCTTCACGTTCTCCATGATGAATACGGCAGGCGAGAAGTCCGCCAGGATGCCGAGGTACTGCTTGTACAAGAAATGCCTGGTGTCGCCTTTCGTCCTGAACCCTTTGACGTTTTTCTGGCGCGCCCTGCCCACCAGTGAGTACGCTTGACAGGGCGGACCGCCGATCAGGATCAGTTCGTCGTACTTGCTTCTCTCCCCGGCAATCCTGTCATTCAGGATGCGGTTGTGCTGGTCTACGCCAAGAGTGAGGTTCAATGCCTCACGCTCAGCCTCGTCCCACATGGCTTTCCACTTGCCACTGCTGAAATGGTCGCCCGGAGACCCATTCTCGCCCTTCGCGGCCAGCTCCAGATAGGCGAGATATTCTGACGGGACGCGTCCTTCCGCACGCGTCAACAGACGGTAGAAAGCGCGCAGGCGGAGTGTCGAGTGGGCGGAAGACTCCATCTCTGCTGAAACGGCAAGCTCGAATGGATGCTGGCCGGAGCCTGGGCTCACCTCGAAACTACTGAATCCTTCGCCAAGACCGCCAGGGCCCGCAAAGATGTCGATCACGCCTATCCTGCTCTGATTGTGCCTATGTACTGCAGACAAAACTGGGGCTCTTCAAAATGGTTGATGTGATGAGCGCCGAAAGGCGCTCGCTCCTGATGTCTCGTATACGCGGCAAGGATACGTCGCCGGAGGTCAAGGTCAGGAAGCTCCTCTGGCGCGCCGGACTAAGATATCGGCTTCACTCCAAGGGGCTCCCCGGAAAGCCGGATCTGGTCTTCCGGAAGTGGCAATGCGTGGTTTTTGTTCACGGCTGCTTCTGGCATCGACATTCAAACTGCCCACTGTTCCGACTGCCCAAGACCAGGACGTCCTTTTGGGACGAGAAGTTACGCCGGAATCAGGAACGTGATGCAGCCGGCATTGCCTCATTGACCGCCGCCGGCTGGCGCGTTGCCGTTGCATGGGAATGTGGAGTGCGTGTGGACGCGCAGGCCGTCGGGCAATATCTTGCGCATTGGATAAGGCAGGAAACCGGAAACATCGAACTGACAGCCAAGACAGGCTCCGTTCGATGCGATCCACTCCTGCCATTGTCACCGACCTTTTAAACACGTTCGCCCTTGCTCTTGCTCTACCTCTGCCGTCCACAGGCTAGGTCACGCACGTCTCAGGGAGCGATACCCGGACGTTTCCTTTTGCGACTCTCACCCGACGCCCTCACAAGTTGTCACCGCATTCCCATTCCCGAACTGCGAAGCAGGAAACTTTTTACATGTTCCTTCGATACTCCCCACCCACGTCATAAAGCGCATGACTGATCTGCCCCAATGAATGGGTCTTGACCGCCTCCACCAGCGCCTCGAACACGTTGCGCCTCTCCCGCGCAGTCTTCTGAAGGTACCCCAACCCGTGCCCGTCATGCGGCTCGGTCGCGGCGGCGGCATCATCCTCCACCACGTGCGCGTGTTCGGTCTCGCCTTCCGGCGCCAGCGGGTTGCGGTTCTGCTGCCACAGGCCGACGTTCTCGATCTGCTGGCCCTTCTCGCCTTCCGTTGAGCGGATCAGCTCGATCTCCGTGGCCACTTCGCTTTCGCCGTCCTTGCCCAGGAAGGTGTTCACGCCCACCAGGGGCAGGCTGCCGTCGTGCTTCTTGTGCTCGTAGTAGAGGCTCTCTTCCTGGATCTTGCCGCGCTGGTACATGGTGTCCATGGCGCCGAGCACGCCGCCGCGCTCGCTGATGGCTTCGAACTCCTTGTACACGGCCTCTTCCACGATGTCGGTGAGGTAGTCCACCGCGAAGCTGCCCTGCCAGGGGTTCTCGATGAAGTTCAGCCCCAGCTCCTTGTTGATGATCATCTGGATCGCCACGGCGCGGCGCACGCTCTCTTCGGTGGGCGTGGTGATGGCCTCGTCGTAGGCGTTGGTGTGCAGGGAGTTGGCGTTGTCGAACAGGGCGTAGAGCGCCTGCAGCGTGGTGCGGATGTCGTTGAACTGGATCTCCTGCGCGTGCAGGCTGCGGCCGCTGGTCTGGATGTGGTACTTCATCATCTGGCTGCGCTCGTTGGCGCCGTAGCGCTCGCGCATGGCGCGGGCCCAGATGCGGCGGGCCACGCGGCCGATCACGGTGTACTCCGGGTCCATGCCGTTGGAGAAGAAGAAGCTCAGGTTGGGCGCGAAGTCGTTGATGTCCATGCCGCGCGCCAAGTAGTACTCCACGATGGTGAAGCCGTTGCTGAGCGTAAAGGCGAGCTGGCTGATCGGGTTCGCGCCGGCCTCGGCGATGTGGTAGCCGGAAATGGAGACCGAGTAGAAGTTGCGGACCTTGTTGTCCACGAAGTACTGCTGGATGTCGCCCATCATGCGCAAGGCGAACTCGGTGCTGAAGATGCAGGTGTTCTGGGCCTGGTCCTCCTTGAGGATGTCGGCCTGCACGGTGCCGCGCACGGTGGCGAGCGTTTCCGCCTTGATGCGGGCGTAGGTGTCGGCGTCCACCAGCTGGTCGCCGGTCATGCCCAGGAAGGCCAGGCCCAGGCCGTCGTTGCTGGGCGGCAGGTCGCCGTTGTAGCGCGGGCGCTCGCGGCCGTCGAAGAACTCTTCGATCTTCTTCTCGGCCTCCGCCCAGCGCGCGCTGTCTTCCTTCAGGTACTTCTCCACCTGCTGGTCGATGGCGGTGTTCATGAACATCGCCAGGATGATCGGCGCCGGGCCGTTGATGGTCATGGAGACGCTGGTGGTGGGCGCGCACAGGTCGAAGCCGGAGTAGAGCTTCTTCATGTCGTCCAGCGTGGGCACGTTGACGCCGGAGTTGCCGATCTTGCCGTAGATGTCCGGGCGCGGCGCCGGGTCCTCGCCGTAGAGGGTCACGGAGTCGAAGGCGGTGGAAAGCCGCGCGGCGGGCTGGCCGACGCTGAGGTAATGGAAGCGGCGGTTGGTGCGCTCGGGCGTGCCCTCGCCGGCGAACATGCGGATCGGGTCTTCGCCGGTGCGGCGGTACGGGTAGACGCCACCGGTGTAGGGATAGGCGCCGGGCAGGTTTTCCTTGCCGAGGAAGGTCAGCAGTTCGCCCCAGGATTTGTAGGTGGGGGCGGCGATCTTGGGGACTTTCTGGTGGCTGAGGGATTCGCGGTAGTTCTCGACCTGGATGGTCTTGCTGCGGACCTGGTACTGGGTGGTGTCGTCGGTGATGGACTTCAGCCGCGCCGGCCACTCGCGCAGCAGCTTGAGGGAGTCGCTGGTGAGGGACTGGATGGCGTCGTTGTAGCGCTGGCGCAGGGTGGAGAGCGAGCGGTCGCCTTCGACGCTGAGGTCGTCGCCATCGAACAGGTCCAGGGCCTTGGGGAGCTTGGGGTCTTCGAGCTCGCTCAGCGATTCCCAGAAGGACTGGGCGCGGTTGGCGGCTTCGGCCTGCTTGTCGATGCCTTCGTTGATGGCCCTGCCCTGCTCGGCAATCTCGGCCAGGTAGCGAACGCGCTTGCCGGGGATCAGCACCGTGGCGCGCGGCTCCTTGAGGCTGGTGTCGATCTCGGGCTGGAAGCTGCAGCCTTCGGAGGCGGCGGTCTTTTCCGGCAGCTTTTCGCGCAGCAGGCGGCACAGGTTGGCGAACATCCAGCTGATGCCGGGGTCGTTGAACTGGCTGGCGATGGTGGGATAGACGGGCACGTCTTCGTCGGCGGTCTGGAACGCCACGCGGTTGCGCTTCCACTGCTTGCGCACGTCGCGCAGGGCGTCCTCGGCGCCGCGCTTGTCGTACTTGTTGAGCGCGATCAGCTCGGCGAAGTCCAGCATGTCGATCTTCTCGAGCTGGCTGGCGGCGCCGTAGTCGCTGGTCATCACGTACATGGGGAAGTCGACCAGGTCGACGATCTCCGAATCGCTCTGGCCGATGCCGGCGGTCTCCACGATCACCAGGTCACAGGCCAGGGACTTGAGGAAGCTGATGCAGTCGGTCAGCACGGCGTTGGTGGCCACGTGCTGGCGGCGGGTGGCCATGGAACGCATGTAGACGCGGTGGCTGCGCAGGGAGTTCATGCGGATGCGGTCGCCCAGCAGCGCGCCGCCGGTGCGGCGACGGGTGGGGTCGACCGAGATCACGGCAATGCGCATCTGCGGGAAGTGGGCGAGGAAGCGGTTGAGCAGTTCGTCGGTGACGGACGATTTGCCGGCGCCGCCGGTGCCGGTGATGCCGATCACCGGGGTCTTGCTGCCGGCCAGCTGCCACTGCTTGCGCAGGGTGGCGAGCTCGGAATCGGGGTAGTCGCCGTCCTCGAGTGCGGACATGACGCGGCCGATGGCGATTTCATCCTCGATGGCGGGCGTGGACCCGCCGTCGTCGTTGGCGGCCTGGTCCTGGTGGGCGGCCGGGGCCCGGCCTGCGCGGGCCTTCTCGACGCGCTCCACGACGTCCTCGATCATTTCCACCAGGCCCAGCTTCATGCCGTCGTTGGGGTGGTAGATGCGCTCGACGCCGTAGTCTTCCAGCTCGCGGATCTCTTCCGGGGTGATGGTGCCGCCGCCGCCGGCGACCACGCGGATATGGCCGGCGTTGCGCTCGCGCAGCATGTCCACCATGTACTTCATGTATTCCACGTGCCCGCCCTGGTAGCTGGACAGGGCGATGGCGTCGGCGTCCTCCTGCAGGGCGGCGCGCACCACGTCTTCCACCGAGCGGTTGTGGCCCAGGTGGATGACTTCCGCGCCCTGGGCCTGGATCAGGCGGCGCATGATGTTGATGGCGGCGTCGTGGCCGTCGAACAGGCTGGCGGCGGTGACGAAGCGCAGCGGGGTGGCTTCGGGGCGGCTGTCCGGGAGGGCCCGGGAGGCGGGAACGCTCATGGTGCGGATCCAGAAAAAACCGGGAATCCTCGATTGTATCGCGCCGGGGCCATCCACCCGATGCAACGCGCCGGGAAACCGCCCTCCCCGCCGGCGCTGCCTGCACCATCGCGCGCTATCCTTGGGGCCCCTGGCACCCCCGGCCTGGAACAAGGGAACGACCATGATCCGATTCAGAAACGTGCTGTTCCTCGGAATCACCGCCGCCGTGCTGTCCGCCTGCAGCGATCGGCCGCCCTCCTCCACCGACGCCGAAGTGCCGGCGCAGGCCGTCCCGGATACCGCGCCGCCCACGCTCCCCGACGAAGTGGCGCCCGAGGCGCCCGCTTTCGCGGAGGCGCCCTTCACCACTGAAGAAATCACCCGGTTCGATTCCCCCTGGGCGATGACATTCCTGCCCGACGGCCGCCTGCTGGTGACCGAAATGGCCGGCACCCTGCGCCTGTATGACCCGGAGAACGATGCCACCGGCGAGGTCAGCGGCGTGCCCCAGGTGCAGCACGTGGCGCAGGGCGGCCTGGGCGACGTGGTGCTGCATCCGGCCTACGCCGACAACGGGCTGGTCTACATCAGTTTCGTGGAGGCCGGCGACGACGACCTGATGGGCGCCGCGGTGGCGCGCGCGAAGCTGGAACTGGACGAGGCCGGCGGCGGCGCGCTGCAGGACCTGGAGGTGATCTGGCGCCAGGAGCCGAAGAAGAGCGGCGACGGGCACTTCGGCTACCGCATCGCCTTCGACGACGGCGGCCTGCTGTGGATCAGTTCCAGCGAGCGCAAGGAATTCGCCCCCGCGCAGGAGATGGATACCAACCTGGGCAAGATCCTGCGCCTGAACGACGACGGCACGCCGGCCAAGGGCAATCCCTTCGCCGACCAGGGCGGCGTGGCCGCGCAGGTGTGGACGCTGGGCCACCGCAACATCCTGGGCATGGACTTCGACGCCGATGGGCGCCTGTGGGCGCACGAGATGGGGCCGATGGGCGGCGACGAGCTCAACCTGATCGTGGAGGGCGAAAACTACGGCTATCCGGTGGTGTCCAACGGCGACCATTACGACGGCACCGAATTCCCCGACCACGATGCGCACCCGGAATTCCGCGCCCCGGTGATCACCTGGACGCCGGTGATCTCGCCGGCGGGCTTCGTCATCTACGACGGCGCGCAGTTCCCGCAGTGGCAAGGCTCGGGCTTCATCGGCGGCATGTCGTCGATGTCGCTGGTGCGGGTGGAGTTCGACGGCGAAAACGCCAGCGAGGCCGAACGCTTCGACATGCAGCGCCGCATCCGCGAGGTGGAACAGGGCCCGGACGGCGCGATCTGGCTGCTGGAGGACGGCACCCGCGAGGGCGACGGCTGGCTGCTCAAGCTCACCCCGGCCGACGCCCAGGCCGACTGACCGGCGTCACCCCCGCGGCAGCGGGGGCATGGGCTCCCGCCTTGCTCAGCCTGCGTCAGCCTCGGCGTCTGCGCGCTTCCAGTAGCCGGTGGCGCGGATCCAGTCCTTGGACACGCCGCGCTCGTCTGTCAGTGACTTGCGCATCAGGCGGCTTCGGCCGGATTCGCAGGCGATCCACCAGAAGGCATCGCCTTCGGGCGCCAGTTTCTCCAGCGCCTGCTCCAGCAGGCCGCTCTTTTCGGGCGCGGCGCCGTCGCGCGGCAGCCAGGTGATGGCGGCGTCCGCCTGGGTGAACAGTTCCTGGCGGTCGGCGTCTCCGGGAATCTCGATCAACGCTGTGGCCCTGCGCCCGGCCGGCATTTCCTCCAGCCAGCGGGCGATGGCCGGCAGCGCGGTTTCGTCGCCGGCCAGCACGTAGTGGTCGAAGTCGTCGGCCGGCAGGAACGAGCCGCGCGGGCCGCCGAAGACGAAATCGTCGCCAGCCTTTGCCCGCTCGGCCCAGTCGCTGGCCGGGCCATCGCCGTGCACGACGAAGTCGACGGCCAGCGTGCCGGCGGCCGCGTCGTGGTGGCGCGGGGTGTAGTCGCGCATCGGCGAAGGCGCCTTGTCGGCCGGGTATTCCGGGCCGTCGGGGCCTATGGTCGGGGTGACGTACTCGCCGTCGGAATTCCGGAACACCACCTTGATGTGGTCGTCCGCGGCGGCACTGTGGAAGCCCTCGAGCTCCGGCCCGGCAAGAATGACCCGGCGCATGTGCGGCGTCAGGTCGATCACCTCGCGCACCTTGACGCGTCGGAAGACGATGGGATGCCGCACCCTGCGGCTTTCATGCTGGCTCACTGGTCCGCTCCACGTTACAGGACCCCACCATTGTAGGAGCCGGCACCCCGGTCACCCCCGACGGAACAGGGACGATGCGTTCCTACTTGGTGACCTTCTTGAAAATGGTGAAGCCCAGGATGAAGAGGATCACCGCAATGATGATGGCCGCCCAGAACAGGAACTGGGCAATGCCCATGGCCGCGCCGGACAGGCCAGTGAAGCCAAGCAAACCGGCGATCAGGCCGATGACGGCAAAGATGATGGCCCACTTGATCATGCGAATACTCCTTGGGAAAGCCCGGCACGAAGGTGCCGGCAAACAAGGAGTTTCACGGGCGACCCGTCCCGCTGGCGTGAACCGGCCTTTTCTAGATCCGCTGGCGGACGGCTTCGAACAGGGCAATGCCGGTGGCGACGGAGACGTTGAGGCTTTCGAAGCCGCCGGGCATGGGGATGTGGGCCAGGTGGTCGCAGTACTCGCGGGTGAGGCGGCGCAGGCCGTCGGCTTCGCCGCCAAGGACCACGGCCACGTTGCCGGTCAGGTCCAGGCTGTAGAGGGTGGCGGGGGCGTCGCCGGCCAGGCCGTGGATCCAGACGCCGAGCTTCTGAAGCTCGCGCAGGGTGCGGGCCAGGTTGGTGGCGCGCACTACCGGTACGGTGTCGGCGGCGCCGGCGGAGGTCTTGCGCACGGTGGCGGTGATCTGGACCGCCTTGTCCTTGGGGATGACCACCGCGGTGGCACCGGCCGCGGCGGCGCTGCGCAGGCAGGCGCCCAGGTTGTGCGGGTCCTGCACGCCGTCGAGCACCAGCACCAGCGCCTTGCCGTCGGCGGCTTCGACCAGTTCGGCCAGGTCCTTTTCGTCCCAGGTCTTCGCGGCCGCATAGCGGGCGGCGACGCCTTGGTGGCGCAGGCCGCCGGCAACGCCGTCCAGCGCCTGCTGGGCGACGCGGCGCACGTCGATGTCCTTGCGCCGGGCCTCGGTTTCGATCTCGGCGATCCGCGGGTTCTTGGCGCCGGCCTCCACCAGCACCTCGCGCACGTTGTCGGCGTCGTGCTCAAGGGCGGCGGCGACGGCGTTGATGCCGGCGATCCAGGGGGATTGTTTGCTCATTCGGTAATCAGTACTTCTGTTTCTTGCGCCTGGCGGGCTTGCCGCGCTCGGGCAGGGGCTTGGCGGCCTTGGACGCCTTCGTTTCGCGCTCCTCGACCAGGCCGAAGTCTATCTTGCGTTCTTCCAGGCTGGCCTTGAGCACGCGCACGCGGGCGCGGTCGCCGAGGCGGAATTCGCGGCCGCGGCGATCGCCGGTGAGGGTGCGGCGGATGGGATCGAAGCGGTAGAAATCCTGCGGCAGCTGGGTGATGTGGATCAGGCCGTTGACCTTGGATTCGTCCAGTTCCACGAACAGGCCGAAGCTGGTCACGCCGCTGATCACGCCGTCGAATTCGCCGCCGATGTGCTCCTCCATCCACGCCGCGCGGTAGCGGTCGTCGACCTCGCGCGAGGCCTCGTCGGCGCGCCTGCCCTTCTCCGAGCTCTGCAGCGCCAGCGCCACCATCTCGCGGTTGGAGTACTTGAACGCCTGCGGCTTCTTGCCGGAAAGCGCGTGCTTGATGGCCCGGTGCACCAGCAGGTCCGGGTAGCGGCGGATCGGCGAGGTGAAGTGGGCGTAGGCGTCCAGCGCCAGGCCGAAGTGGCCGATGTTCTCGATCGAGTACACCGCCAGGCTCTGGCTGCGCAGCAGCACAGATTCGATCAGCGGGCCCTCGGGCCGCTCGCGCACGCGGTTGAGCAGGCTGGTGAAGTCCTTCGGCCGCACCCGGCCCCAGGCCGGCATGCGCAGGTTGAACTCCTTCAGGAACTCCAGCAGCTCCAGGTACTTGGATTCGGGCGGCTGGTCGTGGATGCGGTACGGCGCGGGAATGTCGGTGTCCATCAGGCGCATGGCCGCCTGGACGTTGGCCGCGATCATGCATTCCTCGATCAGCTTGTGGGCGTCGTTGCGCTGGAGCATGCCCGCGCGCACCACTTCGCCGCGGTTGTCGAGTTCGAAGCGGACTTCGGAGGTCTCGAACTCGATCGCGCCGCGCTTGGCCCGCGCCTTGGCCAGCGCCTTGTACAGCCGGTGCAGATCGCGGATCTGCGGCATCAGCTTGCCGATCTCCTTCTGCGCCTGCGGGTCGTCCTCGCCCACCGCGTCCCAGACCTGGGTGTAGGTCAGGCGCGCGTGCGAGTGCATCACCGCCTCGTAGAACTCGGACTCGCGCACCTCGCCGTCGCGGCCGATGCGCATGTCGCACACGAAGCACAGCCGGTCGACCCTGGGCTTGAGCGAGCAGATGCCGTTGGACAGCACCTCGGGCAGCATCGGGATCACGAAGCCGGGGAAGTACACGCTGGTGGCGCGCAGCTGGGCCTCGTCGTCCAGCGGCTGTTCGGGGCGCACGTAGTGGGAGACGTCGGCGATGGCGACCACCAGGCGGAAGCCGTCGCGATCGGCCTCGCACCACACCGCGTCGTCGAAGTCCTTGGCGTCCTCGCCGTCGATGGTGACCAGCGGCAGCTTGCGCAGGTCGCGGCGGCCGCGGATCTCCTGTTCGGTGACATCCAGGGGGACGGCGGAAGCCTCGTCCAGCACTTCCTGCGGGAACTCGTACGGCAGGCCGTGGCCGTGGATGGCGGCCTCGACCACCAGCGACGGGGTGAGCACGTCGCCCAGCACCGACAGCACGCGGCCGATCGGCGGGCGGCGGGTGTCGGGGGCGTGGACGATTTCGCAGACCACGAGCTGGCCGTGTTCGGCGTCCTTGCGCTCGTCCTGCGGGATCTGCACGTTTCGCTGGATGCGGCGGTCGTCGGGGACCACGAAGCTGATGCCCGACTCCACGGTGAACCGGCCCAGCAGGCGGGTGAGCCTGCGCTCGAGCACTTCGACGATCACGCCCTCGCGGCGGCCGCGCCCGTCCACGCCGGACACGCTGGCCATGACCCGGTCGCCGTGCATGGCCTTGCGCATTTCATACGGCGGCAGGAACAGGTCGTCGCCGGCGCCGCTGTCCGGGCGCATGAAGCCGAAGCCGTCGGGGTTGGCGATGATGGTGCCGGCGATCAGCTCGACTTCGCCGGCCGGCACGTGGCCGCCGCGGCGGTTGCGCAGCAGCTGGCCGTCGCGAACCATCGCGCCCAGGCGCTTTTCCAGCGCGTCGAAGCGGTCCGGCTCGGTCAGGCCGAGCATGGACGCGATCTCTTCGGACTTCTGCGGGCCGTCGGCGTCCGACAGCGTGGCCAGGATCGCCTCGCGGCTGGGAATGGGGTTCTCGTAGCGGCCAGCCTCGCGCTCGGCGTAGGGGTCGTGGACGCGTCCCTTCTTGCCGGGGGCCTTGGTGGGGGCGGGCCGGGCCTTGCCGGAGGACTTCGCCGGCCGCGGATCGGCGGCCGCGGATTCGGGCATCCAGGGCGGGAGCTTCTTCCCGCCCGCGGCGCGTTTGCCGGCCGGCTTCGATCGGGTGGATTCGCCGGACTTGCCGGGCGCCTTCTTGCCGCGACCGCTGCCGCGCTTGCTGGGTGGTTTCGTCATCGACGCGATGTTACACGCGACCCGTTCAGGCGGGTGTGATTTGGGGAGCCGTCACTCCCGCGAATCCCTGCCGTCACTCCCGCGAAGGCGGGAGTCCAGTGACTTCCGTACAGTGGGAACGAAAGACGCTGGGTCCCCGCGTGCGCGGGGACGACGGTCCCTGGGAGCGTTGACATCATCCGCGGGGCGCAGCAAAATACACGGCTTGACCCGCCCAGGTGGCGGAATTGGTAGACGCACTAGCTTCAGGTGCTAGCGGGGGCAACCCTGTGGAGGTTCGAGTCCTCTCCTGGGCACCAACGGGTCAAACCAGGACGCCTCACCACGTCCAGCAGTAAGCCGAAAAGCCCCGCAACCGCGGGGCTTTTTGTTGCCTACGGTTTCAGGTAGTCGCAGGACATCGCGCCGACTTCGGGGGTACCGCTGGGGGTACCGGCCACCCTGCACGGCCGACGAGCGTGATGTCGGTGTCGCGGGGCCTGGGACGTAGCCCGACCTGTAGACTGGTACCGTTTTATGGTACTATTTCGAACCATGAAAAAGCGGCACGCCACCACGCTGGGCGCCATCTATGGCCGGCCGGTATCGGGCACGATCCGCTGGTCGGATATCGAGGCGCTTTTCGTTGGACTTGGGGCTGATGTGGAAGAACGGGCGGGATCCCGCATTGCCATCGTCTGGCAGGACGAAGTGCAGGTGTTCCACCGACCCCATCCGCGTCCGGAGACGGACAAGGGAGCCGTTGTGAGCGTCAAGAAGTGGCTGCAATCCCACGGAGTAGAACCATGATCAACATCATCGAAATCAACGGGCACAAGGCTGTTGTGTCTTTCGATCCCGGGACCAGCATGTTTCGCGGGGAATTCGTTGCGCTCAACGGCGGCGCGGACTTCTATGCGGACAATGTCGCTGGCCTTGCCCGCGAGGGTCAGGCCTCCCTGGATACATTCATGGAGGTTTGCCGGGAGCGCGGTATTGACCCGATCCGCAAGTTCTCCGGCAGGTTCCAGGTCAGGCTCAATGAAAGCCTGCACGCCCGGGCCGTGACGGCTGCGGCAGCCAGGGGCAAGAGCCTGAACCAGTTCGTGGTGGAGGCAATCGAGCGCGAGGCGATCAACGGATAGCACCTGGGGGGCAACCCTGTGGAGGTTCGACTCCTCTCCTGGCAACACGGGTCAATTTCTGGAGCTTTCACCAGTTCCAGCAGGACACAAAAACCCCGCGAAAGCGGGGTTTTTTGTGCCTCCTATCCGATGAAATCAGTTACATAGCCGATCACCGGTCCACTCTCCATGCCCAAGATCATCCCGGGTCGTCCCGGGACTAATCCCATAGTTCGCGCGGAAAGTGCGGTGATAGCCGCTCCGGACGAACTTCGAAGACCACGCTGTCCGTCCAGGCCTGTCCATTGCGATCGGTGGAAGTCACGGTCAGCACATGCACGCCTTCGGCCAGGTCGTCCATCAGCCGCGTGCGCCACAAGTGATGATTCCGATCGGGCAATCGCTCGCCATACGGCTGTGGCGACTTCACACGGCCTGTGACGTTGCCTTTTCCTCGCACATGACCCTGCGTGAGATTCTCGCCTGAGCGACTCTCGTAGGCCCAGCGGCCGACCGTGGCATGGCGCTGGGCGGAAAACGGATCAACGTACTCGATCCCGGTATTGAGGGCCTCGCCCGCACCCTGCTGTGTGCGTTCGAGTAAAAACTTCGAGCCACCATTGATGGCCGCCTCGACGCGCGAGCTGGCTGAGCCTTGCCAGAAATTGACCGTGACATAGACGCCCTCCTCCAAATCCTGCGGAGTGAACACGTGCGTGTCCGCCAGATCGTTGATCGTCACCGGTGGTATCGGATCACGATCCGCTGCCGGCTGCTGCAGCCAGGTGTTCAGGGCCTCATGCCAATCACGGAAGGTCGGCGTGTTGAAATCCACCCACTGCCCACGATCGCCCAGACGGGTGCCAAAAAACCTCTCGCGGTAGTCGGATCCATCGAACTCGATCATCAGCAGGCCCTTCGGTTCCCCCGAGATGGTCAGGGATTGCGGATCGCCGTCAACATTGAAATCACCGCCCCACCAGCGGCCTGAAGCAGCGCCGGCAACGATGTGGCGAAACGGCAGTGGCCCGACTCCAACCAGCCCGAAGCTCTCGTAATGTTCGCCGGGATCGAAGTTCTCCAGCGTGTGTGTATGCCCCCCCAGTGCCAGCGCCGGGCGCTCCCCAACCAGTTTGTGCAAGGCAGCAGCGTTGAGTGTGTGCTGCAATTCACTGGTTGCATGGAAGTTGAGCAAGGGCGCATGCATCGCCAGGACAACAAGCTTGTCTTCCGGCACCTGCTTCAGCAGGTTCTCCAGCCAGGTCAACTGGATCTGGGTGATGTAGTGGGTGTATTCGAAGTGCCGCTCGCACCGCTCCAGCACTGACGGTCGCGCGACCTCCTGCCCATACTCGCCACAGGGCTTGGTAAAGATATTGTCCAGCCCCACGAACAGCACATCTCCCTGCTCAAAGGCATAGTAGGCCGGCCCCCACGTTCGCCTCCAGGTATCCAGCGAGTCGGCATCGCTCTCCACGTCGAAGTCAACGTCGTGGTTGCCGGCAACCGCCCACTGCGGCACCCCGACTGTCGAACCAAGCTCGAATACGCGCTCCAGCATGCCAAGGTCGTCGCCAGCCACGTCGCCCAGGTAGAGCATGCAATCCCTCTCCTCCAGGCCTGCGTCCAGAAGATCGGCAATGGCGCTGTCGCGGAACTGGCCGGCCTCGACGTTGTTATAGGCCTGGCTGTCACCAATGACGGCGCATGTAAAGGCCCGGCCATCATGAGGGGCGCGACGCAAGGGGAAATTGACCGCTTCGGGCGCTGGCCCGGTGTCCGGCAGACCTCCGTAGCGTTGATTGCCGGGACTCCCACCAGGCTTGTGCGTATAGGAAAACTGCGGAACGTTGCGTGTGTCCACCGGCACCTTCCAGCCTGAGGGCTGGATGACGAACACATCCATGTCCGGTCGCACCGCCACTGCATATTCACCTTTTGAATCCGTGCGGACTACGTCCAGCCCATTGGAGACCAGGACCCCGGCAACACCCGCTTCTCCAGGCTGGCGCTTGCCATCGCCATTGGTGTCTTCGAACACCACGCCACCGATGGTCGGTCCGTCAACGCCGCGCACCACTTCCGGCGCGGCGTTCCAGCTCTCCGCCCAGCTGGCCGGAGCCAGGAGCAACAACCCCAAAGCCAGCATGAATTGCTTGCTACGCATCGATCGAACGACCCCCGATGGATGCGTGTCCATGATTCGACGCGTGCCCATCAGAAGGTCGCCCTTGCGGTGAGATAGAAATAGCGGCCGACCTGATCGTAGATGCTGGTGTCGCGGTAGACGGTTGGTTTGTACGGTGCTTGTCGGTCAAACAGGTTCTTCACGCCGAAACCGATCCGGTACCGCTCCGAGAAGTCGAAGCCGAGGGCAAGATCGTGATAGGTGGCCGAGCCTACGCGGTTGCCGTCGGGATATGCCTCGTCCGAATCGGTGTTCAGATCGTAAGCCCCACTGCCGTGGTAGCGAGTGCTCACCGCGAAGTTGAGGGCATTGACCCGATAGTCCAGCGTCAGCGTGGCGCGATAGTCCGGGTTCTGCCAGCTGCCCGCGTACTCGACGTCGCCCGCTGGAATGCCAGGCGTGGTTTCGGTCACCATGTCCAGCAGGCGCGTTGCCTTGAGCGTCGCCCCGAACAGGCCGCTTTCAGTCCCGCGGACATAGCTGGCGCCGAGATCGACGCCCTTGGCGTACATGCGCGCGGCGTTGAGCTGGTTGGAGCGCACCGCGGTGGCTTCCTGGGTGGCCGGGTCGCGATCGATGCGGGCGCAGTAGGGGTTATCGATGGTCGGCGCGTCCACGCAGAGCCTCATGAGCGTCGCGTAGCCGAACTGGGTGATGACATTGCCGATGTCGATGTCCCAATAGTCCACCGTCACGTCGAAGCCGGGCAGGAACCGCGGTTGCCACACCATGCCGAAGGTGAGGCTGTCCGAGGTTTCCGGCTCCAGGTCCGGGTTGCCGCCAGTGGTGACCGTGGGTCCGATCTTGTAATCGACCAGCGGCTCGGTGACGCCCAGTGCCAGGCAGTTCGCGGCGCGCTGGTCGGTCGCGTAGTACGACGCCACTTCGCAGGGATCGTTGATGGACCCTGTCATGGTGTCGACGCGCGGTTCGTAAAGTTCGCCGAAGTTTGGCGTGCGAACGCTGCGCGAACTCACGCCACGGAAGGCGAGACCTTCGATCGGCTCCCAGATCAACCCGAGCTTCCAGGCATCGGTACCGCCCACGGTGCTGTAATCGGAATAGCGGTACGCCGCTTCGAAATCCAGACGCCTGGCAAACGGCTGATCGGCGAACACCGGCACCACGATCTCGGCGTAAGCCTCCGACACGTCGAAATCGACGTCCAGCTCGGGGTGAGCCGCTGCTCCGCCGCCGTAGACCAGCTCTCCGGAAAGCGCGAGCGGATCGTCCCGGGTCTCCAGTGTTTCCCGTCTATGTTCCGCGCCCAGGACGAAGTTGATCTCGCCCGCTGGCAATCCCATGAGCGGGCCGTTGATCTCGGCGCCAAACACCTGCTGGCCGGTGCGGCGCTGCTCCTTTCGATCCGCCAGCACGTAGTCCATCACCTCCCTGCTGGGGGCCTGCATGCTGAAGATGTTGAACGGAATGCAACCTGCCGCGCGTGCGGTCGCGTCGCGACACACGGCTTGACCGGTCACCGGATCGGCGATCGCGTCGCGCGCGGCGATCCAGTGGGATTTCCGCGGGAGGTTGCGCCCCGTGTAGTCGTCGGTCATCCCGCCGAACTGGGCGAAGGCCGTCCAGCCGATGTAATCGGTGAGGTGGCCCGTGATCTCGGCACCAAGCGTGAAGGTCTTGCGGTGGTGGTCCTCTTCCCGGACGGGGAAGTTGCCAAAGGTGCGGTCGATGTAGAGCTGGTCCAGGCCATTGTCCTCCATGTACCCGCGCACGGATTCCGGCAGGTAGGGATTGTCCAGCAAGGCCGACGAGCCGCGCGGACTTGTGCCATTGCCGGAGAAGTACGTCGTGCGACTGTCGTCGCGCCAATAGTTGTTCGCGCCCTTGTAGCGCTGATCGGCATAAGAGAAGTAGCCGCTGACCGTCGCGTCCTCGCTGACGTCGAATTCGGCCCGCCCCATCAGTGCCAGCGTTTGGTTGTCCGCGCGGAACTGCCTGCTGTCTTCAAGGTGACGGCCGTCGCCTCCGTCACAGACCGAATACTGGCCCAGGTCGGTCATGACGCCGCACCTGCCTTCGCGCAGGCCGGCGTCCTCGACGTACCAGCGCGTGTCGTTGTGCCAGAAGGTCGGCGTGTAGTCGTAGTACATCTGCCGGGTCTGCGTGTTGATGATGCGATCCGGGATGCCGTCGTTGATGCCGGTATTTTCCCGATTGGCCCGGTAGGTCAGGAAGTTCTCCAGCCCGAAGCGATCCGCGTAGGTGAGCGGCTCGGTCTTCGACCAGCTGCCACCGATGACGAAGCGACCGCGGTCGTCGCCGAACCGGCCACCCGTCGTCAGCGACAGCAGGTGTTGGCCTGCATCGCCTTCCTCGGAAACGCCGGTGGTCGCCGACACCTGCACGCCGTCGAATTCGCGCTTGGTGATGACGTTCACCGCGCCCGTGACCGCATCCGCGCCATAAATCGCTGCCGCACCGCCCGTTACCACTTCGATGCGGTCGACCATCCCCACCGGGATCATGCCCAGGTCGACCGCGGAAGCACGCGCCGAGCTCGAGACGCGGCGCCTTCCGTCTATCAGCGTCAAGCTGCGATTGGTGCCGAGATTGCGAAGGTTGACCGCCGTGATGCCCGCATCCCATCCGGTAGTGGTGCTGTTCAGATTCTGGCCCACGCCCAGTGCCGGATCGCCCACAAGCGCGTCATAAGTACTCGTCCGCCCCTGTTCGAAGGCAGAGTCCATCAGGGTCACGCTGACCGGCATCGGATTGACCAGTTCGGGGCGCGCGATGCGCGAACCGGTCACGACGACCGTGTCCATTTCCGCTGTGCTCTGCGGATCGGATGAGCTGTTGCGCTGACGCAGCAGGTAGGTGCCGGTCTCATCGGTCGACACTTCGATGTCCGTGCCCTCGAGCAACTCCTGCAGCGCCTGCTGCACGCTCATCTCCCCGCTGACGGCAGGCGTCTGGATGCCGCTCAAGCTCTCCCCCACGGCGATGATCTGTACACCAGCCTGCTGGGCAAGTTCGGGAATCGCGGTTGTGGCCGCTTGTGCAGGCACCTCGAACACGCGCGATTGCGCGAACGCAGGTGAGCTCAGGGTCAGCGCCACTACGACGGCAGCCGACAGCAGTTTCTTTCGGATCATTGGGGTCCAGGCCTCGTGTTCTCCGCGCGTTTGGCGCGGCATCGATGTATATGGATGCCTGGGGTCGACGTCGCCCCCCTCTGTCAAAAAAACTTAATCTTCGGGGTGGATCTCGACGCGTCCATCGGCGTGTTCCACCCGTGCGTCAAGCAGCGCTGCAGTGGCGCGGGCGAAGCCCACCGGGTTGTTCGCCGCGTACCATCCGATCACCTGCCGATTGGCCAGCGACGGGTCCGGGATGAGCACTTGCGTGTCGCTGTAGCGGGCAAACACCTTGACGGCGTCGGCGAGGGTTTCGCCGTGGAAGGCGACGTGGCCGCCTCGCCACGCGAGTTGTCGTTCCATTTCGTCCGGCGACAGGTGCGACGACTGCAGTGCCTCGCGCCCGGGAGCGGGGAGCACGAGGCGCTGGCTGGACGAGACGAGTGCCCGGTGGGCATCCGTCGGTCCCAGGAGCTCCACCTCTCCGGTCTTGACCGTGACCTGTTCCGGCAGGCCGTCCAGCTTGCTGACGCTGAAGCCGGCCTGGGTTGCCTGCAGGCGCTTTCCAGATACTTCGATGATCACCGGGTCAGTGCCGTTGGGCAGCGTCTGGATGAAGATCTCCCCTTGCAGCAACCTGATCCGTGCGCCGTCGTCGTAGACCTTGATGCGGGTGTCGGTATCGAGCGTCACGGTGGAGCCGTCGGCAAATGGCAGCGTTCGGGTTTCACCTTTTACCGTCGCATAGGCCTGCGGCACATCGACCAGGAACACGACGAACGCAGCCACAAGCACGCTGGCCGCTACAGCCGGAACCAGCCGCATCCAGCCCGAGCGGCGGCGGGGAGGCTGGCGCGATGGGGCGGGCAGCAGTTGCAGGTACGCCGGAGCCTCCAACTCCGGTTCCGCCTGGCGGCGTTGCACCATCAGGGCCTGCGCCCGCACCAGCGCGCCCTGGCGGCGGATATCGGCCTCCAGCCAGGCGTACAGCTCCATCTCTTCTTCGGCGTCCAGCGGGGCACGGTCCAGCCGCGCCGCCCACTTGGCAGCAGATTGGTCGATGCTCGGTGCGGTCTCGCGGATGTCCATCCGGATGCTTGTCGTCCCTCTCCGGGTGGATAGAGCCGCGAGCGGGGCGATTACCCCCCTTCCCTCGCCAACCAGTCACTCATCCAGCGGATCCCGCGGGCAATGAGCTTTTCGACCGCCTTTTCCGTGATCCCCATGCGTCTTGCGATCTCGCGCTGTGGCACGTCGTGGACACGGCGCAGGGAATACGCCTCGCGGGTCCTGTTCGGCATGGATTCGATGACCTTGTCCACGGCGTCGAGCAAGTCGCGTTGCTCGGCTGCCTCCTCCGGCGTGGAAAGGTCGTCGGCGAACTCGATCGGCCCGAGGCTCTCAATCGCCAGGATCGGCACGATCCGCGCACGACGGATGTCCCGCAGGATCAGCGAATGAGCGGTCTGGTAGAGGTAGGCACGCGGATTGACGATGTCATCGACCTGCTGCCGTGCGGCCAACAGGGCATAGCTCTCCTGCAAGATGTCATCGACCTCCAGGCCCACGGATGTGCATCGGCGCCACAGCCACCGGCGCAGGCCTGGCTCATGCGGCAGGATCTGCTCCGCAAACCACGCGGCGCGCGAGCGGTCTGACAGGGGCGAACGCGCCGCGCCCTTCCGATCCGGCCCAAGACTCACCACACCCCCTGCGTAGAACCACCACGCCCAGTTTGCCGGCGGCGTATTTCACCTCCGTGACCGTGCGGCTCCGCATTCGGCGCATGTCGCGGCGCCCTGATGAAGTGGGGACCGGGCCGCGGCCGCGATTCATGGGTGGATGGTTGCGGGGTCGTCGGTGAAAAGGCCGTCGACGCCGGCGGCGGCGAAGGCTTCGGCTTCGGCGCGGGCGCCAGCTGGGCAGCGGGTTTCGGGGCCGCCTTCGCAGCGCAGGGCCGGGGGCAGGAAGTGGTTCTCGGGGCGCAACGTCCATACGTGCACGGCCAGGCCGGCGGCGTGGGCGGCGGGCACCAGGGGGGTGGGTTCGGCAAGCGCGCCTTCCTCCGTCACCGGCAGCACGTAGCGCAGGTGCGGCGCCAGCACGTCGGCGTAGGCGGCAATTCCGGCGAGGCCATCGGGCGTGAGCATGTGCAGGTACGGCACCGGCGTGCCTGCCTCCACCAGGTCCTGCGGCGAAGCATCCGGCGCGCCGAGCAGCTGCACCAGGAACACGTTGCGCAGGCCGGTCCCGTCCAGCAGCGCGCGCAGGCGCTTGAGATTGCCGACTTCGAAGGACTGCACGCCGAACGGCGCGCGCCGGGCGTACTTGTGGTGAGCCAGCACCTGCATCAGCGCCGCTTCCGGATCCAGGCCGCGGGCGTGGAAATGACTGGAGTGCTTGATCTCCGGGACGATGCCGATGACGCGGCCGTGGCGCTCGGACGCCTCCGCCGCCAGCGTGATGATTTCCTCCAGGGTGGGCACCTGGTAGCGCCCGTCGTGATCGGTACTGCGAAGCTCGGGCAGCCGCTCCACAGTGCGGAGTTCGCGCAGCTCGTCCAGATCAAAGTCTTCGACGAACCAGCCCTGCGCGACCATCCCGTCCACGCTGCGCTCCGTGCGCCGGTCGGCAAACTCCGCACGGCTGGCCACATCGGTGGTATCGCCCAGCGCGCTCTCGTGCCGCGACACCAGCACGCCGTCGCGGGTCATCACCAGGTCGGGCTCGATGAAGTCGGCGCCGTCCTCAATCGCCCGCGCATACGCGGCCAGGGTGTGCTCGGGCAGCAGCGCGCTGGCGCCGCGATGGGCGATGACGACCGGGCCGCCCTCGCCTGCGCGGATGGCGGC
The DNA here is from genome assembly GCA_052090405.1 of Luteimonas sp. GTDB lineage: Bacteria > Pseudomonadota > Gammaproteobacteria > Xanthomonadales > Xanthomonadaceae > Luteimonas. The sequence continues at coordinate 54,029 of JBQDAV010000003.1, forward strand.
GTGTACCGCAGGATCCAGCCGGCCCTGCCCGTCTGCGGCGTGCGCGATCGACATGGCCGCCAAGCATAGCGCCGGCAGCCACGCGCGCATCCTAGAAACGGTACGCAAAGCGGACCCCGTAGGTGCGCGGCGCGCCCGGGATGTAGGTGGGGATTCCAAACAGCGCACCGGTGTTGCCCGCATCGATCAGGTACTCCTCGTCGGCCAGGTTCTGCGCATAGGCCTGCACGTCCCAGCCATTGCCCATGGCCACGCCCAGGTTGAGGTTCAACAGGCCGTAGGAATCCTGTTCGATCCCCGGCGTGTTGTCATCTTCAAAGTACACCTGCGAGCGCCATGTATAGCTGGGCCGCAGGTAGAAAGCGTGGCCGTTGCCGAACGGCACCCGCCAGTCCGCGCCCAGCGCCACGGTGTGCTCGGGGGTGAGGCGGAAGCGGTTGCCGGCCAGCGCCTGCGGGTTGCCGTCGTCGTCCACGGCGTTGAAGCCGGCGTCGATCCAGCCGTAGTTGAAGAAGCCGCTGAAGGTGTCGGTGAAGCGGTTGACCAGCGCCAGCTCCACGCCCGCGGCGTGGGCGTTGCCGCCGTCCGCGGTGATGAAGAACGGCGGCGGGTTGGGGTTCTCCACCTGGGCCTGGAAGTTGCTGTAGTCGTAGTAGAACGCCGCGAGGTCATACAGGAAGCGGCCGCCACTGGCTTCGCCCTTCAGGCCAACCTCGTAGCTCCACACGATCTCCGCATCGACCACCCGGTCGCCCTCGCCGTCCACCTGCACCACATCGGGCCGGCGCCCTCGCGAGACGCTGGCATAGCCGTTGAGCGTGTCGGTGAAGCGGTAGTCGGCCACGATCCGGCCGACCACCGAGCTGAAATCCTCCGAAGCGCTGATGCGGCCGTCGGTGGGCGCGAACATGGCGTTGGGGAAGGCAACGCTGTCCGGGAAGCTGGGCAGGAACAGGCCCAGCACGCTCGGCGCACCGTGGAAGTCGGACTGGTAGCCGGTCCGCGCCTTCTCCTGCGTGTAGCGCAGGCCCATGGTCAGGTCCAGGCGGTCGCTCACCGACCAGGTGCCGTCGGCGAACACTTCCAGCGCGCGCACGTCGCCGAAGTTGGCGTATTCCTCGATGTGCATGGGCTTGAGCGGCAGCACCGGCGGCAGGCCCAGCATCTGCTGCAGCGCCGGCGGCACCTGGATCATCGACAGGCCGGTGTTGGGCGTGCCGTCCGGGTTGAGCACCGGCACCACCGGCAGCCCGCCGCCGGTCATCTCCGACACCAGTGGCGAAAGCAGCGCGTACAGGCTGCGCTCGTCGGTGCCCAGCGGCACCCGCTGCGAACCGGACTCGTCGAACCAGCTTCCACCCAGGAAACCGCGGAACGCGCCGCCACCGTCGTAGTTGAAGCGCACCTCCTGGCTGAACTGCCGGCCTTCCGCGATCTCGGCGAACTCCAGCAGGTAGGCCTGCGAGCCGTCGCCATCGAATTCCTCATGCGCATCGAAATCACGCCAGCCGGTGATGGTGGAAAGGCTCCAGTCGTCGTTGAGGTGGAAATCGCCCAGCAGGGTCGCGCCGCGCACGGTGCGGTCCAGGCCCAGTTCCTCGCCGCGGTTGAGGTCGGCGGGCGCGTCGAAGAAGCCGGTGGTACCCAGGCGTGTGGGGATGTTGCCGCTGCGGAAGGCGGTGCCCGGCGGCGTGTCCTTCTGCCAGTTGAGGATCAGGTCCAAGCCGGAGTACTCACCCACATCGAGCCGGAAGCTGGCGCGCACCGCCCGGGTGTCGCGGCCGTTGAGGTCGCCGCCCGACAGGTTATCCACCGCGCCGTCGCGGGCGTGGTGGAACACCGCCACCCGGCCGTACAGGCTGTCTTCCACCAGCGGCGTGTTGAGGTGGCCGGTGAAGTAGGTTTCGCCGAGGTTGCCGAAGCCGGCGCGGAAGCCGCCGCCGAATTCATTGCGGGCCTTGTTCTGGATCAGGTGCACCGCGCCGATCTGCGCGCCGCGCCCGAACAGCGTGCCCTGCGGCCCGCGCAGCACCTCCACCCGCTCCATGTCGAACAGTTCCACCACCGACCCGCGCGAACGGCTGATCGACACGCCATCCTGGAACACCGACACCCGCGGCTCCACCTGGGAGTCGCCGCTGTCGGAGGTGATGCCGCGGATCACGAAGCCGGGGTTGTTGGGGCTCTGCACCTGGGTCTGCAGCCCGGGCACGTAGCCGCCGAGCTGTTCGAAGCCGTCGATGCCCATGTCTTCCAGGAACTCGCCGGAGAACGCGGTGATCGCGATCGGCACGTCCTGCACCTGCTGTTCGCGCTTCTGCGCGGTGACCACCATGCGGTCGAGCAGCACCACATCGTCGTTTGCCGGATCCTGCTGGGCATGGGCGTTGCCGGCCAGGGCCAGCGCGAGGGCGGCAGGAAGGACGGCGGCACGCAAGGATCGAATCGTCATGAACGGCCCCAAGGTATTGGAAGGAAATCCCCGGCGCCGGCTTGCGGCGCAATGGACGCGAGCCTCCCACCTGCTGGTTGCAGCACGATGACGGCGGGCCCGGACGATCAGCCGATGAACTGTTCAGAACGTGTGCGCGCCCACCCCGCCGCGCTTCACGTGGTTCTTCCGCGCCCCGGTCCAGCATCGGCATTGGAAAGGGAGATCGGACCATCCCAACCGAGGACAGCCCCATGGTTCGCCAGACAACGACCCCGAAACAGGACCTGGACGACGGCACCAACAAGCTTTCGGAACAGGAGCGCAAGAAGCTGCAGGAGCGCTCGGAACTCCCGGACGACGAGCGCCAGGACGATGAGCGTCAGGACACCGGGCGCCAGGATCCCGGGCAGGACCGGAACAGGTAACCGGAAAGCATCGGGCGATCCGCTACAGGCCTGCCATCGCGCGCAGCCTGCCCGGATCACGCAGTTCGATGTGGTGGGGGTGCTCGAAGTAGAGCGCCCCTTCCTGTTTCAGGCGGGTGAAACTGCGGCTGACCGTTTCGATGGTCAGGCCCAGGTGGTCGGCGATGTCGGCGCGCGTCATCGGCAGTTCCACGTGGTGCTGGGTGCCGCCACGGCGGTGCTGGCGCCCGCTCAGGTCCACCAGGAACGCCGCCAGACGCTCGATGGGGGTCATCCGCGCCAGCGCCATCAGGTAGGAGCCGGCATCGTCCAGCTCGCCGCAGGCCTCCCGCAGCAGGCTGGTTTCGAATTCCGGATAGCGATCACACAGGCCGCGCACGCTGGCCACGCTGAAGCTGCACAGGGTGGATCCGGTGACCGCCTCCACGGTGTGCCGGTAGCTGGAGGCGCTGCTGAAGCCGATGAAGTCGCCCGGCAGGACGAAGGCGTATACGAAGCGCCTGCCGTCGGGCAGCAGGCGGGTCCTGCGCATCATGCCGCTGGTGACGGTATGCACTTCCGTGCGCGGATCGCCTTCGCGGGCCAGCACCCCGCCGGGAGCCAGCCGGACCTGGCCGCCGGATTCCTCCAGGGCGTGGGTGTCTTCCGGCGGAATGGCCGAACACGGGGCCAGCTCGCGGACCAGGCAGCCGCTGCAGTGCCCGTGCAGGCGTCGGCGCTGCACGCAGTCGGCCTGCCGTGCGCGCGCAACCTGCCCCGCTTGCTGATGCCCGCTTGTCGGCTGGCTTGACTTCATGGGGCGCGCTCCTTGGGTCATCCTGATGATACCCCCGCCGTTTGCGTATCGGGCTTCATGCCCATCGACAGTCTTCATGACCATCGACAGTCGACGCCGCATCGCGGGCGGAGTGGAATGGCGGCATCCCCGTGCCGGAGAACAATGATGCGGTCAATTCCTGCTTGCGTTGCTTGCGTTGCTTCCGTCGCTGCGGCGCTGGGCTGCCTGTTCGCGGCCACCACGCCGCCCGCCCTGGCTTCCGGTCCGTCGGCCACGAACGATTGGGCGGCCACGCTGGAAGCCGACGTGCGCGCCTTCCACGCCGCGCTGCACGAACGCCACCCGGGGCCGGTGGATCCGGAAAACCCGGGGTTCGCCCGCCAGCTGGACGCGGGCCTGGCGCAGGCGCTGGAGCGGGTGCCGCTGACCCGCGATTACGGCGGCTACTGGTGGGCGCTGCGCGAGTTCCGCGCCGGGTTCGACGATGGCCACGTGCAGCTCAGGCCAGCAGACGGGGCGCCATCGCTGCCCCCGCGCTGGCCGGGGTTCCTCACCCGGCTGCACGACGGCGCACACGTGGTGGCGGTCCGGGCCGACGAGGCGGGGCTTCCGGCCGAGGGCGCACGCCTGCTCGACTGCGACGGGGTGGCTGCAGAACAGATGGCCGAATCCCGGCTGGGGCGCTTTTACGGGCGCTGGCAGCTTGCCGCCCAGCGCGATGCGCTCGGCGGGTGGCTGTTGCTGGACCCGGGCAACCCGTGGCTGGCCTCGCCGCGAGAGTGCCGGTTCGAGCACGACGGCCAGGTCCGCACCGTGCAGCTGCAGTGGCGCGGACTGGAAGACGCCGAACAGGCGGCGCTGCTGGAACGGACGCGCAGCGGCCGGCAGGCGCAGACCGGCATCCGCAACGCTGGCGACGGCCGCCTGCTGTGGATTTCCATGGCCGGCTTCAACGCGGACCCGGAATCGGAAGACCACGCCCGCCTGACCGCTGTCCTGGAAGAACTGGAAGACGGCGAGCGGGTGGCCGCGGCCCGGCGGGTGGTGCTGGACGTGCGCGGGAACAGCGGCGGCTCCTCGCACTGGAGCCGGGAAATCGCCGCGCTGCTGTGGGGGGACGCCGCGGTGGAGGCGGCGAGGGGCGGCGCGGACGCGGTCGACTGGCGCGTGGCACGGCGCAACCTGGACGACATCCGCGGCTTCCGCGAAATGCTGCTGGCGCAGCAGTCGCCGGATCCGGAAATGCTGCGCTGGAGCGGAACCATCCTGGACGGCATGTCCGCGGCGCTGGAACGGGGCGACACGCTGTGGCGCCAGCCGACGGCAGCCGCCGACGCCCCGCAAGCGCCGGCACCCGATCGCCCTCGCCGGCTGCGCGGGGACGCCGACGTCATCGTGCTGACCGATTCGGCCTGCGCCTCCGCCTGCCTGGACGCGCTGGACCTGTGGCTGCCGCTGGGCGGCGTCCACGCCGGCGCCGAGACCTCGGCCGACACGCTGTACATGGAAATCGGCGGCCAGGAACTGCCAAGCGGGCTGTCGCGGATCGGCCTGCCGATGAAGGTCTACCGCGGCCGCGCGCGGGGCAACAACGAGCCCTACGTGCCCACGCACCCCTACCCCGGCGATTCGGGCGACAGCGCCGCGCTGGAGTCCTGGATCCGCGGGCTGCCGTAGAATTCACTCCCCCCCTCCCTTGCAGTCCCGATGACCGATCCCGTCCGCACCTCCTTCCACGGCTTCGAGCAGATCCCCCTGCGCGAGTACGCCGAGCGCGCCTATCTCGACTACTCGATGTACGTGGTGCTCGACCGCGCCCTGCCCTTCATTGGCGATGGCCTCAAGCCCGTGCAGCGGCGGATCATCTACGCGATGAGCGAGCTGGGGCTCAGCGCGACGTCCAAGCCGAAGAAGTCTGCGCGCACCATCGGCGACGTGATCGGCAAATACCACCCGCACGGCGACAGCGCCGCCTACGAGGCGATGGTGCTGATGGCCCAGCCGTTCTCGTACCGCTATCCGCTGATCGACGGCCAGGGCAACTTCGGCTCCAGCGACGACCCGAAGTCGTTCGCGGCCATGCGCTACACCGAATCACGCCTGACGCCGATCGCCGAAGTGCTGCTGGGCGAGCTGGGCCAGGGCACGGTGGACTGGACGCCCAACTTCGACGGCACCCTGCAGGAGCCGGGCTGGATGCCGGCGCGGCTGCCGCACCTGCTGCTCAACGGCACCACCGGTATCGCGGTGGGTATGGCCACCGACGTGCCGCCGCACAACCTGCGCGAGGTGGTGGCCGCGTGCATCCGCCTGCTGGATGAACCCGACACCACCGTGGCAGAGCTGTGCGAACACGTGCGCGGCCCGGATTACCCCACCCAGGCCGAGATCATCACCGCGGAAGCCGACCTGCTGGCGATGTACGAAACCGGCCACGGCAGCATCCGCGCCCGCGCCACGTACCGCAGGGACGGCCAGAACATCGTGGTCGACGCACTGCCGCACCAGGTGTCGCCGAGCAAGGTGATCGAACAGGTCGCCGCGCAGATGCGGGCGAAGAAGCTACCGTGGCTGGAGGACATCCGCGACGAGTCCGACCACGCCAACCCCACCCGGGTGGTGCTGATCCCGCGCTCCAACCGGGTCGACGCCGAGCAGCTCATGGGCCACCTGTTCGCCACCACGGACCTTGAGCGCAGCTATCGCGCCAACTTCAACGTGATCGGCCTGGACGGCCGCCCGCAGGTGAAGAACCTGAAGGCGCTGCTGGCCGAGTGGCTGCAGTTCCGCACCGCCACCGTCACCCGGCGGCTGGAGCATCGGCTGGAAAAGGTCGAGCGCCGGCTGCACCTGCTGGAAGGCCTGCTCACCGCGTTCCTCAACCTGGACGAGGTGATCCACATCATCCGCACCGAGGATGAGCCGAAGCCGGTGCTGAAGAAGCGCTTCAAACTGAGCGACGACCAGGTCGACTACATCCTGGAAACGAAGCTGCGCCAGCTCGCCCGGCTGGAGGAAATGAAGATCCGCGGCGAGCAGGACGAGCTGGACAGCGAGCGCGATCGCCTGACCTCCACCCTGGGCAGCAAGGCGAAGCTGAAGAAGCTGATCAAGACCGAGCTGCTGGCCGATGCGGAAAAGCACGGCGACGACCGCCGTTCGCCGCTGGTGGCGCGCGGCGCCGCCCAGGCCCTGGACGAGACCGACCTGGTGCCCAGCGAGCCGGTCACGATCGTGCTGAGCAAGAAGGGCTGGGTGCGCGCGGCCAAGGGCCACGTGGACCCGGCGGGACTGTCTTATCGCGAAGGCGACAGCCTGCAGGCGGCGGCGCGCGGGCGCAGCAACCAGCCGGTGGCGTTCCTGGATTCCAGCGGCCGCAGCTATTCCACCCTGGCCCACGGCCTGCCTTCGGCGCGCGGCAACGGCGAGCCGCTGACCGGGCGCTTCTCGCCGGCGGCGGGGGCGTCATTTTTGGGAGTGGTCAGCGGCGAGGCGGACGCGCGCTTCGTGCTGGCCTCGTCGCTGGGCTATGGCTTCGTCACCCGGTTCGGCAACCTGGTCAGCCGGCAGAAGGCCGGCAAGGCGATGCTGACCGTGCCGGCCGGCTCCGGCGTGCTGCAGCCGGCACCGGTGGGCAGCGTGGACACCGACCGCATTGTCGCCGTCACCAGCGCCGGCCACCTGCTGGCGTTCCCGGTGTCGGAGCTGCCGGAGCTGGAAAAAGGCAAGGGCAACAAGATCATCGAGATCCCCAAGGCCAAGCGCGGCACCGAGAAAGTAGTCGCGGTGGCCGTGGTGTCGCCGGGCGGCACCCTGCAGGTGCATTCGCGCCAGCGCACCATGAGCCTGTCGTTCAAGGACCTGGAGAACTACCTGGGCGCCCGCGCCAGCCGCGGCGGCCTGCTGCCGCGGGGCTGGCAGAGGGTCGACGGCCTCTCCACCGATACCTGACCCCGCAGGGATTGGCAGGACCCATGGAACCTGATTTCTGGCACGAACGCTGGCAGCAGAACCGCATCGGATTCCATCAGGAAAAGCCGCTGCCGCTGCTGCTCAAGCACTGGCCATCGCTGGGCCTGGCCGCCGGCAGCCGCGTGTTCGTGCCGCTGTGCGGAAAATCGCTGGACATGCCGTGGCTGGCCGAACGCGGGCACCGGGTCCTCGGGGTTGAGCTTTCGGAGCTGGCCGTGCGGCAGTTCTTTGAAGAGCGTGGTCTTGAGCCCGAAACGCGGGACACCCGCTACGGTCGCCATTACACCGCCGGACCGTACGAGCTGATCGCCGGCGACGCGTTCGCCCTTGATTCCGAAGCGCTGGCCGACTGCGCCGCCGTTTACGACCGCGCCGCCCTGATCGCCCTGTCCCCGGACCTGCGCCAGCGCTACGCCACCACCGCCTGGCGGCGCCTGCCGGCCGGCTGCAAGGGGCTGCTGGTGACCCTGGAGTATCCGCAGGCCGAAAAGGATGGTCCGCCGTTTTCAGTGGACGAAGCCGAAGTCCGGCAGCTACTGGAGCCGGACTGGGACATTGCCGTGCTCGAACGCCGCGACATCCTCGACGACGAACCCCGCTTCCGCGACGCCGGCGTCACCCGCCTGCACACCGCCGTCTACCGCCTCCGCCACCTGTAAAGCCGGACCTGTCCGCTATGTAGAGCGGAGCTTGCTCCGCTGCGACGCCGGTTACGGCTCCTCGCCCATGCGCTTTTGCTGGTAGTTCTCCATGCCGACCATCTCGATCAGGCGGAGCTGCTTTTCCAGCCAGTACGTGTGGTCTTCTTCGGTGTCGGCCTGCTGGGTGACCAGGATCTCGCGGGTGACGTAGTCGCCGTGCTTCTCGCACAGGGCGATGCCCGTGGCGAGGTTCTTGCGCACGCTGTACTCCAGGTCCAGGTCCTTGCGCAGCATTTCCTCCAGGGTCCCACCGGGCTCGATCGCATCCGGGCGCATGTCCGGGACGCCTTCCAGGAACAGGATCCGGCGCAGGATCGCGTCCGCGTGCTGGGTCTCCTCTTCCATCTCGTGGTTGATGCGCTCGTACAGCTCACCCAGGCCCAGGTCTTCGTAGCGGCGCGAGTGCAGGAAATACTGGTCGCGCGCAGCCAGCTCGCCGCGAAGCAGGAAGTTTAGGTAGTCAATGACTTCAGCGTTTCCCTTCATCGCGGGGGCTCCTTGAGAACGGCGGGATGGGGACAGTATGCCGGCCACGGCGCGACGATGCCGACATGAGAACGACTGTCCTTCGCATTCGCGATACGCCGCCCGCTCAGGCCGCCATCAGGCCCACGATCACCGCGTTCGCCAGGTCGATGAAGAACCCGCACACCAGCGGCACGATCACGAACGCGCGCGGCGCGGCGCCGTATTCACGGGACACCGCGGTCATGTTGGCCATGGCGGTGGCGGTGGAACCCAGGGCGATGCCGCCGAAGGCGGAGCTGACCACCGCCGCCTCGTAGTCACTGCCCATCGCCTTGAACACCACCAACACCGAGAACAGCACCACAAGGGCGATCTGCACCAGCATCGCCACGGCCATGAAACCCAGCAACGGCTCAAGCACCCAGAACTGCAGCCCCATCAGCGCCATCACCAGGAACAGCCCCAGGCTGATGTCGGAGATCAGCGCGATCCCGGGCTGCATCACCTTCAGCTTCCACATGCGCCGGCCGTTGGGCGCGAACAGGTCGCCCAGCAGCCGCAGCAGGATGCCGGCCATGAGCGCGCCCACGAACTCCGGCAGCAGCATCCCGGCCTCGCTGATCAGGTGGCTGATGCCGTGGCCCAGCATCAGCGCGATGTTCAGCCAGAACAGCGCCAGCAGCACGCCGGCGTAGTCCAGCGTCGCGCGCGACTCATCGCCGTAGAGCGTGCCGACCTCCAGGTCCGCATCGGCCGAAGGCATCACCGGGTGGCGCTTGATGAGCCAGCCGGCGATCGGTCCGCCGACCACGCAGGCGGCGATCATGCCGACCATGTTCGAAGCCAGCCCGATCTCCCCGGCATTGGCGATCCCCAGCTCGTCAACGAAGTGCGGGGTCCAGGCGACGGTGGTACCCACGCCGCCGGTGAGCGAGATCGAGCCCACCATCAGCCCGGCCTTCAGGTCCATGCCGAACAGTCCCGCCAGCCCCATGCCCACCAGGTTCTGGAACACGATGTAGAAGCCGGCCAGCGCCAGCAGCACCACCAGCTTCCAGCCGCCCTTGCGCAACGAGGCGACGTTGGAGTTCAGTCCCAGCGCGGCGAAGAAGTACATCAGGAACATGTCGCGCGCGCCGAGCTCGAAATTCACCTCCATGCCCATGCCGTAGTACAGCGCGCACACTACCGCCGCGCACAGCACGCCGCCGACAACGGGTTCGGGGATGCTGTAGCGACGCAGCGTGGCCACCCGCGCCGACAGCCCCTTGCCGATGAACAGCAGCAGGATCGCCAGGGTCAGGCTGGGCAATGCATCGACGGTCATCCATGGACTTTAACCGCAGCGGTCCCCTACGGCCCGCCACGTTGTAAGGTGCGGCCTCCGCATCCACCCGTCCACGCCATGCGCAAATGGTTGCCCCGCATCGCCGCCCTCCTGCTTGCCCTCGCGCTGTTGGCGCTGCTGGCGGCGTGGCTGGCCCTGCGCGCCAGCCTGCCCGCGCTGGAAGGCGAACACGCCCTGCCCGGCCTGGCCGCTCCGGTCCAGGTGCAGCGCGATGCGCTGGGCACGGCGACGATCGAGGCCGCCAGCGACGTCGATGCCGCGCGCGCGCTCGGCTACGTGCACGCGCAGGAGCGCTGGTTCGACATGGACCTGCTGCGGCGCAGTTCAGCGGGAGAGCTGGCGGCGCTGTTCGGTGCGGCGGCGCTGGACCACGACCGCCAGCGGCGGATCCACCGGCTGCGCGCGCGCGTGGAGGCGAACCTTGGGGCGATCGCCGGCGAGCGCCTGCCGCATCTGGAGGCCTACGCCGAAGGCGTCAACGCCGGCCTGGCCGACCTCGGCGCACGGCCCTGGCCGCACCTGCTGGTGCGCCAGGAGCCGGAACCGTGGACGCCGGCGGATTCGATCCTGGCCGCCTACGCGATGTACTTCGACCTGCAGGGCGGCAGCAACCGGCGCGAGCTGCTGCTGTGGAAGGTCGCCCCGCACCTGCCGCCGGCGCTGCGCACCCTGCTGGCCCACGACGGCAGCGACTGGGACGCGCCGCTGATGGGCAACGCCCGCGGCGATGCGATGCTGCCCGGCCCGGACGAAGTCGACCTGCGCCGGTTGCCGGCGCCCGCATCGGAAGCACCCGCCGCCCTGTCCGACACCGGCACGCCGGGCAGCAACAACTTCGCCGTTGCCGGCGCGCTGACCGCCGACGGCCGCGCCATCGTCGCCAATGACATGCACCTGGGGTTGCGCGCGCCCAACGTCTGGTTCCGGGCGCGGCTGCGCTACCCCGAGGCCGGCGCGCCCGGCGGCCGGGTGGACGTCTCCGGCTTCACCCTGCCCGGCCTGCCGGCGCTGATCGTGGGCAGCAACGGCCACGTGGCGTGGGGCTTTACCAACAGCTACGGCGACTACATGGACTGGCGGCTGCAGACGCCGTGCGCGGCCGGGGCGCCGACCGACGGCTGCGCGCCGGTGACCCGGCACGTGGAGCGGATCGCGGTTGCCGGCGATGGCGACGTGGAGTTCGAAATCGAGGAAACCGCGTGGGGCCCGGTGGTGGAGCGGTTCGACGACGGCCATGCCCTCAGCCTGCGCTGGGTGGCGCACCTGCCCGGCTCGGTCAACCTGGGGCTGGCCGGCCTGGCCGCGGCGGGCGACCTGGAGGAAGCGCTGGCCGCCGCCGACCACACCGCCATTCCCACCCAGAACCTGGTGATCGGCGATCGCGATGGCCGCATTGCCTGGCGCCTGCTCGGGCCGCTTCCGCTGCGCGATGCGGGGTGCCCGCAACAGCTGCCGCTTGATGAGCCCGGCCCGGCAAACGACTGCACGCCGTGGCCCATCGCAACCGACCGTTCACCGACGGTGATCGATCCGCCGGGCCACCACCTGTGGACCGCCAATTCCCGCGTCGTCGACGGCGAGGCGCTGGCGCTGGTGGGCGACGGCGGCTATGCCCTTGGCGCGCGCCAGCAGCAGATCCGCGACCTGCTGCAGGGCCGTGACAGCTTCACCGAACAGGACCTGCTGGACATCCAGCTCGACGTGCGCGCCCTGGTACTGGACCGCTGGTGGCACCTGCTGGACGGCCTGCCGCCGCGCGACGATGCACCGGCGCTGCTGGAACTGGCCGCGGCGGCGTCGGACTGGAATGCGCGGGCAGATACGGATTCGGTCGGCTACCGCATCGTGCGCGCCTGGCGGCTGGCGGTGCACGCGCGCATCGCCGACGGGCTGACCGGGCCGGCCCAGGTCGCGCTGGGCGAGGATTTCGAAATGCCGGACCTTCCGCAGCTGGGGGGCATTGCCTGGCCGCTGGTGACGCAGCAACCGGCGCACCTGCTGTCGCCGCGCCATGCCGACTGGCATGCATTGTTCGAGGACGCCGCGCGCGAAGTGCGCGACGGCCTGGCCGCAAGCGGGCCACTTGAACAGCGCAGCTGGGGCGAGCGCAACACCGCGCGCATCTGCCATCCGCTGGCGGGCGCCATTCCGCTGCTCGGCCGGCGGATGCTGTGCATGCCGGCCGACCCGCTGCCGGGCGACGGCATGATGCCGCGGGTGCAGGGCCCGGGCTTCGGCGCGTCCCAGCGCATGGTGGTGGCGCCGGGGCACGAGACCAACGGCATCGCCCACATGCCCGGCGGCCAAAGCGGCCATCCACTGTCGCCATTCTGGGGCGCGGGCCACGACGACTGGGCGCACGGCCGCCCCACCCCGTTCCTGCCCGGCCCCGCCGAACACACCCTGACCCTGGGCCCGTAGGGTCGGATCAATACGCGGCGGCGTGGACGCCGGCTACGGCGCGGCCGGAAGGATCGGCCGAGGTATCGAATGCGGCGTCCCAGGCGATCGCGGTGGCGGTGGAACAGGCGATGGACTTGCCGCCGGGGACGGTTTCGGCCGCGGCGCGGCTGGGGAAGCACTGTTCGAACAGGGTCCGGTACCAGTACGCCTCTTTCGTTGCCGGCGGGTTGACCGGAAAGCGCCGGTGCGCGGCGGCCAGCTCGCGGTCGCTCACCTGCGCCTCGGCCTGCGCCTTCAAGCCATCAATCCAGCCATAGCCGACGCCATCACTGAACTGCTCCTTCTGCCGCCACAGGATCTCCGGTGGCAGGTAGCCTTCGAACGCCTGCCGCAGAATCCCCTTCTCCATCCGCTGCGGGCCGTTGGACTGCCGGTGCACCATCTTCTGCGCGGCATCCATGCGCATGGCCACGTCCAGGAATTCCACGTCCAGGAACGGCACCCGCGCCTCCACGCCCCAGGCCATCATCGACTTGTTGGCGCGCAGGCAGTCGTAGTTGTGCAGGGCGTCGAGCTTGCGCACCGTTTCCTCGTGGAACTGGCGCGCATCCGGCGCCTTGTGGAAATACAGGTACCCGCCGAAGGTCTCGTCGCTGCCCTCGCCGGAAAGCACCATCTTCACCCCCATCGCCTTGATCCGCCGCGCCAGCAGGTACATGGGCGTGGAGGCGCGGATGCTGGTGACGTCGTAGGTTTCAATGTGGCGGATCACGTCCGGCAGCGCGTCCAGGCCTTCCTGGAAGGTGTATTCGAAGCCGTGGTGCACGGTGTCCAGCGACTTCGCCGCGACCTCGGCGGCGGCCAGGTCCGGTGAGCCCTGCAGGCCGATGGCGAACGAATGCAGGCGCGGCCACCAGGCTTCGGAGTTGTCGTTGTCCTCGATCCGGCGGCGGGCATAGCGCGCGGCCACCGCCGCCACCAGCGAGGAGTCCAGCCCCCCGGACAGCAGCACGCCGTAGGGCACGTCGCTCATCAGCTGCCGGTGCACCGCCGCCTCGAACGCCTCGCGCAGTTCGTCCGGCGAAACCTGCACGCCCTGCACCGCCTTGTAATCGCGCCAGGGACGGTCGTAGTAGCGCCGCAGCTCGCCGCTGGCGCTGTCGTACCAGTGCCCGGGCGGGAACTGGGCCACGTCGGTACAGGTATCCACCAGGGCCTTCATTTCCGAAGCGGCCCGCAGCCGGCCTTCACGGTCGTGGCCCCAGTACAGCGGGACCACCCCGATCGGGTCGCGGGCAATGATCGCCCTGCCCCGCTCGCGGTCCCACAGGGCGAAGGCGAAGATGCCGTTGAGCCGGTCCAGGAACGCACCGGGCTCGCTTTCCCGATACAGCGCGTTGATCACCTCGCAGTCCGACCCGGTCTGGAAGGAGTAGGGCTTGCGCAGCTCGCCCTTGAGCTCACGGTGATTGTAGATCTCGCCGTTGACGGCGAGCACCAGCCGGCCGTCTTCCGATTTCAGCGGCTGCGAGCCGCCGGCCGGATCAACGATGGCCAGGCGCTCGTGCACCAGGATCGCACCCTCGTCCACGTGCACCCCGCTCCAGTCGGGGCCGCGGTGGCGCTGGCGCTGCGAGCATTCCAGCGCGTGGCGGCGCAGGCCGGCGAAATCGTCGTCCGGCTGCAGGTCGAAGATGGCGAAGATCGAGCACATGGCGAAGTGTCCTTGGCTATGGAGGGATACGCATTGCCCTCGCGGGCCAGGACAGCTCCGGTCGCTTCGCAGGCATGAAAAAACCCGCATCGGCGGCCGATGCGGGTTCCTGGTGTCCGGGCGTGTGTCTTGTCGCTACGCCTGTCCGTCACCCCGCATCGGGCGCGCACGATTGTTCGCGCGCGCATTGTTGCGGCGGTTGTGGTTGTTCACGACGCTGGCGTGGACAGTCGACATGGCTGTCATCCTGCGCCCTTTGCCGTCGCGCCGCAACCCTGCAGGAGGCGCTGGATCAACGCCTGGTAGAGGTCGGGAAGGGTTTCCAGGTCCGCGACCCGGATGTGCTCGTCGACCTGGTGGATGCTGGCGTTGACCGGGCCGATCTCGATGCACTGGGCGCCCAGCGGGGCAATGAAGCGGGCGTCGGAAGTGCCGCCGCCGGTGCTTTCCTCGGGAGGGGCGCCGGCGAACTCCGCCAGCACCTCGCGCGCGGCGGCGCGCAGCGGGCCCTCGGGGGTGAAGAACGGCTCGCCGCTGCGGTGCCAGTGCAGGTCGTGGTCGAGGTCGTGGCGGGCCAGCAGCGCTTCCACTTCCGCCTCCAGCCGCTGCGCGTCCCAGTGCGGGTTGTAGCGCAGGTTGAAGGTGGCCTGCAGCTCACCGGGGATCACGTTGTCGGCGCCGGTGCCTGCGTGCAGGTTGCTGACCTGCAGGCTGGTGGGCGGGAAGGTCTCGTAGCCGTCGTCCCAGCGGCGGGCGGCCAGTTCGGCCAGCGCCGGCGCGGCCTGGTGGATGGGATTGCGCGCCTTGTCCGGGTAGGCGACGTGGCCCTGCACCCCGCGCACGGTGAGGCGGCCGGTCAGCGAGCCGCGCCGGCCGACGCGCAGCAGGTCGCCCAGCCGCTCCGTCGACGAGGGTTCGCCGGTGATGCACCAGTCGATGCGCTGGCCGCGTTCGCGGAAGGTGTCGGCCACCCGGCGCACGCCGTCGATGGCGTCGCCCTCTTCGTCCGAGGTCAGCAGCAGCGCCAGGGTGCCGGCGTGGTCGGGATGGGAGGCGACGAAGCGCTCGGCGGCAACCACGAAGGCGGCCACGCCGCTCTTCATGTCGGCCGCGCCGCGGCCATGGAGCACGCCGTCGCGGATCTCCGGCGCGAACGGATCGCTCGCCCAGTCCTCGCGCGGACCCGGGGGCACCACGTCGGTGTGGCCCAGCAGCACGAGTACCGGGCCTCCACCCTGTCCGTGGGTGGCCCAGAGGTTGTCGACTTCACCGTAGCGCAGGTGCTCGCAGGCGAAGCCGGCGCGCTGCAGGCGGTCGGCGATCAGCGCCTGGCAGCCGGCATCGTCCGGGGTGACCGAGGCGCGGCCGATCAGCGCGCGGGCAAGTTCAAGGACGTCGGACATGGCGGCAGGCAACGGCGGGAGCGGCCGCCCAGCCTAGCAAGCGCGGCGCTGCCGCTGCCATGCCCGTACCCGCGCCTCCGCATCCGGATGGCGAAGGCCGGCCTGGACAACGCTCAGGGACCGTCGTCCGCCGCCTGGATCGCCTCGCGCACCGCGTCCATCGCCGGGTCGCGGCCGGCGAGGTAGGCCTCGGCGGTCAGCGGCGCGCGGATGTCCGGTTCCAGCGGGACCAGGTTGACGTTGACCGGATAGAGGTCGTCGAAGCAGGCGGGCTCGCCGCTGCAGCCTTCGGCCAGGTTGAACTGGCCGTCGGTGTAGCGGAACGCGTATCCGGAGTTGGGCAGCTCGACCGGGGCGCCTTCGGACCAGAAGTGCAGGCGGTCGCCGAGGCCGTCGCCGACGATGGTGACCCGGTCGCCGCCGCCCTGCTTGATCGCCGCCGCGGAAATGATCCCGGCGGAGAACGTGTACGGCCCGACCAGCAGCCAGGTCCGCCCGGGAACGGCGTCGGCCAGCCCGCGCATGAAGTCCAGGGTCAGGGTGAGGTTGCCGCCGGTGTTGAAGCGCAGGTCGACCACGAGGTTGGCCGGCTGCTCCGAGGCGACGGCCTCGCCGGCGGATTCGAGGAAGTCGGCGATGGGGTAGCCGTCGATGTCGCTGTTGGCGCGGAACTGCAGGTAGTGGGCGTCCAGTTCCGGCAGCGCAACGGCGCGGAACGGGACGTCGGCTTCGCGCAGGTACAGCGGAATCGCATCCGCCTCCAGGGCCGTGGCCCAGCCCTCCTCTCCGGCCAGCGGCTCCGGCGACCACAGCCGGTCGTAGCCGGCCAGCGGCGCAAGCGTCGACGCAGGCACCATGGCGACGCTGCGCTCGACCGTCGTGCCATCGGCCAGGCGCAGGATCAGCGCCAGCCGGTCCGGGGACTCGGCCAGCTGCAGGGCGTGCAGGATGCCGGCAAGCTCGATCTGGTCCGGCAGCAACTGCCGGCGGTACGCCTCGTTGCCGCCGAGCAGCACCTTGGCGCCGGCATACAACGCCTCGGTCGAACGATCCTCGACCTTGAGCACGCGGGCACCGGCGAGGTCGGCGTGCTCGCCGTGGGCGCGGGCAACGACCAGCCCGTCCGGCAGCCACAGCAGCCGCAGCGGCAGGCGCGCTTCGAGCTTCCAGGCAGCATCGCGCTGCCGCAGCATGCTGTGGCCGTTGTCGGCCAGCGCCGCGACCATCGACAGTCCGGCAAAGAGCTGCGCGGCGGTCAGGTCGCCGGCACGCTGCTCCAGCGCGTCGAGCTGCGCTTCGGCCAGCGCCCGCGTGGCGGGAGCGTACGCCATTTCCCGGGGCAGATACTGCGTTCGCGCGACCCGCAGGTCCTCCAGCACCGCCTCACGCTCCAGCGTGGACGTGCCGGACGCGAGCGCCGGTCCCGCGACTGCACTTGAGAGCACGATCAAGGCGAAGGCCGCCAGCAGCGCCTTCACCCAGGCATGGACACCCGACACGGTCATCTACGGCCTCTGCGATCAATGGGGAACCACGGCAGCCTAACCGGGCCTGGCTCCCGCGTACCGATACAATTCCGGTTCCACCCGCCGATACAGCCGCGAGGGCCATCGATGCCGCAAAGCCGCGGAAAACGCGACGGCACCCTGGTCGACGACTGCGTGCAGTGGATCGTGCACCGGATCGACGGGTGCGTGCTGCGCCCGGGCATGCGCCTGCCGTCGATCCGGGCGCTGGCACGACAGCGGGGCGTATCGCCCTTCACCGTGAGCGAAGCCTATGGCCGGCTGGTGGCGCTGGGGCGCATCGAGGCACGCCGGCGCTCGGGCTTCTACGTGTGCCCGCAGCCGCCCGGCGTGGCGGATTCGGCCCGGCAGGCTCCGCCGGGCATCGACCTGAAGTGGCTGATGCACCACATGCTCGAAAGCGGCGACGCCCGCGGCCCGGGGCTCGGCGTGCTCCCGGCCGACTGGCTCGACGGCGCCCAGGTGGCCGCGGCGCTGCGCGCGCTGGGTCGCCAGGGCCGCTGGCTCGACAGCGGCCGGCCGCACGGCTTCGAGCCGCTGCGGGCGCTGCTGCAGCAACGCCTGGCCGCGCTGGACATCGTCGCCCGGCCGGAACAGATCGTGCTCACCACCGGGATCACCCACGCGCTCAACCTGGTGCTGCAGCGGCTGGTGCCGGCGGGCGGCACGGTACTGGTCCCGGATCCGTACTGGTTCGGCGCGCTGGGCATGCTCGCCGCGCACGGCGCCCGCGCGTGCGGCATTCCCTGCACCCCGCACGGCCTGGACCTGGACGCGCTGGAACGTGCGCTGCGGGAGGAACGGCCGCGACTGCTGGTGCTCGCCACCGCCGCGTCCAACCCCACCGGCGTGTCCTTCTCCGACGCCGCCGCCGCGCGCATCCTCGCACTGGCCGCGCGCCACGGGGTACCGGTGTTCGAGGACGACGTGTACGCCGACCTGTGCGCCTCGCCGGTGCAGCGGATGGCGGCGCGCGACGGCCTGCGCCAGGTCATCTATGCCGGCAGCTTCTCGAAGACGCTGGCGGCCAACATCCGGGTCGGCTTCCTGGCCTGCGCCCCCGGGCTGGCCGGGTCGCTTTCCGACGCCAAGATCATGGGCGGATTCACCACCCCCGAACTCAACGAGCGGCTGGTGCACAAGCTGCTGGTCGAAGGCCACTACGGCCGCCACGCCGGGACCCTGCGCACGCGGCTGGCGGCGCGGCGCGCGCGCACCCGCCGCTTGCTGTGCGACGCCGGGATCGACGTGTTCGGCGGCGCCGGCGACGGCCTGTTCCTGTGGGCCGACATGCGCACCGACACCGTCGAGCTGGCCGCGGCCTGCCGCGAGCACGGGTTGCTGGCGGCGCCCGGCGCCCTGTTCTCGCCGGAACAGACGCCCGGGAGCTGGATGCGCATCAATGCCACCACCGACGAACCGGACCTGCTGGCGCTGCTGGAGTGCCGGGCTAGGCTTTCCCGAAGCGCTTCTTGAAGCCGTTGTCGGAGAAGCCCTGGGTGACGGTGCCGTCTTCGGTGACCACCACCGGGCGGCGGATGAGCTGGGGGTATTCGCGCAGCAGCAGCTTCCATTCGGGATCGCTGGCGGCGGCCTTGCGGTGGTCGGGAAGCTGGCGCCAGGTGGTCGATGACCTGTTGACCATGGCCTCGAAACCGCCAAGCTTGCCGGCCCATTCGACCAGGGTCTCCGGCGTGGGCTTGTCATCGCGGTAGTCGACGAATTCGTGCCCGACGCCGAAGCGGTCCAGCCACTTGCGCGCCTTGCGACAGGTATCGCAGTTCTTCAGTCCATGCAGGATGGTCATGGCGTCTCCTTCAGGCCAGGCCGCGCAGCAGCTCGTTGACGGAAGTCTTGGCGCGGGTGCGTTCGTCGACCTGCTTGACGATCACCGCGCAGTAGAGCGAATGGCTGCCGTCGGCGGCGGGCAGCGAACCGGCGACCACAACGCTGCCCGGCGGCACGTAACCGTAGCTGACCTCGCCGGTGGCGCGGTTGTAGATGCGGGTGCTCTGGCCCAGGAACACGCCCATGCCGATCACGCTGTGGTGTCCGACCACAACGCCTTCCACCACCTCCGAGCGGGCGCCGATGAAGCAGTGGTCCTCGATGATCGTCGGCGCGGCCTGCAGCGGCTCAAGCACGCCGCCGATGCCGGCGCCGCCGGAGATATGGCAGTGGCTGCCGACCTGGGCGCAGGAACCGACGGTGGCCCAGGTGTCGACCATGCTGCCCTCGCCCACCCGGGCGCCGATGTTGACGAAGCTGGGCATCAGCACCACGTCGCGGCCCAGGTGGCTGCCGCGCCTGGCGATCGCACCGGGCACCACGCGCACGCCCAGGCTGCGGAACGCGGCTTCATCGTGGCCGGCGAAGCGCGCCTCGATCTTGTCCCAGAACGGCGCCGGCTGCGCGTCGACCACGGCCATGTCGTTGATGCGGAAGTAGAGCAGCACCGCCTTCTTTAGCCATGCGTTGACCTGCCAGCCGTGGTCGCCGTCGCCGGGTTCGGCGACACGCAGGTGGCCGGACTCCAGACCGGCCATGGCCTGCTCCACCGCCGGCCGCACGCTGGCCTCGATCTCGTCCGGGACCAGCGCGGTGCGGCGCTCGAAGGCGGATTCGATGGTGTGGCGGATGCCGGCGATGGCATCGGGGTCGGGGGAAAACTCGGTGTCGATCATGGGAAGGATCCAGAAGTCGGTCGTTGGTCGATATCGTCGCCCCCGCGCAGGCGGGGATCCATGGACGTTAGCGCGAAAGTCCGTGGATGCCCGCCTGCGCGGGCATGACGACGCAAGGAGGGAGAGTGAAACGTCTAGCCTGGCCCATCGCCATCCAGGCTGGCCAGCAGCGCCTCGCGCAGCGCCTCCTGGCGCGCCTCGTCCAGCGGGCGGTTGCGTTCGTCGGTCAGGCGGAACACGTCCTCCACGCGCTCGCCGAAGGTGGCGATGCGCGCGTCGTGCACCCGCAGCCGCTGTCCGCGCAGTACGTGGGCCACGTCGGCCAGCACGCCGGGGCGATCCGTGCAGACCAGGCTGAAGACCGTCTGCAGGCCGTCGGCGCTGTCGTCGAAGGCGATCTGCGGCACGATCCGGAAGTGGCGCAGGTGACGCGGCTGGTTGCGCCGGGCCGGATGCACGTCCAGCGAGCCGGCCAGCACGGTGGCCAGCTTGCGCTCGATCGCCGCGGGCTCGGGCATGAAGCGTGGGTCCGTGGGCAGCACCTGGAAGGTGTCGAAGATGGTGCCGTGTGGTCCGTCCAGCGCGCGCGCCTGCTGGATCGCCAGGCCGCTGCGGTCCAGGGTGATGGCGATGGCGGTGAACAGGCCGTCGCGGTCGGCCGAGTGCACGAACACCTCCAGCGCCTGCGCCCCGGCCGCCAGCCGCCGCGCGCGCACCACGGTGTCGCCGGGCGCTGTGCCGCGCAGCGCCCGCGCCTGCCAGGCGACCTGGTCGGCGCGGCTGCGCAGGAACACCGCCTCGGGCATGCGCTGGAACAGCGCATCCGCCTCGTCATCGTCCACCCCGTGCGCCGACAGCAGCCCGCGGGCGCGGTCGCGGATCTCGGCCACGCGCTCAACCGCGGCAACGGGATTCTCCAGCCCGCGCCGCAGGGCCAGCCGGGTGGCGGTGCGCAGGTCGGTCAGCAGCCGGTCCTTCCAGGCGTTCCACAGCCGCGGCGAAGTGCCGGCGATGTCGGCGCAGGTCAGCAGGTACAGGTAGTCGAGCCGGTCGCGGTCGGCGACCTCGGTGGCGAAGGCGTGGATCACGCCCGGATCGGAGATGTCCAGCTTCTGCGCGGTGGTCGACATCAGCAGGTGGCGGCGCACCAGCCATTCGACCAGCGAGGCGTCGGCTTCGCCCAGGCCGTGGCCGAGGCAGAACTCGCGCGCGTCCACCGCGCCGAGTTCGGAATGGTCGCCGCCGCGCCCCTTGGCGATGTCGTGGAACAGGCCCGCCAGCAGCAGCAGTTCCGGCTTGCGCAGGCCCGGCCAGACTTCATGCGCCGCGGAAAAGCGCGGATCGGGCTCTTCGGCCGCGAAGCCGGCGATGTTGCGCAGCACGGCCAGGGTGTGCTGGTCGACGGTGTAGACGTGGAACAGGTCGAACTGCATGCGCCCCGTGACCTGGGCGTATTCGGGCAGCCAGGCACCCAGCACGCCCAGCCGCGACATCCGCTCCAGCGTGCGCACCGGGACCGGCCCACGCAGCAGCGCCAGGAACCGCGCGCGCTCTTCCGGCTCCGCATCGCGCCAGGACGGCAGCGCGTGCAGCGACTCGGCCAGCGCGCGCTCGGTCTGCGAGTGCAGGCCGCGGATCTTCGGGTTTGCTGCCCAGATGGCGAACAGGTCGAACACCCGGCCGATATCACCGCCGGGCCAGACCTCGTCGCGCGCGGCCAGGTAGCCGCGGCGGGTGGCGAATTCGGTATCCAGCACCACCAGCTCGCCCTCGCCTTCCAGGTGCTCCTCGAAGC
This sequence comes from Luteimonas sp., assembly GCA_052090405.1. Classification (GTDB taxonomy): domain Bacteria; phylum Pseudomonadota; class Gammaproteobacteria; order Xanthomonadales; family Xanthomonadaceae; genus Luteimonas. The sequence goes on from JBQDAV010000003.1 coordinate 75,680, forward strand.
GCTGGGCCAGGCGCTCGCCGATCCGCAGCACCACCGCCGCGCTGCGGTAGAAGCGCTGCATCATCTTCTCGACCAGCGCGTTGTCGGCCTCCTCCACGTGCTCCAGGTGCGCGGCCAGCGCCTTCTGGTGGTCGAAGCGCAGCCGCTCCTCGGCCTTGCCGGCCACCAGGTGCAGGCCGAAGCGCAGTTCGGACAGGGTCCGCCGCTCGTGCTCCAGGGTGGCGTGCTCGTCGACGCCGAGCAGGCCCAGGGTGATCAGCTGCTCCATGCTATGCGCGCCCAGCACCCGCCGCGCCAGCCAGCGCAGGGTCTGCACGTCGCGCAGGCCGCCGGGGCCGTCCTTGAGGTTGGGTTCCAGGTTGTCGGCGGTATTGCCGTAGCGCGCGCGGCGCAGGCGCTGCTCTTCCAGCTTGGCGGCGTAGTAGTCCGCCGGCGGCCAGGTCCGCTGGGTGGAGATCGCATCGTTGAGCAGGCGCACCTCGGTCAGGTTGGCCAGCAACGGGCGCGCCTCCTGCAGCGAGGTCTGCACGGTGATGTCCGCGGCGGCGATGCGGGTGCATTCGTCGGCGCTGCGCACGGCGTGGCCGACCGGCAGCCCCGCGTCCCACAGCAGCGCGAACAGCCGCGCCAGCTCCTCGCGGTAGTCGGCCTGCGAGCCCTCGCCGGCCAGCGCCAGCAGGTCGATGTCCGAATACGGGAACAGCTCGCCGCGGCCGTAGCCACCGACCGCGAACAGGGCCAGCGGCGCCTCGGTGGGGATGCAGCGGGCCCAGGCCTGGCGCACGTGGGCGTCCACCGCGTTGACCCGTTCGGCCAGCAGCCGGTCGATGTCCTCGCCGTCGTCGAAGCGCCGTGCCAGCTCCGCGTCATGTTCGGCCAGCGATGCGCGCGCCTCCGCGGCCCAGGCGGCGTCGTCTTCCTGCCTGCTGCCGTTGCCCTGCTCCGGAGGCGCGGCCTTGGCCACCGTCAGAGGAAGGCGTCGTTGTCGTCGCCGGGGATCCGGGTCAGCACGTCCACCCCGTCCGCGGTCACCGCCACCATGTGCTCCCACTGCGCGGAGAGCCTGCGGTCCTTGGTCACCACCGTCCAGCCGTCGGGCAGCAGCCGGGTGTGGCGCTTGCCCTCGTTGATCATCGGCTCGATGGTGAAGGTCATCCCCTCTTCCAGCACCAGGCCCTGGCCGGGGTTGCCGTAGTGCAGCACCTGCGGCTCGTCGTGGTAGATCTTGCCGATGCCGTGGCCGCAGTACTCGCGTACCACGCTGAAGCGTTCAGCCTCGGCGAACTTCTGGATCGCGTGGCCGACATCGCCCAGGGTCGCCCCCGGCCGCACCGCGTGGATGCCTTCGAACATCGCCTTGCGGGTGGTCTCCACCAGCCGCCGGGCCATCACCGAGGGCTCGCCCACGTAATACATGCGGCTGGTGTCGCCATGCCAGCCGTCCTTGATCACGGTGACGTCGATATTGATGATGTCGCCGTCCTTGAGCACCTTCGGCCCCGGGATCCCGTGGCAGATGACGTTGTTGGCGGAGATGCAGGTGGCCTTGGGATAGCCGCGGTAGCCCACGTTGGCGGGGGTGCCGCCCTGCACGTTGACGATGTGCTCGTGGCAGATCCGGTCCAGCTCCTCGGTGCTCACGCCGGGCTTCACGTGCGGCGCCACCATTTGCAGCACCTCGGCCGCAAGCCGGCCGGCCACGCGCATCTTCTCGATTTCTTCTGGGGTCTTGAGGTTGATTGCCATCGGGACATTATCGCCGAGGCGGCGGGGACGTGCGCGGGTGACGGCCTACGGCATTTTCAGACCGGCCCTGGGGCAGCGTTCGCGGGAGAGGCGGACCCGTGGCGAGCCCCTTCAAACCCACGTTTCTGGAACAGCAGGTGCCGCATCTGCGTATGCTGGACCCGGCGCAGGACGATAAAATCGAGGACAAGCCGCTCACGCGACCCTCATGGCCCCTTCGGAAAATGCAGCCCAGCCCGGCACGTTCCCTGCTTGACAGATTCCGGCCCGCTTCTGAAGCGACCAGACCTCACTTTCCGGGAGAAACCCTCATGAACATCCTCAAACCGCTCGCCGCCACTGCCGCGCTCGCCGCAGGATCCCTGCTTGCCCCCGCCTGGGCCCAGGAAGCCAGCACCACCTTCGACGTGATGCTCACGATCGATTCCACCTGCAGCATCGACACCCCGGCAGCCACCGACGTCGACTTCGGCACCGTGGAATCCACCGCAACCGACGTCGAGGCCCAGGGCGTGCTGTCCGTGAACTGCACTCCGGGCACTTTCTATGACATCGCCTTGGATTCCGGCGCGAACGGCGCAGACGTCGCTTCCCGCGCGATGAGCGATGGCACCGGCACCCTTGTGCCCTACCAGCTCTACCAGAACCCGGAGCTGACCGATGCTTGGGGCGACACGGTGGGGACCGATACGGTGGAGGACGAAGGCACCGGCGACGTCCAGGAATTCATCGTGTACGGCCTGGTGCCGAGCGCCAACTTTCCGGCCGGTGCTTACGATGACACTGTGACCGCCACGGTCATCTGGTGACCCCGGCGCGGCCCACGGTATCCCCGGGTCGCGCATGGCGCGCCGCCTGCACCGCGGCCCTGCTCTGTTTCGCAGGCCTGGCCGGGGCGGCGGGCCTGCAGGTATCCCCAACCACGGTTGAAGTGCCGTCCGCGCGCGCCGCCGGCGGCCTCACCCTGATCAACAACGGCAGCCGGACGCTGACGGCCCAGGCGCGCGTGTTCCGCTGGACCCAGGTGGACGGCGAGGATGTGCTGGAGCCGACCACCGACCTGGCGATCAGCCCGCCGATGCTGGAACTGCCGGCAGGGGGCAGGCAACTGGTGCGCGTGATCCGACATGGTCCGCCGCCGCAGGACGAGGCCAGCTACCGGGTCATCGTGGACGAGCTTCCGCTGGAAGGGCAGCGGGACGGGGAAGGCGCGACCCTGCGCTTCGTGCTGCGCTATTCGGTCCCGGTCTTCCTCGCTCCCGCCGATGGCCAGCCCACTTCACCGGTGCTGCACGCGCGGGTCACCGAAGCCGAGGGTGCCCGCCAGTTCGAACTCCAGAACCTGGGCAACGGGCGGGCCCAGGTAGCGGCGCTGGCCTACCGGGCGCCCGATGGCGAACGCGTCTCCATCGCTCCCGGCCTGTCGGGCTATGTATTGCCGGGCCAGTATCGCCGCTGGGACCTCCCCGACCAGCTGGCCATCCCTTCCGGCGGCTCGTTCGAAGCGAGGATCAATGGCGAGCCGTCTGCGCGCACGCTGGCGCTGGACCACTGAGGCCGCGGTGCTGGCCGCGGCCTTCTCGCCTGCCGTCCACGCCCTTCCACCGGTCCCGTCGACCGAAGTGCTCGTCGGCCTCACCGGCGGCGAGCGACCGCGGGCGCGCACGGACGTGCATGCATCGCTGATCCTGTACCTGGAGGTCGAACTCAACCATTCGCGCCTGCCGCAGCTGCACCGCTTTGAACTGCGGGACGGCCGGCTCCACGCCGACCCCACCACTCTGCGCGCGCTCGGTTTCCGCACCCTTGGCCACGCGGAGGATGCAACGGTACCGCTCGAAACCCTGCCGGGGGTGCAGGTGCAGTACGACCCGGCCCGCCAGCGGGTGGCCATCGACGCCCCGCTGGCGTTGCTGGACCTGGAGACGACCCGGCTGGACAGCACACCCGCGCGGAGCCTGCCGCCCGCCGACTCCTCGCCCGGCATGCTGCTCAACTATGACCTGTACGCCACCGACGGCAGCCACGGCAGCGGCATCACCGCAAGCTCCGAATTGCGGGTGTTCGGTATCGGCCGCGGCGTCTTCAGCAACACCGCCGTGTCGCGCCGCTACCGCGGACCCGACAGCGGCTGGCAGGGCGAATCGGTGCGACTGGATTCCCGCTGGGAACTGTCGTTTCCCGAGCGCGCGATCACCGCCACCATCGGCGACACCTTCACCGGATTCCTCGACTGGACCCGGCCCGCGCGGATTGGCGGCGTGCAGATTGGCCGCAACTACGGCCTGCAGCCCTACCGGATCACCACGCCGCTGCCGGAGTTCCTGGGCGAGGCCGCGGTACCGTCGGACATCGAGCTGTACATCAACGGCATGCGCCAATACAGCGGCCGTGCCCCGGTTGGCCCGTGGGAGCTGGGCGCCGCCCCCGGCGTGACCGGCGCCGGCCATGCCCAGGTGGTGCTGACCGACGCATTCGGCCAGGTGCGCAGCCTGGACTTCCCGTTCTACTCCACCCAGCGGTTGCTGGCGCCGGGCCTCTCCGATTGGTCGGTCAGCCTGGGTGCGGTACGCCGGGATTACGGCATCCGCTCGTTCTCCTATCACGGCGCGCCCGTGGCCAGCGCAAGCTGGCGCCATGGGGTGAGCAGCCGGTTCACCGCCGAGGGACACGCCGAGGGAGGCGACGGCCTGGCCAACGCGGGCGTGGGCGGGGCCTGGCTGCTGGGAATGGCCGGCGTGCTCCACGCCTCGCATGCGCGCAGCAGGCTCGACGGCGTCCACGGCTCCCAGAGCGCGCTGGGCTACGCCTGGAACAATCGCCGCTTCAACGTCTCCTTCGACAGCCGCCGCACCAGCGGCGACTACCGTGACGTCGCATCGCTTTACAGTCTGCCGCCCTCGCCGCGCAGCGAACGGGCTACCGCAGGCTTCAACGCCAGCCGGCTGGGCAACGTGAGCCTGAGCTACACCCGGCTTGACCATCGCGGCGAGGAGGCGGAGACCTCGCGCTATGCCGGGCTGTTCTGGAACCGGAGTTTCGCGGGCCGATGGTCGGCCAGCCTGTCGCTCAACCAGAACCTGGACGACGGCGACGACCGCAGCCTGCACCTGGGCCTGAGGGTACCGCTGGGCGACAACCACCAGTTCTCCACTTCCTGGCAGCGCAACCGGGGCAGCAACCAGCTGGTCGCCGACCTGTCGAAACCTGTGCGCGGCGAGCTTGGGCACGGCTGGCGCCTGCAGGGGCGAACCGGCGACCGTGGCGGAGGAGGTCTGGCAGAGGCCACTTGGCAGACAGAAGCCGCGCGCCTGGGTGCGGGCATCTCCCGCTACCACGGCACCCGCCACTCCTGGGCCCAGGCCAGCGGCAGCCTGGTGCGCATGGGCGGGGGCACCTTCGCCTCGCGCCGCATCCATGACGCCTTTGCGGTGGTTTCCACTGATGGCCACGCCGGGATCCCGGTAATGCATGAAAACCGCTTCGTAGGCGAGACTGATCGACGCGGCCTGCTAATGGTGCCGCGACTCAACGCCTGGCAACGAAACAAGCTCTCGATCGACCCGCTCGACCTGCCGGCGGACGTCCGCGTGGGCCAGGTGGACCTGATCGCCGTGCCACGCGACCGCTCAGGCGTCAGCGTCCAGTTCGAGGTCCGCCCGGTGCGGGCAGCGGTAGTAGTGCTGCATGACGAGGATGGACAGCCACTGCCGATGGGAAGCCGGGTTCGGGTGGAGGCTACCAACCGGGAAGTAGTCGTGGGCTTCGATGGTGAGGTCTATATGGAAGAGCTTGAGTCCGTCAATTACATAACGGTGGACTCCGGGCGTGGCACCTGCGTCGCACGCTTCGAGTATCAGGTCGAAAGCAGCACGGTGATTCCGCGCATAGGACCAATCACCTGTGATCATGCGCCCGTCAGGACACGAGGCATGAATCCATGAGAGCTGCAATTATCGTTGCCGGGCTGCTTCTGGCCGCACCCGGTTTGGTTCGGGCCGCCACCGACTGCTCGATCGACGATATCGAGATAGACCTGGGAAACGTCAGCATGTCGCAGCCAACGACTGCTCCCGCAACAGTCACGATTCGCTGCACGACAGGAGCACTGGCCCTGCTCGGCAGGGTTTACGTAAACGCCTGCTTGCTGCTCGGCCCTGGCAGTGGGGGCGGCTCGGTCGTCCCGCGCTACATGCGTAACGTGCCCAACGACCCGCTTGAATACAACATCTACAAAGACCCGGGTTTCACGACTGTTTGGGGAGAAACGGGCGCTTCGAGGCTGAACATCAGTTTCTCTTATGCGGCGCCGCTTCTTGGCGGATCCGGGTCTGCAACCACGACCGCGCATGCGAGAGTTCCCGTTCAACCCGGCGTTGCCGCAGGCGAGTATTCAAGCAGCTTGGACCTTGATACCGAGTTGATCTACCGGTACAGCGAACCGCTTCTATTCATTGGTTCGAGCATGCCCGATTCTTGTGACAACCCGAGCGATGGAAGTGGCGGGGATACGGGCACTCCCTTCTTAGCAAGTGTCCAAGCAGCTGTACCGAACCACTGCGAGTTCAACGCCGTGACGGACCTGGGTTTCGGCAACGTCCCCGGCCTGATCGACGCCCCCAGGGACCAGACGTCATCGATCAGCCTGAGCTGCACCGGCCGCACGCTCTGGAACGTGGGCCTGGACAATGGCCAGAACGCCAGCGGCAGCACGCGACGGATGCGCCTGGGCACCAGCGACAGCTACGTGGACTACGAGCTGTACCGGGACCCGGCCCGCACCCAGCGCTGGGGCACCACGATCAACACCGACACGTTGCCCGGCACCGGTACCGGCAATCCACAGACGGTGACGGTCTATGGCCGGGTCCCTGCCGGGCAGGCGGTCCCGGCAGGGAGCTACCGCGACACGGTGACCGTCACCGTGACCTATTGAGCGAAGGCAGGCAAAAGCCTATAATTCGCCGGTTGCGGCCCGGATCCCTCCGGCGCAGCCGCCCACGCCGGGCGCAGCTTCCAGATGGAGTGCAGGCGAATACACACCCGCTGCAACCCCCCGTGCCGGGGTGCCCGACTTCCACGGAAGCGGGTTCGGTCACGGAAGCAGCGGGGAAGCCCAACCCCGGAACCCATCGCCCGCCCTCGTGCAGGCAGACCGCCCCTACCCTTTCCCGGCGGCCGGGTTCCATATCCAGGAGTTCCAGCAATGCCACAGATCACCATGCGCCAGATGCTGGAGGCCGGCGTTCATTTCGGCCACCAGACCCGCTACTGGAACCCGAAGATGGCCCCGTACATCTTCGGCGCGCGCGGCAAGATCCACATCATCAACCTCGAAAAGACCATGCCGCTGTTCGGCGACGCGATGAACCACATCTCGTCGATCGCCCAGAAGCGCGGCATCGTGCTGTTCGTGGGCACCAAGCGCAGCGCCCGTGAGGCCGTGAAGGAAGAGGCCGAGCGCTGCGGCATGCCGTTCATGACCCAGCGCTGGCTGGGCGGCACCCTGACCAACTTCATCACCGTGAAGAAGTCGGTGGCGCGCCTGAAGGAACTGGAAGCGGCCGAGACCGACGGCACCTTCGACAAGCTGGTCAAGCACGAGGTGCTGGGCCTGCGCCGCGAGCGCGAGAAGCTGGAAGCCTCGCTGGGCGGCATCAAGGACATGCCGCGCCTGCCCGACGCGCTGTTCGTGATCGACATCGGCCACGAGGACATCGCGGTCAAGGAAGCCCAGAAGCTGGGCATCCCGGTGATCGCGGTGGTCGATACCAACTACAACCCCGAGCTGGTCGACTACGCCATCCCGGGCAACGACGACGCCATCCGCGCCGTGCAGCTCTACGCCCGCGCCGCCGCCGACGCCGTGCTGGAAGGCAAGGCCGCCGCGCCGTCCGCCGCCAGCGTCCGCGAAGAAGAGTTCAGCGAGACCGGCGACAAGCCGGCCCGCAAGGCTCCGGCCAAGAAGGCGCCCGCGAAGAAGGCGGCCGCCAAGGCCGAGCCTGTGGCCGCGGAAGAACCCGCCCCGGCCGCGGAAGCCGCCAAGGAAGAGGCCGCCCCCGCCGGGCAGCCTGCCGATGGCGCCGAAGCCGAGGCCCCCAAGGCCGACTGACCGGCCGCATGAGCGGCCGCGCAAGCGGCCCTCCCCCACCATTCAGAGGACACCCATGCAAATCACCGCATCCCTGGTCAAGGAACTGCGCGAGCGCACCGGCGCCGGCATGATGGAGTGCAAGAAGGCACTCACCGAGAACAACGGCGACATCGACGCCGCCGCCGAGGCCCTGCGCAAGTCGGGCCTGGCCAAGGCCGACAAGAAGGCCGGCCGCGTCGCCGCCGAAGGCCGCATCGCCGTTGCCCAGAGCGGCGGCAAGGCGGTCGTGGTGGAGGTCAACTCCGAGACCGACTTCGTCGCCAAGGACGAGAGCTTCATCGCCTTCACCAACGCCGTGGCCGAGGCCGCGCTGTCGGTGGACGGCACCGACGTGGACACCATCAAGGACGCGAAGCTGGCTTCAGGCGAGACCGTCGAGGAAGCCCGCGCCGCGCTGATCGCCAAGATCGGCGAAAACGTCCAGGTGCGCCGCGCCGCACGCGTGGACAGCGCCAACAACGTCGCCAGCTACGTGCACGGCGGCCGCATCGGCGTGCTGGTCGAGGTCCAGGGCGGCGACGAGGACCTGGCCCGCGGCCTGGCGATGCACATCGCCGCCATGAACCCGCCCCACAACAAGGCTTCCGACGTGCCGGCCGCGTTCATCGAGAAGGAAAAGGAAATCGAACTGGCCAAGATGTCCGACAAGGACCGCTCCAAGCCGGCCGAGATCCTGGAAAAGATCATCAGCGGCAAGATCAACAAGATCGTCAACGAGGTCACCCTCTACGGCCAGCCGTACGTCCTGGACACCAACCAGACCGTCGAGCAGGCCCTGAAGGCCGCCGGCGCCGACGTGGTCGGTTTCCAGCGCCTGGAAGTGGGCGAAGGCATCGAGAAGGTGGTCGAGGACTACGCCGCCGAAGTGATGAAGCAGGCCGGCCTGGCCTGATTCCCGCTTCACCGCTTCAACGCAACACCGTAGGGCCGCGGAACTCCGCGGCCCTTTTTTTGTCCGCAAGCCGAGCCCGGCCGCGGCGGGGCCCATCAGGTCGCGACGACGCCCGGAATCCGGACCATCCACCCCCCGTTCGGCTAGAATTCCCCGCGTTTGCCCGCCCCCGGAGACCCCCATGTCGAACCTCGCCTATCACCGCGTCCTGCTCAAACTTTCCGGCGAGGCCCTCATGGGAGATGAGGACTACGGCATCGACCCCAAGGTCATCGGCCGCCTTGCCAGCGAGGTCATGGAGGCCCAGCAGGCCGGCGCCCAGATCGCCCTGGTCATCGGCGGCGGCAACATCTTCCGCGGCGCCGGCCTGGCCGCCAACGGCATGGACCGGGTCACCGGCGACCACATGGGCATGCTGGCCACCGTCATCAACGCCCTGGCCATGCAGGACGCCCTGGAAAAGCTCGGCGGCAACGTCCGGGTCATGAGCGCCCTGAAGGTCAACGATGTGTGCGAGGACTACATCCGCGGCCGCGCCATCCGCCACCTGGAAAAGGGCAGGATCGCCATCTTCGCCGCCGGTACCGGCAACCCCTTCTTCACCACCGACTCCGGCGCCGCCCTGCGCGCGATCGAGATCGGCGCCGACCTGCTGCTCAAGGCCACCAAGGTGGACGGCGTGTACGACGCCGACCCGGCCAAGCACCCGGATGCCACCCGCTTCGACACCCTCACCTACGACGAAGTCCTCAGCCGTGACCTGCAGGTGATGGACACCGCCGCCTTCGCCCTCGCCCGCGACAGCGAGCTGCCGCTGCGCATCTTCGACATGGGCCAGCCCGGCCAGCTGCTGCGGATCCTGAAGGGCGAGCAGATCGGCACGCTCGTCCAGGGCCGCGGCTGAACCCGCCCCAGGCGGCGGCTGCAGCTATAATCCCGCGGTTACCGACACCAGACCGGAGCCGTCGATGCTCAAGGAAATCCAGAAAGACGCCCAGACCCGCATGAACAAGAGCATCGAGTCGTTGCGCCAGGACCTGACCAAGGTCCGCACCGGCCGCGCCTCGACTGCCCTGGTCGACCATCTCAAGGTCGATTACTACGGGTCGGACATGCCGCTGTCGCAGGTCGCCACGATCACCGTCAGCGATGCCCGCACCCTGACCATCACGCCGTGGGAAAAGCAGATGGTGGCGCCGGTGGAGAAGGCGATCATCGCCTCCAACCTGGGCCTGAACCCCAATACCGCCGGCACCACGATCCGCATCAACCTGCCGGCCCTGACCGAGGAGCGCCGCAAGGAGCTCTCCAAGCACGTGCACAACGAAGGCGAGAACGCCAAGGTCGCCATCCGCAACATCCGCCGCGACGCCAACCAGCAGATCAAGGACCTGCTCAAGGAAAAGGAAATCAGCGAGGACGAGGAGCGTCGCAGCGAGGACGAGGTGCAGAAGCTCACCGACCAGGCCATCAAGGGCGTGGACGAGGTGGTCAAGGCCAAGGAAGAGGAGTTGATGGCGGTTTGAGTGTGCCCCGCCACGTCGCCATCATCATGGATGGCAACGGCCGCTGGGCGGCGCGGCGCAGGCGTCCACGCATGGTCGGCCATCGGGCCGGCGCGCGCGCGGTCAACCTGTGCATCGATTTCTGCCTGGAACGCGGCATCGGCGCGCTGACCCTGTTCGCGTTCTCCAGCGAAAACTGGGGCCGTCCGGAAGAAGAAGTCGGCGCGCTGATGAAGCTGTTCCTCAACGCGCTCGAGCGCGAAGTGGTGGAGCTTGAGCGGCGCGGGGTACGGGTCCGCTTCATCGGCGAACGCGGCCGCTTCAGCACCGTGATCCAGCAGCGGATGACCGAGGCCGAGGCCCGCACCCGCGGCAACGACCGCCTGCACCTGAACGTCGCCGCCAGCTACGGCGGCCGCCAGGACATCGCCATGGCCGCCCGCTCGCTGGCGGACGACGTGGCCGCCGGGCGCCTGCGCCCCGACCAGGTCGACGAGGATGCGATGGCAGCGCGCATGGCCCTGGCCGACCTGCCGCCGCCTGACCTGTTCATCCGCACCGGCGGCGAACTGCGGGTCAGCAACTTCCTGCTCTGGCAGCTCGCCTACACCGAGCTGTGGTTCACCGATACCCTGTGGCCCGAATTCGACGCCGCCACCCTGCAGCGCGCGCTTGATGACTACGCCTCGCGCGAACGGCGCTACGGCCTGACCGCCGAGCAGCTGGCCACCGCATCCACCGACCACAAGGACCAACGCCCAGCATGACCAGGACCCGTGTACTTGCCGCCCTGGTGATGGCGCCGCTGGCGATCGCCGCGGTGCTGCTGCTGCCCACGCCGTGGATGGTGGCCGCCGCTGCAGTGGTGTTCCTGGGCGGGCTGTGGGAATGGCTGCGCCTGGCCGGGGTGGAAGACGGCATTGCCCGCAGCACCCTGCTGGTCGCCAACCTGCTGTTGATCCTGGCCCTGGTGTGGGCCTCGACCCACGACCCGACCGGGTCGCTGGTGCTGCTCAAGCTGTTCAGCGTGGCCGCGGTGATCGGCTGGCTGCTGGTGGCGCTGTGGCTGCGCCACCCGGCCTTCGGCTCCGGCCCCGACGCCCGCGCGCGGGTGATCAAGATGACCGCCGGCACCCTGGTGATCGTACCGGCGTGGTGCGCGCTGGCCCTGATCCACGCCGGCGAGCCGTATGGACACCGCTGGCTGCTGCTGGCGCTGGCCGTGGTCTGGGCCGCGGACACCGGCGCGTACTTCGCCGGCCGCCGCTTCGGCGGCAGGTTCTCCAGGGGCCGCAGGCTGGCGCCGCAGATCAGCCCGAACAAGACCATCGAGGGCCTGGCCGGCGGCCTGGTGCTGGCAGTGCTGGTGGGCGTGGCCGCGGCGCCGTTGGCCGGCGCCAGCACGGCCCAGCTTCCGCTGGTGGGGCTGGTGGCCTTCCTGGCGGCGATCTTCTCGGTGATCGGCGACCTGTTCGAAAGCCTGCTCAAGCGCCAGGCGGGCGCCAAGGACTCGGGCAACCTGATTCCGGGCCATGGTGGCCTGCTCGACCGCCTGGACGGCGTGCTGGCGGCGCTGCCGGTGTTCGCCGTCGGCCAGATCTGGCTTGGCTTCTGAACGTGATGCCGTGCCCGTGAACGCCCCCCGCTCCATCGCCGTGCTTGGCGCAACCGGCTCGATCGGCGCCTCCGCGCTGGACGTGATCGGGCGCCACCCCGGACGCATGCGCGCCTCGGTACTGGCAGCCGGCGGCAACGTCGCGGCACTGGTTGCGCTGTGCCGGGAGCACCGCCCCGACCACGCCGCGATCGCCGATCCGGCTGGGTTCGAGGCACTGCGCGAAGGCCTGCGCGCGGCCGGGCTGCAGACCCAGGCCCACGCCGGCGCCCAGGCGATCACCGACTTGGCCGCCGGCGAGGCCTGCGACACCGTGGTGGCGGCGATCGTGGGCGCGGCCGGGCTGGATTCCACCCTGGCCGCGGCCCGCGCCGGCAAGCGCCTGCTGCTGGCCAACAAGGAATCGCTGGTGCTGGCGGGCGAACTGGTGATGGCGGCCGCGCGCGATGCCGGCGCCACCGTGGTCCCGATCGACAGCGAGCACAGCGCGATTTTCCAATGCCTGCCGGATGGCCGCATGCACGGCGGGGTCCGCGGAATCACGCTGACGGCCTCGGGCGGGCCGTTCCGCGGACGCATCCGGGCCGAACTGGTCGACGTCACCCCGGAACAGGCGGTGGCCCACCCGAAGTGGTCGATGGGGCCGAAGATCTCGGTCGATTCGGCCACCTTGATGAACAAGGGGCTTGAGTTGATCGAAGCCCACCACCTATTCGGCGTGCCCCCGGCGGGGATGGACGTCGTGGTGCATCCGCAGAGCCTGGTGCACGCGCTGGTGGAGTTCGCCGACGGTTCCACCCTGGCCCAGCTCGGCCTGCCGGACATGCGCACGGCGCTGGCGGTGGGGCTGGCCTGGCCGGAACGCATTGAGTCAGGGGTCGGCCGGCTGGACCTGCTGGCCCACGGACGGCTGGAATTCGAGGCGCCGGACACCGATACCTTCCCCTGCCTGGCCTTGGCCCGGCAGGCGCTGGAAGCCGGCGGAACCGCGCCCGCCGTGCTCAATGCGGCCAACGAGGTAGCCGTTTCGGCCTTCCTCCAGCGGCAAATCGCCTTCCTGGACATCTGCGCGGTGGTGGAGGATGCGTTGGCGGGCCTGCCGGCCGCGCCGGCGGCCTCGCTGGACGCGCTGCGCGAGGCCGATGCCGGCGCGCGCCGGCTCGCACACGCTGCCCTGCCCCGGTACGCTCCATGATGATGTCCCCCTCCGGCAGGTCACCCTTCCATGAGCACGGCCCGTTGAGCCCGCCCGCATGACCACCTTCATCGGATCGGTTTGGTGGCTGATCGTCAGCCTCGGCGTGCTGGTGACCTTCCACGAGTTCGGCCATTACTGGGTCGCTCGCCGCAACGGGGTCAAGGTGCTGCGCTTTTCGATCGGTTTCGGCAGGCCGCTGTGGTCGCGCCGGGGCCGCGACGGCACCGAGTACGTGATCGCCGCGATCCCGCTGGGCGGCTACGTGAAGATGCTCGACGAGCGCGAGGCGCCGGTGGTGCCCGAACAGGCCTCGCAGGCGTTCAACCGCAAGTCGGTGTGGCAGCGGATCGCGATCGTGATCGCCGGGCCGGCCGCCAACCTGATCCTGTGCGTGGCCCTGCTGTGGGCGATGTTCGTGATCGGCCGCCCCGACTACGCCCCGGTGGTGGGCGTGGCCCAGGCCGTGGCCGCCGAGGCCGGGCTGGAGCGCGGCGACAGCATCCAGGCGATCGGCGAGCGCCAGACCCCGACCTGGAACGAGGTGCAGCTTGCCCTGCTGCCGGCGGCGCTGGACCGGCGCGACGTGGACCTGCAGGTGCTGGACCGCCGTGGCAACCAGCGCGTGCGCACCCTGCCGCTGTCCCGCCTGCCCGCCGACATGGACGACCGCCAGTTGCTGCCGTCGATCGGCCTGGTGCCGCGGCATGCGCTGGTACCGGCGGTCATTGGCGTGGTGCGGCCGGACACGCCCGCCGAAGGCATCCTGGCCGAAGGCGACCTCATCACCGCGGTCGACGGCCATCCCGTGGAGACTTTCGAGCAGATCGGGCCGCTGGTGCAGGCGCTGGGCACGGACGGCGGCACGGCGATGGTCGAGGTCGAGCGCGACGGCGCGCGCCTGGCGCTGGAACTGGCGCCGCGCCTGGTCCAGGACCCGGACCGCGGCGACTTCTGGATGCTGGGGATCGAGTCCGACCGCGGCCAGCTGCCGGAAAAGGACGCCCTGCAGCGTTACGGCCCGGTGGCCGCGGTGCCTGCCGCGCTGCGCGAGACCGCGCACCTGACCGGCCAGCTGTTCGGCATGATCGGGCGCGCATTCAGCGGCCGGGTCGCGATCGAGAACACCGTGGCCGGCCCGATTACCATCGCCCGCGCCACCAATGCCTACGCCAGCCAGGGCGCGGCATGGTACCTGACCATCCTCGCCCTGCTCTCGCTGAGCCTTGCAATCCTCAACCTGCTGCCGATCCCGCTCTTGGATGGCGGGCACCTCCTGTATTACCTTATTGAGTTGGTCAAGGGCAGCCCGTTAAGCGAACGTGCCATGGTCGCCGGGCAGTATGTCGGGCTGGCGCTCCTTGCCAGTCTCATGGGACTGGCGTTCTACAACGACATCCTGCACCTGATCCAACGCTAACCACCCCACTCCCGCCACCGTCGCGCCACCGGGCCGCGGCGGCGGCGAACCTGAGACGGACGTATTAGATGACGCGATATCCCAGCCGCCACCTGCTCGCCCTTGCCCTCGCGGCGGCGCTCGTCTCCCCGGTCCAGGCCCAAACCCTGCCTGTCGGGGTCCCGGGGTCGGAAGAAACCCCGTTGCCGGCCGCCCAGCCCACCGCGCCTGGCGCGTTCACCGTCAGCGACATCCGCGTCGACGGCCTGCAGCGCATCGGTGCCGGCACCGTATTCACCTACCTGCCCATCGAGCGCGGCGACCGGGTCGACCAGGCACGGGTCGGCGAGGGGATCCGCGCCCTGTACCGCACCGGCTTCTTCCAGGACGTGCAGATGGGCCGCCAGGGCGACATCCTGGTGATCACCGTCGTCGAGCGACCGGCGATCAACCGCCTGACCCTGACCGGCAACAAGGACATCCAGACCGAGGACCTGATGCAGGGGCTGAACGAGATCGGCCTGGCCGAAGGCGAGACCTTCGACCGCCTGGCGCTGGACCGGGTCACCCAGGAACTGACCCGGCAGTACAACAACCGCGGCAAGTACAACGTGCAGATCACGCCCACGGTGTCCAACCTGGACCGTAACCGGGTCGACGTCACCATCGACGTCGACGAGGGCAAGGCGGCCAAGATCCGCCACATCAACATCGTCGGCAACGAGACCTACGACGACGAGCAGCTGCGCGAAACCTGGGAATCGAACGTCGGCAACTGGCTGAGCTGGTACCGCCGCGACGACCAGTACTCGCGCGAGAAGCTCGACGGCGACCGCGAGAAGCTGCACAACTTCTACCTCGACCGCGGCCACCTGGACTTCAGCGAAGACAGCATCCAGGTGGCGATCAGCCCCGACCGGCAGGACATGTACGTCACCGCCGGCATCAGCGAGGGCGAGATCTACACCGTGTCCGAGGTGGAGATCACCGGCGATACGGTGCTGCCGAAGGAAGACATCGAATCCCGGGTGTTCATCCGCGAGGGACAGGTGTTCTCGCGCGCGCTGCTGGAGCTGAGCTCCGACGCGATCATCGCCACCCTGAGCAACATCGGCTACGCCTTCGCGCAGGTGAACCCGATCCCGGAGATCAACCGGGAGGACCGCACGGCCAAGATCAACATGCAGGTCGTACCGGGCCCGCGGGTGAACGTGCGCCGGATCGTGTTCCGCGGCAACACCCGCACCGCCGACGAGGTCGTGCGCCGGGAGATGCGCCAGTTCGAGGGCGCCTGGTACTCGCAGGCGGCGATCGACCGTTCGCGCATCCGCCTGCAGCGGCTGGGCTTCTTCGAGTCGGGCAGCGTCAGCGTCGAGACCGAACCGGTCCCGGGCAGCCCGGACGAGGTCGACGTGGTGGTCAACCTTACCGAGACCGCGTCGGGCAACTTCACCTTCGGCCTGGGTTATTCGCAGCTTGCCGGCGTCACCACGTCGATCCAGCTTTCGCAGAACAACTTCCTGGGCAGCGGCAAGCGGGTCTCGGTCGAGGCCAGCCGCAACCTGTTCCTGCAGCGCTATGCGTTCTCCTACACCAACCCCTACTTCACCGACGAGGGGCTGTCGATGGGGTACAACCTGTGGTGGCGCGAATTCGACAACTCCGAGTTCAACACCGCGCAGTACTCGTCCACCAGCGCCGCCGGGCAGATGTTCTTCGGCATCCCGATCTCCGAACACGACAGCTTCTCGGTGCTGTTCGGCCTGGACCGCAACCAGATCTTCGCCTGGCGCGACGCCACCCCGGACTCGATCGTCGACTACATCGACGCCTTCGGCTCACGCACCTTCCACGCCTGGCGCACCGAGATCGGCTGGGCGCGCGACACCCGCAACGACTACCTGCAGCCCACCCGCGGCACCTACCAGCGCGTCGCCGCGGAAATCACCCTGCCCGGCTCGACCGCCGAGTACTACAAGCTCAACTACGAGTTCTCCAAGTACTGGCCGCTGACCCGCGCGCTGGTGCTCAACACCCGCGCGGAGATCGGCTACGGCGACAGCTACGGCAAGGATGTGGTGCGCGACGTGTGCTTCATCCCGGCGCCGCCGCCGACCGAGGACGATCCGCGGCCGGAGCCGCCGCCGCCGACCGAGCCGTGCACGCCGGACGCGGAGGACTACATCAGGACCATCACCGCCAGCGGCCTGCCGTTCTACGAGAACTTCTACGCCGGTGGCGCGCGCTCGGTGCGCGGCTTCCGTGACAACACCCTGGGTCCGCGCGAGGCGGTGGCCGGCAGCAACTTCATGCAGCCGCTGGGCGGCGCGCTCAAGACCGTCGGCTCGTTCGAGATGTATTTCCCGACCCTGCTCGACTCCCCGGCGGCGCGGATCTCGGCGTTCGTCGACTTCGGCAACGTGTTCACCGACATCGATGCATTCGAGGCCAAGGACTTCCGCGTCTCGGCAGGCATCGCGCTGATGTGGCGCGCACCGGTGGGCCCGATCTCGATCAGCTACGCCTACCCGATCCGCAAGCAGGACGACGTGTTCGGCGGATCGGGCGACCTGATCCGCCGCGGCGACGAGGTCGAACGCCTGCAGTTCACCTTCGGCGGCGCGTTCTGACGCCGGATCGCAGGCACCAGGGAGCGGACATGGACAAGCTGGCATACACCGCCGCGCAGATCGCCGAACACGTGGGTTTGGAGCTGCGCGGCGACGGCGGCGTCCGGATCGACGGCGTCGCCAGCCTGGACGCCGCCGGCCCCAGCCAGGTCTCCTTCCTGGCCAACCACCGCTATCTCTCCAGCCTTGCCGGCACTGGCGCCGGTGTCGTGATCCTGCGTCCGGACCATGCCGGGGACTACGCGGGGACCGCGCTGCTGGCGCCGGACCCGTACGTGGCCTATGCCAGGGCCGCCGCCCTGTTCGAGCTGCGGGAGGCCACCGACCCGGGGATCCACCCCAGCGCCGTGGTTGATCCGGCGGCTGAAGTGGACCCGGGCGCGCACGTTGGACCGCTGGTGAGCGTAGGGCCACGCACGAAGGTCGCGCGCGGCGCGATCATCGGGCCGGGCTGCGTGATCGGCGAGGACTGCGAGATCGGCGCCGGCACCGAACTGGTCGCCCGCGTGACCCTGGTCAGGCGGGTGCGCATCGGTGCGCGCACCTTGATCCATCCCGGCGCGGTGCTTGGCGCCGACGGCTTTGGCCTGGCCATGGACGAGGGCCAGTGGATCAAGGTGCCGCAGCTGGGCGGGGTGCGGATAGGCGACGACTGCGAGATCGGCGCCAACACCACCATCGACCGCGGCGCGATCGACGACACCGTGCTCGAGGACAACGTGCGGCTGGACAACCTGATCCAGATCGCCCACAACGTGCACGTGGGCGCCCATACCGCCATGGCCGGCTGCGTCGGCATCGCCGGCAGTACGAGGATCGGCCGCTACTGCATGTTTGCCGGGGCGGCGGGTGCCGCCGGGCACCTGGAAATCTGCGACAACGTCACCGTCACCGCGATGAGCATGGTGACCCATTCGATCACCGAGCCGGGAGAGTACTCTTCAGGCTTGCCGGCGATGCCGGCCCGCGACTGGCGGCGCAGCGCGGTGCGGCTGCGCCAGCTCGACGCGCTGGCGCGGCGCGTCACGGCCATTGAAAAGGGAAAGCAATGAGCAAGGCACCACCGTCGCTGCCGATGGACATCACCGCCATCAGGGAGCTGCTGCCCCACCGCTATCCGTTCCTGCTGATCGACCGCGTGGTCGAGGCCGAACCGGGCAAGCGGGTGCTGTGCTACAAGAACGTCAGCGGCAACGAGCAGTTCTTCCAGGGCCACTTCCCGGACCAGCCGGTGATGCCCGGCGTGCTGGTGATCGAGGCCCTGGCCCAGGCCGGCGGCATCCTCAGCCACCTCAGCCGCGAGGAAGACACCGCAGGCCGCGTGTCCTATCTGGTCAAGGTGGACAAGGCGAGGTTCTCCAGCATGGTGGTGCCCGGCGACAGGCTGGACCTGGAGGTGGAGATCCGCCGCGAGATCCGGAACATGACCCTGTATGCCGGCACCGCCAGCGTGGACGGCAAGGAAGTCGCCTGCGCGGAGATCCTGTGCGCGGAGGTGAAGGCCTGACATGGCGGCCGCGGCGCAGGTGCATTCCACTGCCAGCGTCGATCCGTCGGCCCGGCTGGGCAGCGGGGTCGAGATTGGTGCCTTCACCCTGATCGGTCCGGGCGTGGAGATCGGCGACGGAACCCGCATCGGCCCGCACTGCAGCATCCATGGCCAGACCCGGATCGGCCGCGACAACCTGATCCACGGCCACGCCGCGATCGGCGGCGATCCGCAGGACAAGAAGTACCGCGGCGAGGCGGTGCGCCTTGAGATCGGCGACCGCAACGTGATCCGCGAGTTCACCACCATCAACCGCGGCACCGGCGGCGGTGGCGGGGTGACCCGCATCGGCAACGACAACTGGCTGCTGGCCTACGTCCATATCGCCCACGACTGCCTGATGGGCAACGACTGCGTGTTCTCCAACAACGCGACCCTCGCCGGCCACGTGGAGGTCGGCGACCACGTGATCCTCGGCGGGTTCGTCGGCGTGCACCAGTTCTGCCGGATCGGCATGCACGCCTTCATCGGCATGGGCGCGTTCGTCAATGGCGACGTGCCGCCGTTCCTGATGGTGGCCCAGGAAGGCTACGGCCGCCCGCGTGGAATCAACAGCGAAGGCCTGAAGCGGCGCGGCTTCGACTCCGACCGCACCGGCGCGATCAAGCGCGCCTACCGGGCCCTGTACATGTCCGGCAGCGACCTGGCGAAGGCCCGCGAGCGGCTGGCGGAACTGGCGGGCGAAAGCGACGACGTGCGCGCGATGCTGGAGTTCATCGAATCCGGCCACCGTCCCCTGCTCCGATGAGGCCGCGTTTCGCCCTGGTCGCGGGCGAGGCGTCGGGCGACCAGCTCGGCGCCGGGCTGATCGCCGAGCTTTCCCGGCGTTTCCCCGAAGCGCTGTTCGCCGGGGTCGGCGGCGACGCGATGCGCCGCGCCGGCCTGGATGCCTGGCACGACGCCTCGGAGTTGGCGGTGATGGGCCTGAGCGAGGTGGTCTCGCACCTGCCGCGGCTGCTGACGCTGCGCCGGCGGCTTGGCGGGCGGTTCCTGGCGTGGCGGCCGGACGCCTTCATCGGCATCGATGCGCCCGACTTCAACCTTGGCCTGGAACGTCGGCTCCGGGACGGCGGCGTTTCCACCGTGCACTACGTCAGTCCCTCGATCTGGGCCTGGCGCAGCGGCCGCGCGCGCACCATTGGCCGCAGCGCCGACCGGGTGCTGTGCCTGTTCCCGATGGAGCCGGAAATCTACGCCGCGCACGGTGTCGACGCCCGCTTCGTCGGCCACCCGATGGCCGACGAGATGCCGCTCAACCCGGATCGCCGCGCAGCGCGCCAGAAGCTCGGGCTTGCGCGCGACGGTACCGTGCTGGCGGTGCTGCCCGGCTCCCGGCTCGGCGAGATCGGCCGCCTGGGCGAAGTCTTCCTGCAGGCCGCGGCCCTGGTCGCCGCGCAGGTGCCCGGGCTGCGGATCGCGATCCCGGCCGCCAACGCCGGCTGCCGCCACGCGATCGAGGAACTGCTCGCCCAGGCGAAACTGCCTCCGGACTCCGTGCGCCTGCTCGACGGCCAGGCGCGCGAGGCGATGGTCGCCGCCGACGTGGTCCTGCTCGCCTCCGGCACCGCCACCCTGGAGGCGATGCTGGCCAAGCGGCCGATGGTGGTCGGCTACCGGGTCGCACGCGGCACCCAGGTGCTGGTGCGCAGCACCGGCCTGGTCCGCACGGACCGCTTTTCCCTGCCCAACGTACTGGCCGGCGAGATGGTGGTGCCCGAGCTGATCCAGGAGGACTGCACCCCGGAACGCCTGTCGGCCGCGGTGCTGGCCTGGCTGCGCGACCCGGCCGCGGTGGCGGGGCTGGAGCCGCGCTTCCGCGACATCCACATGTCCCTGCGTCGCGATGCCTCTGCGCGCGCCGCGGACGTGGTCGAAGCCCTGATCATCCGGTCATGAAGCCGGCGGACGCGAACCTGCTGGTGGCCGGGGTCGATGAAGCCGGGCGCGGCCCGCTGGCCGGACCGGTGGTGGTGGCCGCGGTGATCCTGCGCGCGGGCCACGCCCTGGACGGGCTGGACGACTCCAAGCGGCTGTCGGAGGCGCGCCGCGAGGCGCTGTACCCGCAGATCCTGGAGGCCGCGCTGGCGTGGCGGGTGGAATTCGTGGACACCGCGGAAATCGACGCGCTCAACATCCTCCAGGCCACCCTGGCCGGGATGTGCCGCGCGCTGCGCGCACTCTCGCCCGCCGCACAGCTCGCGCGCATCGACGGCAACCAGCTCCCGCGCGACCTGCCCTGCCCGGCCGAGGCACTGGTCGGCGGCGACGGCCTGGAGCCGGCGATCATGGCCGCCTCGATCCTGGCCAAGGTCTCCCGCGACCGCGCCATGCGCGAACTGCACCTGGAATATCCGCAATACGGTTTCGACCGCCACAAGGGCTATCCCAGCCGCGAGCACCTGGCCGCGCTGCAGGCGCACGGGCCGTGCCCACAGCACCGGCGCAGCTTCCGGCCGGTCCAGCTCGGCCTTCCGCTGGCCCCGCAGCAGGCCTGACGCCCACGGTCGTCGCCGGTCGCAAGGACCGGCGATCAGCATCGATGTCAAGGCTTGTCCACGCCGGCCCCGGCACCTACGCTGCAGGGATCGTGTCCGCCCGCTTCGTCCACCTCCACCTGCACAGCGAGTACTCGCTGGTCGATTCGACGATCCGCATCCCGCAGCTCGTCGAGCGCTGCGTTACGCTGGACCAGCCTGCGGTGGCGGTCACGGACCGCAACAACCTCTTCGCCCTGGTCGAGTTCCACGCCAAGGCCGAGGCGGCCGGGATCAAGCCCATCGTCGGCGCCGACGTCATGGTTGCCAGCGGCAACGATCCGGCCTGGCCGGTCACCCTGCTGTGCCGCAACCGCGAGGGCTACCTCAACTTGTCCCGGCTGCTCTCGCGCGGCTGGCTGGAAGGCCACCGCCATGACGGCGTGGTGGTCCGCCCGGAGTGGCTGCTGGAAGAAACCGGGGACCTGTTCGCCCTCATCGGCCGGCATACCGAAGCCGGGCGCCTGGCCGCCGCCGGCAAGCACGGGCTGGCGCTGCAGTGGCTGGGCGACTGGCAGCGCGCGTTCGACGATCGCCTGCACCTGGAGCTGACCCGCACCAGCCGCGACGGCGAGGCGGAGTTCAACGATTTCGCCCTGCATGCCGCCGGCGAGCGCGGCATCCCGATCGTGGCCAGCAACGACGTTCGGTTCCTGGAACGCGACGGCTTCCACGCCCACGAGGCCCGCGCGTGCATTGCCACCGGCCGGGTGCTGGACGACCCGCGCCGCCCGCGCGACTACAGCGCCGAGCAGTACCTGAAGTCGGCCGACGAGATGGCCGGGCTGTTCGCCGACCTGCCCGACGCACTCGACAATACCGTGGCCCTGGCCCAGCGCTGCAACTTCGAGCTGAGCCTGGGGCAGTACTACCTGCCCGCCTTCCCGGTGCCGGACGCGCACACCCTGGAAAGCTGGATCCGCAGCGAGGCGCACGACGGGCTGAAGCAGCGCCTGGCCAGCAACCCGATGGCCGAAGGCCACACCCTGGAAAGCTATGTCGAGCGGCTCGACATCGAGCTGGGCGTGATCATCGAGATGGGCTTTCCCGGCTACTTCCTGATCGTGGCCGACTTCATCAACTGGGCCAAGGAACACGGCATTCCGGTGGGTCCGGGACGCGGCTCGGGCGCCGGCTCGCTGGTGGCCTGGGCGCTGGGCATCACCGACCTGGACCCGCTGCCCTACGACCTGCTGTTCGAGCGCTTCCTGAATCCCGAACGCGTGTCGATGCCGGACTTCGACATCGACTTCTGCATGGACCGGCGCGACGAGGTGATCGAATACGTCGCCCGCAAGTACGGCCGCGACCGGGTCAGCCAGATCATCACCTACGGCACCATGGCCGCCAAGGCGGTGGTGCGCGACGTCGGCCGGGTGCTGGGCTATCCGTACGGCATGGTCGACGGCATCGCCAAGCTGGTGCCGATGACGCTCGGCGTATCGCTGTCCGACGCGCTGGGCCGCACCGACAAGGGCCGCAAGGACGAGAACTGGCGCTCGGACGAGCTGATCGCGCGCTACCACGACGAGGAGGACGTGCGCGACCTGCTCGACCTCGCCCTGCAGCTGGAAAACCTGACCCGCAACGCCGGCAAGCACGCCGGCGGCGTGGTGATCGCGCCGCGCCCGCTGAGCGACTTCTGCCCGCTGTTCGCCGAACACGACGAGGACGGGCGCGGCAAGAACCCGGTCACCCAGTTCGACAAGGACGACGTGGAAGCGGTGGGCCTGGTGAAGTTCGACTTCCTTGGCCTGCGCACGCTGACCATCATCGACTGGGCGGTAAAGGCGATCAACGCGCGGCGCGAGGCGGCGGGCGAAGCGCTGCTGGACATCTCGGCCCTGCCGCTGGACGACGCGCCCACCTACGAGCTGTTCGCCCGCGGCGGCACGGTGGCGGTGTTCCAGTTCGAATCGCGCGGCATGCGCGAGCTGCTCAAGCGCGCCCAGCCGGACCGGTTCGAGGACATCATCGCCCTGGCGGCGCTGTTCCGCCCCGGCCCGCTGAACTCGGGGATGGACAAGGACTGGGTGGACCGCAAGCACGGCAATGCCGAGGTCACCTACCCGCACCCCGCGCTGGAGCCGGTGCTCAGCCCCACCTACGGCGTGATCGTGTACCAGGAACAGGTGATGCAGATCGCCCAGGTCCTGGCCGGCTACTCGCTCGGCGGCGCCGACCTGCTGCGCCGCGCGATGGGCAAGAAAAAGCCCGAGGAGATGGCCAAGGAGCGCGCCAAGTTCGAGGCCGGCTCGGCCGAAAACGGGGTCGACCCGAAGGTCGCCACCTCCATCTTCGACCTGATGGAGCAGTTCGCCGAGTACGGCTTCAACAAATCGCACTCGGCCGCGTACGCGCTGGTGGCTTACCAGACCGCCTGGCTGAAGGTGCATTACCCGGCCGAGTTCATGGCCGCGGTGTTGTCGTCGGACATGGACAACACCGACAAGGTGGTCGGATTCCTGGAGGAAGCGCGGGCGCTCGGGATCACCGTGCTGCCGCCGGACGTGAACGGCTCGGGCTACATGTTCGAGGCGATCGACGCAAAGACCATCCGCTACGGCCTGGGCGCGGTGAAGGGCGTGGGCCGCGGCGCCTGCGATGCGATCGCTGCCGAACGTGCCGGCGGCGCGCCCTACGCCGACCTGCTGGACTTCTGCGGCCGGGTGGACGCCGGCCGGCTCAACCGCCGCACCATGGAAGCGCTGGTGCTGTCCGGGGCGCTGGACGCGCTGGGCCGCAACCGCGCCTCGCTGATGCTGCAGCTGCCCGAGGCCATGAAGGCCACCGAGCAGCTCGCACGCGAGCGCAGCGCCGGCCAGGTGTCGCTGTTCGGTGGAAGCGGCGACGGCGGGCAAGCGCCGGCCCTGGCCATCGAGCTGCCGGAAGCCGACCCCTGGCCGCTGATCCAGACCCTGACCGGCGAGCGCGACACCCTGGGCCACTACCTCAGCGGCCACCCCGTCGACCCCTATCGCGACGACCTGCAGGCCCTGGTCGGCCACGACCTGGGCAAGCTGGATGCGGTCTGGGCCTCGCGGCCGGAGGCATCACGCGGCGGCTGGCGGCCTGAGGTCACCACGATCGTCGCCGGGCTGGTCACCGGGATGCGCAAGCGCGGCGATTCGCAGGCCTTCGTCCAGCTTGAGGACGGCAAGGGCCGGCTGGAGTGCGCGTTCTTCTCCGAAGCGCTGCAGGAATACTCGCCGCTGCTGACCCGCGACCGGATCCTGATCATCGAAGGCGGGCTGCGCGAGGACGAGTTCAGCGGCGGGTTCTCGCTGCGCGCGCGGCGCGCCTGGGACTTCCAGCAGATCTGCCCGCAGATCGCCAAGCGCATGGCAGTGCGCCTGGACCTGCGCGTGCCGGGGCTGCTGGAGCGAGTGGAACGGCTGCTGGAGCCGCACCGGCCCGGCCAGACCCCGCTGCGCTACGAGCTGCTGGCCGCCGGCGCCCGCGGCGCTGTCGACCTGAACGGCGAGTCCCGGGTGCGCGTGGACGCCGACCTGCTGGGCCTGCTGCGCGCCGACCCGGGCGTGCGCGCGGTGCGGGTGGCGCTGGACAAGCCCTGGGCCGGCACCTGAGGCGCGCCGGCCGGGCTGGATCATCCAGGCTCATCTTCCGACGCATCGTCCGCGCCCGCGGCGGCCCGATGTTCATCGAGCACCGGCTGCACCCGCTCGCTCCAGAATTTGCGCACCGCCTCGGCAAGCGCCTCCGGTCCCGAGTCATTGACGATGACCTCGTCGGCGATTTCCCGACGCTCGGCGTCCGTCGCCTGGGCATCCACCCGCTCCCAGGCCTGCTGCCTGGACAGGCCGCGCTCGCTGACCAGCCGGGTAACCCGCCTCTCGGCGGGCGCCTCCACCACCAGCACCAGGTCGAGTCCGACCCTCGGCTGGTCGGTCTCGGCCAGCAGCGGCACGTCGGCCACGACCACGGCGTCGGGGCCGGCTTCTGCGGCAAGGCGCGCGATCTCGGTGCGCACCCGCGGATGGATGATCTGGTTGAGCCTGGTGCGTGCGGTGTCGTTGCCGGACACGAGCTTGCCCAGGGCGTAGCGGTTCAGTTCCCCGCCGTCGGTGATCACTTCCGCACCAAAGACCTCCCTGATTTCCCGGAGCGCCTCGGTGCCGGGCCTGACCACCCGGCGAACCAGTCCATCGGCGCTGATCACCACCGCTCCCAGTTCGCGGAAGTCCTGGGCCGCAAGTGACCGGCCCGAGCCGATGCCACCGGTCAATCCAATGGTCAGCAGGGCCCCGCTGTCCTGGGCCTGGCGCCAGTGCCAGGTGTCCGGCTGGTGGGTGTCGTGTTCGGGCTCGGTTCCCAGCTCGTATTCCGGCCGGATCACGTATTCGGCCATGTCGTGCTCATCTTCTTGTGCCCGCCGCTCGTACTCCTCGATCGGCAGCACCTTCTTCCACTGGCGCGTCCGCATGGGCCTGGCCGTACCGGCATCCTCGCGCAGCGCCTGCAGCAGCAGCAGGCACAACCCCAGGACCAGCATCATGACCGGGGCCCCGATGACGATGATGACCTCCTGCAGGGCCGCGAGCCCGTGCTCGCCCGAGGTCACCAGGATCACAGCGCACACCAGGCCCACGGACAGGGCCCAGAGCACGCGTTGGCGCCGGGGCCCCACGTCTTCGTGCCCGGACGCCAGGTTGTCGAGCACCAGCGCGCCCGAGTCCAGGGAGGTGACGAAGAAGATGGTGATCACGATCAGCGCCAGCACCGCCGTGAACCCGTAGATCGGAAAGGACTGCAGGAACTGGAACAGCGCGGCCTCCACGTTCCCGTTCGTCACGATGGTCTGGGTCAGGGTACCGGCCGTTTCCGCCGCCCGGTCGATGCGGAAGGCGCTGAACCCGAAGGTGCCCATCCAGATGACCACGAAGGCCGTGGGCAGGCCGATGGACGCGGTGACGAAGGCCCGGATCGATCGGCCGCGCGAAATACGGGCGATGAACAGCCCGACGAAGGGCGACCAGGTGACGGTCCACGCATAGTAGAAAACGGTCCAGTCCCCGGACCACTGGCCGCCGCCGAAGGAATCGTTGAAGAAGGAGAGTACCGGCAGGTGGCTCACATAGGCCCCGGCCGACTCCACGATGCCGCGAACCGTGTCCATGCTGGCGCCCCACATGAGCACGAACAGCATCAGCGCCACCGCCAGCACGATGTTCAGGTACGACAGCCGCTTGATGCCCTTGTCCAGGCCCGACAGCGCCGAGGCCAGCGCGAGCGCGGTGATGACGGCGATGATGCCGGCCTGCAGCCAGCCGTTCATGGGCACGCCCATGACGTAGTTCATGCCGGCGTTGATCTGCATCGCGCCCAGGCCCACCGACACCGCCAGGCCGAAGACGGTGGCCACCACGCAGGTGATGTCCACGGCCTTGCCCCAGGGCCCGTGGATGCCGTCCCCGAGCAGCGGCTGCAGCGCCGAGGACACGCGCGGGGGCAGCCGGCGCTTGTAGGTGAAGTAGCCAAAGCACAGCCCCGGGATCACCAGCAGGGCCCACATGTGGATGCCGAAATGGAAGTTGGCGATGGCCAGGGCTTGCATGGCCGCCATGTCGGTTGCCGGCGTGGTCCCGTACAGTGGTGGATTGGCGTAGTGGTTCATCGGCTCGGCCACGCCCCAGAACATCAGCACCGCGCCCACCCCCGCCGCGAACAGCATGCCGAACCAGGCCAGGCCCGAGAACTCCGGCTCCGCATCGTCGTCGCCAAGCTTGACCCGTCCGTAGCGGCTGGCCGCCAGGCCGAAAGCAAAGACCACCAGCGCGGTGGTGCCGAGGGTGTAGAACCAGCCGAGCTCGTACCGCAGGTAGCCTGCCACCACGCCAAAGCCGCTCTGGACGGGCGCGGGAAAGAGCGACATCGCCGCGGAGAAGACGAAGATGATCAGCACGGAGACGAAGAACGTCACCGGGCCGGTGCGAAGGCCGAGAAGATCGTGTAGCCGGGTGAGCATGGAATCCCTCCTTTGTCCAGGCGCTTTCGATGTTACCGAC
Source organism: Luteimonas sp. (assembly GCA_052090405.1). GTDB lineage: Bacteria > Pseudomonadota > Gammaproteobacteria > Xanthomonadales > Xanthomonadaceae > Luteimonas. Next base: position 102,925 of record JBQDAV010000003.1, read on the forward strand.
GCCACCCGGGCACCGTGTCACGTACAGGTGAGGATGCGCCTGCCCACCGGCCGGATCGACTGCCGGCCGTCGTTCGCCGTGCGGCCGACACACGCCCGGGTACGGTGCCCTGGCAGCCGGTCGGATAGACTGTCGGGATTGTTTCCGGGCCCCTGCAACTAGATGAACCCGAACTACCTCGATTTCGAACAGCCCATCGCCGACCTTGAAGCGAAGATCCAGGACCTGCGCCAGGCCAGCACCGGTCCGGCGGTCAATATCGACGCCGAGCTGCGCACCCTGCAGGACAAGCTGCGCCGGCGTACCGCGCAGATCTTCCGCGACCTCAACCCCTGGCAGGTGGCCCAGCTGGCCCGCCATCCGGCGCGTCCGTACACCAGCGACTACATCCGGGTGATCTGCGACGAGTTCGAGGAGCTGGCCGGCGACCGCGCCTATGCCGACGACCCGGCGATCATCGGCGGCCTGGGCCGGATCGACGGCCGGCCGGTGATGGTGATCGGCCACGAGAAGGGCCGCGACACCAAGGCCAAGGTGCGCCGCAACTTCGGCATGCCGCGCCCGGAGGGCTACCGCAAGGCGCTGCGGCTGATGAAGATGGCCGAGCGCTTCGGCCTGCCGCTGCTGACCTTCATCGACACGCCCGGTGCCTACCCGGGAATCGGCGCGGAAGAGCGCGGCCAGTCCGAGGCGATCGCCCGCAACCTGATGGAGATGGCGGAGCTGAAGATCCCGATCCTGTGCACGGTGATCGGCGAAGGCGGCTCCGGCGGCGCGCTGGCGATCGGCGTGGGCGATCGCACCCTGATGCTCGAATACAGCACCTACTCGGTGATCTCGCCCGAGGGCTGCGCCTCGATCCTGTGGAAGGACGCGGGCAAGAAGCGCGAGGCGGCCGAGCAGCTCGGCCTCACCGCCGGCCGCCTGCATGGGCTGGGCCTGGTCGACAAGGTCGTGCGCGAGCCGATCGGCGGCGCCCACCGCAACCCGTCCCAGACCGCGACCCGGCTCAAGGCGGTGTTGCTCAACCAGCTCGACGCGCTGGAAGCCCTCCCCACGCCGGACCTGGTGCAGCAGCGCTACCAGCGCCTGCGCGGCTACGGCGCCTACGAAGCCGGCTGACGTCCGGCCGCCGGAAAAATGACACCGCCACTGACCCTGCCACCGCCGCCCGCGCCGGGCCCGGTGCTGGTGGGCTTCAGCGGCGGCCTGGATTCCACGGTGCTGTTGCACCTGCTGGCCGCGGACGAGGCGACGCGGGAGCGCGGCCTGCGCGCCATCCACGTCCACCACGGCCTGCTTGAACAGGCGGACGCCTGGGCCGATCACTGCCGCGGTGTCTGCGCCGGGCTGGACGTGGCGCTGGAAATCGCCCGGGTCAGCGTCGCCCGCGACAGCGGCCTGGGCCTGGAGGCGGCGGCCCGCCAGGCCCGCTACCAGGCATTCGAATCCACCCTGGGCGAGGACGAAATCCTCGCCCTCGCCCACCACCGCGACGACCAGGCCGAAACCTTCCTGCTGCGCGCGCTGCGCGGCTCCGGCGTGGACGGGCTGCGGGCAATGCCGGCCTGGCGCGGCCTGGGGCGCGGCTGGCTGTGGCGGCCGCTGCTCGGGCAGCCGCGCGAGGAGCTGCTGGAGCATGCGCAGCGGCACGGCTTGCGCTGGGTCGAGGACCCGACCAATACCGGCGGCGACCATGACCGCAACCACCTGCGCCTGCACGTGCTGCCGCGCCTGCGCGAACGCTGGCCGCACGCCGACCGCGCCCTGGCGCGCAGCGCGGCCCTCGCCGCTGAAGCCGCGCGGCTGCTGGACACCGGCGACGACGACGCGCTGGCCGGCGTTGCCACCGCCGATCCGGAGGTGATCGACACCGCACGCCTGCTGCAGCATCCGCCGGAGCGTCGCGCCCGGATCCTGCGCCTGTGGTTGCAGCACCTGGGCCTGCCGCCGTTGCCGGGCGAAGGCGTGGCGCGGATCGAGGCCGACCTGCTGGGCGGGCGCGATGACGCGGTGCCGGAGTTCGCCTGGTCCGGCACGCGCGTGCGCCGCTGGGGCGGCCTGTTGCACGCCTCCCGCCCACGGGCACCGCTGCCGCCGGACTACCGCGCGCACTGGGATGGAGCGGCGCCCCTGCGCCTGCCCACAGGCGACACGCTGGCCATCGAGGTGGACGTTCCCGGAACGGCGGCAGCCGGTGCACCGTGGCCGTTCGTGGTCCACGCCCGCCGCGGCGGCGAGCGCATCGCGCTGGCCGGCCGCAACCATTCGCACGCCCTCAAGAACGTGCTGCAGGACCTTGGCGTCCCGCCCTGGGTCCGCGAACGCCTGCCGCTGCTTTCCTCGGCCGACGGCACCCTGCTGGCCGCCGGCGACCTGATCCTCTCCGCCGCCTTCGAGCAACACCTTCGCCAGGTTGGCAGGCGCCTGTCCTGGCTGCGCGCAGCCGGCCCGGATTGAAGCAGGCTTCGCAACCGGCGCATCGCGTGTCCCCGGCCGTGGCGATTCCACGTATGTCCCCATAGAGGGGTCGGAGAACGCCCCCGCGACGGTCCACTAGGGCCGACACACCCAGCCGCACGCGGGCCCTTTGCGCCGCGTGCATGGCCAGGAACGGCCGGATCGCCCGCGGTGCCCGGGAATTCTCTCCACCCGGCGCACCGCGCGGCGGAAATGACCCAGATCCCAGCAACCGGCCGCCCCGCATGAACAACCGGCACCCCCTCCTGCCAACATCCCGACATCCCGTCGACGGGCACTCTGCTAAGTTACCCGCACCCTCCGCAGCAACCGGGTTGCCAGTGGCCGATGCCCCAGACACCGCGGCCGATGTCCGCTCCACCCCTCCACCCAAGCTGGACCCGACACACGCGGCGTCGGCAGCAGACCGCGGGACCCGCATGATCGAGTTCGGACACCTGACCCACGTCGGGCTGCGCAGGGACCTGAACGAAGATACCTACTACGGCGACAGCGACCTGGGGCTGTGGCTGGTCGCCGACGGCATGGGCGGTCACGAATACGGCGAGGTCGCCAGCGCGCTGGCGCGCGAGGCCATCGTGCGCGAAACCCGCCAGGGCACGCCGCTCGAGCAGGCGATCCGGATCGCCGACGAGGAGATCATCCGCGCCTCGCGCCAGCGCCATGACACCCTGCCGATGGGCACCACGGTGGTGGCCGCGCGCGTGTGCGACAACCGCTTCGAGGTCGCCTGGGTCGGCGACAGCCGCGTTTACCTGTGGCATGGCGGCCGCCTCACCCAGCTTTCGCAGGACCACAGCTACGTCCAGGAGCTGATCAGCCAGGGCACCATCAGCGTCGACCAGGCGCGCAACCATCCACACCGCAACGTGGTCACCCAGGCGCTGGGCATCACCGATCCCAAGGCGCTGAACGTGGAGACGATGACAGGCGAACTGCTGCCGGGCATGCAGCTGCTGCTGTGCAGCGACGGGCTGACCGAGGAAGTGGACGACGGCAGCATCGGCCGGGTACTGGCGCACACCGAATGCAGCGCCCAGGAATGCGTGGACGGCCTGGTGGCCGCGGCCCTGGACGGCGGCGGCTCGGACAACGTCACCGTGGTGCTGGTGCGTCGCGCCTGACCAACGCTCAGGCCGGCGCGGCCTCGGCCTCGCGGACCTCTTCGGCAACGCCCCATACGCAGTGGCCGGCGACCGCCCGGATCGATTCCAGGCGCGCCACGTGCAGCGCCATCTCATCCGCCGTCACCTCCACCCGCGGGCGCGGACCCGCCGGCGGCGCGGAAGCCATCAGGCGCGCCGCGGCGGCGGCGGCCGGCTCGGCAGCGGCGAATCCGATCTCGCTCTGCCCGGCGGTCAGCGCCAGGTAGACCTCCGCCAGCAGCTGGGCGTCCAGCAGCGCGCCGTGGAGCTGCCGGTGCGCGTTGTCCACCCCCAACCGCCGGCACAGCGCATCAAGCGAATTGCGCTGGCCCGGATAGCGCTGCCGTGCCAGGTCCAGCGAATCCAGCACCGACACCCGGTCGGTCATGCAGCCGTGTCCACTGCCCAGCCGAGCCAGTTCGGCGTCCAGGAAGCCGATGTCGAATGCGGCGTTGTGGATCACCAGCTCCGCGCCGTCAACAAAGGCCAGGAAATCATCCACCACGTCTTCGAACAGCGGCTTGTCGGCCAGGAAGTCCAAGGTCAGGCCGGTGACTTCCTGCGCGCCGGGCTCGAACTCGCGCCGCGGGTTGAGGTAGCTGTGCCAGGTGCGGCCGGTGGGCCGGCGCTCGGCCAGCTCCACGCAGCCGATCTCGACCACGCGGTTGCCCTTCTTCCATTCCAGGCCGGTGGTTTCGGTATCAAGGACGATCTGGCGCATGCGACAAGACTACCGCGTGGCGGCGGCAAGTTCCGCCTTGAAGTGTTCGGCCTGGGTCCGAGCCAGCACGTCGACCCGCTCGTTGTCCGGATCGCCGGAGTGGCCCTTGACCCAGCGCCAGTCGACCTGGTGCCGCGCGGCCGCCGCGTGCAGGCGCTGCCACAGGTCCTGGTTCTTGACCGCGCTGCCACCGGCGGTGCGCCAGTTGCGCCGCAGCCAGTTCGACATCCACTCGGTGATGCCCTTGCGCACGTACTGTGAATCGGTGTGCAGCACTACTTCGCACGACTCGGTCAGCGCCTCCAGCGCGCGGATCGCGGCCATCAGCTCCATCCGGTTGTTGGTGGTCTGCGGCTCTCCGCCCACCAGCTCGCGCTCGCGCACGCCGTAGCGTAGCAACGCGGCCCAACCACCCGGCCCGGGATTTCCCAGGCAGGCGCCGTCTGTATAAACGTGGACCTGCTTGCGCATGCTCATCCCGCGCTCAGCCCGTGCTGGAGGCGGAACCGCCGTACCCTGCCGGCCGTCGGGGTCAGTGGCGCCACCCGCTTCTCCGCCCGCAGGGCGTAGGCCGCGCCCAGTCCCGGGCCGCTGCGCACGCCCGGGTTGGCCTCCAGCCGCCACGCGGGGCCGACGCCCCGGGAAACCGGGTCGGGATCCAGGCCCGCGCGACGCAGGCGGCGGCGCCAGGTCAGCGGCTCGCTGGCGCGCAGGCCCGCACCGCGCCAGCGCAGCCGGTAGGGCGAGAGCGGATTGAGCACCAGCAGGTGCAGCCGCCCGCCGTCCACCAGTACGCGGGCGCATTCGTCCAGCAAGCCGTCGATGGACCCGGTGAACGCCGGCACGTGCTGCAGCACCACTGTAGCCAGGGAATCGTTGGCGAATGGCAGCGGCAGGCCGCAGCGCAGCGCGCCCTCCCAGCCGCCCTCGCCGGCCACCAGGCACACGCCACGGCCGCAACCGTCGGCTGGCACCGGCACCGGCGCAAACCACAGCCACGGCGGCGCCGGCCGGTCCTTCAGCGCGCGCCGGACCAGCGGGATTTCGCTGTCAATCACCGCCTGGCCCGCTTCGGAAGCGAACCATGCGCGGCTGGTTGCGGGTTGACCGGTCGGGGAGGTCGCGGGCATGGTCCCATTCTACTTGGAGTCCGGGAGCCGGTCCGCGATGCAGGCCACGCCACTGCCAGCGCTGTCCGACAACTACATCTGGACCATGGCCGCCGACGACGGACGGATGCTGGTGGTGGATCCGGGCGAAGCCGCGCCCGTGCTGGCCGCGGCAACCGACGGCCGCGTCCCGGCCGCGATCCTGCTGACCCATCATCACCACGACCACATCGGCGGCGTGCCGGCCCTGCTCGAACGCTGGCCCGGCCTGCCGGTATACGCGCCCGGCGACGAGCGGATCACCTGCGCCACCGTCCGGGTCGGCGACGGCGACACGGTCGGGATCGGCCCGTGGCGATTCGAGGTCCTGGACGTGCCGGGTCATACCCGCAGCCACGTCGCCTTCCACGGTCACGGCGTGCTGTTCAACGGGGACACGTTGTTCAGCCTGGGTTGCGGGCGGTTGTTCGAGGGTACGCCGGCGCAGATGCTCGGGTCGCTGGACCGGCTGGCCAGCCTGCCGCCCGCGACCCTGGTGTGCTGCGGACACGAATACACGCGCAGCAACGCCGCCTTTGCGCTGGCGGTGGAGCCCGGCAACCGGGACCTGCGCGAACGCAGTGAGGACGTTGAACGCATGCGCGCCCGGGGCGAACCCACATTGCCATCCACGCTGGGCCAGGAACTGGCCTGCAATCCGTTCCTGCGCATCGACGCGCCGCAGGTGCGCGCCGCGCTCGCCGGACGGGTGAATGCCGGCCAGGCCGACGACCGCACGGCGCTGTTCGCAGCCCTGCGGGCCTGGAAGGACGGCTTCGGCGCATGACGGCCGGTCGCGCAGCCGTCGCCTTCGGCGTTGCCGCCGTCCTGCTGTGCGCCGCGTGCACGCTTCCGGCCCGGTCCAGCCAGCTGCCGGCCGTCGCCGGCGCCGCCGGCGATACCGCCCACTCGCTGCAGCCGGTCACCCGCAGCGGGCGCGAGATCTACGCCGAATTCCGCAGCGGGCTGTCGGACCAGCAGTGCGCGAACGACACCAGCGAACGCTGGCGCCGGCATTTCTCCCACGTCCCGCAGGACCTGGCCGAGCGGCCGGAGCGGCTGCTGCCGCTGTTCGGCTACGTGGTGGACGCGCTGCGCGAATACCACCTGCCCACCGAGTACGCGCTGATCCCGTTCGTGGAAAGCGGCTACCGGCCTGGCGCGCGCAGTCCCTCGGGCCCGGCCGGGCTGTGGCAGTTCATCACCGTCACCGCGCGCAACCACGAGATCGCGATCAGGCCCGGCTACGACGGCCGGCTGTCGCCGGTGGAATCGACCACGGCCGCGGTGCGCTACCTGCGCACCCTGCACGGCATGTTCGCCGGCGACTGGCGGCTGGCGGTGATGGGCTACAACGCCGGCGAATACCGCATCTTCGGCGCCCTGCGCAGCGCCGGCCAGCGGGCCATGGACGCGGAGCCGGAAAAGCTGGCGGTCCCCGGCATCACCCGCGCCTACGTGCGCAAGCTGCAGGCGCTGTCCTGCCTGCTGGTGGAGGCCGGACAGGACGAGCAGTGGCTGGATTCGATCGACCGCGCCGTGCCGCTGCTGACCGCCCGGCCGCTTCCGGCCGACGTGCGCCAGCTCGATCGCTGGGCCGGCCGCAACGGCCACGACCCGGCGCTGGTCCGGCACTTCAACCCGGTATTCCCCGACGGCCGCGTCGCCCGAGCAGACCGCGGCCTCCAGGTGCTGGTGCCGGCGCGCCCGCGGGATGCGCTGGTGACGCTGCTGACGCAGCCAGGCGGCGAAGGTCCGCCGGTCGTGTTCCTGGCCGACGCCAGCCACCTGGTCGAACAGGCCGGCACTGTTGACGCCGACGCGGCGCCCCGCACCCATACCGTCGCCCGCGGCGAATCGATCTGGCGGATCGCCCGCCGCTACGGCCTTGGCACCGCGCAACTGCTGCTGCGCAACGGCTTGAGCGCGGACAGCGTGCTCCACCCCGGTACGGTCCTGCAGATTGACGCCGCCGACCCCGGCGGTGCCCCGCCCGTGGCAAACTAGGTGGATTGCTCAACACGGGGTCGACATCCATGGGTTTCCTGCAAGGCAAGCGCGCGCTGGTCACCGGCATCGCCAGTCAGCGCTCGATCGCCAACGGCATCGCCGAGGCGATGCACCGCGAAGGCGCCGAACTGGCTTTCACCTACCAGAACGAAAAGCTCAAATCCCGCGTCGAGGACGTGGCCTCGCGCCTGGGCGGCGGGCCCGCGTTCCCGCTCGACGTCACCGATGACGCGCAGATCGACACCCTGTTCGCCGACCTGGGCAAGCACTGGCCCGACGGCTTCGACATCCTGATCCACGCCATCGCCTTCGCCCCGCGCGAGGCCATCGCCGGCCAGTTCCTGGACGGCCTGTCGCGCGACGCGTTCTCCGTGGCCCAGGACATCTCCGCCTACTCGCTGGCGGCGCTGGCCAAGGGCGCCCGGCCGCTGATGCAGGGTCGCAAGGGCGCGGTGCTCACGCTCAGCTACCTGGGCGCGGTGCGCACCCTGCCCAGCTACAACGTGATGGGCGTGGCCAAGGCCAGCCTGGAAGCGACCATGCGTTACCTGGCCTACAACCTTGGTCCGGAGGGCATTCGCGTGAACGCGATCTCTGCCGGGCCAATCAAGACCCTGGCGGCCTCGGGCATCGGCGGCTTCCGCAAGATCCTGGGCCACGTGGAGTCCGAGGCGCCGCTGCGGCGCACGGTGAGCATCGAGGACGTGGGCAACGTGGCCGCGTTCCTGTGCTCGGACCTGGCCTCGGGCATCACCGGCGAGACCACCTACGTCGACGGCGGCTACAACATCGTCAGCATGACCGGCATCGAGCAGGCGTAAGCACGCGCCGGCCTGTGTTCCGGCCGGCGCTGTTATGTATCGGTGGTCAGAGCTGCGACTCGACCACCGTCACCTTCATCCGCTGCCGCAGGGCCTGCAGCAGCGCGTCGGCGGCATCGTTGCCGGCAAGCACCGTCAGCTGCCTGCTGAGCAGCGCCCGCTCCTGCTCGCCGATCTCGGCGGGATCGCCCGGGGTCACCGCGGTCACCTCGAACACGACGATATTGCCGCCATCCAGCGCCACCTTGCCGCCCGTGGAAGCGCCCTCTTCGGGCACGTCGGCGGCGAAATAGGCCTCCACCGCCGCCGGATGCGGGATCGGCGCCTCGCGCGGCACGCCCGGCACCTCCTGCACCGCCAGCCCTTCGGCTTCGGCGATCTCCTGCAACGATTCGCCCTCGTCGATGCGCGCGACCATCGCGTCCGCCTCGGCAATCGCTTGCCGGGCGCTGCGGTCGGCGCGGATCGCAGCGATCACCTCCTCGCGCACGTCCTCCAGCGGACGGGCGTGCTCGGGCGTGTGCCCGGTGACCCGGATCAGCACGCTGTGGTTGACGCCCACGTCGATCGGATCGCTGACGGTGCCGTCCTCGATCAGGCTTTCCGTGAACGCGGCACGCTGCAGCGCCGGGTTGGCAATCACGCCTTCGCCCCCGCCCTGCGCGAACGGCCCGGCCGTCTGCACCTGGAAGCCGCCCACGGCAGCGGCGGGCTCCAGCGAATTGGGGTCGCGATAGGCCTGGTCCACCACCTGCCCGACGAGTTCGCTGTAGGCACGTTCGCTGGCGCTGCCGGTCATCTCCTGGACAAGCTGGTCGCGCACCTCCTCGAACGGCACCACGTTCTCGTCGCCCTGCGTCTCGCGCAGCAGCAGCACGTGCCAGCCGAAATCGGTCCTCACCGGACCGCGCACCTCGCCCGGCTCCATCTCGAACAGCGCCTGTTCGAACTCCGGCACCATCGCACCCGGCTCGACCCAGCCCAGGTCGCCACCGGTCTCGGCGGAACCGAAGTCGTCGGAGTGTTCGCGCGCCAGCGCGGCGAAGTCGGCGTCCGGCGCCTTCGCCTGCTCGGCCAGGTCCCGGGCCTCGGCTTCGGCCGCTTCCAGGGCCGCGGTGTCGGCATCGGCCGGCACCTCGACCAGGATGTGCGAGGCCAGGCGCTGCTCGCCGACGGCGAAGCGGGCACGCTCGCTGGCGTACTGCGCGCGCAGCTCCTCCTCACTGGGCATCTCGTCAACGTCCAGCTTGGCGGCGTCCATCTCGATGTACTCGATGGTCACGGTCTCCGGCGCACGGTAGTCGGCCGTGTTGGCCGTGTACCAGGCCTGGATCTCCTCTTCGCCCACCTCGCCCTCATCCGGCTCCGGGGCGGGGATCACCGCGAACGAAACGTCGCGACGCTCGCCCAGCAGCACCACCAGGCGGTCGATCCGCGATGCCGGGACGAACGCCGACTCGGAGACGTGCATCGGGATCAGCGACTGCTCCAGGCTCTCGCGGACCGCCTGCTCGAACTGGCGCGGGCTTTGCGCAGGCACCTGCGTCTGCAGCGCCAGCTGATAGCGCTCCAGGCTGAAGTTGCCGTCGACCTGGAACGCCGGGATCTGCTGGATCTGCGTGGCAACCTGGGCGTCGCCGACCGCGATCCCGCGGTTATTGGCCGCCATCCGCAGCACCGCCTGGTCGACCATTCCCTCCAGCACCTGGCGACGGTTTTCGATCGACTCGAATGCGCGCGGGTCATAGTCGTCACCAAGCTCGATGCGGCGCTGCTGCCGCTCCTGCTCGAACCCGCGACGGAAGTCCTCGGCAGTGATGGTTTCGCTGCTCCAGACCAGCTTGCGCACCGGCCACAGGTCCGGCGCCCCGCGCCACCAGGCAGGCGGCGCTTCCACCTTGGCCGCGTAGCTGGCTCCGCTCTGGAACAGGTACTGCTCCATGCCGAAGAAGGCGAACGGAACCGCCAGCAGGATCACGATGCCGATCGCGATCCAGCCGGTCATTTTATCTCTGAGTGCTTGCAGCATTGTCTGGACTGGCCCCTGGGCGTAGCCGCGCATTTTAACCGGATTACCCGGTTGTTACAGGCAAAGAAAAAGCCCCTGCCGAAGCAGGGGCTTTTCCGTGTTACTGGCGGAGCGGACGGGACTCGAACCCGCGACCTCCGGCGTGACAGGCCAGCATTCTAACCAACTGAACTACCGCTCCGCGCTGAACTCTTGAAACCTTGGCGTGGTGGGTGCTGAGGGTTTCGAACCCCCGACCCTCGCCTTGTAAGGGCGACGCTCTACCGCTGAGCTAAGCACCCTACCGAAGCAACTTAGTTTACAGCTTCCTTGAGCGCCTTACCAGCCTTGAATGCAGGATTCTTCGCGGCCGGGATCTGGATCTCCTCGCCGGTGCGCGGATTGCGGCCGGTGCGGGCGGCGCGCTCGCGGACCTCGAAGGTGCCGAAACCGGCGATGGCCACGCTGTCGCCGTTGCCCAGGGCACCGCTGATGGTGTCGAACACGGCGTCCACGGCGCTGGTGGCGTCGGCGCGGGACAGGCCGGCCTTGCCGGCGACGGCTTCGATGATGTCACTCTTCTTGGTCATGTTTTTCGTAACTCCTGTGCGACCCTGGTCGCGTTTGGTGTCGGTCGGGAAACCGGCCGACGCGGAGCGGCAGGCCTGCTGGGCGTGCCGCGAATTGATCCCCGTTATACCAGCGCGCAGCGCCGTGGCGCAACTGAAAATCCGCGCAACCGCGCCACTTTTCGGCTGCATGCCACGCCGCGGCGGAGCCCGTCAATGCTTGTTGACCCGGGCCTGCTCCCCGCTCTTTCCGGACTTGCGCATCACCTCTTCCGGCGCCTCGCCGGTACGCGGCGGCAGCGGCCGCTCCAGGGCGATGTCGAGCGCTTCCTCGATCCACTTCACCGGCACGATCTCCAGGTTCTCGGTGACGTTCTTCGGGATCTCGGCCAGGTCCTTGCGGTTCTCCTCCGGGATGATCACGGTGCTGATCCCGCCACGCAGGGCCGCCAGCAACTTTTCCTTCAGCCCGCCGATCTCGGTGACCTTGCCGCGCAGGGTGATCTCGCCGGTCATGGCCACGTCCGAACGCACCGGTATCTGGCTCAGCATCGATACCAGCGCGATGGTCATGGCAACGCCGGCGCTGGGGCCGTCCTTGGGGGTGGCGCCATCGGGCACGTGCACGTGGATGTCGCGCTTCTGCAGCCACTCGATGTCCACGTCGATCTGGCCGGCGCGCGCGCGCACGATCGAGTGCGCCGCGGACGCGGATTCCTTCATCACGTCGCCAAGTTGCCCGGTCAGGATCAGGTTGCCCTTGCCCTGCATGTGGGTGGCCTCAATCTGCAGCAGGTCGCCGCCGACCTCGGTCCAGGCCAGGCCGGTGACCATGCCGATCTCGTTGTCCTGCTCCGCGCGACCGTAGTCGTGGCGGCGCACGCCCAGGTACTTGTCCAGATTGCGGGACGTGACGCTGATCGTCTTGGCCTTCGTCGCCTTGCTGGCCTTCCTGGCGGTCTTGGCCGCCTTCTTCGCCGGCGCCGGCCCCTGCAGGGCGATTTCCTTGATCACCTTGCGGCAGATCTTGGAGATCTCGCGCTCCAGGTTGCGTACGCCGGACTCGCGCGTGTAATAGCGCACGATGTCGCGGATCGCGCCCTCGGTAAGCTTCAGCTCGCCCTCCTTCAGCCCGTTGGCCTTGAACTGCTTGGGCACCAGGTAGCGGGTGGCGATGTTGAGCTTCTCGTCTTCGGTGTAGCCCGGGATCCGGATCACTTCCATCCGGTCCAGCAGCGGGCCGGGGATATTGAGCGAGTTGGCGGTGGCGATGAACATCACCTCCGACAGGTCCAGGTCGACCTCCAGGTAGTGGTCGTTGAAGGCGTTGTTCTGCTCCGGATCGAGCACTTCCAGCAGCGCCGAGGACGGATCGCCACGGAAATCCATCGACATCTTGTCGATCTCGTCGAGCACGAACAGCGGGTTCTTGGTGCCGGCCTTGTTGAGGTTCTGCACGATCCGGCCCGGCATCGATCCGACGTAGGTGCGGCGGTGGCCGCGGATCTCGGCCTCGTCGCGCACGCCACCCAGGCTCATGCGCACGAACTTGCGGTTGGTGGCCTTGGCGATCGACTGCCCAAGCGAAGTCTTGCCCACGCCCGGCGGCCCGACCAGGCAAAGGATCGCGCCCTTCATGTTCTTCACCCGGGTCTGCACGGCGAGGTATTCGAGGATTCGCTCCTTGACCTTCTCCAGCCCGTAGTGGTCGGCGTCGAGCACATCCTCTGCCGCCTTCAGGTCCTTGCGCACCTTGCTGCGCTTCTTCCACGGCACGCCAAGCACCCAGTCCAGGTAGTTGCGCACCACGGCGGCTTCGGCCGACATGGGCGACATCTGCTTGAGCTTGTTGAATTCGCTCTTCGCCTTGGCCTCGACCTCCTTGGGCATGCCGGCCTCGGCGATCTTGCGCGCGATCTCCTCGATGTCGTTGGGCGCATCGTCGATCTCGCCCAGCTCCTTCTGGATCGCCTTCATCTGCTCGTTGAGGTAGTACTCGCGCTGGCTCTTCTCCATCTGCGACTTGACCCGGCCGCGGATGCGCTTTTCCATCTGCTGCACGTCGATCTCGCCGTCGACCAGGCCCACCAGTGCCTCCAGGCGATCCCCCGTGTCGGCGGTCTCCAGCAGCGTCTGCTTGTCGGCAAGACGCACGCCCAGGTGGGCGGCGATGGTGTCGGCCAGCCGCGCGGGCTCGTCGATGCCGGACAGGGTCTGCAGCAGTTCGGGCGGCAGCTTGCGGCTGGTCTTGACGTACTGCTCGAACAGGCCCATCAGCGAGCGCGCCACGGCCTCGATCTCGCGCGGCTCGCGGCCGTCGGCTGATTCGATGACGGTGCCCTGGCCAAGCAGGGTGCCATCACGCTCGGTGACGCCGGTGACAGTGGCACGGTCCACGCCTTCCACCAGTACCTTGATGGTGCCGTCGGGCAGCTTCAGCAGCTGCAGCACCTGGGCCAGGGTACCGGTCCCGTACAGGTCATCGGCGCCGGGATCGTCGGTCTCTGCGGACTTCTGCGCTACCAGCAGGATGCGCTTGTCACCCTCCATCGCCAGGTCCAGCGCGCGGATGGATTTGTCCCGGCCGACGAACAGCGGGATCACCATGTGCGGGAACACCACGACGTCGCGCAGCGGCAGCACCGGCAGGTCAAGGGTTTCGGTGGTGGGAGTGGTCATCAGGGCTCCGGAAATGCGTATCGGGGCCGGCAAAGGCCGGCATGTCCCTCTTATGGGGCCCCCCGGGAATGGATGCAAGCGGACCAGCGACCGGCAAGACCGCTGGCCCCGGGCGATGTACGTCGAATCAGTCAGTTAGGCGGCCGGCAGACCCGGCCTGGAGCTGAACCGGGACAGTGCGCGAGAGGCGATCGACCGGCCGTACCGGCTTCGGGGCCCACGCGCCGCAGGTCACATCGCGCCGACCTAACGTCCGCGCACCACCACCGCGCTGACGTCCAGCACCTCCCAAACCCCGTCTTCCTCCGCCAAGGCAGCAACAGGGACAATGGTTGTTCCCGGACTTCTGGGGACCGATCGCTCCAGTACCGGCCGACCTGAGCGCGCCCTGAGCATCCAAGCGCCGATGCGCGCGAGCCCGTCATGGGTGATGAAGCATTTTTCCGAACCGGTGACCTGACGCAACTGTTCAAGGTCCGGATTCCCGGAATGGTCGTCGAGCCATCGCAGCAACGCATCCCGGATCATTTCCAGGTCATCCAGGGTGACCGCGACGGCCCTGCCGTCGATGTTCAACACCGATTCTTCCAGGGAATCAATTTCTTGGCCCGGAGGCACACGATACAGTTCATGACAGGCATCCCCCAGGGAAACTTCAGTACGTCCCGCCTGCCAGAGGTCATGAACCCTGATGCTTCCATTCGTCTGTTCGCTTAAACAGAAGCCGCCGGAATACCGGCGATTCTCCAGACGCTTTGACCTGATGAGATCGGTGTTGAGCGTGACGTGGTAGCCAACGCCCAGCTGCAATTTCCCGGGTACCACCATCGAGTCTGAAACGGGAGGCACAACGCCGTATACGAGGCACTCTTCGCCCTGCAATGTCCGAACGGCAGCTGGAGGGAAACCGACTGACCACACCACCCTGCCGTCCCGGGCCATCGCTGCGCTTTGCGGGGTGGCGACATGAACCATAACGAGACGAGAGGCATGCCGACGTGTCGCCGCGTCATCCGGTAAAGCGAAACACGGCAGATCACCGGATTGCTTGACCCGGATCCGATGCATCGAGGAGGTGGCGTTCACCTCCAGCGACATGGCGCAACCCAGCGCCAATGCAGTCAGAAGAAGGAGCAGGGGCCGCAGGGTGGACATGTCACGGAGGCTCCGGCGATCCGGGTCGTTCCTATAATTTGCGTGGCTCACCGCGCCAGCCGCAGGAGCGCATCGATGGCGGCGATGGCAAGCGAAACGCCGACCGAAGTTGCCATACATCCGAATAGTTATACTTGATCGGCGTTTCTGAAATGGGCGTCATACCGCCTAGCGATGCGGATTTTTCAAGGGTGGAGGCGCTTGCCCGTCCGGGAACTTCCGATAGCGTATTGATACCAAGTCCAGTCCGCGCTCCGGCAGATACAACCCTGTGGCGCGCACGTAACGTCCTACCATCTGGTCCTGGATCTGCGCGAAGCCCGCCTCGCGGATCGCGCCAATTGGCGCCCGAGCTCCATCGTCACCTTCCAGAAATAACTCTCCGTTGGCCTCGCGCAGCCAGCCCAGCAGCATGACGCCATGGCCCTCATGCAGCTCCGTTAGCTCACTGATTTCGTACTCACACACACGTATCTCCATCCCTCCAAAACTGGAACAAGTACGCTCGGCGTCAGCCGGCACTGCACAAGACGTCAACACGAGCGCGCATCCGAGCAAGATTGCGAAGGCTTTCACAGACCCCTCCGATACATTTGCCCAACCGGAATGAACGAGTTTTATCCGAAGCCTGTACGGTGCATGTCAAGATAGTTGTCGCCTGATCTCATGCGGCTATTCGCTTACTTTC
>JBQDAV010000004.1:0-114676 GCA_052090405.1 Luteimonas sp.
CCCGCATCCACGAACACCCGCACCTGCTGCGCCGAGAGCACCTTGCAGCCGCAGGCCAGCGAGCTGCCGTGCAGTGCGACGGGCTGGCCGTCCACGACCAGCGTGTTGTCACCATCGACGATCGGGTAGGCGCCCTTGTGCCGCGGGCAGGTGGCCTGGTCGGTGACGCGGGCGACGGGAGTGCCGTCGATATCGGTAAACGGCGAGCCGGTGATCACGGTCCCGCCGCTGCTGGTGGGGTCGCCTTGGACGATCCAGTTCCTTGCCATCATGCGCTCCTTGCACGATCGGCGGGGCTTGCCCGCCCAGGTTGTCCCTGCCCTACTCGGCCGATGCCACCTTCTGGGCGGGCTGGTTCTGGTAGATGAGATACGGCTCGGACTTATGTTCGATCACCGACTCGTCCACCACCACCTTGCTGACGTTCTCAAGTGAAGGCAGCTCGTACATGGTGTCCAGCAGCACCGATTCGACGATGGTGCGCAGCCCGCGCGCGCCGGTCTTGCGCTTGATCGCCTTGCGTGCGATCGCCGCCAGGGCGTCGTCACGGAACTCCAGTTCCGCGCCTTCCATCTCGAACAGCTTCCTGAACTGCTTGGTGATCGCGTTCTTGGGCTCGGTGAGGATCTTCACCAGCGCCGCCTCGTCCAGCTCCTCGAGCGTGGCGACCACCGGCAGGCGGCCGACGAACTCGGGGATCAGGCCGAACTTGATCAGGTCTTCCGGCTCCACGTCGGCCAGCACCTTGCCGGTGTCGGCCTTGCGCTCGCTGCTCTTGACCTTGGCCGAGAAGCCGATGCCGCCGGCGTCGGTGCTGCGCTGCTGGATGATCTTGTCCAGGCCGGCAAACGCGCCGCCAACGATGAACAACACGTTACTGGTGTCGACCTGCAGGAACTCCTGCTGCGGATGCTTGCGCCCGCCCTGCGGGGGCACGCTGGCCATGGTGCCCTCGATCAGCTTGAGCAGCGCCTGCTGCACGCCCTCGCCGGACACGTCGCGGGTAATCGACGGGTTCTCGCTCTTGCGCGAGATCTTGTCGATCTCGTCGATGTAGACGATGCCCTGCTGCGCCTTGTCGACGTCGTAGTCGCACTTCTGCAGCAGCTTCTGGATGATGTTCTCCACGTCCTCGCCCACGTAGCCGGCTTCGGTCAGCGTGGTGGCGTCGGCCATGGTGAACGGCACGTTGAGCATGCGCGCCAGGGTCTCGGCCAACAGGGTCTTGCCCGAGCCGGTGGGCCCGACCAGCAGGATGTTGGACTTGGCCAGCTCGACCTCGTCGCTCTTCTGCCGGCTCTCGATGCGCTTGTAGTGGTTGTAGACCGCCACGGCCAGGGTGCGCTTGGCGCGATGCTGGCCGATCACGTATTCGTCCAGGACCTCGAGGATTTCCTTCGGCTTGGGCAGCGAGCTGCGCGCCGACTGGGCCTTTTCCTCGAGCTCCTCGCGGATGATGTCGTTGCACAGCTCCACGCACTCATCGCAGATGAACACGCTGGGACCGGCGATCAGCTTGCGGACCTCGTGCTGGCTCTTTCCGCAGAAAGAGCAGTACAGGATCTTGTTGCTGTCGCCGGAACGGCCCTGGGAGTCTTTGCTCATGCGTGGATTACCCGATGCTACGGCGCCGTCTGGCGCTGGATCGATTTGAGAATAGCATAGCGGCAACCCCGCACCAGCACCCTGCTGGAACGCGGAATTCCGCTATTTGCCAATGGGTTAAACCCTGCCGACGGTGATTCGGCCGGCCCCCGGAAGCAGCTGTCACGAAGGCTGGATCGACTCTTCCGGCCGGCGCTCGAGCACTTCGTCGACCAGGCCGTAATCCCGCGCGGCCTCGGCGCTCTTGAAGTTGTCGCGCTCGGTGTCGGCGGCAATGGTATCCAGGCTCTGGCCGGTGTGGCGCGAGAGGATCTCGTTCAGGCGCTGCTTGAGCGAGAGGATTTCACGGGCGTGGATCTCGATGTCGGTGGCCTGGCCCTGGAAGCCGCCCAGCGGCTGGTGGATCATGATCCGCGAATTCGGCAGCGCGTAGCGCTTGCCCTTGGCCCCGGCCGCCAGCAGCAATGCGCCCATGCTCGCCGCCTGGCCCACGCAGATGGTGCTCACGTCGGGCTTGATGAACTGCATGGTGTCGTAGATCGCCATGCCGGCGGTGACGACGCCACCGGGCGAGTTGATGTACAGGCTGATGTCCTTCTCGGGGTTTTCGGCCTCGAGGAACAGCAGCTGGGCGACGATCACGTTGGCCACGGCGTCGTCGACCGGCCCGACCAGGAAGATCACCCGCTCCTTGAGCAGCCGCGAGTAGATGTCGTAGGCACGCTCGCCACGGCTGGTCTGCTCGACCACCATCGGCACGAGGTTGAGGGCCCTGGTTTCGTTGCTGCTCATGTGATCGTTGTTCCTGCTGTCATGACGCGGGGGTTTCGAATGCCTTGCCGGCTGGTTCGCGGCGGCGGGGTCAGGACCCGCCCTGCGGCGAAACCGCCTCCTGGAAGTCCAGTTCCTTGTCGGTGTGCTGGGCCCGCTCGGCGATCCAGTCGATCACCTGCTCCTCCATCACCCGATTCTGCAATCCTGACATGAGCTGGGGGTCGTTGCGGTACAACTCAATGACCTGCTCGGGCTCCTCGTACGTGGAAGCGATCAGGCGCAGGGTTTCGTTCAGGCGCTTGGGGTCCAGAGTCAGGCTGTTGGAACGGGCGACCTCACCGACCAGCAGCCCCATCAGCACGCGTCGACGCGCCGAATCCATGAACTGCTCGTGGGCGTTTTCAGGCAGCTCCGGCACCTTGCGGCCCTGGCTGCGGGCCTGCTCCACGGAATTCTGCACCATGGCCCGGGCCTCGTTTTCCACCAGGCGCGGGGGCAGCTCCACTTCCGACCAGGTGGCCACGAGCTGCTCGCCGACTTCGCGACGCAGGCGGTTCATCAACGCGCCCTTGAGCTCGCGCTCCAGGTTGGTGCGGATCTCGCTGCGGAACTGCTCCAGCTCGCCCTTCTTCACGCCGAAGCTCTTGATGAAGGCCGCATCGACCTCGGGCAGGATCTCCTCGGAGACGCGCTCCACCTTCAGGTGCGCCTGGGCCGTCTTGCCGGCCAGCTGCGGCACCCGCCAGTCGGCCGGGAACTCGACCTCGACGGTCTTTTCCTCGTCCGCGGACATACCGGTCAGCGCTTCCTCCAGCGCCGGCAGCATGGCGCCGGAGCCGATCACCACCGTGCCCTTCTCCGCGCCCTCGGCGGGCAGGCGCTCGTCGCCGGCCTGCGACCAGGTCTCGATGTCCAGCGCGTCGCCCTGCTGCGCCGGGCGGGTGACCGCACTCCAGCTGCGGCGCTGCTGCTGCAGGTTCTCGATCATGCGGTCGACGTCTTCGTCCTTCACTTCGGCGGTGTGGCGCACCACCGACAGCTTGGACACGTCGATCTCGCCGAAGTCCGGCACGACCTCGAAGGTGGCCACGTAGGCCAGCTCGTCGTCCCCTTCGCTGGGCTCGATGCGCGGGTTGCCGGCCAGGCGCAGCTCGTTGGCGCGCACGGCATCGTCGAATTCCTGGCGCAGCAGCCGCTCCAGCACCTCGGCACGGACCTGCTCGCCGAAGCGCTGCTGGATCACCTTCGTCGGCACCCTGCCGGGGCGAAAGCCCTTGATGCGCGTGGTGCGCGCGATCTCGCGCAAGCGGCCACCGATGTCGCTTTCCAGCCGCTCTGCCGGAACCTGGAAGGTCATCCGGCGCTCGAGATTGCCGGTGGATTCGACCGAAACTTGCATAACCACTCCTGCCACCGCGGCCTGTGCCGGGGATTTGATCGTTGTCTGGGATGTCGGGGCGGGCGATGGGCCCGGGCGCCGGCGGAACGGGATATTGTGGCGGAATTGGGGGGGTTGCGCCACATTTGCGGTGGCGGGGCCGGGCGAAAAGCCCCCGCGTCAATTACGCAACTCGCGAGCGCCCGTTCATCTGCGGCGTTCTTTGGGTGCGGCCTGGGCTGGTGCGGAAGGCGGGACTCGAACCCGCACGCCTTGCGGCACCGGCACCTAAAGCCGGGGCGTCTACCAATTCCGCCACTTCCGCGACACGACGCCGATTCTAGCGCCTGCCACAACGAAAAACGCCCGGCTGTGCCGGGCGTCTTCGAGTAGTGGTGGGCCGTCAAGGATTCGAACCTTGGACCTACTGATTAAGAGTCAGCTGCTCTACCAACTGAGCTAACGGCCCGGAAAATCGGGGCGCGCAGTGTAACGATGCCCGCGCCCGCTGGCAATCGACAAATGCCGGTGCCGTGGAACAAAAGTGGGGTGGCTGAGGGGACTCGAACCCCCGACCCCCGGAATCACAATCCAGTACTCTAACCAACTGAGCTACAGCCACCACGGTTGACACACTTGCCGCCCGGCCCGGTACGCCGCTGGATTGGCGCGCCCGGCAGGACTCGAACCTGCAACCACCGGCTTAGAAGGCCGGTGCTCTATCCGGTTGAGCTACGGGCGCCCGGCCGGAATTGTCGCATTGATCACCGGCCGTCGGGCCGGTGGTCGGGGTAGAGGGATTCGAACCCCCGACATCCTGCTCCCAAAGCAGGCGCGCTACCAGACTGCGCTATACCCCGCCGATGCCGTACGGTCCGTTCCCGGCCGTGCCGCCGATACAGCCGCCGGCACGGGGACCGCGTATTGTCCGCAGCCGCACGGCGGGTGTCAACGAAACCGCGGCGTGGCGCCGCATTGGCGCCGGGCCGCGTTCAGTGCGCGGCGTTCGCGTGTATCCTCGCCCGCAGCTTCCATTCAACAGCGAGAACCCTCATGCGCAGCGGAAACCCCGCACTCAAGGAATCCACCTTCCTCGACCTGGGCAGCGGCACCGTCGTCTCCCGCTCCGGCCAGACCATGACGCTCAGCGGCACGGCCAACAAGACCGGCCTGCTGTTGCTGCTGGCCACGATCACCGGCGCCTGGGCCTGGAGCCAGGCACTGACCCCGACCGGCGAGCCTGCCCCGGGCTTCGGCCTGTACATGTGGGGCGGGATCATCGGCGGGCTGGTGCTGGCGCTGGTGACGGTGTTCAAGAAGGAATGGGCCCCGGTCACCGCACCCCTGTACGCGCTGGTCAAGGGCTTCGCCCTGGGCGCGATCTCGGCCATGTACAACCAGATGTTCGAGGGCATCGTGCTGCAGGCGGTGATGCTCACCTTCGGCACCCTGTTCGCCATGCTCTTCGCCTACCGCTCGGGCCTGATCAAGGCCACCGAGAACTTCAAGATGGGCGTGGCCGCGGCCACCGGCGGGATCATGCTGGTGTACCTGGCCACGATCGTGCTGGGCATGTTCGGCATCAATATCCCGATGATCCACGAATCGGGCCTGATCGGGATCGGCTTCAGCCTGTTCGTGGTGGTGATCGCCGCGCTGAACCTGGTGCTGGACTTCGACCTGATCGAGACCGGCGTGGAGCGCGGCGCGCCGCGCTTCATGGAGTGGTACGGCGCGTTCGCGCTCATGGTCACACTGGTGTGGCTGTACCTGGAATTCCTGCGCCTGCTGTCCAAATTGCAGTCGCGCTGACCGGCGGCAGCAGTCCTGACGAAAAGGGCGCCCTCGCGGCGCCCTTTTCCATGGTTCTTCTCCCAACTCCGGGGCGTCTTCTTCGCTTTTCCTCGCGGTGATCTGAGAGGCCCCGCCGCGGCCGGGGGACATGGAGACTAAAGGGCACCCCCACCCGGCGCACCGGCGTTGCACCAGCGCCGCACTTTCCCCCGATTGGCAGAAGAACCTTTTTCATTCCGCGCGGCGATCCCGCGCAGGCCAGAGCATGAAGCCGATCGCCACCAGGGCCAGGATCCAGCAGTAGTGGATGCTGCCGGCCAGCGCCAGCGGCGAGACCGCGGCCAGCGAGGACGCCAGCAGGATCTGCGCGCCATAGGGCAGCACGCCCTGGACCACGCAGGCGAAGATATCGAGCAGACTGGCCGAACGCCGCGGCGTGATCCCGTGCTTTTCGGCGATGTCCTTCGCCACGCTGCCGCTGACCAGGATCGCCACCGTGTTGTTGGCGGTGAACGCATCTGTGGTCGCCGACAGCGCGGCGATGCTGAACTCGCCCGTGCGCCGGCCGCGATGGCCGCGTGCAATGCGCGAGATCGCCTGCGCCAGCCACTCCAGCCCGCCGCTGGCCTTCATCAGGGCGCCCAGTCCGCCGATCAGCAGCGACAGCAGCAGGATCTCGGTCATGCCCTCGAAGCCCATCCAGATGTCGCCGACGTAGGAAACCGCGTCGTAGCCGTCGCCAAACACGAATCCGAACACCCCGGCCATCGCCAGTCCGATCGCCAGCACCACCAGCACGTTCACCCCCATCAGCGCCAGCGCCAGTACTACCAGGTACGGCAGCGCCAGCCACGCCGAGGCTCCGCTGACGCTTTCCACCGGCGCCGAATCACCCAGGAACAGCAGCACCGCCATGGTCGCCAGCGCCGCCGGCACCGCGATCCTGAAATTCTCGCGGAACTTGTCGCGCATCTGCGCGCCCTGGGTACGGGTGGCGGCGATGGTGGTGTCGGAAATCACCGACAGGTTGTCGCCGAACATCGCCCCACCAATCACCGCGCCGATCACCAGCGCCCGGTCCAGGCCTGAGGCGTCGGCCACGCCGAGCGCTATAGGTACCACGGCGGCGACGGTGCCCATCGAACTGCCAATAGACAGCGAGATGAAGCATGCCAGCAGGAACAACCCGGGAAGGACCAGGGCTGACGGCAGCGCACCCAGCCCCAATGCAACCACCGCATCGACCGCACCGATGGCACTGGACACGTAGGCGAACGCACCGGCCAGCAGGTAGATCAGGCACATCAGCACGATGTTGGGATCGCCCATGCCCTTGAGCAGCACGTCGCCCGCCTTCAGCCCGGACCGGTGTGCCAGCCACGCCGCCAGCGCCAGCGCCGGCAGGATCGCCACCGGTGCGCGCAGCTGGTAGAAGCCCATCGGTTCGCCCTGGGCGGTGAAGTACAGGCCAGCGCCGAAGAACAAGGCCAGGAACAGCAGCAGCGGCGTCAGCGCGAGTGCGCTTGCACGGGTTGTCATGGACAGGCATTCCCCAAGGCGGAATCGCCGATTGTGATCGGCTTCGGCGCCGCCGTCACTTTCCCCCGCGGGACGCTCGCATACGAAAAACGGGACGCTGGAGCGTCCCGTTTTCCGGTTTCCACCGATGCCGGACCGTCAGAGCCGGCTGGTGATGGCCTTGGCGTAGCCCATGGTGCTGCCGCTGCCGCCCAGGTCCGCGGTCAGCGAATCCTTTGCTTCCAGCGTGGCGATGATCGCCTTGCGCAGGCGTTCGGCCTGGTCGGGCATGCCCATGTGGTCGAGCATCTGCGCCGCGCCCAGGATCAGCGCGCCGGGGTTGGCCTTGCCCTGCCCGGCGATGTCCGGGGCGGTGCCGTGCACGGCCTCGAAGATCGCCACCTCGTGGCCGATGTTCGCGCCCGGGGTCAGGCCCAGGCCGCCGATCAGGCCCGCGCACAGGTCGGAGATGATGTCGCCGAACAGGTTGGTGGTGACGATGATGTCGAACTGCTCCGGCTTCATCACCAGCTGCATGCAGGTGTTGTCGACGATCATCTCGTTGCACTCGATCTCCGGGTACTCGGCGGCGACGTCGCGTGCCACCTTCAGGAACAGCCCGGAGGTGGTCTTGAGGATGTTGGCCTTGTGCACCACGGTGACCTTCTTGCGGCCGGCGCGGCGTGCCAGCTCGAAGGCGTAGCGGACGATGCGGTCCGAACCCTTGCGGGTGACCTTCTGGATCAGGGTCGCGGTCTCACCGTCCTCGGTGATCTCCTGGCCTTCACCGATATAGGCGCCCTCGGTGTTCTCGCGCACCGTGATCAGGTCCACGCCGCCGGGGAAGCGGGCCAGGGTGTTCGGGTAGGTCTTGGCCGGCCGCACGTTCGCGTACAGGTCGAAGTGCCGGCGCAGGGCCACGTTGATGGAGCTGAAGCCCTCGCCCACCGGAGTGGTCAGCGGGCTCTTGAGCGCAATCTGGTTGCGGCGGATCGACTCGAGCGTGGCCGCCGGCAGCAATTCGCCGTGCTTTTCCATCGCCGCCAGGCCGGCGTCGGCGTCCTCGTAGCTCAGGCCAAGCTTCATCGCATCGAGGACGTGGAGGGTGGCATCCATGATTTCCGGGCCGATGCCGTCGCCGCGGATGACCGTGATGGTCTGGGACATGTGGGGGGTTCCGTATGAAAAACCGTGCAGGAAGGCGCTGCGGCAGGCCGCGGCGCCGGATCGAAGGGAGCCCACAATTATGCCGGAACCCCCGTTCCACTGCAGGCCCGGGGCCTTCGACTTTGGGCCCGGCCTCCCCCGCCGCGGAGCGGGGCTAGGGGCCGGCCAGCAGCGCGTCGAGCTTGCCGGCCCGCTGCAGCGCCACCATGTCGTCGTAGCCTCCTACGTGGACGTCGCCGATGAAGATCTGCGGCACACTGGTGCGTCCGGCGCGCTCGACCATGCGCTCGCGCTCGGCGGCATCCAGGTCGATCCGCACCTCGTTCCACTCCAGCCCGCGGCTCTTGAGGAAGTTCTTGGCGGCCATGCAGTAGGCGCAGACGGCGCTGGTGTACAGGGTGATCGGGGCCTGGGCG
Source organism: Luteimonas sp. (assembly GCA_052090405.1). GTDB lineage: Bacteria > Pseudomonadota > Gammaproteobacteria > Xanthomonadales > Xanthomonadaceae > Luteimonas. Next base: position 8,653 of record JBQDAV010000004.1, read on the forward strand.
GCGGGGTGTGGCTCGTTCAAGGCGGGGCTCCGGGAAACTTGGCGCGAAAGGTGGTGTCCAAAGTGTGGGTACGCCCGGCCGGTTTTTCCAGCCCGGCCCGCTACACTGCCGGGCACGCGGGATTAACGCCGGATTCACGCCCTCAGGCCGCGCGGGCGTCATCCTCGCCCTGTCACGCCGCACTCCACAGCCCGAGCCGGACCCGATGCGCTCCTTCCTCTTCGCCGCCGCCCTCACCCTGATGTTCGCCGGCAGCCACGCCAGCGCGCAGGACAACCGCCTGCCCGACATCGGCTCGTCGGCGGGCACGGTGCTCAGCCCCGCGCAGCAGGAAGAGTACGGCGAAATGCTGCTGGCCCAGCTGCGCCACTACGAACTGGTGCTGGAGGACCCGCTGGTCGACAGCTGGCTGCGCAGCACCGGCAACCGGCTGGCGTCGGCCAGCGACCAGCCGCGGCAGTCGTTCACGTTCTTCATGATGCGCGACCGTTCGATCAACGCCTTCGCCACCCTGGGCGGTTACATCGGCGTCAACGTCGGCCTGGTGCTGACCGCCGAGACCGAGGACGAGGTGGCCGCGGTGATGGCGCATGAAATCGTCCACGTCACCCAGAACCACGTGCTGCGCAGCGTCGAGCGCGCCCAGCGCGATGCCATGCCGACGCTGCTGGCGATGCTCGGCGCGATCGCGCTGGCGTCCTCCACCGACAGCTCGTCCTCCGGCGACGCCGGCATGGCGGCGATCGCGGCGATCCAGGGCCTGGCGATCCAGCGCCAGATCGACTACACACGCCACAACGAATCCGAAGCCGACCGGATCGGCATGCGCACCCTGTCGCGCAGCGGCTATGACGTGGACGCCATGGCCAGCATGTTCGAGCGCATGCAGGCGGTGTCGCGGGTCAACCAGGGCAGCGAGCGCGACCGCCTGCCCGACTACCTGCGCACCCACCCGGTCACCACCACCCGCATCGCCGAGGCCCGCCAGCGCGCGGAGCGGCTGGGCGGCGGCAGCAGCGTGGTGGCCACCACCTCCACCCCGGACGCCGTGCGCACCGAGCGGTTCCCGGTGCCATCCGGCAACATCACCGTGCCGCCCCCCGGGCGCCCCAGCAACCCGCTGCTGCCCGGCTCCCTGCTGCTGCCATCGATCAGCCTGGGGCAGGCCGATCCGACCACCTTCGGCTGGGCGCGCGAGCGCATGCGGGTGCTGAGCGCCAACACCACCCGCCAGGCGATTTCCGAATACGAGGCCATGCGCCGCGCCGAATCGCTGACCGACGCCCAGCGCTACGGCCTGGCGCTGGCCCGGATGCGCGCCGGCGAGGTCGCCCAGGCGGCCAACGGATTCGCCGCGCTGCTGCAGGAGCATCCCGGCGACACGTGGCTGGAACTTGGCCTGGCCGAAGCCCAGGCCAAGGCCGGGCAGACGGAACGGGCCGACGCCCGCTTCGAATCCCTGGCCATGCGGCTGCCCAACGACCGCGCCGTGGCGCTGACCTACGCGGGCATACTCGCCGAGCGCAACACGCCCGAGTCCGGCCGCCGCGCACAGGCGCTGCTGCGGCCGCTGCTGCGCACCGCCTCCGACGACCCGGTATTCCAGCGCACCTTCGCCCGCATCAGCGAGATCGCGGGTGACGACGTGCGCGCCGGCGAAGCCTGGGCCGAGGCTGCGTTCCTGAGCGGGCGCGCCGAACAGGCCCTGGTCCAGCTCAACACGCTGCGCAAGCGCGACGACCTGGATTACTACGCCCGCGCCAGGATCGACGCCCGGATCGCGGCCATCACCCCCACCGTCCTGGAATTGCGGCGCCAGGGCATCCGAGACCAGGACCTGCACCGGCGCTGAGGATCAGCACGGCATGTCATGATCCCGTCACAAATCTGTCGTCTAATGCCATCAACGGCTGAACAGGCAGGTTTTCCCCGCAATGCAGAAACGGATCCTGATCGTCGACGACGAACCCGCCATCCGCGAGATGGTGGCCTTTGCATTACGCAAGGGTGACTACGAGCCCGTGCATGCCGGCGATGCCCGCCAGGCGCAATCGGCAATCGCGGACAAGGTGCCCGACCTGATCCTGCTGGACTGGATGCTGCCCGGCACCAGCGGCCTGGAGCTGGCCCGGCGCTGGCGCCGCGAGGACCTCACCCGCGAAGTGCCGATCATCATGCTCACCGCCCGCGGCGAGGAGGACGACCGGGTCGGCGGGCTGGAGGCCGGCGTTGACGACTACGTGGTCAAGCCGTTCTCCGCGCGCGAGCTGCTGGCCCGGATCCGGGCGGTGATGCGCCGCTCGCGCGAGGACGACGAGGATGGCAGCGTCGCCCTGGGCGGCCTGCGCATCGACGGCGCCGCGCACCGCGTCTTCGCCAATGACGAGCCCATCACCATCGGCCCGACCGAATTCCGCCTGCTGCACTTCTTCATGACCCATTCCGAGCGGGTCTACTCGCGCTCGCAGCTTCTTGACCAGGTCTGGGGCGGCAGCGTCTACGTGGAGGAGCGCACCGTGGACGTGCACATCCGCCGCCTGCGCAAGACCCTGGAGCCGGCCGGGCTGGACGGCATGGTCCAGACCGTGCGCGGCGCCGGCTATCGCTTCTCCACCGCCGTGTGATCCGGCGCACGGGCGCCTAGACTGGTGGACATGCCCACCCGCACCCAGACGTCCTGGAACACGACCCCGGTCCGGCTCGCGCTGCTGCTGGCGGCAGCGCTGGCGATCGGGCTGGTGCTGGGCCATCCATGGCCGGCCCTGGCGATCGCCGCCCTGGGCGTGGTTGCCTGGCAGCACGGCCGGCTGCGCCGCGTGGTCCGACACCTGTCATCGCGCCAGCGCATCGCGCCCCACGACGGCAACGACGCCTGGAGCGAGCTCGGCCACCTGCTGCACCGCAACCAGGAACAGACCCGCCACCGCGCCCAGCGACTGGTGGAAATGCTGCGCGCCTACCGCGCCGCGGCAGCCGCCCTGCCCGACGCGGTGGTGGTGCTGGAGCGCAACAGCCAGCGCGTGCAGTGGTTCAACGAGGCCGCCGGCCACCTGCTCGGGCTGCGCTACCCCGAGGACACCCAGGCCGCGCTCGGCGAACGACTGCGGCCGCTGCCGGTCGCCCACTGGCTGGCCGCCGGGCGCAACGCCGAACCGCTGCCGGACGTGCCCTCCCCGGTCGACCCGGCCACGCGCCTGAGCCTGCGCCTGATCCCCTATTCCGACGAACTGTGGCTGCTGGTGGCGCGCGACGTCACCAAGCTCATGCACCTTGAACACATCCGCCGGGACTTCGTAGCCAATGTCTCGCACGAACTGCGCACGCCGCTGACGGTGATCCACGGCTACCTGGAAATGCTCGATCCGGACGAGCAGCCCGACTGGGCGCCGATCCTGGTCGAAATGCGCCGACAGTCGCAGCGCATGACGCAGCTGGTGGAAGACCTGCTGACCCTGTCGCGGCTGGAGTCGCAGGATTCGATCAACGACGAGGTTGTCTCGCTCGATTCCACACTGGCCACCCTGCGCCGCGAGGCCGAGGCGCTGGGCCGGGGCATCCACGAGATCAGCGTCCAGGACCGGGCCGGCGTGGACCTGCTGGGCTCGCCGCGCGAGCTGCACAGCGCCTTCTCCAACCTCGTCTCCAACGCAGTGCGCTACACACCCGAAGGCGGCCGGATCGCGATCGCGCTCGACCAGGACGAGGAAGGCGGCGTACTGCTGTCCGTGCGCGACAGCGGATACGGCATCCCCGAATCGCATATCCCGCGCCTGACCGAGCGCTTCTACCGGGTCTCCACCAGCCGTTCGCGCGAGCTGGGCGGGACCGGCCTTGGCCTGGCGATCGTCAAGCACGTGCTGCAGCTGCACCAGGCCCGCCTGGAAATCTCCAGCGAGGTCGGCCAGGGCAGCGTCTTCACCTGCCGCTTCCCGGCCGGCCGCACCCGGTCGCGCAACGCGCCGGAGGGCGCCGGCGCATGAGCGACGATCCGTTCGACGATCCGTCGCTGTACCTGAACCGCGAGCTGTCCCAGCTCGACTTCAACCTCCGGGTGCTGGCCCAGGCCCAGGATCCGGCGGTGCCGCTGCTGGAGCGGCTGCGCTTCCTGTGCATTTCCTGCACCAACCTCGACGAGTTCTTCGAGATCCGGGCCGCCGCCGTGCGCCACGCCGGAGAATTCGGCCTGCCCGCCGCTGCCGATGGCGTGGCGCCGGCAGCGGCCCTGCGGCGCATCCACGGGCGCGCCACGGAGCTGGTGACCGCGCAGTACGAATGCTGGAACCAGGTGCTGCGCCCCGCCCTGGCCGATGCCGGGGTCCGCATCATCGGCCGCGGTGACTGGAACGCGCGCCACAAGCGCTGGCTCAGGTCGTACTTCCGCAACGAGATCATGCCCGTGCTGTCGCCCGTGGGGCTGGACCCTGCGCACCCGTTCCCGCGCATCCTCAACAAGTCACTCAACGTGGTGGTGGTGCTCAAGGGCAAGGACGCGTTCGGCCGCATCGGCCACCTGGCGATCGTGCGCGCGCCGCGCTCGCTGCCGCGCATCATCCAGCTGCCGGAGCACGTGTCGGGCGGCGAGAACGACTTCGTGTTCCTGTCCGCGGTGCTTTCCGAGTTCGTCCACGAGCTGTTCCCGGGGATGACGGTCAAGGGCGCCTACCAGTTCCGGGTGACCCGCAACTCGGAGCTGGTCATGGACGAGGACGAGGTGGAGAACCTGGCCCTGGCCCTGCGCGACGAGCTGGCCGGCCGCGGCTACCAGCGCCCGATGCGGCTGGAGATCGCCGCCGACTGCCCCAGGCCGATCGTGCGCACCCTGCTGGAGAACTTCGACCTGCCGGACAACGCGGTCTACCGCATCGACGGCCCGGTCAACCTCAGCCGCGTGGTCCAGGTGTACGACCTGGTGCAACGCCCGGAGCTCAAGTTCCCGGCCTTCCAGCCGCGCCAGCTGCGCGGCAGCGATGCCATGTTCGACCTCATCGCCGACGGCGACGTGTTGCTGCACCACCCCTTCGACAGCTTCACCCCGGTGCTTGAACTGATCAAGCAGGCGGCCGAAGACCCGAACGTGCTGGCGATCAAGCAGACCCTGTACCGCACCGGCAAGGATTCGCCGATCGTCGAACACCTGGTCCAGGCCGCCCGCAACGGCAAGGACGTGACCGTGGTGGTGGAGCTGCTGGCGCGCTTCGACGAGGAGGCCAACCTGGGGCTCGCGGGCCGCCTGCAGGAGGCCGGGGTGCAGGTGGTGTACGGCGTGGTCGGCTTCAAGACCCACGCCAAGATGCTGCTGGTGGTGCGCCGCGAGGGCCGCAGGCTGCGCCGCTACGTGCACCTGGGCACCGGCAACTACCACTCGGGCAACGCGCGTGCCTATACCGACCTGGGGCTGATGACCGCGAACCCGGCAATCGGCGCCGACGTGCACCAGGTCTTCATGCAGCTTTCCGGGCTGGCGCCGGCCATCGAACTCAAGCACCTGCTGCAGTCGCCCTTCACCCTGCATGCGGGCGTGCTGGAGCGGATCGCACGCGAGGCCGCGCATGCGCACGCGGGAAAGCCGGGGCGCATCGTCGCCAAGATGAACGCATTGAACGAGCCGCGGGTGATCCAGGCACTGTATGCGGCCTCGCAGGCCGGGGTGCAGATCGACCTGATCGTGCGCGGCGCCTGCACCCTGCGCCCGGGCGTTCCCGGCGTGTCGGACAACATCCGCGTGCGCTCCATCGTCGGGCGTTTCCTGGAGCACCACCGCGTGTACTGGTTCGGCAACGACGGCGCGCCGGAGCTGTTCTGCGCCAGCGCCGACTGGCTTGAGCGCAACCTGCTGCGCCGGGTCGAGGCCTGCTTCCCGATCCTCGACCCGGGCCTGGCCCAGCGCGTGCGCGAGGAGGCACTGGACAACTACCTGGCCGACAATACCGATGCCTGGGCGCTGCAGGCCGATGGCCGCTACCGCGCGTTGGTTCCCGCCGATGGCACGCAGCCGCATTCGGCCCAGGCATGGCTGCTGGAGAAACTGTGCGGATGAAGAAGGCTTCCAGATCCCTCGCCCTGCCGGGCACGATCGCCGAATCGATCCAGGACGGCGACACCCTCGCCGCGATCGACATGGGCTCCAACAGCTTCCACATGATCGTGGCGCGGGTGACCCTGGGCCAGCTGCGCATCGTCGACCGCCTGCGCGAGACCGTGCGCCTGGGCGAAGGCCTGTACGGCAAGGGCCGGCTGGACGCCGAGGTGCGCGATCGCAGCCTGGCCTGCCTGTCACGCTTCGGCCAGCGGATCCGCGGGGTGCCGCCGCGGCACGTGCGTGCGCTGGCCACCAACGCCGTGCGCCAGATGGCCGCGCCACGGGACTTCCTGCGTCCCGCCGAAGAGGCGCTGGGGCATTCGATCGAAGTGATCTCCGGCCGCGAAGAGGCACGCCTGGTCTACCAGGGCGTGGCCCATGTGCAGCCGCCGAAGGCGGGCGAGCGGCGACTGGTGATCGACATCGGCGGCGGCTCGACCGAGTACATCATCGGCAGCGGCCTGGACACCCTCAACCGCGAGAGCCTGCAGGTCGGCTGCATCTCCAGCACCCGCCGGTTCTTCCCCAGCGGCAAGCTGACCCGGAAGAAATGGCAGGACGCGTTCAACGAGGTCGCGGCCGAATACCAGCAGTTCGCCGCCACCTATCGCAGCGTGGGCTGGCACGAAACGCTGGGCTCGTCGGGCACCAACAAGGCCATCGGCGCCATCTGCGCGGCGATGGGGCTGACCAAGGGCGCGGTCACCGCCCAGGCGCTGCCGCAGGTACGCGAGCGCATGCTCGATGCGGGCCACATCGACGCCATCGACCTGCCCGGCCTGTCCGATGAACGCCGCCCGGTGATCGCCGGCGGGCTGCTGGCGCTGGAAGCGGCGTTCACCGTGCTCGGCCTGGAGCGCATGGCGATCAGCAAGGCGGCGATGCGCGAGGGCGTGCTCTACGACATGCTCGGCCGCGGCAGCGAACACGACCCGCGCGAAGCCGCGATCCAGGCGCTCACCCGGCGCTACGGCATCGACGAAGCGCAGGCCGAGCGCGTGCATGCCACCGCGCTGGAGCTGTTCGACCAGGTGGCGGGGGACTGGAAGCTGGGCGCCGACGAGCGCCTGATGCTGGGCTGGGCCGCGCGCCTGCACGAGGTCGGGCTGACCATCGCCCACAGCCAGCACCACGTGCATGGGGCCTACATCCTCGCCAACTCCGACATCCCCGGCTTCTCCCAGCAGGAACAGCACTTCCTGGCCGCCCTGCTCCGCACCCATCGCCGCAAGGTGCCCCCCACGGCGTTCGACGCGTTGCCCGAGCGCCTGCTCGCGCCGGCCCTGCGCCTGGCCGCGCTGTTGCGCCTGGCGGTGGTCTTCCACCACGCCGGCGAAGACCAGCCGATGCCGCGGCCGAAGGTGGCCGCCAGCGGCAAGACGCTGCGCCTGCGCCTGGACGACGAGTGGCTGCATGCCCACCCGCTGCTGCGCGCGGACCTGGAAGGCGAGCCCGACGACATCCGCGGGCTGGGCATCGAGCTGCAGCTCGGCTGAGGCCGGTCAGTCTTCGCGCGGCAGCCGGTAATCGAGCGGCGGCGTTTCCCGCTGCAGCAACGGCCGATAGGCGAAATCCCCGCCCCTGCGTTGCTCCAGCTCCGCCCTGGCCTCCTGCAGCAGTTCCGGCTCCGCATACAGCCGCGCCGCCGCCAGCGCCAGCGTGCGCGCCGCCAGCAGCGTGCCGCCATGGCCGATGCCGTGGCCGGAGGCCGCGACCGCCTGCCACGAGTGCGCCGCCGTGCCGGGCACCCAGGTCGCGGTACCAATGCCGGCGGTGGGCACGTTCCAGCTCACGTCGCCGACGTCCGTGGACGCCTGCGACATCCCCTCGTCGGAGTAGGGTGCGACCTGCAGCGCCTGCTCCAGCGGCGGCGCGCGTTCGAATCCCTGCTGCATGGTCTCGGCGAAGGCACGATCGGCCGGTGAATACTCCACCCCGCCACCTTGGTGCAGGGCGGCATCGAGCACGCGGCCGAGGGCATCGTTCGGCAACAGGCTGTACACCCCGCCAAGTGGCTCGTACGCCACCTCGGTCCCGGTGCCCAGCGCAGCGCCTTCCGCCGCCTTCGCCAGGCGCTCGAACACCTCGCCCACCACCTCCGGGTCCGGATGGCGGACGTAGTAATAGACCTCCGCCGTGGCGGGCACCACGTTGGGGGCGCCGCCGCCGTCGCTGATCGTGTAATGGATGCGGGTCTGCTGCGGCACGTGCTCACGCATCAGGTTGGCCATGTGGTTCAGCGCCTCCACGCCATCGAGCGCGGAGCGGCCGCGCTCGGGCGAAATGGATGCGTGCGCGGCAACGCCGGTGAAGCGGAAGCGGCCGCTGATGTTGGCCATCGAACCGTGCTGGGCGGCGCTGTTGCGGTCGGAAGGGTGCCAGTGGAGCACCGCATCGACATCGTCGAACAGCCCGGCCCGGACCATGTAGACCTTGCCCGAGCCGCCTTCCTCGGCCGGCGTGCCGTAGACGCGGACCTGGCCCGGCGTGCCGGTTGCCTGCAGCCAGGCGTGGATCGCCCGCGCCGCCGCGACCGCGCCGGCGCCGAACAGGTTGTGCCCGCAGGCGTGGCCGCCGGCCTGGCCCTCGACGCTGCGCTGCACGGGCTCGGCCACCTGCGACATGCCCGGCAGCGCGTCCATCTCCGCCAGCAGCGCGATCACGGGCCCGCTGTTGCCGGCCTGGGCGACGAACGCGGTCGGCATGCCGGCGACGTCGCTCCGGACCTGGAAGCCCGCCTCGCGAAGCTCCTCCTGCAACAGGCGGGAGCTGCGCGTTTCCAGGTACCCCAGTTCGGCCCAGTTCCAAAGCGAGTCGGCCACCGCGTTCATGCGCGGCGCGTATGCCTCCAGCTCCGCCTGCAGCGGCGTGGCGTCGGCGCCCTCCTGCGCCTGCAGCTGGCCGGCGCCGAGTACCAGCAGGCAGGCAGCCAGCACCCGGAGCCTGGAACGGACGCCCCTCACAGGGAGGTGCGCCATTCCACGTACAGCAGGCGGCCGCGTCCATCGTGGACGCCCTCGAAGAAGGCGCGGTCCTCATCGGCCAGCGGCGGTGCGCGATCAAACAGGTTGCTGGCGCCCACGCGCAGGTAGCTTTCCGTATTGCCGAGCAGGTTGCCCAGGCGGAACCCGACATGGGCGTTGACCGTGGTCCAGGTGCCGACCCGGTAGTTGCTGCCGTCGTCGTTCCAGGGCGCGCTGGTGTCGAAGAACGAGCCAACGTGGCTGGCCATCAGCGAAGCGTCCACCGAGTTCAGCCGCCACTGCACCCCGGCCACCCCGCGGATGCGCGGCATGCCGTTGATGCGCAGCGGCGACGTGGTGGGCGCGGTGTCGTCCACCTTCTCGTCGAAGGACTCCATGTAGGACGCATCCAGCCGCAGGTTGAACGAACCCAGCCGGGTATCCGGCATCCGGTAGACCAGGCTGGCGTCATAGCCGGAAATTTCCCGCGATGCGATGTTGATGAAGGTATCCATCACGTAGTCGATCTGCCCCGCGGGCGCCCGCTGGTCACCGGGATTGGCGGCGTTCCAGGCATCGAAGGCGGCGCGTTCGGCATCGGTCACCGGCAGCCGGACCACCGACGGATTGGACCCCTCCCCGGCGCGGCGGAGCTCATCGTCCAGCGCCAGCTGCTGGATTTCGCCATAGGTGTCGATCACGTCGCTCTGGCGGATCTTGAAGTAGTCCAGGCTCAGCGACAGGCCTTCGGCGAACGTGGGCTGCAGCACCAGGCCGATCGAATGCTGCTTGGCCTCCTCCGGCCCGAGGTTCTCGTTGCCGCCGCGCACCACCTGCCGCGACTCGTCGCCCAGGTCGGCCGGATTGCCGACCACGTCGACGCGATACGGATCCGGCGTACCGGCGTTGCGGCGGACGATCTCGCCCACGAACACCTGGGCCAGGGTCGGCGCCCGGAAGCCTTCGCTGTAGGACCCGCGCAGCAGCAGCCACTCCGACGGCCCCCAGCTGAACCCGACCTTGGGCTTGGTTGCCGTGCCGAAGTCGCTGTAGTGCTCGGCGCGGCCGGCGAGGGAAAGTTCCATGCGCTGGAAGCCGGGCCTGGCGTTGAGGTCACTGAAGATCGGCAGCGAGAACTCCACGAAACCCGACTTCACGTTGCGGCTGCCGGTTGAATTGCTGGTCTGGCTGAGCGCGATCACGTCGTCCGCGTTCGAAATCGCATCACGGCGGTCGTCGTAGGTTTCACGCCGGTACTCGACGCCGGTGGCCATCTGCAGGTATCCGGCGGGCAGCTCCATCAGCGCCCCCGTCATCCTGAAATCCGCGGTACCCAGCGACGCTTCACCCTCGCGCCAGGTGCTCAGGCGGATCGCGTCCAGCACTTCCTGGCTGTTGGCGTCCGGACCGCCGAAGGGATTGAAGGCGTCCGGCGTATCGCGCGCCAGCAGCTCGCGCAGCACGCTTTCGCGCATCATGTTGCCGGCATCGTCGCGGGTCTTGCCGCTGCCGTAGCTGGCGCCCGCCTCCCAGTCCCAGTCACCGATGTAGCCCCTCAGGCCACCGCGCACCTGGTAGGCGCGCGAAGTGACGTCGGCGGTGCGCGGTCCCAGCTCCAGCGGCCGGTAGTTGTTAATCCGCACGTCCATCGGCGCGATGTCGGGGTTGTCGGTTCCCGGCCCGTAGAAGCGGCTTCCGAACGGGTTGTAGTAGTTGCTGGCGGGCACGTAGATGTCGTTGTCGGAGTTCCCCGAGATCGGCGAGGTGGCGTTGGAGGTCCAGGAATCGGCGCGATAGTAGAAGCCTTCCGCGAACGCCTCCATGCCGTTGTCGAAGCGATGGTTGAGCGCCCCGAACACCTGGTAGCGGGTGGTTTCGGGCAACAGGACGTATTCGGGCGTGTAGTCGTAGCGCAGGTCGCGCGGCAGCGAGCCGCTGCCCAGCGTGACGCCACCGCTGCCATCGGGCGCGACGTGGAAGGCAGGCCCGTCCATACCCGGCGCCGGCGCCGCGGTGAAGCTGCCATCCGCTTCCGCCGTGCCCGCCTGGAAGTTGCCATACGGGCCGCTGATCGAGCGGTTGTCCCACAGGGTGCTGGTGCTGCCGGCACGCTCGCGCAGGTCGCCGGTGCGGCTGAACCACTTGTCGCTGGTCGGCAGCGCATCGCGGTCGTAGTAGCCCACGAAGCCCATCACGTTGGTGCGGCCGTCGTTGAAGTTGCGCCCGCCAAGCAGGTTGATCGAGGTCTCCGACATGCTGCCCTCGTCCACCCAACCGTGGCGCAGGGTCGCCTCCGCGCCCTCGTAGTCGCGGCGCAGGATGGTATTGACCACGCCGGCCACGGCGTCGGACCCGTACAGCGCGGAGGCGCCGTCACGCAGCACCTCCACGCGTTCGATCGCACCCATGGGAATCTGGTTGATGTTCGCCGACAGCCGCGGCACCACGCCTTCGGAAATCGGATGGGGCGCAATGCGCCGGCCATTGAGCAGCACCAGCGTATTGCCCGAGCCGATCCCGCGCAGGTTGATCGAGGCCGCGTCGCCGCGGGCGGCGTTGGGGCCGGTGGAGGTCTCGGCATTGTCAAAACCGGCCGACTGCGGCAGGTAGGCGAGCGCGTCCGACAGCGTGCTGGCGCCGGTCATGTCCAGCTGTTCGCGCGACAGCGTGGTCACCGGCAGCGCGGTCTCGGCGTCGATCCGGCGGATGAAGCTGCCGGTCACGGTGACCGTTTCCAGGTCTTGCGGCTGCGCGTCGCTGGTGGTCGCGACCTCTTCGCGCTCAACCGGCGGCGCATCGCCGATTCCACTGGCCGGTACCGCCTGCGGATCAAGCCCAAGCGTGCCGACCGCGGCCAGCAGGGTCGCCTCCCCGGCCACCGGGCCAAGGGCGATGGTCCTGCCGTCGTCGCTGGCCACGCGCAGCCCGGTGCCCACGAGCAGCTGGTCAAGCGCGGCGCGCACGTCCATCGAGCCGTGCAGGGCCGAGGTACGGACGCCGTCCAGCTGGTCGGCCGGCGCCACGATCTGGATCCGTGCCTGTCGGGCGAAATCGGGCAGGACCGCCGCGGCGTCGCTGGCCGGCAGGTCGAAATCGCGCTGCTGGGCCTGCGCAGGCGCGGCGGCCGCCAGGGCCACGGCTGCCGTTGCAGCAAGGGCCATGTGGATGGCGTGGCTCAGGGGCTTGTTGACGATGTACATGGATCTCTCTCCCGGTCGTTCGTATTTGTGCGCGCCCGCCAGGGCGGACGATGCTGTGTCAGTGGCGTTCTGCGACGCCTGTTTCCGGCCCCGCGGGCACCGGCACCTGTGGTTTGCGCAGATGGATGCCGCGCTCGCTGCGCTCGATGCGCAGCCCCATGCTGGCGGCGACGGCCGCCGCGAAACCATCCGGATCGGTGGCCGAATACAGTCCCGCCACCCGCTTCTGCGCGATTTCCGGATCGTCGATCAGGATGCGGACATTGCTGTAGCGCGCGAACTGCGCGGCGGCCTGCGCCAGGGTGTCGCCCTCGAAGGCCAGCATGCCGTCGCTCCAGGCCAGCTCCCGGCCGGTCTGCTCCACCTGCAGCGGCTCGATCTGCAGGTCCAGCCCCGGCCGCGCGGACGCCTTGAAGTTGGCCGTCACCCGCACCGGCTGGGGGTCGCCGCCGTCAACGTCGACGACGCCCTCGCGGACGATCACCTCCAGGTCGCCGCTGCGGCCGCGATGGACGCTGAAGGCCGTGCCCACCGCGGTCACGCGCGTCTCCCCGGCGATGACCGAAAACGGCCGCTCCGGATCACTGGCCACTTCGAACAGCGCCTCGCCCTTCAACAGCCGCACCTCGCGCCCGCGCTCGCTGAAATCAACGCTGACCTGCGAGTTGGAATTCAGTACCAGCGCTGACCCGTCCGGCAGCGGCACGCGCAGCACTTCGCCCAGCGCGGTGGCGTGGCGGGTGGGTCCCTGGATCAGCAGCACGCCCGCCAGTACCACCGCACACAGTCCCGCAGCAACCGCCGCGTGCCAGGGCAACCGGCGGCGCGATGGCCGCGCAGGCGGGGCGCCGGATTGCGACATGAAGTCCGGCCCCAGCGCCTGCGACCGCTCCAGGCGCACGAAAACAGCGCGCGCCCGCGCATAGGCACCCAGGTGCCGGGGGTCGGCCTGCAGCCACGCATCGCGCGCGGCCGCCTCGTCCGCGTCCAGCGGGCCGCGGTCCTCGCGCGCCACCCAGGCCGCGGCCCGGGCGTCAATCGCGTTGGCTGGTTGTGTCGATGCCATCTTCTTGCTGTCCTTGAGTCGACTTCCTGCGCTCGCTGCGGGGCCGCACGACATCACGCCCCATCGCCTCCATCAGCAGCCGCAGGGCTTTTCCAATGTGCTTTTCCACGGTGTTCTCGCTCACGCCCATCCGCCTTGCGATCTCACGCTGTGGCAATCCTTCCACCCGCCTGAGGACGAAGGCCTCGCGGCACTTGCCCGGCAGCGACGCAATCAGGTCGCCGGTCCTGCGCAGGTCCTGGCCGGCCACCGCGCTCCTTTCGGGCGTGATGTCATCAGTCAGGATGCTCAGGCGCTCGACTTCCGCCACTGCCACGATCGGCACGATCCGCGCCCGCCTCAGCTGCTGCAGCATCACCGACCGCGCCACGGTGAACAGGTACCCGCGCGGATTGAGGATGTGGGCCACCTCATCCAGTCCGACAAGCACCGCGTACGCTTCCTGGACGATGTCGTCCACCTCCATCGAGGCCGGCGCGTGACCCTGCAGCCAGGAGCGCAACGCCGGCTCGTGCGGGACCACTTCGTCGGCCAACCAGCGCGCGCGGAGCCCGGAAACCGGCCGCTCACCGCTCATGGGCCGCCTTCCGCGCCGCCATCGGGCAGGATTTCCATCAGGCTGGCGGCGGCGAACCCGGCCAGTTCCGACAGGGTCGCAACGTCCGTTTCGTCGCCCACCTCGTAGGTCACGCTGGGCGCACCGTATTCGCGGAACACCCAGTTCTTGAACACGTTGCTGGTCGCGGCGCTCGGGCGCTCCTGGATGCGGCCGGGAAAGCGCGCGTCGAGCGCGTCCATCCAGCGCCGCAGCACGCCGCCGGGCCGGCGGGCGGGATCCTCGGTCACGGTGTAGAAGATGTCGTACCAGGTGGAATGGAAGTCGAGCGCGAATGCCAGCGTGCGGTCGTGCCCGGCCACGTGCCGTTGCAGCGCCTGGGCAGCCGCCCGCGTCTCCGGTTCGTCGAAAATGCCCCAGTCGCGGTTGAGGTCGGTGCCATGGGCATTGGTCCGCCAGTGGCCTTCCACCACGCCGTCCGGATTGAGCTGCGGCGCCACCAGGATCCGGTAGCGGTCCCGGAACGCCTGCGCCTGCGGGGTGTCGGCGGCCAGCGCGTCGACGAACGCCATCTGCGCGCGCATGCCCGTCACTTCCGGTGGATGCTGGCGCCCGATGACCAGCACCGCCTGGCGCGCATCCGGATTGCCGAACGCCAGCAGCCGCAGCGGCCGGCCCTGCACCGAATGCCCGATCGTCTCGACCTGCGCCGCCAGCCGCTCAGCCAGCGCATCGAGCCAGCGCTCCACTTCCGCCGTCCGGATCGGCACCTGCGCGGAGACTTCCACCACGTCCCCGGCTTCGACCTGCAGCGAAAGCGTCGCAACGTCGTCCGCATCGACCGAAAACTCCGCCTCCGTCGCAGCCCGCCAGCTTCCACGGCTGCCGCCCCAGCGCAGCCACGGCCGGTAGCGGTGCTTGAACTGCCCGTAATCGAACACCATCCCGGCGCGACCGGCGCGCGAGGCCACGATCCGGAACGCATACCAGGGGCTCGGGTTGATCGGGGTGGTTTCCGGCACCACCACCACGCGGTACTGGCCCGGCCCCCGCCGAACAACACCGGCCAGGCGAGCGCCCTCGCCGACGTTGTCGAATGCAATGCCGTCTTCGTCGAAGCGCCACTCGCCCCGCGCCTGCTGCGGCACCAGCTCCTGCGCCTGCACCTGCGCGACGCGAACATCGGCATGCGCGGCCGGCACCAGTGCAAGCACCAGCGCAAACAGCAAGCCGGCCAGGCACCGGGCGGAGCCCGCGCGGCGTCGGATCAACCAGTCAGCCATTCTTGTCCCATTCCTGTCTCCCTGATCATTACCGATGCACGAGCGCGCGGTTTCCGCCATTGCATGCCCGGGGGCAGCGCTCCGGACCACCGGCGGCCGTAGTATTCTCGCTGCATTCCGAACCGCACAGACCTCGAGGAAGTCCCGGCATGAAGCAGCTTTCCATCTTCGTCCTGGTTGCCGCCGCGCTGCTTGCCGCCTGTTCCACCGGCCCGGTGCGCCGGGTGTCGGAGCCGGCGGCCAGCATCCAGCAGCTCACCGTCGACGCCCAGGGCAACTGGTCGGTCGACCTGCGGATCCAGAACTACAGCAGCGTCGCGATGCGCTTCGAGCGGCTGTCGCTGGAGCTGGAGGTCGGCGGTACCGCGGCCGGCACGCTGCAGGCCTCGCCGCAGCTGCATGTCTCGCAGGAGTCGGCGGACGTGGCGACCGTCACGCTCACCCCGTCCGCGCAGGCAAAGCTGCTGCTCGCCGACGCGCTGGCCGCCGGGCGCGGCACCTCCTACCTGCTCGAGGGCAGCCTCAGCGCGGTGCCCACCGACCGTGGCAGCGTGCGCGACTACACCATCAAGCGCGAAGGAGTGCTCAGCCCCGTGCCCGGCCTGCCCGGCGTGCTGCGCTGACCGGCGCGCCCCGCCCGCGACCGAAAACCCCACCTTTCAAGAACGGAATCCCATGGCCAGCTACCAAGCCCCCCTGACCGACATCCGCTTTGCCCTCCACGACGTGCTCGACGCCGAGGCGCTGTTCCAGCGACTGGGCATGGGCGAGGCGAACCGCGAACTCATCGACGCGGTGCTCGAGGAAGGCGCGCGCTTCACTGAAACCGTGCTGGCCCCGCTCAACCGGGTCGGCGACGAGGCCGGCTGCAGCTACGACAAGGCCACCGGCGCCGTTACCACCCCACCCGGCTTCCGCGAGGCCTACCTGCAATACGTCGACGCCGGCTGGCCCTCGCTCAACGCACCGCCGGAGTTCGGCGGCCAGGGCCTGCCGCAGGCCCTGGGCATATCGCTCAAGGAGATGATCGACGCGGCCAACCTGGCCTGGGGCAACTTCCCGCTGCTCTCGCATGGCGCGGTCGAGGCGCTGCTGCACCACGGCGACGAGTGGCAGCAGGACGTGTTCCTCAAGCCGCTTGTGGAAGGCCGCTGGACCGGCACCATGTGCCTGACCGAACCGCACTGCGGCACCGACCTGGGGCTGCTCAAGACCCGCGCCACGCCCAACGACGACGGCACGTATGCCCTCAACGGCACCAAGATTTTCATCACCGCCGGCGATCACGACTTCACCGACAACATCGTCCACCTGGTGCTGGCGCGGCTGCCGGACGCACCCGAGGGCAGCCGCGGCATCTCGATGTTCGTGGTGCCCAAGCTGCGCGTGGACCGGGACGGCAATACCGGCGAGCCCAACGGCGTGCGCTGCGGCGCGATCGAACACAAGATGGGCATCCACGGCTCGGCCACCTGCGTACTCAACCTGGACGACGCCCGGGGCTGGCTGATCGGCGAGGCCAATCGCGGCCTGGCGGCCATGTTCACCATGATGAACTCCGCCCGCGTGGCGGTGGGCCTGCAGGGCCTGGGGCTGTCCGACCGCGCCTACCAGAACGCCCTGCGCTACGCCCGCGAGCGGCTGCAGATGCGCGCGCTGTCCGGGCCGAAGGCGCCGGACAAGGCGGCCGACCCGATCATCGTCCATCCCGACGTGCGCCGCATGCTGCTTACCTGCAAGGCGCTGGTGGAGGGCGGGCGCCTGCTCGGCACCCACGCCGGCACCCTGGTCGACATCGTCGGCCGCTCCGACGACAAAGCCGAGCGCGAGCAGGCCGACGCGCTGCTCGGCTTCCTGACCCCCATCGTCAAGGCCTGCCTGACCGAATGGGGCATCGAGTGCACCTACAACGCCCTGCAGTGCTTCGGCGGGCACGGCTACATCGCCGAGCACGGCATGGAGCAGCTCGCCCGCGACGCCCGCATCACCACCCTCTACGAAGGCACCACCGGCATCCAGGCGCTGGACCTGATGGGCCGCAAGACCATGCAACTCAAGGGCGCCGGCCTGCGCGTGTTCCTGGGCATGATCGGCGCGTTCTGCACCGAACACGCCGCCGATGAAGCGCTGGCGGAGTTCATCGGCCCGCTGCGGGACAAGGCCGCCGAATGGGAGCAGCTCACCGCGGCCATCGCCGAGCGTGCCGGCGCCGACCCGGAGGAGATCGGCGCCGCGTCCTGGGATTACCTGTTCTATTCCGGCTACGTCACCCTGGCCTACTGGTGGGCACGCAGCGTCGTCGCCGCGCGCACGGGTTCGCAGCCACAGGCGTTCACGCAGGCGAAAATCGAGACCGCGCGTTTCTATTTCGCCCGCATCCTGCCGCGCACCCTGTCCCACAAGGCGGCGATCGAAAGCGGCGCCGCGCCGCTGATGTCCCTGGACGCGGAGGGTTTCGACGCCTGACCGGGGGATACACACGGCGTCACAAATCGGGTATATGCTGTCTCCCCGATGAAGGACGACAGAGCGAAGCTTCGCCTGATCGCCACCGGAGATCGCCCGCCGGCTCCGGATGCTTCGGGCAGACCGCACCTCCCGCACCCTCACGCCGCCGCTCGCATGCCGCGCCTGGACAGCGTGCGCCTGCTCTCACTGGACGCGCACGGCCGCGTGCTTGACTGGATCAGCTGGCAGGACGCGGCCTGCCTGTACGCCCGCGACGCCGTCACCTGGACCCTCGGCGACCCGTGCCTGAGCGTGCATGGCGGCATCAACCGCGTCACCGGCGAGCGCAGCGTGCTGGACCTGCACCCGATCATCGCGGCCCGCGGCCACGCCCGGGCCACTGCGCTCAACCCCACGCCCGCGCTGACCAACGCCGCCTTGTTCGCCCGCGACCAGCACCTGTGCCTGTATTGCGGCAGGGACTTCGCCCGCCAGAAGCTCACCCGCGACCACGTCAAGCCGCTCTCCCAGGGCGGGCTCGACCTGTGGGAAAACGTGGTCAGCGCCTGCTTCCACTGCAACTCGCGCAAGGGCGGGCGCACCCCGGCGCAGGCCTCGATGCCGCTGCTGGCGGTGCCCTACCGGCCGAGCTGGATCGAACACCTGATCCTGTCCAACCGCAACATCCTCGCCGACCAGATGGCGTTCCTGAAGAGCCAATTGCCCAAGCGCAAACCCCGGTTCAACTGAAACCACGAGGGCGAGGATGCCCGGCAGCCTTCCTGACCCACGGGCCCGCCCGCGAACAATCGCACCGTGTGCCGAACCCGCTAGACTCGTGCTTTCCGTCACAGCGGTCGCTGCAGCATGGCATTGACTCTCGGCTTCACCAGCATGGACAAGGCAACGGAAACCGCGCTTCGCGCCGCGTTCGCCAAGGCCAACGAAACCCTCCAGGACAGCTTCACCCTGGGGGACGACAGCTCCGCCGACTTCGTCGTCATCGACATGGACAGCATGTACGGGCCGATGGGCTGGCTGCGCCTGCATGCCGCCGGCAAGCAGGTCGTCGGCCTCACCTCCGCCGCCCGCACCCAGGCGGACTTCCGCCTCGGCCGCCCGTTCGATACCGATGCCATGGTCGACCTGCTGCGGCAGATCGCCACCAGCGCCGGCGTGGAGCTGGGCACGACTTCGCCGACCGTCGAGCCAGCGGCGAAGTCCCCGCCGGCGCCCGCTCCAGAACCCGCCACGGCACCCGAACCGGAGCCGGCGCACACGCCCGCCGCGCCGACGGAAGCCGTGCCCGGTCCGGCAGCGGAAACACCGGCACCCGCGGATGCCGCAGCGCCCACGGCTGACGCAGATACCGCCGATGCAGCCGATACCCTCGAGGAACCGCCTGCGCCGCCACAGCCGGAGCCCGAGCCCGACCCGGAACCAGAAGCGGAACCTGAGCCCAAGGCCGAGCCGCCGCCCCGCGACCCCGTCTTCGCCGACTGGATGAAGCCCGGCGCGCTCACCGGTCGCCTGCGCTATCGCCGTGGCGACGGGCCGGAGCTGTGGATCGACGCCAGCGCCCGCCAGTACCACGGCCCGCAACTGCTCAAGCCGCTTGCCCCCTGCATCGAAGGCACCGTGGAGCGCGGGGATTTCGAACCCGTGGACGGCGACGCCTGGTCCGCCGGCATCGCCGCCGCGGGCGAAGCGCAGCCCATCCAGCGCCTGCAGTGGCTGGGCGGCCTGCTCGCGGGCGGCGGCGAACTGCTGCCGGGCAACGATCCCGAAGGCCGCTACCAGCTCACCAAGTGGCCGCAGACCGAGCGTGAATACCCACGCCACTTCCGCATCGCCACCGCCATGATGAAGGGGCCCGCCACGCTGGCCGAAGTCGCCGAGGCCAGCGGCAGCCCGCTGGCGGAAGTGGCCGATTTCACCAACGCCAACCTCGCCACCGGCTTCGCCGAGTTCGTGCCCGAACCCGAACCAGAACCGGAGGCGCCCGCGAAGCCCGCCGGCTTTTTCAGCCGCTTTCGCGGCAGATCCTGAACGGGCGGGGACCTGCGCGCCGGCGACCCGCCTTGCCCCCCGCGACAGGGGGGGGGAAAATGCGTGCATGATCGACTCCACCCGCTATCCGCGCCTTTCGCGGATCGATTCGCCGGCCGACCTGCGCGGCTTCGACGAAACCGAGCTGCCGGAAATCGCCGACGAGCTGCGCGCCTACCTGATTGAATCCGTTGGCCGCAGCGGCGGCCACTTCGGCGCCGGCCTGGGCGTGATCGAGCTGACCACCGCCCTGCACTGGCTCTACGACACCCCAGACGACCGCATCGTCTGGGACGTGGGCCACCAGTGCTACCCGCACAAGATCCTCACCGACCGCCGCGATTCCATCCACACCGTGAAGCAGAAGGACGGCGTGGCGCCCTTCCCCAAGCGCGACGAGAGCGAATTCGACACCTTCGGCGTCGGCCATTCCAGCACCTCGATCTCCGCCGCGCTGGGCATGGCGATCGCCAACGCCCGCGCCGGCAACGAGCGCAAGGTGGTGGCGGTGATCGGCGACGGCGCGATGACCGCGGGCATGGCCTACGAGGCGCTCAACCACGCCGGCGGCATGGACACCGAGCCCGACATCCTGGTGGTGCTCAACGACAACCGCATGTCGATCTCCGAGGCCGTGGGCGGCGTGACCCGCATGCTCGGGCGCATGAGCGGCAGCCGCACCCTCAACGCGCTGCGCGAGGGCGGCAAGAAGCTGCTGGGCGACAAGAACAGCCCGCCGGCGCGCTTCGTCAAGCGCTGGGAGGGCCAGTGGAAGGGCATGTTCGTGCCGTCCACGCTGTTCGAGGAGATGGGCTTCCACTACACCGGCCCCATCGACGGCCACGACATCAAGGCCGTGGTCGGCGCGCTGAAGACCCTCAAGGGCCTGAAGGGCCCGCAGCTGCTGCACGTGATCACCACCAAGGGCAAGGGCTACGAGCTGGCCGAAGGCGACCAGATCGGTTACCACGCGGTGTCCCCGTTCGACCCGGCCAAGGGCGTGGTGTCCAAGTCCGGGGCGAAGAAGCCCACCTACACCAGCGTCTTCGGCGACTGGCTGTGCGACATGGCCGCCGCCGACGACACGCTGATGGCGATCACCCCGGCCATGCGCGAAGGCTCGGGCCTGGTGCGCTTCAGCAAGGAATACCCGGAGCGCTACTTCGACGTGGCCATCGCCGAGCAGCACGCGGTCACCCTGGCCGCGGGCATGGCGACCGAAGGCGCCAAGCCGGTGGTGGCGATCTACTCCACCTTCCTGCAGCGCGGCTACGACCAGCTCGTGCACGACGTCGCCATCCAGGACCTGGACGTGATGTTCGCCATCGACCGCGGCGGCGTGGTCGGCCCGGACGGCGCCACCCACGCCGGCAACCTGGACCTGAGCTTCCTGCGCTGCGTGCCGAACATGGTGGTGATGGCGCCGGCCGACGAAGCCGAGTGCCGGACGATGCTCTCCACCGGCTTCAGGCACCGTGGCCCGTCGGCGGTTCGCTACCCACGCGGGAGCGGCCCCGGGGTGGCGGTCGAGGCCAGCCTGGAGACGCTGCCGATCGGCAAGGCGCAGCTGCGCCAGCGCGGCACCCGCGTGGCCCTGCTCGCCTTCGGCGCCATCGTGCCGGCCGCCGAAAAGGTCGGCGCCGAGCTGGGCCTGAGCGTGGTCAACATGCGCTTCGTCAAACCGCTGGACCGCGAGCTGCTGCTGGAACTGGCGCAATCCCACGAGGGCTTCGTCACCCTGGAGGACAACGTGGTGATGGGCGGCGCCGGCTCGGCCGTGGCCGAACTGCTGCATGCCGAAGGCATCACCCTGCCGCTGCTGCAGCTCGGCCTGCCGGATGCGTTCCAGCGCCATGCCAGCCGCGAGGACCTGCTGGCCGAGGCCGGCCTGGACGAGGCCGGCATCCGCGCCTCCATCCTGGCCCGCTGGCCGGACCTGCTCGATACCACGCCGCGGGCGCGGGCGGCAGCCGGGGGCTGAGCATCCCGCGGCCGGGTTAACGCCCGGCTCCCCGGCGCGGCGTATCATCGGGCATCGATACTGCTCGTCACGCCATCGGGGGGGATGCGTGCTGAAGGCAATCAGGTCCGCTGCGGCGAACGCGGCATCCAGTGCTCCGGCCGGGAAGGACGCACCGCCGGCGCGCATGTCGCGGCGCGTCTATCGCTTCAGGATCCTCGGCATGGGGCTGGGCGCCGTGTGCATTGGCGCGGTGCTGTACGAGAACCAGGCGTCGCTTGCCACCTGGGCGTTGTGCGTCGTGATGGGCCTGGTCTGGCCGCACCTGGCGTTCGCGCTGGCCCGCTACAGCGCCAACCCGAATCGCACCGAAATCCGCAACCTGCTGGCCGACTCCATGCTGGTCGGGCTGTGGGTGCCGCTGATGCACTTCAACCTGCTGCCCAGCGTGCTGCTGCTGACCCTGGTGACGGTGGACAAGATCAGCACCGGCATTCCGCGGTTGTGGCTGAAATCGCTGCCGGGAATGCTGGCCGGGTTCCTCGTCGGCGGCCTGCTGACCGGATTCGAAGTCCGGCTGCATACCAGCATGCCGGTACTCCTGGCCAGCCTGCCGGTACTGCTGATCCACACCATCGCGGTCGCCGTGGGCGGCAACCGCCTGATCCACCGCATCCGGCACAAGAACCGCCAACTCGACGAGCTCAGCCGCATCGACATGCTGACCGGGCTGCACATCCGCCGCCACTGGCAGCAGATCGCGGCTCGCGTCCAGCAACGGCACCAGCAGCACGACACGCCGGCAGCCCTGGTCATGCTCGACGTCGACGACTTCAAGGGCGCCAACGACCGCTACGGCCATGCCTTCGGCGACGACGTGCTGCGCGCGGTGGCGCGTGCGATCCGGCTGCACACCGACGGCAGCGGCGAGGTCGGTCGCTACGGCGGCGACGAATTCGGCATCGTCCTGCTGGGCGCCGGCGGCAACGAGGCACGCTTCATCGCTGAGCAGATCCGCCGGGAAGTGGAGTCCACCCGCCTGGACGCCGCGCCGGACGCGCGCATCACCATCAGCCTGGGCGTCGCCGACGCCTGCAACGAGTGCGCCACCCTGGAGCAATGGCTGGAGCGCACCGACGCCGCCCTCTACCGCGCCAAGCGCGCCGGCCGCAACCGGGTGGCGGTGTATTCGGATGAATCCCCGCAACACCCGCGCCCGGCGCCCAGCTCCCCGTAGGCCGGCCGGGTGCCCGGGACGAAAACGCCACGGCCCGCGCGAGGCGGGCCGTGGCGTGGATTGGTCGGGGTGGCCGGATTCGAACCGACGACCACCTGTCCCCCAGACAGGTGCGCTACCAGGCTGCGCTACACCCCGAAAACGGACACATTATAACGGGTTCGCTCCGTCAGGCGGCAGATTTCAACGCCGCAGGAGCTGCAGGATCTCTTCCAGTTCGGTACGCACCTGGCGCACGATCTGGCTGCTCATCGCCGACTCCTGGCGGGCGTCGTCGCCCTCCAGGCGCAGGCGCGCGCCGCCGATGGTGTAGCCCTGTTCGTACAGCAGGGCGCGGATCTGGCGCACCATCAGCACGTCGTGGCGCTGGTAGTAGCGGCGGTTGCCGCGACGCTTGACCGGATTCAGGCCGGGGAACTCGGTTTCCCAGTAACGCAGCACGTGCGGCTTCACGTCGCACAGCTCGCTGACTTCCCCAATGGTGAAGTAGCGCTTGGCCGGGATCGGCGGCAGTTCGCGGTTGCTGCCTGGATCAAGCATGGCCGGCCTCCGGCGTATAGGCTTCCACCCGTTCCTTGAGCTTCTGGCCCGGGCGGAAGGTGACCACGGTGCGCGCGGAGATCGGGATCTCCTCGCCGGTCTTGGGGTTGCGGCCCGGGCGCTCGTTCTTGCGCCGCAGGTCGAAGTTGCCAAAGCCCGACAGCTTGACCTGGCGGCCCTGCTGCAGCGCCTCGCGCAGCACCTCGAAAAACGCGTCGACGAACTCCTTCGCCTCGCGCTTGTTCAGGCCGACCTCTTCATACAACCGTTCGGCCATTTGTGCCTTCGTCAGTGCCATGCCGCTCCCCGGGGCGTAACTCAGCTTCGGATACGTGCGCCGTGTTCGCTTTGCAGTGCCGCGGTCACCCGCTCCACCACGCCTTCCACGTCGCTATCAGTCAGGGTGCGCGATTTGTCCTGCAGGATCAAGCCCATAGCAAGGCTCTTGAAACCGCTTTCGACCCCTTTGCCCTGGTAGACGTCGAACAGGCCCAGACCCACCAGCAGCGGACCGGCAGTGGCGCGGATGGACGCCTCCAGGGCCGCCCAGGACGCGTCCCCGGCGACGACGAACGCAAGATCCCGGCGCACGGACGGGAACCGCCCCAGCGGCTGCACATGCGGCAGGGCGCGCTGGCGCAGCGGCTCCAGGTCCAGTTCGAAGGCGACCGCGGCGTGGTCCAGCTCCAGCTCGCGCAGCAGGCGCGGATGCAGCTCGCCGAGCCAGCCGATGCGCGCGCCGTCCCGATACACATCCGCCGAGCGGCCCGGATGTCCGTGTGCGGCCTGCGAGGGCCGGAACTCCAGCTGGGCTCCCGCACATGCGGCCAGGCTTTCCAGGTCGCCCTTGAGATCATGGAAACCCACCTCCCGCGACTCCCCGCCCCATTGCTCGGCGCGCGCACCACCGCTGGCCACCGCGGCGATCCGCAGCGTCTCCACTGGCGCCTCGCCGGGCTGGGCGGCGGCAGCGAACACGTTGCCGACCTCGAACAGACGCACCCGCGACTGCTGGCGGGCGGCGTTACGCGCCAGCGCGTCGACCAGGCCGGGCATCAACGTGGTGCGCATCACCCCCAGCTCGGCGCTGAGCGGGTTGGCCAGCGGCACGGCGCCGTCCTGCAGCTTCCAACGTGCAAGCAGGCCGGCGTCGACGAAGGCGAAGTTCACCGCCTCCAGGAAATCCCGCGTCACCAGATGGCGGCGCAGGTCCGATGCTTCCACCCTGCCCTCCGAGGAGGCCACGATCCGGGTCGCGCCGCCCGGGAGCGTGGCCGGCACGCTGTCGTAGCCGTGGATGCGGGCGACTTCCTCGATCAGGTCTTCCTCGATCCCCAGGTCGAAGCGCCGGGTTGGCGGCGTCGCCTGCCAGCCTTCGTCGGTGTCCTCGACCTGCATGCCCAGCGCGCGCAGGATGCGCCCGACTTCGGCGTCCTCCACCTGCACGCCAAGCACGCGCGCCAGGCGTTCACGACGCAGCGCAATCGGCTGTGGCTGCGGCAGGTGCTCCGGCAGTGCCGCCTCGGTCACCGGACCGGGCTTGCCGCCGGCGGCCTGCAGGATCAGGCGGGTTGCCGCTTCGATGGCATCGCGCGGCAGCTGCGGATCCACGCCGCGCTCGAACCGGTGCGCGGCATCGGTATGCATGCCCAGCCGGCGGCTGCGGCCGATGATCGCGGTCGGCGCGAAGTGCGCCGCCTCCAGGAACACGTTGCGGGTGGCGTCGGTGACGCGGGTGTCCTGGCCGCCCATCACCCCGCCCAGCGCGACCACGCGATCGGCGTCGGTGATGGCGACGAATTCTTCGTCCAGGTCCACACTGCGGCCGTCGAGCAGCACCAGCTGCTCGCCCTTGCGAGCGCGGCGCACGCCGATCGGACCCTTCAGCAGGTCGCGATCGAAGGCGTGCATCGGCTGGCCCAGTTCAAGCATCACGTACTGGGTCACGTCGACCAGGAAGCTGACCGGCCGGATGCCGCCGCGGCGCAGCCGTTCGGCCATCCACACCGGCGTGCCGACGCTGGCGTCCACGCCCTCGATCACCCGCCCCAGGTAACGCGGCGCATCGGCGCCGGCGCCCAGTTCAACCGGCAGGGCCGCATCGGTCTGCGCGGGCACGGGCTCGCTGTCGAAGGGGTTCACCCGGGCCCCGAATGCCGCGGCCACGTCCCAGGCGACGCCGCGCACGCCCAGGCAGTCGGCGCGGTTGGGAGTCAGGCCCAGCTCGATCACGTTGTCGGGCAGGCCCAGGTATCCGGCCATCGGCGCACCCACCGGCGCGTCGTCGGGCAGCTCCATCAGACCGGAGGCATCGGCGTCCACGCCCAGCTCCTTCGCCGAGCACAGCATGCCGGTCGATTCGACTCCGCGCAGCTTCGCGGCCTTGATGGTGATGTCGCCGAGCTTAGCGCCGATCATGGCCAGCGGCGCCACCAGGCCTTCTCGCGCGTTGGGTGCGCCGCACACGATCTGCAGCGGCTCGCCCTGCCCCGCGTCCACCCGGCAGACCTGCAGGCGGTCGGCCTGGGGGTGCTTTTCGCAGGAGATGATCTTCGCCACCACCACGCCCTCAAGGCCTTCGCCGATCTTCTCGACGCCCTCCACTTCCAGGCCGATCATCGTCAGCCGCCGCTCCAGCTCGGCGCTGTCCGCATCGATGGAAACGTGTTCGCGCAGCCAGTTTTCCGAGAACTTCATGCGAACTGCCCCAGGAACCGTACGTCGTTGTCGAAAAAGGCGCGCAGGTCGGTGACGCCATAGCGCAGCATCGCCAGCCGCTCCACGCCCATGCCGAAGGCGAAGCCGGTGTACTTCTCCGGATCGATGCCCACGTTGCGCAACACGTTCGGATGCACCATGCCGCAGCCGAGCACCTCCAGCCAGCGGGTCGAACCGTCCGGCTGCTGCCAGGCGATGTCGACCTCGGCCGAGGGTTCGGTGAAAGGGAAGTAGCTCGGGCGGAAGCGCATCTGGAAGTCGCGCTCGAAGAACGCACGCACGAACTCGGCCAGGGTGCCCTTGAGGTCGGCGAAGTTCGCCCGCTCGTCCACCAGCAGCCCCTCGCACTGGTGGAACATCGGCGAGTGGGTCTGGTCGGAATCGGAGCGGTAGACCTTGCCCAGCGCGATCATCCGCAGCGGCGGCTTGTGCGTGCCCATGTAGCGCACCTGCACGCCCGAGGTGTGGGTGCGCAGCACGCGGCGGTCGCCGCTGCCGTCGTCAGCCCTGCCGTCATCAGCCGTGTAGAAGGTGTCGTGCATGGCCCGCGCCGGATGGTGCGGCGGGAAGTTGAGTGCCTCGAAGTTGTGCCAGTCGTCCTCGATCTCCGGGCCCTCGGCGCGCTCGTAACCGAGCCGGCCGAAGATGTCGGCGATGCGTTCGATGGTGCGGCTGACCGGGTGCAGGCCGCCACGGCCGGGATCGCGCCCCGGCAGGGTGACGTCGATGGTCTCCGACGCCAGGCGCATATCCAGCGCGGCGTCCTCGAGCACCTGGCGACGTTCGGCCAGCGCCTTGCCCAGCGCGTCGCGCACCTTGTTGATGCCTGCGCCGGCGGCCTTGCGCTCGTCGGCGGGCAGCGCGCCCAGCCCCTTGAGCAGCGCGGTCACGCTGCCCTGCTTGCCCAGCAGCGATACCCGCAGCGCCTCCAGCGCCTCGGGTGTGGCCGCGGCGGCAATGTCCGCCAGCGCCTGCTGGTTGATCCGTTCGATATCGCCCATGGGTCCCGTACCCCCACCACAAAAAGAAATGGGGAAGGACTTGCGCCCTTCCCCATGCGTGTACCTCGATGTCCGGCCGCGCACGCCCCAGGGGCGCGCGCGATGCCGCGACACTTACGCTGCGAGCGCGCCCTTCGCCTTCTCGGCCAGCGCGGCAAACCCGTCCGCGTCGTGCACGGCGATGTCCGCCAGCACCTTGCGGTCCAGGGTGATGCCAGCCTTCATCAGGCCGTTCATGAAACGGCTGTAGCTCAGGCCGTTGATGCGGGCCGCGGCGTTGATGCGGGTGATCCACAGCGAGCGGAAATTGCGCTTCTTCTGCTTGCGGTGGATGTAGGCGTACTGCTGGGCCTTGATGACCGCCTGGTTGGCAACGCGGAACACCTTGCGGCGCGCGTTGTAGTAACCCTTGGCCTGGCTCAGGACCTTCTTGTGACGGCGGCGTGCCTGCACACCACGTTTGACTCGTGCCATTGTTCAGCCCTCCTCAGAGATACGGCAGCATGCGGTCGAGACGACCGCTGTCGCATGCCGGGATGTGATTCGTCTGGCGGAGGTTGCGCTTCCGCTTGGTCGACATCTTGGTGAGGATGTGGCTGCGGTTGGCGTGGCCCGACTTGTACTTGCCGGAAGCGGTCTTCCGGAAGCGCTTGGCCGCGCCCCGATGGGTCTTGATCTTGGGCATTTCGGTGTCCTTTGGTCTCTTCTGGCCCGGGCGGCGGACGCTGCCGCTCTTTGGTTGCCTTGGCCGCTTGTAAGCCCTTGATTCCCCGAAGGAAACAAAGGCGGCTCACAGGATCGTGAATTCCCCGGCGAACCGGAGCCGGCCATTATGCCGGCTGCGCGGGTAGCGGGCAAGCGTCCAGGGTTGCAGGGCCTGCGGCGGAGCAAGCTCCGCCCTTCCGCGGCGGCGGGGACAGAGGCCCCTTCCGGAGCTACTTCTTCTTGGGCGCGATCATCATGACCATCTGGCGGCCTTCCATGCGCGGCCGGGACTCGATCACGATGTCCTCGCCCAGGTCGGCCTCGATCCGCTGCAACATGCCGCGCCCGAGCTCCTGGTGGCTCATTTCGCGGCCACGGAAACGGATGTTGACCTTGATCTTGTCGCCATCCTCCAGGAAGCCGCGCATCTTGCGCATCTTGATCGCGTAGTCGCCGTCGTCGGTAACCGGGCGGAACTTCACTTCCTTGATCTCGACCTGCTTCTGCTTCTTCTTGGCCGCGTTGGCCTTCTTCTGCAGGTCGAACCGGTACTTGCCGTAATCCATGATCCGGCAGACCGGTGGATCGGCGTTTGGCTGGATCTCGACCAGGTCGAGCCCTTCTTCCTGGGCCTGTTCAAGGGCCTCGTCGCGGGAAAGAACGCCGATCATTTCTCCATCGGAACCGATCACGCGCACGCGGGGTACGCGGATGTCCTGGTTCCGGCGGTTCTGCTTGTCCGGGGTGCTGATATTGCAATCTCCAAGAAACGAAAAAGCCGGCCGCTCGTCAGCGCCCGGGGCTGCCGGCGCGCGTCCGCGCCGGTTCACACACGTTCATGCTAGCGCAGGTTCGTCGCGAAGACGTGAGACGAAGCCGGAAACCGGCATGTTCCCCAGATCCTCCCCCGACCGCGTGCGCACGGCAACCGCCCCGTTTTCCTTCTCGCGGTCCCCCACCACGACCAGGTACGGCACCCGTTGCAGGGTGTGCTCGCGGATTTTATAGCCGATTTTTTCGTTGCGCAAATCGGATTCCACCCGGAACCCTTGATCCACAAGGGTTTTCCGCACCTCGTCCACGTAGTCGGCCTGGGCGTCGGTGATGTTCATCACCACCGCCTGCACCGGCGCCAGCCAGGCCGGGAACGCGCCGGCGTGGTGCTCGATCAGGATGCCGATGAAGCGCTCCATGGAGCCGACGATGGCGCGATGCAACATGACCGGCGTGCGGCGCTGGCTCTGCTCGTCCACGTATTCAGCGCCCAGGCGGCCCGGCATCATGAAGTCCACCTGCACCGTGCCCAGCTGCCAGGTGCGGCCGATCGCGTCGCGCAGGTGGTATTCCACCTTGGGACCATAGAAGGCGCCCTCGCCCGGCAGTTCCTCCCACTGGACCCCGGCCGCGCCCAGCGCCGAGCGCAGCGCGGCCTCCGCCTTGTCCCAGATGGCATCGTCACCCAGCCGCGACTCCGGACGCAGGGCCAGCTTCACCTGCACGTCCTGGAATCCGAAATCGGCATAGACCTTCATCGCCTGGGCGTGGAAGGCGGTGACCTCCGATTCGATCTGCGCCTCGGTGCAGAACACGTGGCCGTCGTCCTGGGTGAAGCCGCGCACGCGCAGGATCCCGTGCAGCGCGCCGGAGGGCTCGTTGCGGTGGCAGCTGCCGAACTCGCCGTAGCGGATCGGCAGGTCGCGGTAGCTGTGCAGGCCCTGGTTGAACAGCTGCACGTGGCCGGGGCAGTTCATCGGCCGGATCGCGTAGGTGCGTTTCTCCGACTCGGTGAAGAACATGTTTTCCTTGTAGTTGTCCCAGTGCCCGGACTTCTTCCACAGCTCCACGTCCAGGATCTGCGGGCAGCGCACCTCGCCGTAGCCGCTGTCGCGGTAAACGCCGCGCATGTACTGCTCCACCACCTGCCACAACGCCCAGCCCTTGGGGTGCCAGAACACCAGGCCCGGGGCTTCCTCCTGCAGGTGGAACAATTCCTGCTGCTTGCCGATGCGGCGGTGGTCGCGCTTCTCCGCCTCCTCGATCCG
This sequence comes from Luteimonas sp., assembly GCA_052090405.1. Lineage (GTDB taxonomy): Bacteria > Pseudomonadota > Gammaproteobacteria > Xanthomonadales > Xanthomonadaceae > Luteimonas. The sequence goes on from JBQDAV010000004.1 coordinate 38,500, forward strand.
CTGCACGTAGGCCTTGAGCTGCTTCTTGTCGGCCCAGGCGGTGCCGTAGATGCGCTGCAGCTGCTCGTTCTGAGAATCGCCGCGCCAGTAGGCACCGGAGATGCGCAGCAGCTTGAAGGACTTCAAAAAGCGCGTGTTGGGCACGTGCGGGCCGCGGCACATGTCGACGTATTCAAGATGGTGGTACATGCCCATCGCCTTCTCGTCGGGCATGTCCTCGATCAGGCGCAGCTTGTAGTCCTCGCCGCGGGACTTGAAGGTTTCGATGACCTCTTCGCGCGGGGTCATGCGCTTGATCACGTCGTACTCGGTGTCGATCAGTTCGCGCATGCGCTGCTCGATCGCCGCCATGTCGTCGGGCGTGAATGGCTGCCCACGCCAGATGTCGTAGTAGAAGCCGTCCTCGATCACCGGCCCGATCACCATCTTCGCGTCCGGGTAGAGCTGCTTGACGGCGTGCCCGACCAGGTGCGCGCAGGAGTGGCGGATGATTTCCACCCCCTCCGGGTCCTTCGGGGTGAGGATCTGCAGCTCGGCGTCCTGTTCGATCAGGTCGGAGGCATCGACCTGGCGGCCATCCACCTTGCCGGCCACCGTGGCCTTGGCCAGGCCCGGACCGATCGACTCGGCCACCTGCATGACGGTGACGGGGCCGTCGAATTCGCGCTTGCTGCCGTCGGGAAGGGTAATCGTGATCATGGGAAAGCCTGCGGTGAATCAGTACCTGTAGGAGCACGCCGTGCGCGCGAAGCCGCGCAAAACCCGACGGCATAAAAAAAGCGCCGCAAGGGCGCCGTTGACGGATGGCCCCGCGGTTCAATCAACGGTGGTCGATGGCAGTTCCCATGTCGCACACTCGGCCGGCGTTTCCGCGGGCCACCTTCCCGGTTGAGGAGATCCGGTCAAGCATGTTAGCGCAAGCCGTAACCTTGCTACCAGCGGGACCGGCCACCGAACCGCAGCACCTCCTGCACTAATCCGCCTGTCGGCCGGCGGATGGCCGGTGCGGCTGCTGCAGGTCCCGTACCACCTCGGAAAGTCGCGTGGTCCCGGAGGTCAGAGGGAATCGGGAGCTCGCTCCTCGGATGCCTCCGTCTCAGCGCCTTGTGCCGAGCCCACTTTGCAGGACGCCAGCCATTTCCAGTAGGCCACGTATCCGGACAGGTAGTGCTCCACGTCGTCAATGCGCACCCGGAAGCCGTGATGGCGAATGAAAAACCCGTCGAGGATCCGCTCCGGATTGCGGAAGAACATGGCCACCTCGGGCCAGAAGAAACCCGAAAGGAGATAGCGCGCACGCCACTCCAACGCGTCCTGAAACTTCTCCAGATCAAACCCTTCCAGGAGCACGGAGTGCTCCGGATGACGATCCGGTTTCCGTCCTGGGTGACCAGCGCGAGGTCGCGCCCGCTTTCGCCGGTTCTTTCAATGGAACCGACCTGGTCGCGGTCGAGTTGCAGCGTTACGACCGAAGCACCATCGAGTTCAATCGGGCCGTCAACGGCAACTTTCTGGGTTTCCCCGGTCGCCTTCGAAACAATCGTCGCGGTCATAGCACCTATCTCCTTGGTCTGACGTCATGCGTCGAGTTCGGAACAGGCGCACCCCCGTCCCGGCACTTGGCCCCGCAGGAGACACTCGGAAAAGCGAGCTGCCCCCCGACGCAGCCTTAATCCCATATAACCTGAGTTCCGACTTTGCAAAGATGCAGCGCGCACTTTTGCGCATCCGGAGACAGGTATATGAATTGTTTCCGCTTTATGACCGCCAGCGGTACAGCACATCCTCCGGGACGCCGGCACGGCGACAGCCACGCTGGGCGGTGCCATCGGCCAGGGCACTGCGGAACAGCGGCGACATTGCGCGCAGCGACCGCGCCGCGGCACGGGCACGAAGGCGCTGGCCCGGGGTGAGTCCCAGCATGTCCGGCGCCCACTCCGGCAGCAGTCCCCGCGCCGCGCCGATGAACAGTTCACGTGAAGGCCCGGCCATCGGCACCGGCAGGCGGATGCGTGACAGCACCGACTGCACTTCGCGCGAGCGCGCGTCGCAACGCAGCTCGCCGCGCATTTCCTCCAGATAGGCTCGCACCTGCGCCTCCGATGCCGGCACCGCCCGCGCGCCCAGCGCCTCGGCCACTCGCCGCACTTCGTCGTAATACCGGTCCGCCGCCCCATCCGGCAGCGCGTTCGGGCTGTAGCGGCGATAGCCCTGCAGGAACCCATGGGCTTCCGTCACGTGCACCCAGGTCAGCAAACCGGGATCGTCGGCCGAATACCGCTGCCCGTCCGCAGTGGTACCGCGCACCTTGCCGTGGATCGCCACCACCCGCGCGATCAATCGTTCCGCCTCGGCCCGCCCCGCATACGTGGTGCCGGCCACGAACGCAGTGGTGCGGCGCAGCCGACCCACCAGGTCGTCCCGGAAATTGGAATGGTCCCACACCCCCGCCAGCGCCCGCGGATGCAGGGTCTGCAGCATCAGCGCGCACAGCCCGCCGGAAAGCATGCCGGGGAAGTCGGCGTGAATGCGCCAGGTCACGCTGTCGGGGCCGAACAGGCCCGGGTCGCCCGGCGGGCTGTCGTAATCGATCCCGCTCTGCCCGCGCGGGAAGGCGCCCAGCACCCAGCGGCGGATGCGGGCAGCAGCGACGTGCGCGGCGGCGGAGCTGACGGCGGACATGGGCCCATGCTAGCCCCCGGCACCACGGGGCACGGAAGCCGGAAACGCAAACGGCGCGGGCCAAAGCCGCGCCGTTCAGGACCACACCGTTCAGGTCACGCCGTTTCCAGCGTGGTGGGCGGTACTGGGATCGAACCAGTGACCCCTACCATGTCAAGGTAGTGCTCTACCGCTGAGCTAACCGCCCATCAAGCGCGAAATTCTATCCCGGCCGGCGGCGGGGAACAACAGTGGCGGTCATTTCAGGGTGGATTCCTTGAGCCGGCGGATGCGATCGCGGACCTGGGCGGCCTCCTCGAACTCCAGGTCGCGCGCGTGCTGGTACATCTGCTGCTCCAGCTCGGCGAGCCTTGCCGCCAGCTTGGCCGGCGCCAGCGCCGCGTAATCCTCGATCTCCTCGGCCACCTGCTTCGCCTTGCCGCGGCCGCGCTTCTCCAGCGCGGGCTCGGCACGGGCGCCCTCCATGATGTCCAGCACCGCCCGCGCCACCGACTTGGGCGTGATGCCGTGTTCCTCGTTGTATTCGACCTGTTTCTGCCGGCGACGGTCGGTTTCATCCAGCGCGGCCTGCATCGAACGGGTCACCCGGTCCGCATACAGGATCGCCTTGCCGCGCAGGTTGCGGGCGGCGCGGCCGATGGTCTGGATCAGCGAGCCGGTCGAACGCAGGAAGCCCTCCTTGTCCGCGTCCAGGATCGCCACCAGCGACACCTCCGGCATGTCCAGGCCCTCGCGCAGCAGGTTGATGCCCACCAGCACGTCGAACTCGCCCAGGCGCAGGTCGCGGATGATCTCCACCCGCTCCACCGTGTCGATGTCCGAGTGCAGGTAGCGCACCCGCACCCCGTGCTCGGCCAGGTATTCGGTGAGGTTCTCGGCCATGCGCTTGGTCAGGGTGGTGATCAGCACCCGGTCGCCCAGCGCCACGCGCTCGTTGATCTCCGAGAGCACGTCGTCCACCTGGGTCGCCACGGGGCGGATCTCCACCTCCGGATCGATCAGCCCGGTCGGCCGCACCACCAGCTCGGTGATCTCGTTCTCCGCGTGTTCGAGCTCGTACTTGCCCGGCGTGGCCGAAACGAAGATCGTGCGCGGCGCGCGGTCCTCCCACTCCTCGAAGCGCAGCGGCCGGTTGTCCAGCGCCGACGGCAGCCGGAACCCGAACTCCACCAGCGTCTCCTTGCGCGAGCGGTCGCCCTTGTACATCGCCCCGATCTGCGGAACCGTCACGTGCGACTCGTCCACCACCAGCAGCGCGTCCGGCGGCAGGTAGTCGAACAGCGTCGGCGGCGGCTCGCCCGGCAGGCTGCGGGTCATGTGCCGGGAGTAGTTCTCGATGCCGTTGCAGTAGCCCACCTCGGCCATCATCTCGATGTCGAACTGGGTGCGCTGCGCCAGCCGCTGCGCCTCCACCAGCTTGTTCTGGGAATACAGGTATTCCAGCCGTTCCTTCAGCTCCACCTTGATCGTCTCGATCGCATTGAGCACGCTCTCGCGGGTGCTGGCGTAGTGGGTCTTGGGGTACACCGTGTGGCGCGGGACCTTGCGCTGGACCGCCCCCGTGAGCGGATCGAACAGGCTCAGGCCCTCGACCTCGCCGTCGAACAGCTCGATCCGCAGCGCCTCCGCTTCCGACTCCGCCGGATGCACGTCGATCACCTCCCCGCGCACCCGGTACGTGCCGCGGCGCAACTCGGTGTCGTTGCGGGTGTACTGCAGCTCGGTCAGCTGCCGGATCAGCGCCCGCTGCTCGATCCGTTCGCCCACCGACAGGATCAGCCGCAGCTTGAGGTAGTCCTCCGGATCACCCAGCCCGTAGATCGCCGACACCGTGGCCACGATCAGCGCGTCCGGCCGCGACAGCAGCGCCTTGGTCGCCGCCAGCCGCATCTGCTCGATGTGGTCGTTGATCGAGCTGTCCTTCTCGATGTACGTGTCCGAGGCGGCCACGTAGGCCTCGGGCTGGTAGTAGTCGTAATAGCTGACGAAGTACTCGACCGCGTTGTTCGGGAAAAACGCCTTGAACTCCCCGTACAGCTGAGCCGCCAGGGTCTTGTTGGGCGCCATCACCAGGGTCGGCTTCTGGATCCGCTCCACCACGTTGGCGATCGTGTAGGTCTTGCCCGAGCCAGTGACCCCCAGCAGCGTCTGCTTCGCCAGCCCCGCCTCGAACCCTTCGGTCAGCTTCTCGATCGCCCGCGGCTGGTCGCCGGCGGGCGAGAAGGGGGAAACGAGCTTGAATCCGGAGTGTTCGGAGCGGTCGTTCATGGGCTGGAAATACCGGCGCGGCGGTGAAACAACCAGTGTAGACCCTCCCCGTTCCCGGAGATTGACCTCCGCTGTAGGAGTGCTCCCTCCCGCGGGCATCACCTTGGCCAGCTGGAACCTGCTGCCAACCCGGCAAGGCCGGGTTTCCGACCCGGGCGTCCGGACTTCCCCTACCCCATCGCCGCCCCAGCACCGATCCCCCCAGCCGCCACGGCGCCGCCACACTGGCCCTGAACCCGCCAGGAGGCGACACCATGGCCCGCAAGGACGCCGGTCTGACCCTGATCGAACTGCTTACCACCCTCGCCATCGCCGCCGTCACCCTGACCCTCGGCCTGCCCGTTTTCAGCGACACCCTGGAGCGCACCCGCGTCTCCACCACTCTGCACCGGGTCAGCGCCGACCTGGCCATGGCCCGCAGCACCGCCATCATGCGACGGGCCCAGGTGGTGGTCTGCCCGCGCACCGCCAACTTCCGCTGCCGCAGCGACAGCGACTGGGGCCAGGGCTGGATCGTCTTCACCGACGACGACGGCAACCGCCAGCCCGATGACGACGCCCACATCCTCCGCGTCGGCGATCCGCCCGCCCACCGGAGCCTGGCCATCGACTCCACCCGCCGCTTCCTGCGCTACCAGCGCGACGGCCGCAGCGCCCACAGCAACCAGACCGTACGGGTCTGCTCCGGCAATCACCTGGCCGGGACCGTGGTGGTCAACAACCTGGGGCGGGTGCGGAGCGCCAGGCCGACCAGGAAGACGGCTTGTCCGCAGGACTGAACCGGGAACCCGCCTCCTGACCTCCCACAGCTTGACCGGGGCCCGCAACCCCTTAAAATGTCCGTCCCCGCCCGAATAGCTCAGCTGGTTAGAGCACTTGACTGTTAATCAGGGGGTCGTTGGTTCGAGTCCAACTTCGGGCGCCAAAAATTACAAGGGCCTGCGGATCGCTCCGCAGGCCCTTTTTCATTGGTGCTCACCCGGCAATCCGGAGTGGCCAGTCACCCGGCGATTTTTCCGGACAGGGTTCGAACCGGGACCTTTGTGGGCAGCAGGCCCATGGGTTCGCCATGGCAGCATGACTCACACCAGCGAGCTGGTCTTCGGGCTTCGCCCTTTACCAGCACTCGGCCACGGAAAGGGTTCCCCCGGACACGTTTTTCTCTCCGGTGCTGTGCAGTACCAAGCGTCCGCAGCGATCTTTCGACTGATCACCCATCGGCGTGGCAGTGAGCGTATAGCTCTGCGCACCTTCAGCGATCGTTTCAGGCGTGATCTCATATCGCTGCGTCGCCCCGGGGGCTGCAGGCGAACGGTCGTATGGCAAATCCCCGGCATAGGAATTGTTGACCGTGTGCCTGCGCTCGAGAAGCTGGGAGAGCTCAACCAGGTCAGCTTTTGCCTGGCCCCTGCGAGCTTTCCGGACCTGGTCGTTGTAGGCAGGCAAAGCAACTGCCGCGAGGATGGCCACCACCGCAACAACCACCATCAACTCGATAAGGGTAAAGCCCGCCACCTTCCGGCGAAGTTGCGCCGATGCTGGGCCCTCCGCTTCCACCGGGCGTTCTGTTTCCATTTCCCCTCCCATCAGAGCAGCTGACGCCAGGACTGCCTGCCGCAGGCCCTCGGCAGGTACAAGGGTGGCGCGCCCGCGACCTGGACCACCATTGAGCATTGCGTTGCAAGCGCGTCTTCGAGGTCATCCGGGTCTGAACCCGCCGCCAATGTTCCAATCCGCGGTGCGGTCATGACAGCCACATCGCGTACCGGTGCAGTGCCGCCGGTATCCAGCGCGGCAGCGCCTGTACCCTCGCCTGGAGAGTCACCCGTAGGCGAGCCCACGGAAACCTGGGACAACGATGCCGAACCGCTCAATGCATTGAGGCCGAACAACCAGTTGAACCCCTGGGTGGAACAACCGTCCATCTCGGATGGCGCATAGGTGGGCATGAAAATGATGCCACTTTCCAATCGTGGATAACCCACGAAACGCTCTCCCGCCGGCAGATCCAGATACCAGCCCCTTTGGCCGCTGATGACGTTCGCAGACACCTTCCGGATTCCATCGTCCGCGTCGGTACTGGTGATGGTCTGTTCCAACAGCCCGTCCACCGTCATCGTGCCGGGCAACCCGGAGTCCAGGATTCCATACAACGACTGGATCGACTCGTCCGCCGGATCATGTACGAAGGAGAAGCTGCCCGTGCCGAAGTACAGCATCACTCCACCGGCCGGGCCAGCTGCCGCGGTCAGTCCACCCGTGATCGGCTGCCGGTAGTCCAGGTCACCGGACGCGGCCTGCGTGACGAATAGCGGAGTCGTTACCTCGTCGGCATCGTCACCCAGATGGAAACGCCAGACAGCACCCTTCTGGTCCGCCGCATATACCGTGTCGGCGAACCCGTCACGTCCTGGTGCGTCCTGATCGGCCCCGCTGTACCGGTCAAGCACGACGATATTTCCCAGGCCATTGGTGCCCGCGGGCGCGTCGTGCTCGTTGGCCTCGATCATGCGGATCGACGGCGGGCCATCGTCGATATCGACGATGAACAGGACCGCCTTGCCGCTGTCGCTGTTGTAGCCGTTTCCGAAGATGGCCTTCCAGCTTACGGAGCCGCCGGACCGGACCGGGACGATGACCGGACGCCCCAGGACGTTGCCCATGTTGGCCCTCACGGCGCTGGGCAGGGAGTCATTGAGGCTGTTGATTTCCCAAAGATAATCAGAGTCGCTGAAGCTGGGAGTTGACGTGCGCGATGCAGCCGCCACGTCCAGAGCGAACACACTGCGCCCTCCTGCTCCGGTCGTCCCCACAAGGACCGTGGACCAGCTGCTGTCGTAGTAGGCATCCGACACTGCAATCGGGCCGTCCACAAAGTAGCGGTGCTGGAACTTCTGGTCACCGGCGTCGGCTTCCACATACGGGAACAGCAAGTTGCCCATGTATCCAAGCACTGACTGGGGGATGAAGCCGAAGCGCTCCCGGCCTCCCGTGGAAGTCATTACGCCGTCGTGGCCCATGCCGCCGTCAAACGCATGCAGCATGCCGTCGTTCGCACCAACGTAGACCATGGTGTTGTTGTTGTCCCGCTTGTATTGCAGGTACTCACCGTAATCGGCAGCGGCGACAAAGCCCGAGAGCGAGCCATAACCGTAGTCGTCCCGCGGCGCGCTCACTACGGGCGTCGAATTGACGATGCTTCCGATCGGGGTCTTGCGGTCCCGCAGCTTTCCTCCACTGCGAACCTCCTGGGAAATATCGCCCCTCAGGTAAGCAACGGCTTGTTCAACCGTGACGTTCAGCCTGGCGGGTGGAGGCCCGAACTCATCGGGATGGCACAGCGACATTCCGCTCAGCGGGGTATCGCACAACATCTCGAAGTCGGTGATGTAGGTAGGGTTGAAGGGATGTGACTGGTTGCCGGCACCAAAGCGGATGTTCCTGCTCGCCGCAGCCGGGAGCCGCTCACTGGCCGTCCAGGCCTCGGTAAGCGATACGACCTGGCCGCCCGGATCCGCCTTTGCCTGGGACGCAATCAACTCACCCGACCAGTCGGTACCGTTGCTGTCCACCTCGTAGGAGGGCACTACGGACAGTGAACCCGTTCCGACCCTGGCACCCGTCAGTGCGATGGTGCCGGAGGGACTCTGGCCGCCGGTAACGGTTGCCAGGATCCTGCGCATCGCAGCGGTGATCTCGGCGGGCGTGGTTGCATTGATGAAGTCGCCCCGGGTGTTGACCGTGGCATGCCAGATATCATCAATCGTGCTGCGCTGGTTGCTCTCGAACTTGGGCCAGGAAATATAGGGCTCCTCGAATGGATCTTGCTCGTTTTCCGGGTCGAATTCCCGGCCCCGGGCTCCAAGCGTGATGCCATAGAAGTTCATGTGCAGGTTGGATTGGCAGTTGAGCCGCGGATCCGGGTTTTCGGAATTGCAGCCATCGGGAACCGGGACCCTTCCGCTGGGGAAGTCGGAGCCCGAGCGCAGGGGAGCAACGCCCCCGTCAGTCGCGTCCCGGTAGTACTTGGTCGCGATGTCCGCAAGCGTATTGCTGTGTCCGTCCTGGAACGGAGCCCCCATGTTTCCATCGACATTGCCGACGCTGGGCCCGGCGACATTACTGAACCCGTCGGTAAAGAGCATGCCCGCGTTCCGTTGGCACGCCAGCTGCACGGGAGCCCCCGAATTGGTGCGCTGGAACTGCTGGCCGAGCCAATCAACTGCCTGCAGGTTCGGGGTATTCCCGGACGCGCCGAGGGTCACGATCGAATCATAGAAGAGCTTCCGCTCGGTAGTACGCGCCATGTCGCGCATGTTCACTGCAACACGATTGTTGATCGTGAAATAACCCACGCTCATGTTGTTGACGGTGGCCAGGGAGTTGGTGACCGCGGCCACCATGGAACGGTTGCGGGCGCCGTAATAGGAGAACCAGTTTGCAAAGTTCTGGATCGCGGCGTCGTATGCCGCGGTGCTGGAATAGTTGCCGGGCCGGATTTCATACCGGTACATGTCACACCGGTCACTTCCCGACGCCCAGGAGTAAGTGCAGGCGTTCGGCGCAAGCACCCGCCTGTCCTCTCTGAAGCCATCGGGCGCGGGATAGTCCACGGGCAGGTAGAACGTCGCCGGAAAATACGCGATGTGCGCGTTGACATTACAGCTCGCTGTCACGTCGCGGGTCAGTTCCCGCCATCCAGACGCGGAGCCGCTCTTGCTGTTGGGGTTATTCAATCCACACCCGGGCGTGCCGTTGAACTCCATTCCTTCCGGCAACACCATTCCGCTTCTCACGCGGAAAGCATGATGAGTCGCATTGCTGGATGACGTGTTCCTCCGTTCCACGGTGAGGTCGAGAACAGGGGTCGTCGTATTCGGGTCCACCCGCACAGCGGTCGGAGTGGCGTCCGGCCAGCTCACACCCAGGTGGTCCTTCCATGGCTGATAGGGAGTGTCGGGGTCAAAGTAGGCCCGGTTGTACACGTGCGACCGGGAAAACCCGAACGCGTCGATGGGCGGAATGGCGGCGTTGTCATTGGTGGCATTTGCCTGCCTGGGCGCTGGATACGGAGCGACGTGCACGAATTGCCGGCTGCTATCGCTCACCCGGAGACTGCCGGCTTCTGTGCCGCTGGCATAGAAAAAGCTGGCGTTGTTACCGGTCCCCCCCCACAGCGCACCGCCGTCGCGACTGGGGAAAAGCGTCTGGAACCGCATCGATCCGGAGTCATCCAGCGCCATGATGAACGAGGCAGGCACCTGCACCTGGCTGTTCAAGGGAGCCTGCGCCAGCACGCCCTGCCCCTGCACGGCAAACACCGAGTAGAGGAAGTAACCCGTGGCGGCCAACGCCGTCAGGCTACCTGCGAGGGTAAGCTTCAGTCGTCGTGACTTGTTTTGATTCAAGGCCATCTCGCGCTCCTCAGGGCCTGAAAATGGTGTCGATCGCCGCCGATGACGTCGGACTTGGCCTGGGATTGCCGACGCCAGGATCCAAATCAACCGCGTCGGTCGAATAGGCGGTGATCTGATAGATGGGGTTCGGGTCCTCATTGAGGGGAGCCCCCATGTCCAGGGCCGTGTTGCCGCTGATGCACGGCCCGATCAGCCGGGTATTGATTTCAGGAACGGCTGCCATGGAACGGTTGTCGGCCCAGTTCAGGGGGTCGAAGTTGTCGTCGCAAACCTGGTCAGGCGTCACCGTCGGGCAGCCGCTGGTCATGGTGCGATTGACCAGGTCTTCGATGCCGCACTCGGTGCGCCGGGCAATGCCTTCGGCGTTCTGGAATGCCACGTTCAACGCACGGTAGCTGGCAGCCATCCGCTCCTGCATTCCCGCCACCTGCATTCCCACGATGCCCAGCAGCGCGAGTAGCACCAGCATGATCAGCGCAACGTAGAGGACGGCCCCGTTCTGACGGACAGGCAGGCGCGGTGATTCACGTCGGGAAAGCATTGATGACTCCTGGTCAATTCCCATAGAGGCGGTTGCGCAGGGCGATCGTGGTCTCATAGCCCGCCCGATACATTCCATCGTCGGCTGCCGGCGGCGTGAAGGTCACGCCCAGGACATGCCTTTGTGGGGCCTGTTCGGCAGCAGCCCGATTCGGGCTGCGTGCGAGCAACCCGACCTGGACCGCCCCCGTGCCACGCCAGTCCACCGCTCCCCAGGCTGCATCGGCAACGGAAAGCCGGTCCACGTAACCCGTCGGCGGTGCAGCGTTCAGGTCCGCATTGCGATCCATGCCAAAGACGAGCTGCAGGCTTTCGATGCCCTCGACCAGCTCCTCCGGCACATACGCGGTGCCGTTGAAAAACGCCCGGTGCAGCGCGGGCACTCCCTGCCCATTGGTAGTGACGTAATAAACAATCGACTCCGCCCGATAGAGCATCGTCTGGCCGGACGGATGGGGGGTGTAACGTCGCATCAGGTCCGTCGAACCTGCGGCCGCCCCCGCCACCGCCACATCCACCTCGCCGGCACCACCTGCCGAAGCACCACGGAATATGTCCACGTAGCTGCAATCGGCCACTCCGAAGAGAACCGGATTGGCAACGCCACCTGTAGTCAGCGAATCCCAGCGGCCGCTTGCGAGCGTCAAAACCTCGCCGCCACCAGTATCGTTGATGGCAATGACCGGCGCGCCGTTGCCCGTGAGGTAACGCAGCACCAGGATGTCGCTGTTGGCATAGGGGCCCAGCGCCTGGATTGCTGCTGGCAGTCCGGCCGGGGTACTCCCCTCGCCTATCTGCACGCTGTCACCAGGGCCCGTGCTCGGCGCCTCATAACCATGGATGGAGACAGTGAAGTCCAATGGGTCTCCAAATGCCGGGGCGCCAAAGTGGGAAGTCAACGCTCCGGCGGACTGCAGGTGCGATTGATCGTTGACGCACCCGTAATGCCCCGCCATACGGATATCGCGCTGCAGGAATTCCATGGCAAAACGCGCATTTTCCTGGACGCGGGCCATGCCTTCCGACATCTGGTAGGCGGTCCTGGAGGCACTAAAAACCCGGGTCAGGCCCAGCAACAAAACCGCGCCGATCGCCAGGGCAACCATGATCTCGATGAGCGACAGCCCCCGCTGCAAACGGCGTTGCATGGTCACAGGTAGGTCTCCAGTTCGAAGCTCGTCATGGGGTCGGTTACCACTCGATCCCCCCAGCTCATCACGATGGTCACCAAGCCGGAGGTATGGTTGAACTGGACATCAACCGACGAATCCTCACCCAGGGTCCGTACCACCTGGCACTGCCAGCGGGCAACGACAGTTGCAACATCGACTTCAACGCCAGTAGGGCGCTCACAGTCACTTCCGACCGTCGCCGCATCCAGGAAGCTTGCGCTCTCGTAGTCGGCAACAGACAGCTTGTTGACACGCATCTGGTCCAGCAATTCGTAGGCAAGATTCGTCGCATGCGTGCGGTAATCCGCACTTTGCGTATAGCGCAAATTCATCGTTTGCAGCAGGGCAAAGCCCAACAGCCCGAGAGCAAGCACCAGCAGCGCCACGAGCACTTCGATCATGCTGAAGCCGGAAGCCGCCTTGCGCCGGAACGACCGGGGAAAACATTTGCGGGCGATCATGAGCATGCACCCTTGATGACCTTCACTTGGCCGGTGGCACCAAGCTCAAGATTGCGGACCAGTTGCTGCTCGCCTGGGCACTCTTCCGGCATCACGCTCAAGGTGCGCGCCTGTCCGATCCGGCGCCCCCTGTTGTCGAACCGGATCGTCACGGCCTCCGCACTGCCTCCGGGAGCATCGACATCGGTAACGAGCTTCTGATTTCCCTCGACGTAGCGCAGGACCCGATCGTCGTCCCCGCTCGGCAGTCCATCGCCGTCCATGTCAACCCAGACCATCCACCCATCGTTCCAGTCCCCTCCACAGGCCGTGCCATCGTCGGTGCTGCAGATCGCTGCGCCGCCCGGGCTGCGCAGCGCTTCGGTGCGTGCAAGCGCAAACGAGGACATGAGTTCGTTGGCAGTCGCGGTGACAAGATTCGAACGCAACGCGCCCTGGAAACTGGGCAAGCCGATGGCAAGCAGGATGGCCGTGATCGCCACCACCACCATCAGCTCAATCAGCGAAAATCCCCATTGCCGCATACAACCTCCCCCGCCCGTCCAGACGGGCGCGGATCCACCCTACGCATGGTCACGGCGGTTTCAAGGCCGCTCAGGACGGGCGGTCGACTGGGAGGGACAAGCGAGTAACGGGGCGGGCCGAGGCCCGCCCCACGGGCATCGGTAGTGACCCGTGGAGTCAGGTCACCACCTCATAACAAGGCCGGTACTGCCCGGAAATCTTCATCCGGCGCTGCGCCACGAACGCCCGCAGCAGCGCATCCAGCGCCTCCATCATGTCCTTGTCGCCGTGGATCTTGAACGGCCCATGCTCCTCCACCCGGCGCATGCCGGCCTCCTTGACGTTGCCGGCCACGATTCCCGAGAACGCGCGCCGCAGGTCGGCGGCCAGCTCGAACGGCTTCCGCCCGTGGTGCAGGTCCAGCGCCGCCATCGCCTCGTGGGTGGGGATGAAGGGCTGCTGGAACTCCAGCGGGATATCCAGCGACCAGTTGAAGAAGAACGAGTCCTTGCGTTCGATCCTGCGCTGGCGCACGTGGCGCACGCCCTGGACCATGCTGCGGGCGACGCGTTCGGGATCGGCAATGATGATCTCGTAGAGCTTCGTGGCCTCATCGCCCAGGGTCAGGCGGATGAACTGGTCGATCTGCTCGAAGTACGGCGCGGCGGAGGTCGGGCCGGTGAAGATGACCGGCAGCGCCAGGTTGGCGTTTTCCTCGCGCAGCAGCAGGCCGAGCAGGTACAGGATCTCTTCGGCCGTGCCGACGCCGCCCGGGAACACGATCACCCCGTGGCCGGTGCGGAGGAACGCCTCCAGGCGCTTCTCGATGTCCGGCATGATCACCAGGTGGTTGACGATCGGGTTGGGAGATTCGGCGGCGATGATGCCAGGCTCGGTGACACCGACGTAGCGCGATTCATAGCGCCGCTGCTTGGCATGGGCCACGTTGGCGCCCTTCATCGGGCCCTTCATGGCGCCGGGGCCGCAGCCGGTGCAGATGTCAAAGCCGCGCAGGCCCAGCTCGTAGCCGACCAGCTTGGTGTAGTCGTATTCGCCGCGGGTAATGGAGTGGCCGCCCCAGCAGACAATCAGGTTGGGGTCGCCCGGCTGCAGGGCGCGGGCGTTGCGCAGCAGGCCGAAGACTTCATCGGTGATGCCCGCCGAGGTCACCGGCTTGTCCTCCGCGCCCTCGCCCCACTCGATCGCGGTGTAGGCCAGGTCGCGGACCACGGCGAACAGCAGCTCGGCGATGCCCTGGATGATCTGGCCGTCGACGAAGGCCATGGCCGGGGCGTCGGTGAGGTCCAGGCGCAGGCCGCGGTCGTGCTGGGAGACCTGGATGTCGAACGTCGGGTAGAGCTCCTGCGCGGCGCGCGGGTCGTCGCTGGCGCTGCCGCTGGTGAGCACGGCCAGCGCGCAGCGGCGCAGCAGGTCGTGCAGCCCGCCCAGCGAGGCGTCCTTGAGCCGGGCGACCTCCTTGTGCGAAAGGATGTCGAGCCCGCCGTGCGGGTAGATGCGTGCGTTCTGCACCGGCACCGCCCTCGGCGCCTGCTTCTCTTCGGTCATGTGCTTCCGTTCTTGTCGTTTATCCGGGCTGGAACTGTAAGGCATTTGCGCCACCCCGGCACAAAAGAAGACGGCCGGGGCAAGCCCGGCCGTCTTCCTGTTCCGTACTGCGGTTCGCTGGATCAGAACTTGTAGCGGAAGCCCAGCTGCAGGGCCCAGCGCGACTGGCCCTCGTTATCGTAGAGCCCCGGCTCCCAGGCACCGTCGAAGTTGTACATGTACTTGCCGGTCGCCTCATCAAGGCCAACGAAGTTCACGGCGCGCAGGTCGCTGAAGGGCGACTGCTCCACGATCTGACCCCAGTCCTTGTTGATCAGGTTGCCGACGTTCATCACGTCCAGCCAGATCTCGCTCTTGTGGCCGGCAAAGAAGCCCGGGAGCTCCTGGCTGATGCGGATGTCGAACGTGTTGATCCAGCCATTGCGGCTGCCGTTGCGCTCGGCGGCGCCGCCTGCATAACGCTGCAGGTCCGGATGCGCGGCCAGGAAGTCGAAGAAGGCCTGCTCCATCGCGGCATCCTGGACGAACACGCCGTCGTCGTTGCGGCTGCCGAACAACACGTCACCCGGGCCGTTGGGCACGTACAGCAGATCGTTGACGTAACCATCGCCGTTCATGTCGTTCATGAAGCGCCAGCTGTGCGGGCGACCGCTGCGGCCTTCGTAGAACACGGTGAAGTTGGTCTTGTAGTCACCGAAGAAGGCCTTGTCGAAGGTCAGCGTGCCGATCACGCGGTCGCGGATCTCGTAGTTCGAACGCGAGGCCACGTCTTCGTTCGGGTCGAAGATGGCGCGGGCGTTCCAGTTGGAGATGGCGCGCGAGGAGGTCAGCGGGCTGACATCCGTGCCGCGGGTGTAGGTGTAACCCAGCGACCAGGCCCAGTTGTCGATCAGCGGCTTGCTGAGGCTGAAGGAGAACTGCTGGCCGCTGCCCTTGTCGGTGTTCTTGAGCAGGATCACGCCGTCGTTGTGCCAGCCGGTGACGTCCTGGAAGCCGGGCAGCGTGTCGGCGAGGTCGGCGATGCCGACGTTGCCGTTGGCTCGCGTCCCGCTGGCCTGGTTGGACGGATTGGACAAGTACAGCGGACGACCGTCGGGGCCGATCGCGGTCGGGTCCCCAAGGTCCAGGCGCTCGAAGTGCAGGCCGTCCTTGACGCGGGTGAACAGCGCCTCGGCCGAGGCCACGATCCCGTACCAGGGCAGCTCGTGGTCGAATGCCAGGTTGGCCTTCCACACCGACGGCTGGCGGATGCCTTCTTCCATCAGGTTGACCATCATCTGGTAGCCGGCGGCCGCATCCGGGGTGGTCGGGTTGTCCGGATCCGGGTTGAACGGCAGGCCAGCCCAGATCGCCTCGCGCTGGGCCTCGGTCAGGTCGGCATTGATGATCGAGTCGTAGCCGATCAGGCCAAACCCGCTGTTCTGGTACGAGTTGCCCACCCACACGTTGGCCGCGGCGCCCTGGAACAGGCCCACGCCACCGCGCAGCTGGCTCGGGCGCTCGGTATCGAACATGTAGTTGAAGCCGAAGCGCGGCTGCCACAGGTTCTTGTCGAGCACGTGGCGGTTGTCATAGCCGTAGGCTTCCTGCACCAGCAGGTTGTGGTCGGCCACGTCGTCCAGGTCGGGCATGTCCACGCGCAGGCCGAACTGCAGGCTCAGGTTGTAGTTCACCGCCCAGTCGTTCTGGATGAACAGGCCCAGGTTGGCGTGCTCGTAGTTCATCGCCACGCTGTCCAGGCCGCGCCCCGGCACCGGTGCATTCAGGCGGTAATCCCAGTACTCGCCATTGCGGAAATGATCCAGGCTGGCGAACTGGTAGTTACCCCAGATGTTCTGGGCGTACATGTTGTAGATGTCATTGCGCTCCCAGTCGAAACCGAACTTGAGCGTGTGGTCGCCCAGGTACCAGTTGGCGGCACCGAAGGCGGTGTCGGTGGTGGTTTCGATCTGGTTGCCGTGGCGGAACTGGTCGGTGCCGAAGTTCAGCCAGGGCTGGTTCGGCTGGTCCGGGTCGTTGCCGTCGCCAAAGCCGATCGACATCTGCGGCAGGCGCGAATACACGCCGCTGAGCGAATCGTAGTTGCGGCGCGAGAACTTGAACTCGGTGGAGAAATCCTGGGTCCAGTCGCTGAACAGCTGCAGCGAGTGGCTGTTGAACTCCTTGTTGATGTCGTACCAGCGGCTGTTGAGGCCGAGCGAGTTGCCGCCCGAACCGGCCAGCACCGGGTCCACCTGCTCGGTCTGCGAGTAGCGGTAGGACATGCGGTGGTCGTCGGTGATGTTCCAGTCGAACTTGACCGCGACTTCCTCCAGCTCGGTCTTGATCCCGTCGATGGTCTGCATCGAGCCGATGTCGATGCCGTAGACGTCGCGCGCGATCTGCTGCGCCTCGTTGATCTCGTCCTGGGTGATGTCCACGATGTTGGAGGCGCTGGAGCCGATCGGCCCGTACGAGGGCGACGGCGCGTTGCGGGTGAACTTCTCGTAGTTGGCAAAGAAGAACAGGCGGTCGCGCACCAGCGGGCCGCCGAAGGTGGCGCCGTAGGTTTCCTCGTCGGTGAAGCCGGAGAACGGCGAGCCGTCGGTGTTGTCGCGCATCCAGTCCTGGTCGCGGTACACGTAGTAGACCGAACCGCTGAACTCGTTGGTGCCCGACTTGGTCACCGCGTCGACTACCGCGCCGGTGGCACCGGTGATGGTGACGTCATAGTTGGACAGGTCGACATTGATCGCCTCGATCGCGTCCATCGACACCGGCTGGCGCATCAGCGGGAAGTTGCTGGCCTCCAGGCCGAAGGTGTCGCTGGTGTTGACGCCGTCGATGCGGATCGCGTTGAAGCGCGGGTTCTGGCCACCGGCGGAGATTTCCATGCGGCCCTTGTCGACCTGGGCGATGCGCGGGTCCAGGCGCACGAAATCCTGCAGGTTGCGCTGGATGGTGGGCAGCGATTCGATCTGCTCCAGGCCCAGGCTGGTGCCGGCGCCCATGTTGGCGGCGCTGAAGACGTCGGACCCGGCGACTCCCGTGGCGACCACGGCGTCCAGCGTGGTGATGTCGCCACCCAGGGTGGCGTTGACCTGCCCCGTCTGGTTCAGGCTCAGGTAGACGTTGTCCTCGGTGGTGGTGCCTTCACCGGGCTTGGTCACGTTGATCGTGTACGGGCCACCCACGCGCAGGCCCCGGGCGTTGTAGCGGCCGCTCTCATCGGTGGTGACGCGGCTGACGGTGCCTGACTCGGTGTGGACGATGGTCACCTGGGCACCGGCCACCGGATTTCCGTCCGATCCCGTCACCAGGCCGTTGACGCCGGCAGACGTGGTGCTTTGCGCAAACGCGGGAGCCGCGGCAAGCGCGACGATCAGGCCGAGCGACAGCTTCGAGAGTCGGACACGGTGCTTGTGGGTCATTTCAAGAGCCTCGATACGTACATGGATGGCTGTCGCGTCTTCGGCGCGCGACAAAGGAGAAAACCGGGAACCGGGAGACGGATTGGGGGACAACCGCGCGGCAATCGGGCGCTGCGGGGTTAACAACAGATTAACACGGTAGCGGTGCCGGATGACAGAGATATGACAATTTGGCTCCCGCGCAAGCCACTGACAGGGCTCACTATTTCAATCCGCTTTGAACTAATGGCGCTAAGCCATTGTCAGCGCGACGTACCGCGGCGTACGGATTGCCCTCCGTTGCGTCAGTCGAGGCGACCTTCGCCGATCCGGCCGCCCCCGGGATTGCCCGCCGCGGAAAGCAATTGCACGCACTCCCGGGCGTATGTGGCCGGGTCGTCCGCCGCGTGGTCTTCGCGGTCGACATACGCCTTGGCCCGCAGCGCGGTGCGCATCGGGCCGGGACGCAGGCCGGACACGCGCACCGTGGTGGAAGCCAGCTCGGCGTGCAGCATCGACACCAGCGCTTCCAGCCCGCCTTGCGCGGCGCCGTAGCCGCCCCAGTAGGCCTGCGAGGTGCGGGCCGGATCGTCGATGGCAAACACCACTGCGCCGTCGTCGGCGCGGCGCAGCAGCGGCAGGCAGGCCTGGGTCAGCCACCAGCGCGCGGTGAGGTTGACGTGGATGGCGCGGGCGAAGGCGGCCGGGTCGCTGTGCTCGAGCGGGGTCAGCCCCGGGAAGTCCGCCGCGCAGTGGAGCACGCCGTCCAGGCGGCCGAAAGCCTCTTCGATTCGCGCCGCCATTTCGGCGTAGTCATCGGGGCCGGCTCCCTCCAGGTCCAGCGGGTACAGCACCGCCTCGCCGCCGCTGTCCTCGACGGCCTTGTGCAGGCGATTGAGCCTGGGCACCTTGCGCCCGAGCAGCACCAGGCGGGCTCCGGCCGCGGCGCAGGCTAGCGAGGCTTCGCGCCCCAGGCCGCCGTAGGCGCCGGCCACCAGCACCACGCGGCCGGCCAGCGGAAGGTCGGACGGACTCACGCCTTGCCCGTCTCGGCGACCATCCGCGACAGCTCCCCGGATTCATGCAGTTCCAGGGTGATGTCGCAGCCGCCGATCAGTTCGCCGTGGATGAACAGCTGCGGGAAGGTCGGCCAGTTGGAGTAGCGCGGCAGGTTGGCCCGGATCTCCGGGTCCTCGAGCACGTTGACCGAGTGCAGGCCATCCACCCCCGCCTCGGTGAGCGCCTGTACCGCGCGGCTGGAGAAACCGCACATCGGGAAACGCGGGGTTCCCTTCATGAACAGGACGACTGGATGCTTTTCGACCTCGTCCTGGATCCGCTGCATGACCGACATGGCGCACTCCTGGGACGCCGGTCTCGGCAGTTCCGGGGCCGGCGTCACTGTTGGGGGTTAGAATCCCGACATTGTAATCGTTCACCCGCGCGCAAGGCTCCCCGCGGGACACTGGATTCCCTCTCCGCCAGGCGACATGGCCATCGAACTGCCCACCCTGCCCTACGACCGCACCGCGCTGGAACCGCACCTGTCCGGCGAAACCGTCGACCTTCACCATGGCAATCGGCAGCGCAGCCATGTGGAGCGGCTCAACGACCTGGCTGCCGGCACGGCTTTCGCGGAGATGCCGCTGGAGGACATCGTGCGCCGGGCGCAGGGGTCGATGGCCGAATGCGCGGCCCAGGCCTGGGCGACGGCGCTGTACTGGAACAGCCTCAAGCCCGCGGCCGGCGGCGGCGGCGGGGAACCGGGAGGCAAGCTGGACGAAGCGCTGGCGGCGGCCTTTGGGAGCGCGGACGGCTTTCGCGAGCGCTTCAACCATGCCGCGCTGCGCGGGATCGGCCCGGGCTGGGCCTGGCTGCTGCAGCGCGCCGACGGCCGCCTGGTGATCGCCGTCACCCCGCATTCGGTCACGCCGCTGACCGGTCCCGACCGCGCGCTGCTGGCCTGCAGCCTGTGGGAGCACGCCTACCTGCTGGATTACCGCGACGACCGCGGCAAGTACCTGGAGGCGTTCTGGCAGCTGGTCGACTGGGACGCCGTCGCCGCGCGGATGGCCTGATTCCCACGCCGGGCCCACACGGCCTGGTTTCCCACGCCGGATCCGTAGGGCGGAGCTTGCTCCGCTCTACAGGGAGCGGGGGTCTCCTGCGAGCGCCTGGATAACCGGAGCCACCTGGTCCTGGCGGCCCAGGGCGTCCCCGACACGCTGCAATGCATCGGCAAGGGCTTCGGGCGAATCGGTGCGCACGGTGGCATGGCCGACCTTGCGGCCCGGCCGAGCCCGCTTGCCGTAGTCGTGCCAGTGCCCGCCAGCCTCGCGCAGCACCGGCGCCGGGTCCGGCATCTCGCCCAGCCAGTTGAGCATGCAGGCGTGGCCGATTGCGTCGGTCGCGCCCAGCGGCAGCCCCAGCACCGCGCGCAGGTGGTTCTCGAACTGCGAGGTCTGCGCGCCCTCGATGGTCCAGTGGCCGGAGTTGTGCACCCGCGGCGCCATCTCGTTGACCAGCAGCGCATTGCCGCGGCAGAACAGCTCCAGCGCGAATACACCCACGTAGTCGAGCGCTTCTGCCAGGCGACGCGCATGGCCGGAGGCGGCTTCGGCCAGCGCCGGTTCCACCCGGGCCGGCGCCAGGCTGGCGGAAAGCACGCCGTCCACGTGCCAGTTCCAGGTCAGCGGCCAAGTGCGGAATTCGCCGTCGCGCCCGCGCACAGCGACCACGCTCAGTTCGCGCTCGAACGGCACGAACGCCTCCAAGATCAGCCCGACGGACTGCGCCTGCGCGCCCAGCGCCTGCCAGGCGGCATCGGCGTCGCCGGCCTCCCGGATCCGGAACTGGCCCTTGCCGTCGTAGCCCAGGCGCCGGGTCTTGAGGATGCAAGGAGTACCGACCCTGGCGATCGCCGCGTCCAGGCCTTCGCGCGTGGCCACGTCCTCGAACGCAGGCACCGGAATGCCCAGGCGCTGGAACAGGGTCTTCTCGGACAACCGGTCCTGCGCGGTCGCCAGCGCGCCGGGATTGGGGAACACGTCGATTCGCCCGGCCAGCCGCTGCGCGGATCCGGCCGGTACGTTTTCGAAGTCGAAAGTGGCCACGTCCACGCGCGCGGCGAAATCGGCCAGCGCCGCGTCGTCGCGGTAATCACCCGCCAGCAGCGGCGCGACCTGGCCGGCGCAGGCGTCGGCGGACGGGTCCATCACCTGCAAGCGCAGCCCCAGCGGGACGCCGGAAAGCGCCAGCATGCGGGCAAGCTGCCCACCGCCCAGGATGCCAACCGTGGTCATTTCCGCGGGTCGTCGTTACCGGCGACCGCTTCGGTCTGTTCGCGGCGGAAGGCCTCCAGCGCGTCGGCGATGCCGGCATCGGATGCGGCCACCATGGCCGCGGCAAACAGCGCCGCGTTGGCCGCACCCGCCGCACCAATGGCAAAGGTGGCCACCGGCACTCCCGATGGCATCTGCACGATCGACAGCAGCGAATCCAGGCCCTTGAGCGCCTTCGACTGCACCGGCACGCCGAGCACCGGCACCGTGGTCTTGGCCGCCAGCATGCCCGGCAGGTGCGCGGCGCCGCCGGCGCCGGCGATGATCGCGCGCAGGCCGCGCGCCTGGGCGCTGGCGGCGTAATCGAACATGGCATCCGGGGTGCGGTGCGCGGACAGCACCCGCACCTCGTGTGGCACGCCCAGCGCCTCGAGCTTTTCAACCGCTCGCTGCATCGTCTCCCAGTCCGAGCGCGAGCCCATGACGACGCCCACGATCGGCGCGGAGGAGTCTGCTGGCGTGGCTGTCATGCGGGCACCTGTCGGCAAAGCGCCATTCTAACGGGAAGTCGACATCCGGACCCACGCCCACAGGAGCGCGCACGGCGCGCGCCTGCGGATGCTGGTGATAGGCTTTGGAGATCACCACACGAATGGCACCCATGGACCGCAAGCTGCTCGACATCCTCGTCTGCCCCGCCACCCGCCAGCCGCTGGCCTATCTGGACAAGCCCGGGATGGCAGCGGTCAACGCCGCGATCGGCGCGGGCGCCGTGGCCCGCGCTGACGGCACGCCGGAGTCGGAGCCGCTGCGCGAGGCGCTGGTCACCCGTGACCGCAAGCTGCTGTACCGCATCGATGACGGCATCCCGGTGCTGCTGGCCGACGAGGCGATTCCCACCGCCAGGGTCGACGGCTTCCCGGAGCGCTGAGCCATGGCCGCGCTGGAGCCGCCCCCGGCGGCGGCGATCGAAGCCGACGTGGCGCGCGCGCTTGCCGAGGACATCGGCGACGGCGACGTCACCGCGGCGCTGCTGCCGGACGGCCCCGATTCGGCGTACCTGCTGTGCAAGGAGGACGCGGTGGTCTGCGGCCGGCCCTGGTTCGACGCCTGCCATCGCGCGCTTGATGCGCAGGTGCGGATCGACTGGCGCGTGGCCGAGGGCGAACGCGTCGGCGCCGGCACGGTGCTGGCCACGCTGCAGGGCCGCGCCCGCGCCCTGGTCAGCGCCGAGCGCACCGCACTCAACTTCCTCCAGACCCTGTGCGGCACCGCCACCCTCACCGCCGCCCACGTGGACGCGGTGCAGGGAACGAAGGCCCGGATCCTCGACACCCGCAAGACCCTGCCCGGCCTGCGCCTGGCGCAGAAGTACGCGGTGCGCGCGGGCGGCGGCGTCAATCACCGCATGGGCCTGTACGACGCCGTCATGCTCAAGGAAAACCACGTGCGGGTCGCCGGCTCGGTGGACGCGGCCATTGGCCAGGCGCGCAGGCTGCATCCCGGGTTGCCGCTGATCGTCGAGGTCGAAACACTGGACGAGCTGTGCCAGGCACTGGAAGCCGGCTGCGACCGGATCCTGATCGATGACTTCAAGGCCGATGACCGCCGCGAAGCCGTGCGCATCGCCGCCGGCGCGCCCTTCCACGGCCGGATCCCGCTTGAGGTGTCGGGCAGCGTGGACCTGGGCAGCGTGCGCGCGGTAGCCGACGACGGCGTGGACTTCATTTCCATCGGCGCGCTGACCAAGCACCTGCGCGCAATCGACCTGTCGATGAAACTGGGTCCGCCGCCCCGCTGACCACAGCTTGCGGTTGCCGGTGCCCGGCCCCAAAGTGGCGACATGGGCTGGGCGACTCTCTTGATGATCATTGGCGCGGTCGGCGTCGCGTTCTGGAACGCTTCGCGTTCGGCCGCCGAGCGCGCGACCGCGCTGGGGCAGGACGCATGCCGGCGCGCGGGCGTGCAGCTGCTCGACCACAGCGTGCACGCAGACCGCCTGCGGCTGCGCCGGCACGCGGATGGACGCATGGGCCTGGAATACAGCTTCCGCTTCTACTGGTCCGACGACGGCGTGCACCGCCACATCGGACGGATGGTACTGCTCGGGGAAGAGCTGGTGTCGTTCAGCGGGCCGCTCGCCCCAACCGGATAGGAGCGCGTCTTACACGCTCCTACTTCACCACGCGGAGGTGGCTGCGCTTGGGCGGGGGAGCGTCCGGACCGGGACCGTCGTCGCCGTCGGGTGACGATGGCGGGTCGTCATCGGGATCGGAAGGCGGGCCGCCGGCGATGTCCTCGGGCAGGACCATGCCCTGCCCTGTCTCGCGCGCGTAAATGGCCACCACCGCGGCCACCGGCACGTCGACCGGGTGGCTGACGCCGCCGAAACGGGCCGAGAAACGGATCGCCTCGTTGTCCATCTGCAGGCCCGCCACCGCACGCTCGGCGATGTTGAGCACCACCTTGCCGTCCTTGACCACTTGCTGGGGCACGCGCACCCCGGGCTGGCCGGCATCGACCAGCACGTGCGGGGTCATGCCGTTGTCCACGATCCACTCGTACAGCGCCCGCAGCAGGTACGGGCGGTGGCTGCTCATCGCCGGAAATTCTGCTTCGCTCATCCTGACAGTTTAACCGCAGGCGCCGGACCGCCGCCGCCTTGCCGCAAGGGCGGGCACGGCGCGCCAATCATGCGAACAAGCGTCAACCCGGCAATTCGTTGAGCTTGCGTTCGGCGGCCGTCAGGCTGCGGGCGAAGCCGGGGTTGCGGAAAATGCGATTGCCGTAGTCCTCGATCACCTTGCCGTCCTTGGGCAGCGGAATGCCCAGCGACGGCAGCCGCCAGATGATCGGCGCCATGGCGCAGTCGGCCAGGCTCATCTCGGCGTTGAGGTAGAACTTGTGCGCCTTGAACAGCGGCACCGAGGCGGTGACCAGTTCCACCAGCCGCTTGCGCGCCGCATCGGCGTCGCGCTTGGTGCCGCGCTGGACGGTCTGGATCTGCGGTACCCAGTCGTGCTCCAGCCGCAGCATCGCCAGCCGCAGGCGGGCCCGCGCCAGCGGCTCCACCGGCATCAGCGGCGGGTGCGGGTAGCGCTCGTCCAGGTACTCGCAGACCACCGAGGCCGCGTACAGCACCATGTCGCGCTCGACCAGGGTCGGGACCGAATGGTAGGGATTGAGGTCGATCAGATCCTCGGGGGGATCCTGCGGATCGACCGGAATCAGGTCGTGGATGACGCCCTTGGCCGCCAACACCAGGCGGACCCGGTGGCACAGCACATCGTCGTCGGATGAAAACAGGGTAAGCGCGTTACGCATACGCGGACTCGCAGCCATCATCGGCCCTCTCCCGTGCCCGGATACCGCCGGCCACATCGGCGCCGCCCACCCCTTGCAGGCGGTCGCCACGGTCCCCGGGTCCACGCGGCCGGCAGCGACAGGCCCGGCATGGCGCCGGGCCCGGTGCAGGCGCGCTGGTTTACTTCACGTCCCGCCAGTACTCCTGCTTCAGCAGCCAGGTGAGGAACGCGAAGAACACCAGGAACAGGAGCACCCACACGCCAATGCCCTGGCGCTTGAGTGCGGCCGGCTCCGCGGCGTACTCGAGGAAAGCGGTGATGTCGCGCACGCTGCGCTCGAACTCGGCGGCGCTCTGGGTACCCGGCTGGGCCACTTCCAGGCGCTCGATGGTCGGCGCGCCGGTGGTCGGGTCCGTCTCGCCCAGCACCGGTCGCTGCAGGCCCTGCAGCTCCCACAGCACGTTGGGCATGGAGACATCCGGGAACCAGGTGTTGTTCCAGCCCAGCGCGGCCGACTCATCCTGGTAGAAGCTCATCAGGAAGGTGTAGACCCAGTCCGGGCCACCGATCTTGGAACGCACAGTGAGCGAGAGATCCGGCGGTGCGACACCGAACCAGTCGCTGGCCTGCGCGGCGGGCATCGCCGAGACGATGTGCTCGCCGAAGCCGGCGTCGGTGAAGTTGAGGTTCTCCATCACCTCTTCCTCGCTCAGGCCGAGGTCTTCGGCCATGCGCGAGTAGCGCAGGTACTGGAGCGAATGACAGCCCGAGCAGTAGTTCATGAACAGCTTGGCGCCGCGCTGCAGCGAGGCCTTGTCGCTCAGGTCGGTGCCCGACTGCAGCAGGCCGCCACCCGGATCCGCTGCCAGGGCGGAGAACGACAGCAGCAGCCCGCCGAGGACGGCGGCCACACGGGCCTTGAAAGTCTTATTCATGTGTCGTCACCCGTTCCGGCACAGGCCTGGTGCTGTCGAGCTTGGTCCACAGCGGCATGGTGATGAAGAAGGCGAAGTAGAAGAAGGTCAGGAAGCGGCCGATGATGGTCTCGACCGGGTCGGTGCCCGGGCCGGCGCCGATCTTGCCCAGCCACACGAAGCTGATCGCGAACAGGCCCAGCAGCACCTTCGACAGCAGGCCGCGGTAGCGGTAGGACTTGACCTTGGCGCGGTCCAGCCACGGCAGGGCGAACAGGATCGCGATCGCGCCGAACATCACGATCACGCCGCTGAGCTTGTGCGGCACCACCCGCAGCATCGCGTAGTACGGCGTGTAGTACCACACCGGCTTGATGTGCTCGGGGGTGACCATCGGGTTGGCTTCGACGAAGTTGTCGTGCTCGATGAACCAGCCGCCGAACTCGGGCGCGAAGAAGATCACGAACGCCGCCAGCAACAGCATCATGGCGACGTAGAACATGTCCTTGACCGTGTAGTACGGGTGGAACGGCACGCCGTCGGCCGGTGCGTCGGGCGACCAGCGGTTACCCTTCGGACCCTTCTTGATCTCCACGCCGTCCGGGTTGTTGGAACCGACTTCATGCAGCGCGCCCAGGTGCAGCACCACCAGCAGCAGCAGCACCAGCGGCAGCGCGATCACGTGCAGGGCGAAGAAGCGGTTGAGCGTGGCGTCGCTGGGCAGGTAGTCGCCCATGATCCACTCGACCAGGCCGTTGCCGATGATCGGGATCGCGCCGAACAGCGAGATGATCACCTTCGCGCCCCAGAACGACATCTGCCCCCAGGGCAGCACGTAGCCCAGGAACGCCTCGGCCATGAGCACCAGGTAGATCAGCATGCCCATGATCCACACCAGCTCGCGCGGCTTCTGGTAGCTGCCGTACATCATCCCGCGGAACATGTGCAGGTACACGGCGATGAAGAACAGCGATGCGCCGGTGGAGTGCATGTAGCGGATCAGCCAGCCCCACTCCACGTCGCGCATGATGTACTCGACCGAGGAGAACGCCTCGGCCGCGCTCGGCTTGTAGTGCATGGTCAGGAAGATGCCGGTCACGATCTGGTTGACCAGGATGACCGTCGACAGCACGCCGAAGATGTACCAGATGTTGAAGTTCTTCGGAGCGTAGTACTCGCTCATGTGCTTGCGGTACATCGGCATCAGCGCCGGTGCCCGCTCGTTGACCCAGTCCATCGCGCCGTTGGCGGTGCGGGTGAATATGTTCGCCATGGATTAAGCCGCCCCCTCGGGATCGACGCCAACCTCGATGGTGTTGTCGTCAAGGTAGTGATGCGGAGGAACGACCAGGTTGGTCGGCGCGGGCATGCCGGCGTAGACGCGGCCGGACATGTCGAACTTCGACTTGTGGCACGGGCAGAAGTAACCGCCCTGCCAGTTGGCGTCGAAGTCGGTGGGGCCGATCTCGGCCACCATTTCCGGCGAGCAACCCAGGTGGGTGCAGATCCCCACGAGCACGAGGACTTCCGGCCGCAGCGAGCGCGTCTCCGGATTGTCCTGCAGCACGTATCCGGGCTGCTGGTCGGTGTTTTCCGAGAGCGGGTCGCTGAGCTGGCTGTCCAGGGTCGACAACGCCTCCAGGATGGCCTGCGAGCGCCGCACGATCCACACCGGCTGGCCTCGCCATTCCACGATCAGGCGCTGGCCCGTCTGCAGGGCGCTGATGTCCACGGTCACCGGCGCGCCGGCGGTCAACGCCCGCGCGCTGGGATTCCAGGACTTGATGAACGGGATGGCGGCCACGCCGACGCCGACCGCGCCGACCACCGCCGTGCCCGCGGTCAGGAACTTGCGCCTGCCCGTGTTGACTTGATCCTCACCGCTGGCGGGATCGATCACCGCTTCATTGGCCATCCGGCACTCCGCAAACCCTGTTCGGTAGCTGTGAAATTTGGCTGCCGCGGCACGCCCGCAGACGCGGACGGCCGCCAAAGACAATGAAGTGTAACGGAAGCCTGAATCGACCGACAATCTCTTGACAGCCCGCGCCGGAGGTGGCGGCGACCGTCCGGGTCAGGGCGGCGCCCCGCTGGAGGCCACCGTCTGGTGCCCGCGGTAGCGCTGGGCCAGCACGCCCACGCGCTCCACGTAGGTGCGGGTTTCGCTGTACGGGGGCACGCCGCCGTGGCGATCCACCGCACCCTCGCCGGCGTTGTAGCCGGCCGCGGCCAGGGTCAGGTCACCGTCGAAGCGCTTGAGCAGCCAGGCCAGGTACCTGACCCCGCCGCGGATGTTCTGCTGCGGATCGAAGGCGTCGGTCACTCCAAACCGCTCCGCGGTGGCCGGCATGAGCTGCATCAGGCCCTGTGCGCCCGCGTGCGAGAGCGCCTTGGGATTGAAGGCGGATTCGGCATGCATCACCGCACGCACGATCGCCTCCTCGACCCCGAATTCAAGCGCCGCGGCGGCGACTTCATCGCGGAAGGCATCGGTGTTCAGGCGCACGTTGGCGAAGCTCACCCCGGGCGAGCCGCAGGCGTAACAGGTCTCGATGAGGCTGTAGGGGATGGTGCGCATCGCGGTGGCGCCTGCCGCGGCCGAGCCGCGCGGCGGGGTGCTGGAGTAGTGGCGCACGCCATCCTTGATGTAGGAATAGACTTGGCCGCTGACCCGGCGGGTCCCCTGCGGGGCGGGCTTTGGCGCGGGCGCGGGCGCAGCCGATCCGCCGCCTGGGCTGCCGCCCCCCATGAAGGTCAACGGGGCAGTGCCTCCGCCGCTGCCGCTTGATGTGGACGTGGCCGCGGCCCGCGGGCGCTCGGGGCGGTAGCTGGCCGCCACCGTGCAGCTGGCGCCGCTGATGCGCTTGCTCACGTACTGGGGAACGCCGTCGGCGCCGACACAGCGATACAGGGTGCCCGCCGCCGCCGGGAAGGCCGCGCAGGCACAAAGCGCCGCGATGAGTCCCCATACCCCCTTCATGACTGGCAGTGTCGCCCCATTCCCGCCGCTTGCCAAGTGCTTGTACTGCAAGGGAACGTGACCCATTACACTATCCGGCCCTCCGATCCCGCCACCCGGCCCGGACTCACCGCCGCGACCCGGAAACGCCATGACCCGCACAGGAAAACTGTTCATCCAGACCCACGGCTGCCAGATGAACGAGTACGACTCGGCCCGCATGGCCGACGTGCTCGCCGCCGCCGAGGGCCTGGAACTGACCGACCACGCCGACGAGGCCGACGTGGTCCTGGTCAACACCTGCTCGATCCGCGAGAAGGCCCAGGAGAAGGTGTTCAGCCAGCTCGGTCGCTGGAAGTCACTCAAGGACGGTGGCAAACCCGTCCTGATCGGCGTGGGCGGCTGCGTGGCCAGCCAGGAGGGCGAGGCGATCGTCAAGCGCGCGCCCTACGTGGACCTAGTGTTCGGCCCGCAGACCCTGCACCGGCTGCCGGAGCTGATCCGCGCCAAGCGCGAGACCGGCCGGCCGCAGGTGGACATCAGCTTCCCGGAGATCGAGAAGTTCGACCGCCTGCCCGAGCCGCGCGCCGAGGGGCCGAGCGCGTTCGTCTCGATCATGGAGGGGTGTTCGAAGTACTGCTCGTTCTGCGTGGTGCCCTACACCCGCGGTACCGAGATCAGCCGGCCGTTCGAGGACGTACTGGTGGAAGTGGTGCGGCTGGCCGCCCAGGGCGTGCGCGAGGTCAACCTGCTGGGGCAGAACGTCAACGCCTACCGCGGCCCGATGGACGCGGGCGACGGGGATACCGCCGACCTGGGCCTGCTGATCCGCACCATCGCCGAGATCGACGGCATCGACCGGATCCGCTTCACCACCTCCCACCCGCTGGAGTTTTCCGATTCGCTGGTTGAGGCCTACCGCGACGTGCCGCAGCTGGCCAACTACCTGCACCTGCCGGTGCAGTCGGGCAGCGACCGGATCCTGTCGGCGATGAAGCGCGGTTACACCGCGCTCGAGTTCAAGCAGAAGATCCGCAAGCTGCGCGCGGTGCGCCCGGACATCTCGATCTCCTCGGACTTCATCGTCGGCTTCCCCGGCGAGACGGACGCCGACTTCGACAAGACCATGAAGCTCATTGAAGACGTGGGCTTCGACCAGAGCTTCTCCTTCATCTATTCGCGCCGCCCCGGCACCCCGGCCGCGGACCTGCCGGACGAGGTGTCGGACGAGGCCAAGCACGCCCGTCTTTCACGGCTGCAGGCACACATCAACGAACATTCGGCGGGCATCTCGCGGGCAATGATCGGCAGCGTGCAGAAGGTGCTGGTCACCGGCCCCTCGCGCAAGGATCCGAACGAGCTGACCGGCAAGACCGAAAACATGCGCTCGGTGAACTTCCCGGCCCCGCCGCGGCTGGTCGGGCAGTTCGTGGACGTGGTGATCACCGAGGCGCTCGCCAATTCCCTGCGCGGCCGGGTGCAGGTCGCCTGACGCCGGCCTCCCTGCGCAGGAGCGCGCATGGCGCGCCCCTGCGCCCCCCCGCCGGGGTCAATCCAGGCGCTTGCGGAACTGGCTGATCGCAACCGTCATGGTCACCCCCGTGAACGCCACAAGCGCCAGCACCGCCGGCCACAGCTCCCAGATGCTTGCACCGCGCAGCATCACCCCGCGGATCAGGCGCAGGAACTGGGTCATCGGCAGTACTTCGGCGCCCCACTGCACCACGTCGGGCATGCCGGCGAAGGGGAACATGAAGCCGGAGATCAGGATCGAAGGCAGGAACACCAGCATCGCCACCTGAATCGCCTGGAACTGGGTCTTGGTATGGGTGCTGATCAGCAGCCCGATCGCCAGGTTGGCGGCAATCAGCAGCAGCGCGGCGATGTAGACGTCCAGCAGGCTGCCGCGCAGCGGAATCGCGAACAGCCAGAACCCCAGGGCGAGGATCAGCGTGGTCTGGATGAGCCCGATCACCGCGTACGGCAGCACCTTGCCGATCATCAGCGCGCTGCGGCTGAGCGGGGTGGCGATCAGCAGCTCCATGTTGCCGCGCTCGCGCTCGCGCACCGCTGCCATCGCGGTGAACATCATCATGGTCATGGTCAGGATGATGCCGATCAGCCCGGGCACGATCGTCACCGCGGACCGGCGCTCCGGGTTGTAGAAGCTCACCACCTCGATCTGCGACGCATGCGGCGGGGGATGCACGCCGTTGGGCGCTTCCAGCGGCATCTGCGCAAGCTGGTTGGCGGCCGCCTGCACCACGGTGTCGGTGCCGTCCACCATCACCTGCACCGCGGGCCGGCCGTCGGCCAGGCGGCGCTCGTAGTCGGGCGGGATGGCGATGCCGACGCTGACCTCCCCGCGCCGCAGCATGTCCACCAGCTGCTGCGGGCTGCTGGCCACCTGCTGGAGTTCGATGACGCCCGTGGCGGCCATGTCCATCACCGCCGCGCGCGAGGTGGCGGTCATCGCCTGGTCGACCACGGCCGTGTCCAGGTTGCGCGGATTGAGGTTGATCGCGTAGCCGAACAGCAGCAGGTCGATCACCGGGATCGCCACGATCATCACCACGCTGATCCGGTCGCGGCGCATCTGCCGCAGCTCCTTCAGGGCCACGGCCCACATCCTCCGGAGGTTCTTCATTCGCCGGCCCCTTCATCCGCGCGCCCGTGGGTGGCGGCGACGAACACGTCTTCCAGGTTGGCCGCGACCGGCTCCACTTCGCCTTCGAACCCCGCCTTGTCCAGCGCCTCGCGGACCGCCTGGGCGCTGTCCTGCCCCGGTGCGGACAACACCCGCAGGCTGTTGCCGATCTGGGCGACGCTGAGCACCCCCGGCAGCCCGGCCAGGGCCTGCTGTGCCCGGCGCGGCTGCTTCGCACTCACCTGCACGCTGCGTCCACGCAGGTCCGCGGCGAGCTTGCCGGGAGCGCCATCGGCCACCAGCACGCCGCGATCGAGGATGGCGATGCGGTGGCAGCGCTCGGCCTCGTCCATGTAGTGGGTGGACACCAGCAGGGTGGTGCCGGTATCGGCCAGTTCGAAGAGCTTTTCCCAGAAGTCGCGGCGCGATTCCGGATCGACCGCGCTGGTCGGCTCGTCCAGGAACAGCAGTTCGGGCTCGTGGATCACCGCCGCGGCCAGCGCCAGGCGCTGCTTCTGGCCACCACTCATGGTGCCGGCGAGCTGCTGTTGGCGGTCGCCGAAGTGGTAGCGATCGACCAGCTCGTCCACCCGCCGGCGGGTGGCGGCGCGGTCCAGGCCATACACGGCGGCAAGGAATTCCAGGTTCTCGCGCACCGTGAGGTCCTCGAACAGCGAGAACTTCTGGGTCATGTAGCCGATCCGCAGGCGCAGGGCTTCGGCCTGTTCGGGCACGCGCAGGCCAAGCACCTCGATCTCGCCATCGCTGGGGGTCAGCAGGCCGCACAGCATGCGGATGGTGGTGGACTTGCCCGAGCCGTTGGGGCCGAGGAAGCCGTACACATGGGCACGCGGAACGGTCAGGTCCACGTTGTCCACGGCAACCAGGTCGCCGAAGCGCCGGGTCAGTCCGCGCGCGCGGATCGCCGGCCGCGCGTCTCCGGCGTCGCCGGGCGTGGATTGCGTTGCGTCCTCCACCCCCGTCACTGCCCGCCGCCGAACTCGACCCGCACCGGCAGGCCCGCCGGCAACCCGCCGGCATCCGGTTCCAGCTGCACTTCGGCCAGGTAGCCCAGGCGGGCGGCGTCATCGCCGGTGAGCGCGTAATAAGGGGTAAACGCGGGTTCGCTGCGAATCATCCGCACCTGGCCCGCATAGGTGCGCCCGCTGCCTTCAAGCCGCACCCGCACCCGGTCGCCAACGTCCACCTGCTCGCGGATCGGCTGCGGCACGTGGATGCGCGCATAGGGCGCGTCGCCCACCAGCAGCACCGCCAGCGGCGCACCGACCGGCGCCTGGTCACCGCTGCGGTATGGCAGGCTGTCGACGCGGCCGGCGCGCGGGGCCACCACACTGAGCTTTTCCGCCGTGGCCTCCTCCGCCCGGAACCGGGCCTGCGCGGCCTGCAGCGCCGCGCCGGCCTGGGCAAGCTGCTCGGGCCGGGCGCCGTTGAGCAGTTCGTCCAGCGCCGCCTGCCCGGCGCGCACCTGCGCATCGGCGCTTTCGGCGGCCGCGCGCGCGGCGTCGACATCGGATTCGGACACCAGCTGCTCGCGCCCCAGCGGCTCCAGCCGCCGGTAGCGGGCGCCGGCATCGCGCGCCTGCGCCTGCGCCGCGACCAGGCTGGCGCGGGCCTGGTCGATGTCTTCCTGGCGCGGCCCGGCCTGCAGTTCCAGCAGCGCTTCGCGCCGCTGGGTGGCTTCGGCCAGGCTCGCGCTCAGGCGCGCATCGCCGCGGGTGCGCTCGAGCGTGAGCAGCGCCGCGCCCTCCCCTACCCGCTGGCCCTCGCGCACGTGGATGCCGACGATGCGTTCGCCCTCCGGCGCGGGCACGGTGATGCGGTCGTACTCCAGCGTGCCCAGCGCCTGCGGCGCACCGTTGCCGCAGCCGGCCAGGGTGAACAGGGCCGCCAGGACCAGCGCCGCGGAGCGGTGCGAAGGGAGGATGGCAAGACTCATTCGGAAAGCTCCAGTCCGCGCTCGACCAGGGCAAGCGCGTGGGTGCGGATGTGGTTGATGTCCAGCGCCTCGCCTTCGAAAAGCTGGCGCCAGATCGGCAGCCCGGCGGCGGGGAACAGGGTCAGCCCGACCAGCGACACCATCAGCAGGCGCGGGTCGAGCGCCGGGTTGAGGCGGCCAGCGGCCTGCTCGGCGGCGATCTTCGCGGTCATGATGCGGGTGATTTCCGGCGCCATCCGGGTCACAAGCAGGTCGCGCAGGCTGCCGCCTTCGCTGACCACCTCACGTATCCACAGCGCCGGCATCCAGGCGTGCTCCCCGACCAGCGCGCAAAGGTGGTCGATGAAGCCCTCCAGCACCTGGCGCAGGGTGGCATCCGGCATTCCGATCAGACCATCGCGCACCTGTTCGAACACCGGCATCAGCCGTCCGGCGATAACCGCATCGCGCAGGCCCGACGCGTCGCTGAAGTAGTAGTGCAGCGTTGCCGGCGTCACCCCCGCCTCGGCGGCGATATCGCGCAACGTGGTGGCGGCGATGCCGCGGCGCACGTAGCAGGCCAGCGCGGCGTCGAGGAGGCGCTCCCGCGGTTCCGGGCCGGCACCTGCGGCCGGACGACCGGGGGATCGACGTTGGTGCACGGGGGACGGCGGGGCTTGCCCGGGAGAACGCTTGTCAGCCATGCGACATAATTAACTAATCAGTTAATAAAATACAATCGCTGCCGGTGGGCGGTTCATCCGGCGTTTGCCGTCCGCCCTGGGGTGCTAGTCCCGCGTTCCGGCCCGCGGTGGGGCTGCTTCCGGTCGCGTCGCCACCCCGCGCAGCGAGTCGAGCAGCGAGAACACCCACGGCCGCAGCGCCAGCAGCATGCCGACGCTGCTCTTTTGCTCCCGGGGCAGCCCGGCATCCACCAGGGCCATTTCGCGGAACTCGATGGCCAGGTGCTCGAGCTTGCGCTGCAGCACCGCCAGCGAGCTGTCACCCAGCTCGCGCACCTCCATGGCCAGCAGCGCCTCGCGGCCGTGGAAGGGGTCGCGCAGGAACTCGCGGGTGGCCGCCTGCGCGTAGCGGATGCGGACGGGGCCGCCTTCGCGCCACTGGAAATCACGCGCCACCCGCAGGCGGACGCGGTCGCCCGGCAGCAGCTCAATCAGGCGCAGGCCGTCGAGCCTGGCCAGCAGCAGCGTGGCTTCCGGGCCGTCGAGCCCGAACTCGCGCCGGATCGCCGGGACTTCCCAGTCGTTGCACAGCAGGTGGAAAACCAGCAGCAGCCGGGAATCGTCGGCAAGCGCTTCCTCCTGCGCCGGCTCCAGGTGCCTGGGCCCCGCGCGTGCGCCGCGCGCCAGACGGGCAAGTTCGAAAAGATCGATGTCCAGCAGCCCGCAGATCCGCTCCAGCCGCGCCAGGTCGATGCGGCCGGTGGAAAACATGCGCTTGACCGTTGGCTCGGAAACGCCAAGGGCGTGGGCAAGGTCCGCATAGCGCATGCCGCGCTGCCGGAGGATCTGCTTCAGCGCGCGCAGCAGGCGGTCGCGTTCGCTCATCGACGTCTCCAGTTCCTCGATCGGGGGCCGCTCGGTATCTGATTTTTATACTTTCGTTCGTTTTCTTGCAAACAACGATACTCACTGAGAGCTTTGCATCTCCTTCGACAGCCCGCTTCGCCGATGCCCTCGCTCGCCTCCCGAACCGGACCAGCCACGCCCGCCATGCCGGGCGAAACCCTCCTCAACGACGTCCACTCACGCCTGAACCGGACCAGGATCGGTTCCGTCCTGCAGCCGACCGACGTGCACGAGGCCATCGCCGCGGTGCGCGCCAGCGCGCGGGCCGGACAGCCGCTGGCCGTCATGGGCGCCCGCCATGCCATGGGTGGGCAGCAGTTCCTGTCCGGCGGCCGGGTGCTGGACCTCTCGGCGCTCGACCGCATCACGGGCTTCGACCCCGACCGCGGCCTGGTGACGGTGCAAGCGGGCATCCGCTGGCCCGCCCTGCTCCGCTGGCTTGCCACGCACCCCGGCAACGCGCGCGGCTGGACCATCCGGCAGAAGCAGACCGGCGCCGACGACTTCAGCCTGGGCGGCGCGCTGGCATCCAATATCCACGGCCGCGGACTGGCGTTCGCGCCGTTCGTCGACGATGTCGAATCGCTGATCCTGGTCGACGCCAGCGGCCAGCTGGTGACCGCCAGCCGCACCGTGAACGCGGAACTGTTCGCGCTGGTGGCCGGCGGCTACGGCCTGTTCGGCGCGGTGGTCGAGCTCACCCTGCGCCTGGTGCCGCGCACCACGCTGCGGCGCGAGGTCCGGATGACCCGTGCCACGCGGCTGATGGATGACTTCGACGCCGCGATCGCGTCCGGCTGCACCTACGGCGATTTCCAGTTCAGCGTGGATGCGGCCAGCAGCGACTTCCTCGACCTGGGCATCCTGTCCTGCTACCGCCCAGTGGTCGGCGAACCCGACCGGATGCAACGGCGAACCCTGGAGGCGGAGGATTTTTCCCGGCTGCTGGCGCTGGCGCACACCAGCCCCGGCCGCGCATTCGACGAATACGCCGCGTTCTACCTGGCCAGCCACGGCCAGCGCTACGCCAGCGACGAACAGCAGTCCGGCGTGTACCTGGGCGACTATCACGCCGGCATCGATGCGTGCCTGGGCCACGCCGGATCGGAAATGATCACCGAGCTCTACGTGCCGCGCGCATGCCTGGCCGACTTCCTTGGCGACGCGGCCCGGACGCTGCGACGCACCGGCGCCCAGGCCATCTACGGCACCGTGCGCCTGATCGAACGCGACCGCGACAGCCTCCTGGCCTGGGCGCGCGAGCCGTGGGCCTGCGTGGTCTTCAACCTGCACGTGCGCCATGACACCGCCGGCCTCGCCACGGCGGCGCACAGCTTCCGCGCGCTGATCGACCTGGCCCTGGCCCACGCCGGCAACTACTACCTCACCTACCACCGCTGGGCGACGCGGGAACAGGTGGAGGCTGCACACCCGCGGTTCGCTGAATTCCTGCGCGCCAAGCGCGCCTTCGACCCGGCCGGGCGCTGGTGCAGCGACTGGTACCGCCACCATTGCCATCTGTTCGGCCTGCCGCCGGCATGAGCGGGCCGGAACGGGCTTCCACCCCGATGCTGATCGCCGCGGCCGAAGTCCTCGCAGCCCGCGGCGAAGGACACGACTGCCTGCGCGCGCCCCTGGCCCGCGCATGCCTGGACCGCTGCGGCGCGCCGGGCACACGACTGCTGCGCCTGGCCGGGTCGGCACCCGGACGCGCGCTCCTGCGCCTGGCGGAGTTCGCCATGCTGCCGGGCATTGCCGCCCACTACGCCTGGCGCAAGCGACGCATATGGCGCTGGGTGGAGGGCGGAGTGGCGGCCGGCGCGCGGCAGCTGCTGGTGCTTGGCGCGGGGTTCGACGCGCTGGGGCCACGCATGGCCAGCAGGCATCCATCGCTGCGGGTGCTTGAAATCGACCGCCCCGGCACGATCGCCGTGCGGGCGCCGGCGCTGCGGGCGTGCGGCGTTTGCACGCCGCGGCTGACGCAGCACGCTGCCGACCTGGCAGCGGAGGGCCTGGCCAGCGCACTGCAACGGACCGGGCCAGCCGGCTTTTCCCGCGACGCGCGCACGATCGTGGTCGCCGAAGGCCTGCTGATGTACCTGCCGCTGACGGCTGTAGCCAAGCTGTGCCGCGACCTGCAGACGCAGTTGCGCGCACCGGTGGGCATCATCGCCTCGGCGATGGAGTGCGATGCCCGGTCGACACCGGGATTCCGGCGCCAGCGGCGATGGGTGGACGGCTGGCTCGCGCGCCGGGGCGAGCCGTTCGCCTGGGGCGCGGCGCGTGTGGACCTGCCGGAGGTGCTGGCCACGGCGGGGATCGTCGTCCATCAGTTCGCCGACCCACGGGACCCACATGATCCGGACCCCTGCCCGGGCGAATGGCTGTTCCGCGGCACCCTGCTGGGCTGAACACCGGCCACGACCGCAACGCGGCGCGGTTGGCGCCGCAAACCCGGCACGCTACGCTCGCGGCCATGTCCTCATCCAACCCGCGCGATTTCACCCTCGACCCCGCCGACAGCGAGCGCCTGGCCAACCTGGCCGGCCCGTTCGACGGCCACCTGCGCCAGATCGAGCTGCGCATGGGTGTGGAGATTTCCAACCGCGGCAACGTGTTCCGGGTCACCGGCCGCGACGCCGAGGCCGTGGCCCAGGCCGAGAAGCTGCTGCGTGCGCTCTACGAAGAGGCCGCCACCGAAACCCTGGACATCCACGCCATCAACGTGCGCCTGAGCCGCGCCAATCTGGAGCGCAATCCGGAGGATTACGCGCCGCAGGAAGTGGCGGTGAAGGTCAAGCGCGGCACCGTGCGCGGTCGCGGTGCCAACCAGGCGAAATACCTGCATTCGATCGCCACCCACGACATCAACTTCGGCATCGGCCCGGCCGGCACCGGCAAGACCTTCCTGGCGGTGGCGATGGCGGTGGAGGCGCTGAACGAGTCGAAGGTGCAGCGGCTGGTGCTGGTGCGCCCGGCGGTGGAGGCCGGCGAGAAGCTCGGCTTCCTGCCCGGCGACCTGACCCAGAAGGTCGACCCCTACCTGCGCCCGCTCTACGACGCGCTCTACGAGATGCTGGGCGTGGAGAAGGTGATCAAGCTGCTGGAGCGCAGCGTGATCGAGATCGCGCCGCTGGCCTACATGCGCGGGCGCACCCTCAACGACGCCTTCGTGATCCTGGACGAGGCCCAGAACACCACCATCGAGCAGATGAAGATGTTCCTGACCCGGCTGGGCTTCGGCTCCACCGCCGTGGTCACCGGCGACCTGACCCAGATCGACCTGCCCAAGCATGTGAAGTCCGGCCTGCGCGACGCCATCGACGTGCTGCGCGACGTGGAAGGGGTGGGCTTCACCTTCTTCGAATCACGCGACGTGGTCCGCCACCCGCTGGTGGCCCGCATCGTCACCGCCTACGACCGTCGCGACGAACGCGACGCCGGGACCGGCCCGGCACAGGCCTGACCGGGCAGCGCGCACGGGGATACAATCGGTGCATGACCCAGGGTCCTGAACGCTTGGACGTTGCCATTGCCTACGCGGTTCCGCGCAAGGGCCTGCCGGCGGCGGTCAGCTTCCGCAAGTGGGCCACCGCCGCCCTGCGCGGACGCATCCGCGAAGCCGACCTGGCCATCCGCATCGTCGATGCCAACGAGGGCCGCGCCCTCAACCGCCACTACCGCGGCAAGGACTACGCCACCAACGTACTCAGCTTCCCGGCCGAGCTGCCGGAGGGGCTACCGGAAGACTTCCACATGCCGCTGCTCGGCGATCTGGTGATCTGCGCGCCGGTGGTGGCCCGCGAGGCCCGCCAGCAGGGCAAGTCCCCGGCCGCGCACTACGCGCACCTGACCGTACACGGGGTGCTGCACCTGCTGGGCTGCGACCACGAGGACGAGCGCGAGGCGGAGGCGATGGAACGGCTGGAACGCGAGATCCTGGACGGCCTGGGTTTCGCCGACCCCTACCTGGACGCCTGAAGGCGGCGGCGGGCCGGGCCCGCCTTACAGCAACGGGGTTTTCCGCGCTAGACTCCCGGGGTGGCCCATGACGGGCGCCCGCATCACGGCAATGCCAGAAGACGACAGTCGAACACCCCCGCAGGACCCCCCGGACAAACGCCGCAGCTGGCTGGACCGCATCAGCTCGGCACTCTCAGGCGAACCGACCACCAGGGACGACCTGGTCGAGATCCTGCGCGACGCGCAGGCCGGCGGCCTGATCGAGGCCGACACCCTGCGCACCATGGAAGGAGCGATGGCGATCTCGGAGCTGACCGTCGGCGACGCCATGATCGCGCGCTCGCAGATGGTCTCGCTGTCCATCGACGCCGACCATGACGAAGTGCTGGCACAGGTGGTCGAGTCCGGCCATTCGCGCTTCCCGGTGCACGGCGAGGACCGGGACGAGGTGCTGGGCATCCTGCTGGCCAAGGACCTGCTGCGCGGCGCCCTGCCCGATGCCAGGGCGGTCAGCCTGCGCGAGCTGCTGCGCCCGGCGGTGCTGATCCCCGAATCCAAGCGCCTGGACATCCTGCTGCGCGAGTTCCGCCAGTCGCGCAACCACATGGCGATCGTGATCGACGAGTACGGCGGCGTGGCCGGCCTGATCACGATCGAGGACGTGCTGGAGGAGATCGTCGGCGAGATCGACGACGAGTACGACGAGGCCGAAGACAGCGCGGCCCTGATCGCGGCCCAGGCCGACGGCCAGTACCTGGTCGACGCGCTGACCCCGATCGAGGACTTCAACGAGCGCTTCGGCGCCGACTTCGGCGACGACGAGTACGACACCATCGGCGGCCTGGTGACCGCCGCGATCGGGCACCTGCCCGAGGCCGGCGAGGAGCTGACCCTGGGCCGGTTCGGGTTCCGCGTGGCGCGCGCGGACTCGCGCCGCCTGCACTCGCTGCACGTGAGCGTGCACGCGGAAACCGAAGAGGCGTGAAAATCCCGGGATCAGGGGTTCACGCGGCTTCGCGCGCATGGCGCGCTCCTGCGCTGTTGCTGGTCGCCCTCGCGCTCTGGGCGTTGTCGTCGGCCGCCTTCGCCGCGCCGAGGATCGGGGTGGCGACCATGCAGCCGGGCGAAATCTTCTTCGAGCGCTTCGGCCACAACGCGATCGTGGTGGACGACCCGGCGTTCGCCGAGCCGATTTCCTACAACTTCGGCTACTTCGACCTCGACGAGCCCGGATTCACCGCCAATTTCATCCGCGGCGAGATGTACTACATGCTCGTCGCGCTGCCGCTGTCGCAGGATCTGGCCTACTACCAGCAGGTGGGCCGCGGCGTGTCGATCCAGTGGCTGGACCTGACGCCAGGCCAGGCCCGCCGGCTGGCGGATGCGCTGGCTGAAAACGCGAGGCCGGAAAACGCCCGTTACCGCTACGACTACTTCCTCGACAACTGCTCCACCCGGGTGCGTGATGCGCTCGACGAGGCGCTCGACGGACTGCTTGCAACCCGGATGCAGGGCCGCTCGCGCGGCAACACCTTCCGCGGCGACGCGGTGCGCCTGGCCTCGCCGACCCCGTGGTTGTGGCTGGGCTTCGACCTGGGCCTGGGGCCCGCCGCCGACCGGCCCAACTCGCGCTGGCAGGAGGCCTTCGTGCCGATGCGCCTGGCCGATGGCCTGCGCAACATCGAGCTGCCGGACGGGCGTCCGCTGGTGGCCGAGGAGGTCGAGCTGCTGCCGCACCTGCTGCCACCCGAACCGGCCGAGGCGCCGCGACAGTGGTGGCCGTGGCTGCTGGCCGGGCTCGTCATCGCCGCGGCAATCGCCTGGGCCGGTGCGCGCGCACCGTCACGCCTGGCGGCCGCTGCGCTGCCGTTCTGGATCCTGTGCACCGCCGGCGGCCTGGCGATTGCCTTCATCTGGTTCGGCACCGCGCACCGCTTCGGCTGGAACAACTACAACATCCTGCTGCTCAATCCGCTGTGCCTGCTTTTGCTGCCCGGCGCCTGGCGCATCGCCCGCGGGCGCGCGGCGGGCCGGGTGTTCGGCTGGATCCTGGCGGCGGTCGCCGCGGGCAGCGCGATGGCGCTGTTCCTGAACTGGATGCCGGTGCTGCCGCAGCGCAACCTGCCGTGGATCTGCCTGCTGCTGCCGGTCCACGCCGCGCTGTGGATCACGCTCGGCCGCAGGCCTGCCCCGCCCACGGCCTAGGTCGGGGTTGGCCCCCGACCGCTTCGCGAAGCCTACTGCCCGGCCATCACGCGCAGGATCTGGCCGATGAAGTAGGCGATCACGGTGCCGGTGGCGTAGCCCAGCGTGCCCAGCAGCACGCCGACCGGCGCCAGGGTGGGATGGAACGCGGCCGCCACCACCGGCGCTGAAGCCGCCGCGCCGATGTTGCCCTGCGAGCCCACCGCGAAGTAGAACAGCGGCGCCTTCACCAGCCGCGCCGCGCCCCAGATGGTCAGCACGTGCACGCTCATCCAGATGCCGCCGATCAGCAGCAGTTCCGGACGCTCGGCCAGGCGGAAGAAGTCCATCTGCATGCCGATGCAGGCGATCAGGAAGTACAGGCAGACCGTACCGATCCTCGACGCCCCCACGTTCTCCAGCCGCCGCACCGGAGTGAAGCTCAACCCCAGGCCGGCCAGCGTGGAGAGCACCACGATCCAGACGAAGTTCGAGTCCAGGCTGAACTGCCCGGCCCACGACACGTTGCCGGCGAACCAGGCCGCCACCGGGTTGGACACCGCGTGCGCCACGGCAACGATGCCAAAGCCCACGCCGATGATCACCATCAGGTCGGTCAGCGCCGGGATGCGCGCGTTGGCCGCCTCGTAGGCGGCGATGCGATCGCGCATTTCATCGATGGCACCGGTGTCGGCGCCGCTGCGCGCATCGATCTGCGCCGCGCGATTGGCCAGGAACAGCAGGGTCGCCAGCAGCAGGCTGGCGTAGGCGACGTCCACCACGGCAAACTGCCCGAACAGGGTGGCGTCGACTTCGTAGATCTCGCGGACGGCGACCATGTTGGCGCCGCCGCCGACCCAGCTGCCCGCCAGCGCGGCCATGCCGCGCCAGGTATCGCCGGCCACCGCCGCCGGCCAGAACCACTCCATCAACTGGAAGCTGACCATCGCCCCGAACACGATGCCCGCCGTACCGGCAACGAACACGAACAACAGCCGCGGCCCCAGCTTCAGCACGCCCTTCAGGTCGATCGACAGGGTCAGCAGCACCAGCGCGGCCGGCAGCAGGACCCGGCTTGCGAAGAAGTAGAGCTGGCTGCCTTCGCCGTCGATCAAGCCGGCGGTGTTGTAGATCGCCGGCACGAAATAGCACAGCAGCAGCGCCGGCACCCAGGCGAAGAACTTCTTCCAGAACGGAGTCGGCCCGCTGGCCAGGTAGAAGATGCCGCCCAGGGTCGCGGCGATCAGGCCGAACACGACGATGTCGTTGCTGATCCATGCGGTGGTGGCGGCGGTTTCGATCGCCATCGGCGGAAGTCTCCTTTGGGGCGGAAAAAAACCGCCCGGCGCAGTGCGCCGGGCGGCTGGTCATGCAATCAGTTGCCGGTGTGGCTGTCCAGCCAGTCCTTGACGGTCTGGTGCCAGAGCACGCTGTTGTTGGCCTTGAGCACCCAGTGGTTCTCGTCCGGGAAATACAGCAGCTTCGATTCAATGCCCTGCCGCTGCAGCGCGGTGAACGTGGACAGGCTCTGGTCGACGGGCACGCGGAAATCGTTCGCACCGGCCACCACCAGCATCGGCACCTCCCACTCGCCGACGTGGCGCGCGGGGTTGTAGCGCTCGTAGGCCTCCGGGTTGTCGTACACGGTGCCGCCGTGCTCCCACTCGGTGAACCACAGCTCCTCGGTCACCAGCCCCATCGAACGGGTGTCGAACACGCCGTTGTGGTTGACCAGGCACTTCCACGGCTCGTTCCACTGGCTGGCGATCCAGTTGACCATGTAGCCGCCGTAGCTGGCGCCCAGCGCGCAGGCACGGTCGCCGTCGAGGAAGTCGTATTCGCCCAGCGCATATTCCCAACCCTTCTGCAGGTCCACCAGCGGCTTGTCGCCCCAGTCGCCGCTGATCGCGTCGGTGAAGTCCTGGCCGTAGCCGGTGGAGCCGTGGAAATCGACCATCACCACCGCGTAGCCGGCGCCGGCGTAGGTCTGCGGGTTCCAGCGGTAGCTCCAGCCATTGCCGAAGCTGCCCTGCGGGCCGCCGTGGATCAGGAACGCGACCGGGTACTCCTGGCCCTCCTGATAGCCGGCCGGCTTGACCACCCAACCGTAGACGGTGGCGTCGTTGGCGCCGCGGAAGGAGAACTGTTCGTAGTCACCCATGGTCACGCCGTCGAGCATCTCCCCGGCGGTCGGCGTGATCTGGCGCAGCGCGCTGCCGTCCGGCCGGGCCGTGTAGAGCACGTCCCCGGTGGCCATGGAATTGCGGGTCAACGCCAGGGTGTCGCCGGCCAGGGTGAACGCCGTCACCGTGCCGTCGGAGACCAGCTCGGTCACATCGCCGCTGGCCACGTCGACCTGGAACAGCGGGTACTGGCCGATGTCCTGCGCGGTGACGTACAGGCTGCTGCCGTCGTCGGACACCGCGACGCTGCCCGCCGAACGGTCCCACTCCGGCGCCACCTCGCGGCGCTCGCCGGTGGAAAGGTCCAGCGCGGTCAGCGCGTAGCGGTCGGCCTCGAAGCCGGGCCTGGCCATCGCGCTGTAA
Source organism: Luteimonas sp. (assembly GCA_052090405.1). Lineage (GTDB taxonomy): Bacteria > Pseudomonadota > Gammaproteobacteria > Xanthomonadales > Xanthomonadaceae > Luteimonas. The sequence continues at coordinate 81,823 of JBQDAV010000004.1, forward strand.
TACAGTGTCCCGCCATCGGGGCTGAACACCGGACCGGCGTCGCGGGCGGCGCTGTCGGGGGTCAGGTTCACCGGCTCGCCGCTGCCGTCGGCGTTGAGGCGATAGAGATCGAAGTCGGTCGACCAGGCCTGCTCGGAGCCTTCGACCGTCTTGACGCTGGCCACCAGGGTGGCGCCGTCCGGCGCCCAGGCGTAGTCGGACGCGCCGCCGAACGGCTTGGCCGGGATGTCACCGTCCAGCGCATGGCTCAGCGCCACTGCGTCGGTAACCGCCGCGTCGCCCTGCGGCAGCGCCGCGGCGAACAGCTGGCTCTGGCGCCCGTCCTTCCAGGTGTCCCAGTGACGCACGAAGAGCTCCTCGTACAGCACCCCGGTGGTCTTGCCCTGCTCGCGCTCGTCCAGCCGCGCCTGCGTGCAGGCGAAGTCGGCGCCGCAGTCGGCGAAGACATCGGTGCTGAAGGCGATCCGGTCGCCCTGCGGCGAAAGCTGGTACGTACCGATGCCCAGGGCGAAATCGGTGAGCTGGCGCGGCTCTCCACCGGCTGCCGGCATGGCGTAAAGCTGCTGGCTGCCGTTCTTTGCGCTCAGGAAGTACAGGGTGTCGCCGTCGGGCGAGAACGCCGGCGAGGAGACGCTCCAGTCCTCGGGCGTGATCCGCTGCGGCGGCCTCATGTCGCGGGTACGCAGGTCGCGCAGGTACAACGCCGTGCTGGCGCTGTCGGCCTGGAAATCCACCGTGCGCTTCGCGAACACCACCCGCCCGCCGTCCGGCGACAGCGCCGGCGAGGACACCCGGTCCATGGTGGCCAGGTCCTGCCCCGCCAGGCCGCGTTCGGCCATTGCCAGGGACGGAAGCGCGGCCATCAGGCACAGCGGCAGCAGGGCGGTTCGCAGCTTCATCGGATTCTCCGGAAATCAGGCAAGTCGCCGATGGTAGCCGATGCGGTTCACGCGGTCTTGCGGCGGCGGTCATGACCATCGACGGGTCGGCGCGCCCTGCCGCAAGCCCTTCGGATCCGGAAATGAGCCATCCCGCCCTGCTGATCATCGACATGATCAACACCTTCGACTTCAAGGGTGGCGACAGGCTGGCGCGCGCGGCCGGGCCGGCGGCGCGGCGGATCGCCACCCTGCGCCGGCGCTGGCACCAGGCCGGGGCGCCAGTGGTCTACGTCAATGACAACTTCATGCGCTGGCAGGCCGACTTCCGTGAACTGGTGGCCGTGTGCGCCCATGACGGCATGCCCGGCGCGGAAATCGCCCGGCTGCTGCAACCCGGGCCGGACGACTACTTCGTGCTCAAACCCAAGCACTCGGCGTTCATGTCCACGCCGCTGGAAGTGCTGCTGGCCAAGCTGGAAGCGCGCGAACTGGTGCTGACCGGCGTCGCCGCCGACTCGTGCATCCTGGCCACCGCCTACGACGCGCACATGCGCGAATTCGCCCTCCGCGCGCCGCGCGACTGCACGGCCGCCATCACCGAAGCCCGTCGCGACCGCGCCCTGGCGGTCCTGGGCGATACCTGCCACGCCGACCTGCGCAGCTCCAGGTCGCTGCGCCCCTGAGCCAGCCCCGAAGCGCCGGCCGCAGGCTGTCCGGTCAGGGCCCGGCGGAACGGGCTTCGCCCAGGTGCCGGCCCAGGAACTCCAGCAGCTTCCCGTAGAACGCCCGCCGGTGCTCCACCGCGTGGAAGCCGTGCCCCTCGGTCCGGTAGTACAACGTTTCGACCGGCACGCCGGCGCGCGTGAGGGCACGCTCCATCGCCTCGCTGTGCTCGATCGGGGCGACCAGGTCCTCGCCGCCGGCCGCCAGCAGCACCGGCACCTTGATCCGGTCGGCGAGACGGACGGGCGAGACCGCCGCCAGCTCCCCGGCATCGTCACCCACCCAGTCGCCGGTCCAGGTCCTGGCCCAACGGCCGATCCGGCGGTTCTCCCGGCTCATCCTGGGCAGGTCGTAGACGCCCACGTATCCAACCGCGCACTGGTACAGGTCCGGTTCCCGGGCAACGCCCATCAGCGCGGCATAGCCACCGTAGCTTGCGCCATAGATGCAGATGCGACTGCCGTCGGCGATGCCCTCTTCGATCGCCCACCGGGTCGCGTCGGTCAGGTCGTCCTGCATGGCCCTGCCCCACTGCATTGCACCGGCCCGCTGGAACGCGCGCCCATAGTTGCCCGAGCCGCGGAAGTTGACCCGGAGCACCGCGTATCCCGCGCTGGCCAGCAGCTGGGTGTCGCTGTTGAAGCCCCAGCTGTCGAACACGCCGAAGGGACCGCCGTGGGGCATGACCACCAGCGGCAGGCCCTTGCCGTCCGAGTCCTTCGGCACGGTGAGGAAACCGTGCAGCGTCAGCCCGTCGCGCGTCTGCACCTGGACAGCCTGCATGGTCGCCATGGTCGACGGGTCGATCCTCTCGCGCCGGGCGAGGACGAAGTCGGCCTTCTTGGCGACGGTATCGAACAGGTAGAAGCTCCCCGGCTCCACGTCACCCGTCGCCAGCACCAGCTTCAGCCTGCCGTCCGCCGTTGCCGAGGCGATATCGATCCGGTGCCCCGGAAACGCCGCTTCCAGGCTGCGATGCAGGCGCGCGTCGGCGGACTCCTCATCGAAGAACACGCTGCGCACCTCCCCACCCAGGTAGCGCACGCCGATCGGCGCACCCCAGCCATCGCGATGGATCGGCCATGGATCCACGACCTCGTCGCGCAGCAGCTCGCGGCGCTCCCCGCTGGCCACGTCCATCGCCACGATCGCATCCGGCCCCGCCGGTCGCTCAACCCGCAGGTAAGCGACGGTGTCGTCGTCGGAGAACCCGAGCGGGACTTCAACGCGCCCGCTGGTGCGCTCGTGGTTGATCAGCATCCAATCGTCGTCGGCATCCTCACGGTAATACAGGTGGCTGATGTTGTCGGTACCGGCCCCCAGCGCAAAACGCACCTGGCTGCGGTTGTCGGTCACGAAGCTCGCGCGCTGCACCGGCGCACCGGTGACCCGCACCCGGCGCCCGCTGTACACATCCATCCGCTCCACCCGCGTATGCGGATCGTTGGTGAGCGGCTGCACGGAAATCAGCACGTGCCGGTCGTCATCGGGCAGCGGATCGATCAGGAACGCCGCGACATCCTCTTCCCGCTTGCCCGACCGGATGTTCGTGCCGGTCTGCCGGTTCTCCACGCGCCAGCCCACCAGCAGCTCCCTGCGGCCGCCGTCGGCGTTCATCGCATACAGCTCCCCGGTCGGCAGCGGGTCGTCGCGGCTGCCGAAACTCTCGGCGATCGACATCAGTACCCGGCTGTCGTTGACCCACCAGAAGTCGTGCACGTGGGACCCGCCGCGGAAGCGGAACGTGGCGGTCAGCTCGCCGTCGCTGCGACGCATCACCGCCAGCGCCGTCTGGTCGTCCATCGGCACCGTCATCGCGAAGTACTCGCCCGTGGGCGAGAGCTTGATGTCCCTGAAACTGTCCTGCTCGACGAACTGTGCGATATCCACCTGCGCCGGCGCAGCCAGCGGAGACAGCGCGCCCAGAAGACCGAGCAGCAGCGCGGCTCCGGTTTTCCCCATGTCCTTTCCCCGTTGTGCGGATGCTCCCTAGCCGGGAGTGTAATAGGTCGGCGCGCCCGGCCCGACGGGCAGGCCCAGCCCGAACACCCACAGGAAGAACAGCACCGTCCAGCCGGTGAAGAACACCACCGAATACGGCAGCATCATCGCAATCAGCGTGCCCACGCCGAGGTCCTTCTGGTAGCGCGCGGCAAAAGCCAGGATCAGGCCGAAGTAGCTCATCATCGGGGTGATGATGTTGGTCACCGAATCGCCGATCCGGTAGGCGGCCTGGATGACTTCCGGGCTGTAGCCGACCAGCATCAGCATCGGCACGAAGATCGGCGCGGTCACGGCCCACTGCGCCGAGGCCGAACCCAACGAAAGGTTGATGAGCCCACAGATGATGATGAAGGGCAGGAACACCAGCGGCCCCGTCAGCCCGATCGCCTGCAGCGAGTTGGAGCCCACCACCGCCACCACCTGGCCCAGCTGAGTCCAGTTGAAGAACGCCACGAACTGGGCCGCGAAGAACACCAGCACGATGTACAGGCCCATGGTGGCCATGGATTTGGCCATGGCGTCGATCACGTCGCGATCGCTGCGGAAGCTGCCGGTGAGCGCACCGTAGACGATGCCGGGAATGGCGAAAAACACCGCTACCAGCACCACCACGCCGGTCAGGAACGGCCGCATGCTGGCCAGGGTATCCGTTGCCCCGGGAAGGCGCAGCCAGCCACCGGACGGCACCACGAGCAGGGCGATCGCGGCGCTGACCAGCACCGCGGTCAGCCCTGCCCAGGCCAGGGCACGGCGCTCGCGCGCAGTCACCGGATCCATGCTGATCGCCTCGGCGTCCTCATCGAGCTTGGACGGGTCGTACTCGCCCAGCTTGGGCTCCACGATCTTGGCGGTCACGAACCAGCCCATCGCCGTGACAGCGAATGTACTGACGATCATGAAGTACCAGTTGACCGCCGCGTGCACCTCGTAGCCCGGGTGGATCAGCCCCGCGGCCTCCTGGGTGATGCCGGCCAGCAGTGGATCGACGGTGCCGATCAGCAGGTTCGCACTGTAGCCGCCGGACACGCCGGCAAACGCCGCGGCGAGGCCGGCCAGCGGATGCCTGCCCAGCGCGTGGAAGATCGCCGCCGCCAGCGGGATCACCACCACGTAGCCCATTTCCGAAGCGGTGTTGGACATCACCGCGGCGAACACCACCACCACCGTGACCAGGTTCTTCGGCGCGCCAAGCACCAGCAGCTTGATCGCCGCGGTCAGCATCCCGGAGCGTTCGGCGATGCCCACGCCCAGCATCGCCACCAGCACCGTGCCAAGGGGCACGAAGCCGGTGAAGTTGGTGACCAGGTTGGTGACGATCCGGCGCAGGCCCTCGGCATCGAGCAGGCTGATCACCCGGATCACCCCGTCCACGGCGCGGCCGTCGGTGCCCTCCGGGCGCGGATCGGGCACGCTCACCCCCATCCAGCCGAGCACTCCGGACAGCAGCAGGATGCCCAGCGCCAGCAGCGCGAACAGGGTGACCGGATGCGGCAGCAGGTTGCCGAGCCATTCCACCGTATTCAGCAGGCGGGTGATCCAGTTGGGCTGCGCCTGCCCGGCGCTGGCCTGGTCCTTCTGCGTCATCGGCACATCCAGCTGAAATTCAGCGCTGGAGTCTACTGCACGGGCGCACGCCACGCGCTCCTGCAACGGCCGGAATGCCGCGGGCGTCAGTGATAGCCGATCACCACCGACACCACCAGCGCGATCGCCGCGGCCACCATCAGCTTGAGCAGCAGCGGCGCGGCGAAGCGGAACCAGCGGTCGTAGGGGATCCCGGCGATGCCCAGGATGCTCATCAGGATCACGTTGGTCGGGAACAGCATGTTGGCCAGGCCGTCGCCGAACTGGAACGCCAGCACCGCGGTCTGGCGGCTGATGCCCACCAGGTCCGCCAGCGGCGCCATGATCGGCATGGTCACGAACGCCTGGCCGCTGCCCGACGGGATGAAGAAGTTGATCGCCAGCTGCACGAACATCATTCCCACCGCGCCCAGGTGGGCGCCGAGCAGCGACAGCGGCGTGGCCAGCACGTCGACGATGGTATGCAGGACCATGCCGTCCTCCAGGATCAGCGCGATCGCGCGGGCGAAGCCGATCAGCAGCGCGGTCATCGCCAGCTCCGCGGCGCCGTCGCCGAAGTGGCGCGCGGTGCCGTTCACCCCCAGCCCGCCGGCCAGCCCGGTGAACAGCGCCAGGCCGATGAACAGCGCACCCAGTTCCACCAGGTACCAGCCCTGCGTCGAGATGCCCCAGATCATCAGCCCCAGCGCGGCCAGTGCCGCCAGCAGCAGCACCACACGGCGCCGGTCCAGCGGCGGGTATTCGCTGGGCGGCGCGTGCAGCGGCTCGATGCCCTTCATCAAGCTGGCGTCCGGATCCTTCTGCACCTTGCGCGCGTAACTCCAAACGTGGTGCACGCCGATGGCCACGAAGGGCACGAACAGCGCCAGCCGGTACGCCCAGCCCGAGGCCGGCTCCAGCCCGGACACGTCCTGGGCCACGATCACGGTGAACGGGTTCATCACCGCCACCCCGTAGCCGATGCCGTAGCCGCAGATCAGGATGCCCATGGCGGTGATCACGTCCATGCGCATGGCCAGGCACAGCGAGATCAGCATCGCCGCAAACGGGATGTACTCCTCCGCCACCCCGATCGTCCCCGACCCGATCGCGAACACGCCCATGCCGATGATGATCAGCAGCTTCGGGCTGTGCCCCACCCGCTTGAGCGTCCAGCCCAGCACCGCATCGATCAGCCCGCTGGCGCGCAGCACCGCCAGCGCGCCGCCCACGATCAGCACGAAGAAGATGATGTCCTGGGCCGCGGCCATCGCCCGCGGTACCACGGTGAGCAGGGTCAGCGGCGAGAGGGCGACCCGTTCCTCGGCGTGCTGGTAGGTGCCGGGCAGCACCACGGTGTTGCCGGCCTCGTTCTGCGCGGTCTGGAACTCGCCCTGCGGCAGCAGCCAGGTGGCCACCAGCGCCGCCGCCATGATCGCGAACAGCAGCGCCAGCGTGTGCGGGATGCGGAAGAATCGGTTCATCGGCAGGTCCGTGCGTAAACCGGCGCAGTATAGGCGCGGTTCACGGGTCGAGCAGGCGCGGGCCCGGGCCGTCTTCGCCCAGCACGTCGCCGGGATTGCGCAGCGGGCAGGCCTTCAGCGACAGGCAGCCGCAGCCGATGCAGCTGTCCAGGCTGTCGCGCAGCCCGGTCAGGCGCGCGATCCGCGCGTCCAGGTCGTCACGCCAGCGACGCGAGAGCCGCTTCCAGTCGGCGACCGTGGGCGTGCGCCCCTCCGGCAGCGCATCCAGCGCGTCGCGGATCCGCGCCAGCGGAATCCCGGCGCGCTGGGCGACCTTGATCACCGCGATCCGGCGCAGCACCTCGCGCCCGTAGCGGCGCTGGTTGCCGGGCGTGCGCAAGCTGCGTATCAGCCCCTTCTTCTCGTAGAAGTGCAGCGCCGACACCGCCACGCCGCTGCGCGCGGCCACTTCGCCCACGCCCAGCTCCTGCAGGTTTCGTGAAGTCGTGTTCATTTGCGGCCTTGACCTTGATCTTGGTTGAGGTTTTAACCTGCCTCCCTTCCCGGAGCAACGGTGGCCAGCCGGCCGCTCGCGTTCCACGTCGCGTCGACCGGGGGCTGTCACAATTGCACGCCGCCCTGCCCCTCTTTTCCCCTGGACTGCCAATGTTCCGCTGGTTCGAAAGCCGCCTCGCCCCATTCCCCCCGGATCCGCCGCGCCAGCCGCCGCGCAGCCTGTATGCCTTCTGCCGCCACTACACCCGCGGCTCGGAGAAGTGGCTGGTGCTGATGGCGCTGACCACCGCCGGCATCGCCCTGGCGGAGCTGGCGATGTATGCGTACCTGGGCGCCCTGGTGGATCGCCTGGGCAGCACCACGCCGGCCGCGTTCCTGGCCGAGGAAGGCGGCCGCCTGCTGGCCATGGGCCTGCTGGTGCTGGTGGCCTTGCCGGTGCTGGTGCTGGCCAACTCGCTGATCCAGCACCAGACCCTGCTGGGCAACTTCCCGATGCGGATCCGCTGGAACGTGCACCGCTACCTGCTGCGGCAGTCGATGGGCTACTTCCAGAACGAGTTCGCCGGCCGCATCGCCACCAAGCTGATGCAGACCTCGCTGGCGGTGCGCGAGACCGTGCTCAAGGCGCTGGACATCGGCAACTACGTGCTGGTGTTCTTCATCGGCACCCTGGTGGTGGCGGGCGCGGCGGACTGGCGGCTGATGCTGCCGTTCGCGGCCTGGGCGGCCGGCTATACGGTGCTGATGTGGTATTTCGTGCCGCGCATGGAGCGCGTGTCCCGTGCCCAGGCCGACGCGCGCTCGGTGATGACCGGCCGGGTGGTGGACAGCTACACCAACATCGCCACGGTCAAGCTGTTCTCGCATTCGCAACGCGAGCAGGCCTACGCGCGCGAGGCGATGGACGGTTTCCTGGGCACCGTGTACCGGCAGATGCGGCTGGCGACCGGGGTCTGGACGTCGCTCTACGCGCTGAACATGGCCCTGCTGTTCAGCGCCGTGGCGCTGGCGCTGTGGCTGTGGCACCAGGGCGCGGTCGGCCCCGGCGCGATCGCGGTGATCGTGGCCTTCGCCCTGCGCATCCTGGGCATGTCGCAGTGGATCATGTGGGAGATCTCGGCGCTGTTCGAGAACATCGGCACCGTGCACGACGGCATCAACTCGATCTCGCTGCCGCCCACGGTGGACGACGCCCCCGGCGCGCCGGCAATGGCGCGCGTGGACGGCGACATCCGCTTTGAAAACGTCAGCTTCCACTACGGCCAGGGCAGCGGCGTGATCGAAGACCTGTCGCTGCATATCCGCCCGGGCGAGAAAATCGGCGTGGTCGGGCGCTCGGGCGCGGGCAAGTCGACCCTGGTCAACCTGCTGCTGCGCTTCCACGACTGCGAAGCCGGACGGATCCTGATCGACGGCAGCGACATTGCCGGCGTGCAGCAGGACACCCTGCGCGCACAGGTCGGCGTGGTCACCCAGGACACCTCGCTGCTGCACCGCTCGGTGCGCGACAACCTGCTCTACGGGCGTCCGGATGCCAGCGAGGAAGAGATGATCGAGGCGGCGAAACAGGCGCGCGCGCACGACTTCATCCTCGCCCAGTCGGACAGCGAGGGCCGGCGCGGCTACGACGCGCACGTCGGCGAGCGCGGGGTGAAGCTGTCCGGCGGCCAGCGCCAGCGCATCGCCATTGCCCGGGTGCTGCTCAAGAACGCGCCGATCCTGGTGCTGGACGAGGCGACCTCGGCGCTGGATTCGGAGGTGGAAGCGGCGATCCAGGAAAACCTGTACCGGCTGATGCAGGGCAAGACGGTGATCGCCATCGCCCACCGCCTGTCGACCATCGCGGCGATGGACCGGCTGATCGTGATGGACCAGGGCCGGATCGTGGAGGAAGGCCGGCACGAGGCGCTGATCGAAGGCGACGGGATCTACGCGCAGCTGTGGCAGCGTCAGTCGGGTGGGTTCATCGACTGCGACCCGGACGCGTCGCCGGAAGTCGCATCGGAGTCGGCCGCACCGCTGCCTTCCTCCTGAGCCGTGTCCGGGCCCGGCGCGAACACGAAGTCGGCGGCCAGGTCAAACTCCGACAGCGGGCTCTCGGCCGGGCAGGTCTCGTCCGGGAAACCATAGTCGGCGCGCAGGTCCAGGCCGCAGTCGCTCAATGCCTCCAGATCGGTCTCCGGCGCCTTGCAGCGGCTGTCGAAGGCGCGCACGAACGAATCGCGCCGGCGCACGAAATCCTCGCCGCACTTGCGCATCAGGCGCAGCCGGTCCAGGTCGTCCTGGGCCGGGTTGACCCCGTCCAGGCCGTAGCGCTGCAACTCGTCGGCGGTAAGCATGCGCAGGCTGCGGTTGGGCACCACCATCATCATGTCGGCCACCGCCACCGCCGCGCCGTTGCGCGCCAGGTACGCGCGGACCCGTTCATACACCGCGCCCAGCTCGGCGTTGAGCTCACGCCGGGTGGTGGCGGTGGAGCTCATGCGGATGATGCGGTGGATGCCGACCCGGCCGGTGATCAGGCGGCTGTCGCCGGCGCTGAGGATGAACACGCAGGCGCTGTGGCAGTCCGAACCTTCGCGCACCCAGATCGTCCAGCCCGACTCGGCGATCAGGTCGCCCGCCTCCATCGAGTCCTCGACCTGGCCGCCGGCCGAATCCAGGTCCAGCACGCGCTTGTCGATGTGGAGCTCGTCGGCGACCTCGATCACCCTTTCGATCAGGGCGGTGAACTCGCCCGTCAGCCGACCTTCGTAGCGCAACCGCATCACCCCCCGCTCGGCGCAGGGGCTCATCGCCTCGACCAGCGCCTCGCGCTCGAGCATCTCGACCGGGGCGCCGTCGCCCTCGGCGGTGTAGTCCAGTTCGCAGCTCACCGAAAGGGTGCCCTCCTCCAGCGTGATCGGCGTCCAGTCCAGCTCGCGCTCGGCGGGATCGGGCACGGGTTCGGCTGCGTCCGGAGCCGGCTGCGGTGCCGGCTCCACCGGCGCCATGCTGACCGCGCCGCCCTCCGCGGGACCGTCGATTTCCTCGGTTTCCAGCATCACCACATCGTCCGCCGGCACCGACGGCCGGCACGCGGACAGCAGCAGCGCACACAGCACGAACAGGCAGGCTTTCAAGGGCTGGGACAGCAGCATCGGGGCTCCGCGGGCGGTCGCCGGGCACGCGGGCCCAGCCGATTGCAGACAGTCTAGGGGCGGAGCGGGTTGGCGTTCGAACGCGGCGTGAACCACCGCGCGGGCCGCTGACAAGTCAGAGCAGTCCCCACAGGACCCTGAGCACGCCGAGCAGCGCCGCCCCCCACACCAGCGAGCGCAGGTACGGAATCCCGGCCAGGTACAGCGGCACGTAGACCACCCTGGCCCAGAACCAGAGCTGCGCGCCGAAGGCGGTTCCGGCATCGCCGTTGCCGGTGGCCACCACCGCCAGCGCGGCGGCGGCGAAGAACGGAAAGGTTTCCAGGAAGTTGCGCAGCGCCCGGTCCGCGCGCCCGGCCACCCCGGTCAGGGGCGGCGGCTCCCCGTCGCGCGCGCTTGCGTTCCACTTCAGGCCCCGCTGCCGCGTCATCAGCGCCGCCGCGATGAAAAGCTGTGCCACCCCCAGCAGGACGGACCACGCCAACACCTGGATCTCGACGGGCATTGCCGACACTCCGGGAAAAGGGGGATGTCCGGAGTCTAACCGCACGGCGCCCGGATCCGCGACGCACATCCGCGACACGTACACGTGGACTGCGTGAAGATGGCCTCCAGCAACCCGGAGAACCACGCCATGACGACCCGTTCGATACCGCACCGTGCAATCAGATCATGCCGGTGGCCCGCATGGCTGCTGATGGCCGGCCTGCTGGCCGCCTGCGGGGCCGATTCGCCCGCTCCCGACCGGCAGGATGCGGCCGCGCACGAGCCATCCGCTGCCCAGCCGCCTTCTCCTGCGGCCGAACCCGACGTCAGGGATGAACCTGCGACCCCGACCGAGCCGCTTGCGCCCACGCGCGAACTGGAAGTCACCGTCGAAGGGCAGACCGAGCTGCGCGAGGCGACCCTGTTCGAGAGTCCGCAGGGCTATGCGATCTACGTGCTGCCGCAGTTGACCATGACTCCCGAAGAACCCTGCTGCGACATTGCCTGGGCGCGCGTGGACGATGGCTTCACCATGCGCATCGAGCGGATTGATCCGGACCAGGACCTGGCCATCCTGCGCGGGAACATCGAACTGGCGCTGTCGAGCGTGGGCGAGGCGGAGGTGGTCCCACCCGATCGCATCAGCGCCGCCGGGTTCCGCGACGCCGAGCTGTTCATGCGCGCCCGGGGCGACGGCATCAGCAGCACCATGCTCGTGGCCCGGATCGACGGCGGCCGCTACCGCATCACCCTGCACCTGCCGCACCGCGAGGCCCTGGAGGGCATCGCACCCAGCATGTGGGCCATGCTGGACAGCCTGCGCACCACGGGCCCGCGACTCAACCCCGCCGGTACAGCGCCGCGTTGATGCAGGCGAAGATGCTGACCACGAACCAGCCGAAGGGAAACAGCGACAGGGTCAGCACCCAGGTGATCACCCCGGCGATGCAGGCGGCGACGAACCAGAGGATCGCCGACAGCACCCGCCCCTGCACGAGCTGGCCGAGGCCGGGGATGAAGAAACTGCAGATGGCGGCAATGACATTGCCGGCCGAACCTTGCCCGCTACCCATCGGGTCTACTCCGCTGCTTGTCTGGACCACATCATGCGCGCCGCCCATTCATCCTGCCGTGAAGGCCCCCCGGCGCGCGGGGCCGGCGCGGCGCCCATGATCACTCGGCCGTCGCCGGCGGCGTCTTCGACTTCTCGAACTTGGGCAGCACCGCGAACACGATCAGCGCCACGACGGTGGTGATCAGGGCCACCACTTCCTGGCCCATGCCGGCGGCCATGCCGATCGCGGCGGTCATCCAGATTCCGGCGGCGGTGGTCAGCCCCTCTACCCGCCCGCCGCGGTCGCGACGCAGGATCGCGCCGGCACCGAGGAACCCGATGCCCGACACGATCCCCTGCATCACCCGGGTCACGTCGCCCGGGCCGACCCCGGCCAACAGCGGCGCCAGCACGAACAGCGCCGCGCCCACCGACACCAGCATGTGCGTCCTCAGCCCCGCCGCGCGGCCCTTGGCCTCGCGCTCCCAGCCGATGATCCCGCCCAGCACCGCCGCGCACAGCACCCGCGCCACGATCATGGTCATGGTGCCCGCGTCCGGCAGCGCGAACTCCGATGCCAGCGCCGCTCCCACCTCGTCCAGTACGCCCATGCGCGCCCCTTTGCCTGTCTGCCTGCACCCGCGCCGTGGTGCGGGCGGTACCGGCAGGAATGGTTGCCGATGAACGCGTAAGGCCGCGTGCACAAGCGCCTTGACCCAGATCAGCGAGCCCGCTGGCGGTGCGTGCGAGCATTACATCTGTAAAAACCCCTTTTTGGAGGCTCCACATGAACCTCAAGCAGATCCCCCTTGCCTTGGCGCTCGCCCTGGCCATGGGCGCGTTGGCGTCCGGCTGCGCCCAGGACGCCCCGCCCGCGCCGACCGTCGATGCCGCCGATACCGCCGCCATCGAGCAGGTCGACACCGCGAACCCGCGTGCGGATGCGCATGCCGAAGAGGCTCACGACGACCAGCACGCGCACGACGTGGCGCACGCCGCCGGCGTGGACTTCCCGATGCCCGAGGACCACGTGCAGTGGGAGCCGGACGCGCCGCTGGTGGAAGGCATGTCGCGCGTGCGCACCGCCATCGATGGACTGGAACAGTCCACGGACGAGGCCACCGTGCTGGCGCGCGCGGCCGACGTCGACGCCGCGGTCGAGTACATGTTCGAGAACTGCAGCCTGCCGGTCGAGCCCGACATCGCCCTGCACGCCGTGCTCGCCCGGCTGATGGCCGGCAGCCAGGCGCTGAACGCCGATCCCGCCGACACCGCACCGGTGCACGACATGCACGCGACGGTCGCCAACTACGAGGCGCTGTTCGACGACCCCAACGCGGAACCGGGCGAAGCCCCGTAACACCCGAGCACCGCGGCGCCCAACCTGGCGCCGCAGTGCGATCATGTGGCATGGACACGCCACCCGTTTTCGCTTCCCTCCCGCTTCCACCCGCCCTGCTGCGCGGGGTGGAGGCGCTTGGCTACACCGCCATGACCCCGGTACAGGCCCAGGCCTTGCCACCGATCCTGGAAGGCCGCGACCTCATCGCCCAGGCGCCGACCGGCAGCGGCAAGACCGCCGCCTTCGGTTTGGGCCTGCTGCAGCGGCTGGACGCGACCGCGGTGCGGACCCAGGCGCTGGTGCTGTGCCCGACCCGCGAGCTCGCCGAACAGGTCGGCGATCAGCTGCGCAGGCTCGCCACCGGCGTGCCCAACGTGAAGCTGACGGTGCTCTGCGGCGGCATCCCGCTGGCCCCGCAGCTGGCGTCGCTTACCCATGCGCCGCACGTCGTCGTCGGCACGCCCGGACGCATCCTCGAGCTCATCGGCCAGGGCGCGCTGAAGCTGGGCGAGGTGCAGACCTTCGTGCTCGACGAAGCCGACCGCATGCTCGACATGGGCTTTGAAGACCAGATCCGCGCTGTCGCCCGGCACGTTCCGGCCGGGTGCCAGCGCCTGCTGTTCTCTGCCACTTTTCCGGACGCGATCCGCGCGCTGGCCAAGGCCACGCTACGTGATCCGGCCGAGGTCAGCGTCCAGGGCGCCGCCAATGCACCTGCTATCAAGCAGGTGGTGGTCGAAGCCGACCCTTCGCGCAAGGCGCCGCTGCTGGCCGCGCTGCTGCTCGAACACCGCCCCGAATCCTGCCTGGTGTTCTGCAACATGCGCCGCGACGTCGACGAGGTCGCCGCCTCGCTCGCCCACTACGGCTTCGACGCCCTGGCCCTGCACGGCGACATGGAGCAGCGCGACCGCGCCCAGACCCTGCTGCAATTCGCCAACCGCAGCTGCAACGTGCTGGTGGCCAGCGACGTCGCCGCGCGCGGCCTGGACATCGACGACCTGTCGGCGGTGGTGAACTACGACGTGCCTTCGGACCCGGACACCTACATGCACCGTATCGGCCGCACCGGCCGCGCCGGTCGCGACGGCCTGGCGCTGACCCTGTGCACGCCGCAGGAGCTGCGGCGGATGGACGCGATCGAGGAACACCAGTCCCGCACCCTGCCGCGCCAGCGCGCGCAGCCGGTGGCCGGCAAGCCCAAGGCCGTGCCGCGGGCGGCGATGGCGACCCTGCGCATCGATGCCGGCAAATCCGACAAGCTGCGCCCGGGCGACATCCTCGGCGCACTCACCGGCGACGCCGGCCTGCCGGCGAAGGCAATCGGCAAGATCGTCGTGCAGGCCACCCGTTCCTACGTCGCCATCACTCGGGCCCAGGCGCCACAGGCACTGGCCCGCCTGCGCGAAGGCAGAATCAAGGGCCGCAGGTTCAGGGTCGCGGCGCTGTAGGCGCTCAGGCCATCGGCAGCTTCAGACCCTGTTCCTTCGCGCAGTCGATGGCGATGTCGTAGCCCGCATCGGCGTGGCGCATCACGCCGGTGCCGGGGTCGTTCCACAGCACGCGCTCGATGCGCCGGTCGGCCGCCTCGCTGCCGTCGCACACGATCACCACCCCCGAGTGCTGGCTGTAGCCCATGCCCACCCCGCCGCCGTGGTGCAGGCTGACCCAGGTGGCGCCGCCGGCGACGTTGAGCATGGCGTTGAGCAGCGGCCAGTCGCTGACCGCGTCGCTGCCGTCCTTCATCGACTCGGTCTCGCGGTTGGGGCTGGCCACCGAACCGCTGTCGAGATGGTCGCGGCCGATCACCACCGGCGCCTTCAGTTCGCCGCTGCGGACCATCTCGTTGAACGCCAGGCCCAGCCGATGGCGCTGGCCCAGGCCGACCCAGCAGATCCGCGCCGGCAGGCCCTGGAAGCTGATCCGCTCGCGCGCCATGTCCAGCCAGTTGTGCAGGTGGGCGTCGTCGGGGATCAGCTCCTTGACCTTGGCGTCGGTCTTGTAGATGTCCTCCGGGTCGCCGCTCAGCGCCACCCAGCGGAACGGGCCCACGCCGCGGCAGAACAGCGGACGCACGTAGGCCGGCACGAAGCCGGGGAAATCAAAAGCGTTGGCGCAGCCCTCGTCGAAGGCCATCTGGCGGATGTTGTTGCCGTAGTCCACGGTGGGGATGCCGCGGGCGTGGAAGGCGAGCATGGCCTCCACGTGCACGCGCATGGACTTCATCGCCTCGTCGCGGACCTTGGCCGGGTCCGCCTTTTGCTGCGCCAGCCACTGTTCGACGGTCCAGCCGATCGGCAGGTAGCCGTGCACCGGGTCGTGGGCGCTGGTCTGGTCGGTGACGCAGTCCGGACGCACGCCGCGCTTCTCCAGTTCGGGCAGGATCTCGGCGGCGTTGCCGAGCAAGGCTATCGACTTGGCTTCGCCGGCGGCGGTGTACTTTTCGATCCGCGCCAGCGCGTCATCCAGATCCGTGGCCTGCTCGTCCACGTAGCGGGTGCGCAGGCGGAAGTCGATGCAGCTCTGGCGGCATTCGATGTTCAGCGAGCTGGCGCCGGCCAGGCTGGCCGCCAGCGGCTGCGCGCCGCCCATGCCGCCCAGCCCTGCGGTGAGGATCCACTTGCCCTTCAGGCTGCCGCCGTAGTGCTGGCGGCCCATTTCCACGAAGGTCTCGTAGGTGCCCTGCACGATGCCCTGCGAGCCGATGTAGATCCACGAGCCGGCGGTCATCTGGCCGTACATCATCAGGCCCTTGCGGTCGAGCTCGTTGAAGTGCTCCCAGTTGGCCCATGCCGGCACCAGGTTGGAGTTGGCGATCAGCACTCGCGGCGCGTCGGCGTGGGAGGGGAAGATGCCCACCGGCTTGCCGGACTGCACCAGCAGGGTCTCGTCGTCGCCCAGGTTGCGCAGCGACTCGAGGATGGCGTCGTAGCTTTTCCAGTCCCGCGCCGCGCGGCCGATGCCGCCGTACACCACCAGCTCTTCCGGGCGCTCGGCCACTTCGGGATCCAGGTTGTTCTGGATCATCCGGTATGGCGCCTCGGTCAGCCACGAACGGCAGCTCAGTTCGGCGCCACGGGGGGCGCGGACGCTGCGGGACGGGTCGTGTCGGGGGTCAGGCTGGGAATCGGGCATGGGGAACTCCGGAACGCGAACAGGGCGGCGCCCGCGTCGCCGGCGGGCGCCGCGATTATCGCATCGCGGAGCACAAGCGCCCGGCAGTGCCGGGCGCCGGGGCCTGGCGCCTGGAAGCGAGGATCAGAAGATCGACGGATCCAGGCGGCGCAGCGCGTCGGCCAGGTCGGTCGAACCGGTGCGCTGGATTTCCTCGCGCGTGTAGACGCGTCCGCCCGAGGAAACGCATTCGGCGCGTTCCGACTGCGATTTCGCATTGCGATTGGCGACGATGCGCGAGCCGGTCTGCTGGATGCAGAAGCGTTCGGACGCCTTGTCCCGATCCTGGCTGGCCTCCGTTGGCTCTTCCCTGGCCTGCTCCTCGGGCTCGGCTTCCTGCGCCGACGCACCAAACACAAGCCCCGCGGCCGCGATGGCAGCCGAGGCGGAGATGGCAATCATCAGTCGTTTCATGGCGATACCTCGCAAGTCGTGTCTGCAGGTATTTCGAGCATACGCCCGCTACCCGCTCACGACGCCCCGGGGTTGACGGATCCGGCGCAGGGCATTCATGACGGCGTCAGCCGCGGCCGGCAACCAGCGTCACATTTGCCCCGTATCATTCCCCGCCATGACCGTCTTCCGCTTCCATCCCGCCCGCTTTTCCGCGTTCCTGCTTGTCCTGCTGCTGTCGGCGTGCGCCAGCGCACCCGCTCCGCAGGCCGCCGGCAGCACGCCTGCCCCGTACACCCTGTTGCTGGTCTCGCTCGACGGCGTGCACCCGGACGACCTGGCCCGCGGCGACACTCCGAACCTGGCGCGGCTGGCGGGCGAAGGCGTGCAGGCCGAATGGATGACGCCGTCGTACCCGGCGCTCACCTTCCCCAATCACTACACCCTGGTCACCGGGCTGCGTCCGGACCGGCATGGCCTGGTCCACAACGTCATGCACACGCCGGAGCTGGGCCGCTTCACGCTCAGCGACCGCGAGGCGGTTGGCGACCGGCGCTGGTGGGACGGCGCCGAACCGCTGTGGGTGACCGCCGAGAACGCCGGCATGCCCACGGCCACCCTGTTCTGGCCGGGCAGCGAGGCACCGGTGCGCGGCGTGCAGCCCACCCGCTGGACCCTGTTCGACGCCGGGCTGCCGATGGCCGAGCGGGTGGACCGGGTGCTGGGATGGCTGTCGGAGCCAGCCGGGACCCGTCCGCGCCTGGCCACGCTGTACTTCGAGCACCCGGATTCGGCGGGCCACGGCCACGGGCCCGGGTCGCCGGAGCTGCGCGAGGCAATGCGCGCGGTGGACGCCCAGGTGGGCCGGCTGCTGGAAGGGATCGAACGTGGCGGACTGGCCGGCAGCGTCGACCTGGTGATCGTCTCCGACCACGGCATGGCCCAGGTACCGGAGGGCAACGTGGTGGCGTTCGAGGAAATGGTGGACGCGGCGGACGCCGAGCCCGTCACCTTCGGCCAGGTGGTCGGCTTCCGGCCGCTTCCTGGCCGAGAGGCGGCTGCGGAATCGACGCTGCTGGGCGCGCACGACCGCTACGACTGCTGGCGCAAGGAGCAGATGCCGGCACGCTGGCACTACGGCAGCCATCTGCGCATCCCGCCAATCGTGTGCCAGATGCATGAAGGCTGGGACGCGATTCCCGCCCGCTTCATCGAACGCCGCCCGCCGGGCACCCGCGGCTCGCACGGTTTCGACCCGGAGCTGCCGTCGATGCGGGCGATCTTCATCGCGCGCGGCCCCTCTTTCGCCAGCGGCGTGCGCCTGCCGCCGTTCGACAACGTCGACGTCTACCCGTTGCTCGCGCGCCTGCTCGGCGTGGAGCCGGCTGAGCACGATGGCGACGCGGACACCCTGCTGCCGGCCCTCGACCCCGCCGCGGCCACGTCATCCAGCCCGTAAAGCCTAGCCTGCCCGGCTGCGCCGCAATCCACTGATCCTGTAGAGCCGAGCTTGCTCGGCTGCGTCATGGCGCCGGAGACAGCGGTCAGCCGTCAGCGGAGCAAGCTCCGCTCTACAGATCGCAGCCCGGGGCTCATCCACGTCGCGGCATCCATGTCCGAAAACGGCCAGTTCGGGCCCTGGGCCGGTGCTAGTCTGCCGGCATGGCGAACGCTTCCGCCCTCCCCACCCGCCAGGTCTGCGAACGGGCCCGCAAGAGCCGCGACCCGCGCTTCGACGGGCTGTTCTTCACCGCGGTCACCAGCACCGGCATCTACTGTCGTCCGGTGTGCCCGGCGCCGGCGCCCAAGCCGGGCAACGTCACCTATTACCCCAGCGCGGCGGCGGCGGAAGCGGCCGGTTTCCGCCCCTGCCTGCGTTGCCGCCCCGAACTCTCACCCGCGGACGGGGCCTGGCGGCGCGGTGACGAGGTGGTGGCGCGGGCGCTGAAGCTGATCGACCAGGGCGTGCTGGCGGACCAGCCGCTGGCGGCGCTGGCCGAACGGGTGCAGGTCGGCGAGCGCCAGCTCCGGCGGCTGTTCGTGGACCGGCTTGGCGCCCCGCCGATCGGCGTGCACGGCACCCGCCGGCTGCTGTTCGCCAAGCAGCTGCTCACCGAGACCACCCTGCCGATCACCCAGGTCGCACTGGCCGCCGGCTTCGGCAGCCTGCGCCGCTTCAACGCGGCCTTCGGCCAGGCCTACGGCATGGCCCCGCGCGACCTGCGCAAGCGCACCACCGTCGCCGACGGCGAGTCGCTGGTGCTGCGCCTGGGCTACCGGCCGCCGTACGACTTCGCGACGACGCTGGATTTCCTGCGCACACGCGCCCTGCCGGGCGTGGAGACGGTGGACGGCGGCAGCTATGCGCGCGCGTTCGGCCCGCCGCAGTCGCCGGGCTGGCTGCGCGTAGGCCCCTGGCCCGGCGCCCCGGGCGGACACAGCCACGCGCTCAGGCTGGAGCTGCATGGCTGCCAGCCGGCGCTGCTGCTGGAGATCGTCGGCCGGCTGCGGCGGATGTTCGACCTGGACGCCGATCCCCGGGAGATCGCCGCGACCCTGCGTACCGACCCGCGGCTCGGGCCGCTGGTGCGCAGCCGCCCGGGGCTGCGCATCCCGGGCGGCTGGGACGGCTTTGAAATCGCCGTGCGCGCGGTGGTCGGGCAGCAGGTGAGCGTGGCCGCTGCGCGCACGATCGCCGCGCGGCTGGCGCAGCGCCATGGTGCGGCCCTGCCCGACGCGTTCGCTGTACACGGTTTCGGGCATCTTTTCCCGACCCCGGAGGCCCTTGCCGAAGGCGACCTGGAGCGCATCGGCCTGACCCGCGCACGCGCGGCGACGTTGCGGGAAGTGGCCCGCGCCGTGCTCGACGGCCGGGTCGACTTCCGCCCCGAATCCACCCTCGATGAATCCGTCGCGCGCTGGACGGCGCTGCCCGGCATCGGCCCGTGGACCGCGCACTACATGGCCCTGCGCGCGCTGGGCCATCCTGATGCCTTCCCGGCCGAAGACCTGGTGCTGCAGAAGACGCTGCCCGCAGACGGCGAGCGGATGAACACGAGGGCGCTGCGCTCCCGCGCCGAGGCCTGGCGCCCCTGGCGCGGCTACGCCGCCATCCACCTGTGGCGCGAAGCCGCGGCACAACCCGGAGAATGAGCCCCATGACCATCCACTACGCCCGCATCGACAGCCCGGTCGGCCCGCTGCTGCTGGCTGCCTCCGACGCCGGCATGCACACGATCGAGTTCCACGACGCAAAGCACCCGGTCAAGCGCGGCGACGACTGGCGCGAGGACGACCACGTGCTGCTGCGCCGGGCGGAAAAACAGCTCGGCGAATACTTCGCCGGCAGCCGGCGCAGCTTCGACCTGCCGCTGGCGCCGCAGGGCACGCCGTTCCAGCGCGAAGTCTGGGAAGCGCTGGCCGCGATTCCCTACGGCGAAACCTCCAGCTACGGGCAGCTCGCCGCACGCGTCGGCCGGCCATCCGCCTCGCGCGCGGTCGGCGCGGCCAACGGCCGCAACCCGCTGCCGATCGTGCTGCCCTGCCACCGGGTGATCGGCGCCAATGGCGCGCTCACCGGTTTCGGCGGCGGCCTGCCCACCAAGCAGTTCCTGCTCAAGCTGGAAGGCGCCCTGCCGCCGGACTCCGATCTGTTCGCTTAGGGCGGGTCACGCCTGGGTGAGGTGGGCGGCGATGGCGCGGCGGAACCGCGGGATGCGGTTTGCTACCCGCAGGGTCGCGCGTCGCAGCAGCCGCGCGGTCGGGCGTCCGTTGTTGTACAGCCGGATCACCATGCCCGTGGCGGCGTAGATCGGCATTGCCGCGGCGTGGTGGCGGCGCTGGTAGCGCGCCAGCACCGCATCCGAAGCGATGTCCGCGCCGGCGCGGTGCGCCTGCAGCACTGCCTCGGCCAGCCGCGCCTGCCCCTGCAGACCCAGGTTGAAGCCGTGCGCGGTCACCGGGTGCATGCCCACCGCAGCGTCGCCCACCAGCGCCGCGCGCCGGCCGACGAAGCTGTCGGCGTACACCGACACTAGCGGATACACGTGGCGGGTGCCGGTCATGCTGACCTCCCCCAGCCGCCCGCGCATGCGTTGCTGCAGGTCCGCGGCCAGCGCCGCATCGTCCATGGCCTCGGCCCCGCCCATCAGCGCCGGGCTGAGCGTGAGCACCGCCGAGGACAGGTTTCCGTTCAATGGCAGCAGCGCCAGCGTGTGGCCGTAGTCGAACCACTCCCAGGCCACGTGGTGGTGCGGCAGGGTGTGTTCGAACCGGCACACCATCATCCGCACGCCGTGGTCGCGCGAACGGGCACCGATGCCCAGCATCCGTCGCACCTGGGAAAAGCGGCTGTCCGCGGCCACCAGCAGCCGCGCGCGGATCGTGCGCCCGTCTTCCAGCGACGCTTCGATGGCGTCGCCGCGATCGGCCACCGCCCGCACCCCGTGCCCGGTCAAGACTTCAACGTCGTCCTGCCCGGCCACGGCTTCGAAGACGGTGCGCCGGATCACGTGGTTGGGCACCAGCCAGCCGAGCCGGTCGCTGCGCCCGTCATCGGCGCTGATCCGCAGCGCATGCGCGGAGTCGCCGTCGGTGACCTTGGCATCGCGCAGCTCCGATACATCGGCCGGGTCGAAGCGATCCCACAGGCCCAGCCCTTCCAGGACCTTTCGCGAGGCATGAGTCAGCGCGATCTCGCGGCCGTCGAACGCCGGCGCAGCGATCGCTTCCAGCGGCTGCTTCTCCACCACCGCCACTTTCAGCCCGCTGCCCTTGAGCGACCGGGCGAAACACAGCCCCGCCGGCCCGGCGCCCACCACCAACACGTCAACGTTCATGCCTGCAGCTCCCGGTCCAGATCCCGCCAGCGTGGGCGGCATTGTCGCCCGTGGCATTGATCCAGGTCACATGCCGCGGAAACGGTGCAGGAATGCCGCGCTGACCGGCAGCTCCTCTTCCTGCCCCCGGATCCGCAGCCGGTGCTTGCCCAGCTCGTCCTTGCGCACCCGGTCGATCGCCGAGACCCGCACCACGGTGCCCCGGTGGACCTGCCAGAACTCATCCGGGTCCAGGCCGGCAACCAGATCCTTGAGCGGCGTACGGATCACCGCCTCGCCGCCGGCCGTGACCACGCACACGCACTTGTCCCGCGCCTGGAAGTACAGCACCTCGTCGATGCCGATCACCCGCACGCTGTTGCCCGCGCTGGCGCTGATCCAACGGATCTGGCGTTCGTCGCGCGGCCGCAGCCGCGCTTCCAGTTCCTCCACCAGCGCCTGCAGGTCGTCGGGCCGTGCTTCCTGCAGCCTCGCCTGCAGCCGATCGACCGCCTCGCGCAGGCGCTCTAGGGCCACCGGCTTGAGCAGGTAGTCCACCGCGCCGGCCTCGAACGCGCCAATCGCGTATTCGTCGTAGGCGGTGGTGAACACCACCAGCCCGCCGGCTGCCACCGCCGCCTTCGCAACGTCCAGGCCGCCCACGCCGGGCATGCGGATGTCGAGGAAAGCCACCTGTGGCCTGTGCTCGGCAATCGCGGTCATCGCGGTAATGCCGTCCTCGCAGGCCACCACCTCCAGATCCGGCCAGGCCGCGGCAAGCATCTCCAGCATTGCAGCGCGCTGCGGGGCCTCGTCCTCGGCGAGGATCGCGGTGATCGTGCTCAGGGATTTTCCTCCTCCAGCGGCACCCGGATTTCGGCGCGGGAGCCTTCCCCGCTGCGGCCGGCCAGGCTGACCGACGCGCGTTCACCGTAGCGCATTGCAAGCTGCCCGCGCACGTTGGCCAGGCCCACGCCGCCGCCGGTCCCGGTCTGCAGCCCGATGCCGTCATCGATGATCTCAACCGCCAGTGCTTCGTCTTCCTCCCAGGCCCGCACGTCGATCCGCCCGGAGCCGGACTTGGGCTCGATACCGTGTTTGACCGCGTTTTCCACCAGGGTCATCAACAGCAGCGGCGGATAGGGGCGCGCGCGCAGCTCCGCCGCCGCTTCGATGGAGTATTCCAGGCGCGCGCCGATCCGCAGCTTCATCAGCCCAAGATAGCTTTCACAGATATCGAGCTGCTGGCCGAGCGTGGAATTCAGCAGCGCCTCGCCATCGCGCAGCTTGGGAATGGTGGCCCGCAGGTGCGTGGCCAGCGCATCCAGGGTGAATTCGGCAAGCGCGGGATCCTGGCGCACCAGCGCGCGCACCGAGGCCAGCGTGTTGAACAGGAAGTGCGGCTCCACCTGGGCCTGCAGCATGCCAAGCCGCAGGTCGGAATCCTTTTTCTGGCCCTGCAGGGTCTCCATCTCGCGGCGCCGGCTGCTCTCCTCCCAGCGGCGCCGCTCGCTGAAATAGGCGCGCAGGGCCAGGCCGCCACCGAGCAACCCGAAGATCACCAGCCTGAAGCCCACGTTCATGGCCAGCAGCACTATCTGCAGGCCCGGACCAAATTCGGGAAGGGCGGACGGATCGTGACCCATGCTGTCCATCAACTCGGCGTACGCCCGATTGCCCTGCACGCCGGCCCACCACTCGGCCACGAAGGCGATCGCGATACCGGCCAGCACTGACGCCACGACCAGCCACCGTTCCATCGTGATCGGCAGACCGGCATGGCGCACCAGCGTAGCCAGCAACGGACCCGTGCTCACGATGACCATCGACGTCCAGAAAACATGGACGAACAGGACCGCGGCGGTGGTGGGCGACGTCAGCGCCGCGGCGGCCGCTGTCATCAGTGCCCACAGGGTGACCGGCACCAGGAACAGCAGGGTGCGTCCGCGCAGCCAGCGCGCGCTGAACACCGGGTACCGGCGATAGCGGCTCCAGACCGCGTTGCCGCCCACCACCACGTCGTCGGCGAGCTTGTGCTCCAGCGGGTATCCGGAACGTCCGCTCACGCCTTGTCCCCGATCGGTGCCGGCAGGTGGTTACGGCCATGCATCATTGGCGCTCACCCTGCAGGACCTGCCCCGCCTGCCGCAACTCCAGCGCCACAACGGACCCGCCGGCGTCGCGTTCAAACCCGATTTCAAGGCCGAGCTGTGGATTGGCGAAGCTGTCGCCGCCGGCATGGACCAGCGGGAACTCCGGCTGTCCCGTTGCCTGTACGTGCAGCGTGCCGTCACGTTCGCGGATCGCCAGCTCGAAGCCCGGTGCCAGCGGATAGGTGCCGGCGTATTCGCGCAGCGTCTCGGCAGTCGGCGATTCCTGCAGCTGTTCTCCGTTGGAGGCGAAGCCTGCTGCAGCAGTCGCATCGTGGGAAAAACCAGCCGCGGCGAGGACCAGGATCATGATTGCGGACAAGACCTTCATCGTTGTTCTCCTGTAGCAGTTGCGGATGCGGGATGACGGTACCGGGCTCCGGCGGGCCCCACCACGGTTTGCGATGCACCCGCCGGATCCGACGATGAAACGGACGACGCGCGGAGCGAATCACCAATCACCGGAGCGGGCTGCAGGCCGGCTGCGGCCGCTCAGTGCCCGGCAATCCAGGCGGCAGCGTCTTCGATCAACCTTTCGTCGACGTGGTCGGGCGCGCCGTAGCTGGCAAGTGGTCTGTCGGGATCGCTGACGAAGCCCAGGTGTCCCAGCTCCGGATAGCGCTTGAGCGTGAACCGTGGATCGTCGCCGAAAGCGGCCTGCCAGGCCTGCCAGTCAACGTCCGTGACCTGGATGTCGCGTCCGGCGTGCATGATCAGCAACGGCTGCGACGCCACGCGTGCCTCGGCGACAGGATCAAGCGCCTCCGCGCTGCGAAGATAACCGGCCGGCAACCCCAGTATCCGGATTTCGTCGGCTCCGTCACCGCCCGCGCGCAGGCGTGCGACGGCCTCGTGGAACGCCTCGAGGCTGGCCGCGGTGGACTCGGGATCCGCCCCGCCCAGCGTCCCAAGGCGCTTGATCTGCTCGGGCAGCAGGTCAAGCAGGCGACGCGTGGACCCTGCGAACAGGATGCCCCCGGCCGCGCCATCGGCACGCTGGACGATGCGCGGTGTCAGCATCGCGCCCAGGCTGTGGCCGAACACGAACACGCGATCGGAATCGATCCCGGGGGTGGCCTGCAGTGCGGCCACGGCCGCCACCGCGTCATGGGTGCTTTCCTCATCCACGCCGGCGTCGGGATCGGCTGCGAATGCGAGCGGGTGCACCAGGGTGCGCTTGTCATAGCGCAGCACCGCAATGCCCCGTTCCGCGAGGCCTTGCGCAATGTCGCGCAGCGGGCGGCTGGCACCAAGGGTTCCGTCCCGATCGACGGGTCCGGATCCATGCACCAGGACCACGGCGGGAAACGGCCCGTCGCCCGCCGGCATTGCCAGCGTCCCCGGCAGGGACAGCTCGCCCTCGCCGACGCTGAAATCACGCTCGACATACGCCGGTGCGGCTGGCCCGTTCGGCTTCTGCGCCCACCCGGTGGAAAGCACGGCGCCGAGGACAAGGGCCATGGCAACGGACCGGATCTTCATGATCATTCCTGTGAAGGGTTCGATCGCAGGATGCCAACGTACCCGTGCGGGTACGCCGGGTTGCGACGAATCCCGGGCAGCGGCGACGAATGCCGCTGTCCACGGATTGAGCGGCCGCAGAAGCAACGCCTGACGCGCGTGCGGCGCTACTGCCGCTCGCCGCTGAGCAAGTGGCCGCCCTGGCGCAGGTCCAGCTTCGTCACCTCACCGGCAGCATTCCGCGAAAAACTGATCTCGATGTCGTAGTTGGCCGCCTCGAACACGTCGTCGGCGACCGGCTCCAGCGGGAACTCGCCCTGGCCGGTGGCCTGCGCGTGCAGCACGCCATCGTGCTCGCGCACCACCAGTTCCAAGCCCGGCATCAGCGGATAGCTACCGGCGTACTCGCGCAGCGCTTCGGGCGCCGGCGCCGGCGCCGGCGCAACCTCGGGACGCTCCACCGGGCGCCGCGGCTCGCTCAGCGGGATGCTGTCGTCGAGCAGGTGCGCGGCAACGTCGTTCACCCCGCCCATGGCGGCAAGCCCGGTATCGGCCAGCACCACGGCCGCCCGGCCGCGTTCCAGATCGAAGGCAAGCATCGAGGAGAAGCCGCCTGTCCCACCGTCGTGGGCGTGGACCATGCGATCACCGACCGGCATGAGCAGCCAGTTCATCGCCATCGCCTGGTCCGCCGCGGTCGGGATCGGCTGCTGGGCCAGGTCGATCGCCTCGCCGAGCACGCCCTGCACGCCGCCGAACTGGGCCTGCGCGTAGCGCACCATGTCGTCGAGCGTGGCGCGCACGCCGCCGACGCCGGCCAGGTCGCCCGCGAACGTCCACGGCGGAGTCTCCTGCCCGTTCGGCAGGTGTCCGGCCGCCATCCGCAGTCCGTCCGGACGGTTGGCGATGTGGGCGTTCTCCATCCGCAGCGGGGTGAAGAGCTTCTCATCCAGCAGGCGTTCGAAATCCATCCCGGAGTGGCGGGCCACCGCCAGCGACACCAGCATCGCGCCGAAATTGGAGTACTCGAACACCTCGCCCGGTGCCTGGGCCAGGGCCACGTCCTGCAGCGAAGCCAGCAGGGCATCGGCGTCGAACGTGGCATAGGGGTCTTCCGGGTTGGTGAGCTCGAGGCGTGACGGCAGGCGCGGCAAGCCGGACACGTGCGTGACCACGTGCCGCAGCAGGATCGGCTGGCCTTCGTGCTCCGGCACCGCGGTTCCTTCCGGCAGGTGGTCGGCCAACGGATCGTCCAGCGAAGCCCCGCCGCCGAGGATCAGGTCGGCCAGCAGGATGGCGGTCATGGTCTTGGTGATCGAGCCGATCTCGAACGCCACGTCCGGGCCGATCCGGTCGACATCCGCCGGGTCGGCGCAGCGCCAGGCGCGGGCCACGTTGTCGTCTTCGATCACCGCGGCGGCGATACACGCACCAGTGCTGTCGCCCAGCAGGCGCCTGTCGAGGACCTCGCCGAGCGCGGCGTCATCCATGGCGCCCACGGCCCCGGAAACGGCGAACAGGGTGCCGGCAAGCAGGCCGGCGAACCGGCGGTTGGAACGGAACATGGACTTCTCCCTGGTGTGTCTGGAAACGGAAACGGACCGGCGGGTCCAGGCAATGGACGGGCAGCCGATGCTGTTCATGGCGCGTCCTCACCCGCAAGCGCCTCGATCTGGCGCTGCAGACGTTCGGCGTGGGCACGGAACTTCGTCCTCGCCGCGTACCGGTTGATCCAGGCAAGGACGGCGTACAGGACCAGCACCGCGGCCAGGTACACCAGCACGAAAGTCGACGGCCCCCTCAGCGCCAGGGTCAAACCGAAAATACCGATCGTCGGCGGCGTGAGGTACCACAGCCAGACCTGCTCCAGCATCCGCGCCTGCGCCAGCGCCGCGTCGCGCTGGCGTGAAAGCCCCTCCACCAATGGCATGTGGTGCTCGACCACCGGCATCCAGCGGCGGGTCCGCCGCAGGCGAATCGGCACCAGCACCGCCCACGCCACCAGCAGCAGGGCGGAGCCGAAAGCGACCCATTCACCGCTGCCGGCCGAGTCCAGCACAGTGAAACCGAAGAACACCGCCACCACGATCGCAGCCGCCGTTTCCACCAGGTCGCGCCACCGCACCTGCTTCTGCAGCGCGTCATCGCGGGACTCCAGTTCGTCCACCGAGACCGTCGGTGCCGCGGGGCGTTCACTCCGCCACTCCTGCCTTACCCTGTCCCAATCCATGCTCATGCCTCCACGAATCGTTCTTCAAAGGCCTTGCGCAGGCGCGTCATGCGCACGGCGACAGCATTCGGACTGAGCCCCAGGATCTCGGCGACCTGCTCGCGCGGCAGTCCCTCCAGATCCATCAGCAGGATCGCGCGTGGGACCGGCTCCAGGCTGGCGAGGAATTCGTCGAGCACATCCATGGGGTCGACGGCGTGTCCGCTGCACCCGCGCTCGGGCACCGCGTCCAGCGCCACGTGATCCTGGCGCGGTTTGCGCACCCGGCTGAGCGCGGTATTGAGCGCCACCCGGTACACCCAGGTCGACAGCTGTGCGCGGCCATCGAAGGCGCCGAAGCTGCGCCAGAGCTGCAAGTGCATGTCCTGCACCAGGTCACGCCAGTCGTCCGGCCCCGCGTAGCGCCGGGCCAGGCGCTCAAGCGCCGCCTGGTTGTCCTGCAGCATCGCGGTGAACGCGTTGGTGTCCGTCTGATCCATGAATGCCTTTCCCGGGACTCATGAAGATTAGTCGCGGCGAAGGCCGGATATTTTCATGCAGCGCCCCGACCTCATGGCTATCACGTTGGATGAGGGAGCGGTGCGGGCGGCCCACGAAAACAACGCGTCGCGTACGTAGCCCCGACCTACGTGGTCAGATCGGCGATGGCCCGGCGATAACGGGAAAAAATCGCCTCGCGGTCGCGATGACGACCGCCGCTGACCAGCATCTGCCCATCGATGCACACCGTCTCCACCGCCGGCCGGTTGCCGCTGAAGACCCAGCGGTCGACCACGTCTTCCGCGGTCGCACCCACCAGTGCGGGCGCTTCCGGGTCCAGCTCCACCCAGTCGTCGCTGGCATCGAACCCGGTCACGTTCCCGCCACCCGCCAGGGCCCCGCCCAGCAGCGTCTCGCCCACGCTCTCCGAAGCGCCCACCGCAATGTTGCGATGGCGGCTCACCAGCCGCTGCCCGTACTCCAGCCAGCGCAGCTCCTCCACCGGCGACACCGAGATGTGCGAATCCGACCCGATCCCCCAGCGTCCGCCCGCATCCAGGTAGTCGCGCAGCGGAAACAGCCCGTCGCCCAGGTTGGCCTCCGTGGTCGGGCACAGCACAACGGTCGCGCCACTGCCGGCGATGCGGCGGGTTTCCTCCGCCGTCAGGTGGGTCGCATGCACCAGCGCCCAGCGCGCGCCCACCTCGAAATTTTCATACAGCCACTCCACCGGCCGCGCATCGCGCAGCGCCAGGCTGTCCTGCACCTCGCCGATCTGCTCGGCGATATGCACGTGCACCGGCATCCCGCCCGGGAGCGCCTCCAGCACCTGCCGCATCGCAACCTTGGGCACCGCCCGCAGGCTGTGGAAGCACGCCCCCACCCGCAGCCGCCCGTCCTCGAACCCGCGCAGCCGCTCCAGCAGGCGCAGGTAGCTTTCCACGTCGTGCCCGAAACGCGCCTGCCGCTCCGACAGCGGCCGGCCATCGAATCCCCCGGTCATGTACAGCACCGGCAGCAGGGTCATGCGGATACCGGTCTCGCACGCCGCTTCCACCAGCGCCCGCGACATTGCCGCCGGGTCGTCGTAAGGCGTGCCATCCGGCTGGTGATGTACGTACTGGAACTCGCACACCGACCCGAAACCCGCCTCCAGCATCTCCACGTAAAGCTGCGCGGCCACCGCCCGCATCGTCTCCGGCGTCATTCGCCCGGCGAAGCGGTACATGGTTTCACGCCAGGTCCAGAACGAATCGGCCGGATCCGTGCGGCGCTCGGCCATGCCGGCCATGGCGCGCTGGAACGCGTGCGAATGCAGGTTGGGAACGGCGGGCAGGCGCCAGCCGGCGGCGGTGCGGGTGACAAGGCTGTCCATGTCGGCATTGTCGCGCGACGCGCTCACGATGCGTAGTCCCGACCCTTCCGTACAATCGAGCCATGGACGAATCGCAGCGAACCCCCTGGGACGGGCTGGTCCTCGGCGCCACCCTGGCCACCCTCGACACCGACAGCGGCTACGGCCTGGTCGAAGACGGCGCGCTGGGCTGGCGCGACGGCGCCATCGTCTACGTCGGCCCGCGCACCGCCCTGCCCGCCGACCCCAACAGCCTGTCCGGCACCGTGATCGACCTCGGCGGCGGCCTGGTCACCCCGGGCCTGGTCGACTGCCATACCCACCTGGTGTTCGCCGGCAATCGCGCCGGCGAGTTCGAGCAGCGCCTGCAGGGCGCCAGCTACGAGGAGATCGCCCGCGCCGGCGGCGGCATCGTGTCCTCGGTGCGTGCCGTGCGCGAAGCCAGCGAGGACCAGCTGCTGGCCCAGTCGCTGCCGCGCGCGCGGGCGCTGGTCGCCGACGGCGTGACCACCCTGGAAATCAAGTCCGGCTACGGCCTGGACTACGACAGCGAGCGGCGGATGCTGCGCGCGGCCAGGCGCGTGGGCGAGGAGCTGGGCGTGCAGGTGCGGACCACCTACCTGGCCGCGCACGCGCTGCCGCCGGAGTTCGCAGACCGCGCCGACGCCTACATCGACGCCGTGATCGAATGGCTGCCGCGCCTGCACGAAGAGGACCTGGTGGACGCGGTGGATGCATTCGCCGAGACGATCGGCTTCAGCATCGACCAGACCCGGCGCGTGTTCGAAGCCGCGCGCGCGCTCGGCCTGCCGGTGAAACTGCACGCCGACCAGCTCAGCGACGGCGGCGGCGCGGGGCTGGTGGCGCAGTTCGACGGCCTGTCCGCCGACCACATCGAATACACCTCCGCCGCCGGCGTGCAGGCGATGGCCGAAGCCGGCACCGTCGCGGTGCTGCTGCCCGGCGCCTTCCACGTGCTGCGCGAAACCACACTGCCGCCGCTGGACGAATTCCGCGCCCGCGGCGTGCCAATGGCGGTGGCCACCGACTGCAATCCCGGCACCGCGCCGCTGCTGTCGCTGCGCCAGGGCATGCAACTGGCCTGCACCCTGTTCCGCCTCACCCCGGAAGAGGCGCTGCGCGGCGCGACGGTCAATGCCGCGCGCGCGCTCGGCATGGATGATCGCGGCGTGCTGCGCCCGGGCATGCGCGCCGACTTCACGCACTGGAACGTCGGGCAGCCGGCGGAGCTGTGCTATTGGCTCGGCGGCCAGCTTGCCGGCAGCGTCCATGCCGGTGGCCACCGCGTGGCCTGAGCCGATACCGCTTGCGCGCATGGCGCGCTCCCACCCCGGTGGCGTATCTTTCCTGCGGTCGATCATGTCCTTCCCGAGGAGAACCCATGCCCTGTCGCTCCCTGCTTGCCGCCGCCGTGATGCTCGCGGCCTCCACCGTCGCCGCGCAGGAAGCGCCCGAAGCCGCGCGCCAGCTCGCACAGGACGCGATCATCGTGGACACCCACATCGATGCACCCGGGCGCGTGGTGGGCCAGTGGGTCGACCTGGGCGAGGAAACCGAAGACCGCGAGTTCGACTACCCGAAGGCGCGCGAAGGCGGCCTGGATGTGGGCTTCATGGCGATCTACACCTCGCACGGGCGCGACGAGGCCGGCACCGCACGCCAGCACGCCCACCGGCTGATCGACGCAACGGAGGCGCTGGTGGGCCGCCACCCGGACAAGTTCGCCGTCCTCACCTCACCCGGCGACGTCGAGTCGCTGGCCGAAGGCGGCAAAGTGCTGCTGGCCATGGGCATGGAGAACGCCGGCCCGCTGGGCGACGACCTGTCGCAGGTGCAGGCGTTCTTCGACCGCGGCGTGCGCTACATCGGCCTGACCCACAGCGGCAACAACCGCATCGGCGATTCGTCCTACACCCTGGAGCGCAAATGGAACGGCCTGAGCCCGTTCGGGCGCGAGGTGGTGGCGGAGATGAACCGGCTGGGGATGATCGTCGACGTTTCGCACCTGTCCGACGACACCACCCGCGACGTGATCGAAATCAGCAGCGCGCCGGTGATCGCCAGCCACTCCGGCTTCCGCCACTTCACCCCCGGCTTCGAGCGCAACCTCAGCGACGAGCTGGCCAAGGCCATCGCCGAGACCGGCGGCGTGGTCCAGATCCCGTTCGGCACGATGTTCGTCGACGGCCAGGCGGCTGCCGACACCCAGGCCTACTTCGTCGCCGCCGACGAGTTCGAGCGCCGCAACGCCGAACTCCAGGCCGCCGGCGAGCCGCTGGAGGACCGCGGTGCGTTCGAAAGCGCCTGGGAAGAGGCGCATCCGGTCCCGGACATCACCATCGAACCGGTGCTCGACCAGATCGACTACGGCGTGGAACTGCTCGGCATCGACCACATCGGCCTGGGCTCGGACTTCGACGGCGTCGGCGGCGAGCTGCCCGAGGGCCTGCGCACCGTGGCCGATTTCCCCAACCTGGTCGCCGGCCTGCAGGAACGTGGCTACGGCGACGATGACATCCGCAAGATCCTGGGCGGGAACATGCTGCGCGCCTGGACCGACATCGAAGCCGCCGCCCAACGCTGAAACGACCCAGGCGCACCGCTGCAGGAGCGCGTCCTACGCGCGGAGCCGCGTGACCCTTCCAATGGCAGGGTCACGCGGCGACTGTCGCCGGATTACCCCGTCATCGACTCCGGGGTCAGTTCTCCAACCACCTCGCCCTCCTCGTCCAGGAACTGGATCGAAGCCTCGCCATCCGGCGCCACCTGCAGCACCATGCGTGCCTTCCCGCCGGCATCGTTGAGCATCAACACAGAGTTGCCGCTGCCCGAACGCCCCACGAACAGCCGGTTGGCACCGTAGTAGTTGCCTGCCCGGCGCTCCTGCATCAGCGCCGCGCGCTCATCGGCGCCCATCGCCTCCAGCTGGCCCGCCTCCTGGAAATCCTCGGTGATCGAACGCCCGGGCCGGTCGGAAACCTGCATGCCGGCCACGTAATGACCGCCCCCGTCCATGCCCATGATCTGCACGATCTGGTCCTGCTCGTAGCGGTCGAAGGTCAGGCTGCCACCGGAGCGCACCTTGCCCTTCTCGTCGGTTCCACCCGCGAAGATCAGGCCGCCCACCTCGCTGCCCTCGTCGTTGTAGAACAGCATCCCGGCCTGCGGCCGCGGGTGCTCGTACTCCTCGCCGCGGATGATCGCGCCGGGAAACCGCGCCGAGCTGGACAGCACGTAGCGCAGGGTCCCGTCCGGCTCGCGCAGGTTGAGCCGCTGCACATCGATCTCTTCGAACGAGGCCTTGCCCGACGAGGCGGCGCCGGTCAGCACCACCACGGAAAAGACCGCGGTCAGCAGCCCGGAATAGATCACGAGGAAACGGTTTCCGCTGTTGTTCATAGCTACCCTCCAAGTTGGTTGCCCGCCCAGCATCATCCAGGCCCTCGTCTTCCACAATATGGCGAAAGTCAATGGGAACAATGGTTTCCGGGGCCCCGGCAACAGAAAGGCTCTTCTCCCAAGCGGGGGAAAGTGCGGCGCTGATGCAACGCCGGTGCGCCGGGTGGGGGTGCCTTTGGTCTCCATGTCCCCCGGCGTCGGCC